>CAYODQ010000009.1:0-23010 GCA_964402785.1 uncultured Planctomycetia bacterium
CCCAAACACTTAAGAAAACTAAGTTGTGAGTGTTACGGTTTGAGGGGGAAGGTCAGCCGCGTTCTGTGGCGGAAATTGAGCAGGATGAAAAGAGGTTAAGCTCAATGCGCCCAGCTGGAGTTGAACCAGCAACCTCTTCCTTCGGAGGGAAGCGCTCTATCCAATTGAGCTATGGGCGCATGAAAGAAACCATTATACACAGAACCGAGTCTCTCGCGTATCCAAAAGCTGAGCCGGTAACGCACTTCGATTTTGTTCGCCATTCTATGGAAGTCGAGGCACGTAAATAGCCTTAATAGTTTAAAGCAGTAAACTGAGACAAGGTGTTTCCGTAGGGAGTCTTCGAAACCCCCGAACCGCATGGATCACCATTACTTTCATAGGTGAGGGGGTGAGCGAAGCGAGGCCGCTCGTCCGCCGAAGGCGGATCCGCATCTGGCGGACAGGGCGGCCGGAGCGTATCCCGGAGGCAACGCCTTGTCTCGGTTTACTGCTTCACGCTTTAAGGTCTATTTACTTGGCGAGATGTTTCTTTGTCTTCTTTTAACAATCTTTACCTTACTTGACAATTTTCATAGAAATGCTAATCTAAACTTCCCATATCATGACCGTATTTTGTAAAGCAAAGGTCATGAAAGGGGTAGGGTGTCTCTATGAGACATGAGTTAATGAAACGAAAGGAGGATATTTTTTAGCAATGCAGAAGTTAAAAGTCAGTCAAAATAAAGGTGCTCGCATCGTCAAAGAAAAAAAGAGAACTTATTCTATTTATGATCTTAAGAACCAACTTTGCCATTATAAAGGGTTGTCTTATTTCATGGCGTCAGCACCTGTTTGGATATCGAAGTACCAGGTATTGATAAAAGCCGTTTGAGGAGAAAAGCGGAGGGACTATGAGCTACTATCGAGTTCTAGGTTTTGACAAGGAACCTTTTTCGACTAGCCCGGACCCCGAATTTTTTTATTCCTCTGGTGAACACGATCGCGCGCTGACGAATATTTTGATTGAGCTCCGTTTGAAGCGCGGGTTAGGCGTAGTGCTGGGTGATGTAGGTACCGGCAAAACGACACTTTCACGTAAGCTTGTACAAGATCTTCGTCAGCGTGACGATTTTATATTCCACATCATGCTGGATCCTTCATTTGAAAATCGCAATGATTTTATTTATTCGCTCGCCAAAAATTTTGGGGTACCGCTTCAGAGTCCTACAGCTACACCGCCCACTCTCACGGAGATGCGGGAGTCTCTCGAGCGATTTCTTTTTCAAAAAGGAGTTGTCGAGGGAAAAACAGTTATTTTGATCATCGACGAAGCGCAAAAGCTGGATCCTATGTCCATGGAAGTCTTGCGCCTTCTCATGAACTATGAGACCAATCAATTCAAGCTGCTTCAGCTGGTGCTTTTGGGTCAGATGGAGCTTATGGGTACGATACGAAATATCCCGAATTTTATGGATCGCATCAGTTTTAAGACCAAGCTTAATCCGATGGGTCTGGAAGAGATGAAAGAGATGATCTTCTTTCGTATCCAGCAAGCGGGCTATCGTTCTAGGATGGATCTTTTTTTGGACGAGTCTCTTCGCGAGATCTATCAATTTACACAGGGCTATCCACGCCAAGTCACCCTTTTTTGTCACAAGGCACTCAAGCTTATGCTCATGAAGAATAAAGCCGTCGTCGACGTGGGTCTGGTCAATGAAATCATGGAAGAAGAGGCGCAATACGGATGGCAGAGGACAAATCGCTTACTCCAGAACAGCAGCTTCTAAAGCTGATCGAGGAGTCCAACAAAGCAAGTAAGCCGGCAGCAGGAAAGCCGGCGTCAGGATCCGCTCCCGCAGCGGAGGCCTCGAAGCCCGTTCGTATAAAAAAAGCATCGAGTTTTTCTTTAGCAAAGATCCCAGGGCAGCTGCTCGGGGTTTTGTCTTTTTGGAAACGCAATTCGCAAAAGACCAAAACGACCCGGCGCAAATCCGTCATCAGTATCGGCGATGTCAATAAAGGGCTGATCGTATTGGCGGGATGTCTAAGCGTGTATGTGGTGTTTGATGCAGCCGCCTCTGCGCGTAATTTGCAAAGACCGCCTAATTTTGCGCCCGCCAAAGATATGATGGTCCCGTTCCAAAAAGAACAAGTGGCGCCGCTACAAGAGTCTTCTTATTATTTTCAAAAGATCTCTAGCCGCGATATTTTCAAAGAAGGCCCAAAAGAGCCGGCACCGGCTGCAGAAAAGAAGGTGGAGTTAGCTCCTGCAGAAACAGCGGAAGCGATACAAAATCTGGCGCTTGTGGGGATCTCCTGGTCCAAAAATCCAGATGCTATTGTGGAAGACAAATCGCAGCAGCGTACTTTTTTTGTCAAAAGGGGGCAGATGATCGGTGACAACGTCAAAGTAGAGGCGATCTTCAAAGATCATGTCATTGTGTCTTTTGAAGACCATGAGTACGAGTTGAGATAATATGAAAAAACCAAAACTTATCTTATGTGTTTGGTTGATCGCGGTGCTTTGTTTTCAAATGCCTGTTTCGCTCAAAGCGGAAGATGCGGCAGCGGGAGCCCCTGTAGACGAGGCGACTGAGGAGCCTGTTGCTGTTGAAGAGCCCGTCGATGCTTCCGCTGAGGAAGCGTCAGAGGCTCCGGCCGGTAGCTTCACTTCTGTGCCCTCTGAGGACGGCTCGGAGGAAGCAGCTCCTGAGGATGATCAATCTGTAAAGCCTAGCAGCAAAGGCCTGGATGAGTTGGTGTCGCTGGATCTCAGAAATATAGAAGCATCCGACGCGCTTCGTTTTTTGGCGCAAAAAGGCGGCATGAATTTGGCGGTATCCAAAAATGTGTCAGGCCGCGTCCAGCTTTTACTCAACAACGTGCCGATCCGCGACATTTTGGATATTATCCTTATCACCAACCAGCTGGCTTTTGAAAAGATCGGAGATGTGTATTACATCATGACCGAAGCCGAATATAAAGAGCGTTTCGGACGCAAATTTTCGGATACACGCACCGTGAAGCTTTTCAAAATAAAATATGCGGTGCCGGAGCAGGTGTTTTCTCTCTTTGATGTGCTTAAAAGCGATATCGGCCGTCTCTTGGTGGATCCGGAGTCGGGCACCGTCCTGGTCATGGATACGGAAGAAAATCTCAAGAAAATGGAAGAAGCTCTTATTTCTCTCGAGCAAAAAAAACAGATCAAAGTCTATCCGCTCAAATACGGCAAGGCAGTGGATGTGGAGGCAAGGCTCAAGACCCGCCTGGATGCCAAGAAGGTCGGCTCTGCCGTGGCGGATGAGCGCACCAACAGTGTGATCGTGGACACGCTTCCCGAGCGTATGGAGGAGATCGATAAACTCGTAGGCCAGCTGGATAGTAAAACCAGAGAGGTTATGATCGATGTAAAGATCGTGCAATGCACGCTGACCAATAATTTGACCGCCGAGATCCAATGGGAAGGTATGTTCAAGCAATTCATGAACTCCACCGAGTTTTTTGTCGGCAATCACCCGGTTAACAATCTAGCGCGCGTAGGAACCAGCTTCATCGATGACAATATCAACATCCCACCAACAGCCCGTCCTGCTGCCGGCGCAAAAAGCAAGCTGACGGAAAATCTTGTTTTTGGTAGTCTAGGGAAGGATCAGTTTGAGACATTGATCAATTTGATCAAGACAATAGGAGATACCAAGATCTTATCGAATCCTAAAATTTCGGTGGTGTCGAACCAAGAAGCCAGTATTCACATTGGTGATAAGCAGGCGTACGTGACCACGACAACCACATCTTCTTCGGGCGGCGGCAGCACCGTGGCTGAAAATGTGACTTTTATTGATGTGGGTATCAAGCTTGCGGTGACACCCGTGATCAATGAGGATGGCTTCGTCTCCATGAAGATCAAGCCGGAGGTATCATCCGTGACTGATACGCTCACGACCCCTTCGGGCAATGAGATCCCGATCTTGAATCAGACAGAGGCTGAGACGCAAGTGATGGTGCGAGATGGTGTGTCCATCTTGATCGGCGGTTTAAGGCAGGATCAGAAAACAGAAAGCCGCAAGAAAGTGCCCATCCTTGGCGATCTTCCGATCATAGGAGCACCGTTCAATTCATTTTCAACGACGCATAGCCGCACCGAGCTTTTGATCTTGATCACACCGCATATCATGTACGGCAACACTCTTGTCGTTGGCGAAGAAAAAGCCGTCGATAAGATCTACAAGAGCTACACGGACTATTCATCGGATACGTCTTTTAACCCAGTGAATCTTCGTGCCGTGGATGCACCGCCGGTGGATCTCAAGACGGATCTTAAAGCCGCGGTGAAAGCCTGATGTCACCCATGCCGTCGGGATTGCCCCGCAATATTTTGATAGGGGTCTTGGTGACCGCGCTGTCCGTCGCGGGCGCCTCTGCTGTGTATGTGCTGATCAAATCCAAGCCTGACTTATTTAAGCCGCGCCCTGCAGCGGATTACCAGCTATTGGAGAAAGAAAACCAGGAATTAAAAAAGAAATACGAAGAATTGGAGCAGGATCGTAATAACGTGCTGTCGCAGACCAAAAATTTGTTGCAAGAGAAAGCTCAGTGGTCAGAGATGGAGACCCAGCTCGAGAATCTTAAAAAAGCCAATAAGTCATTTATGGCTCAAAAAGATAAACTTTTGCAGGATAATGAGCGGCTAAAAGCCGAGGTCGCATCCGTTATTCAAAATTTCGATGCCCTCAAACAATCCTATCAAGAGATGCTTGAGAAGCAAGACGCGATCGATAAAGAAAATACCAGCCTTCGCACACTTTTGACCCAGCAAGTTCAGAGCTCGCCTGAGTTTCAGGTGCTGGATCGTGAAGCCAAGCGCCTTCGTGAAGATAATGCGCAGTTGGGCGAGACGATCAGCGTGATGGAGAGTAAGCTCAAAAAAGCTTTGGAGCGCATCAAGAAGGATCAAACTCGCGAAATGAGCATGATCGTTCAGATCCGGGGACAAAAGCAGCTTTTGGATAATATTCAGCTGCAAAATACGACACTCTCTAAGGCCAATGGCGAGCTGAACGAGTTGATCAATCAAGCACCTGAAAAGATCAAGCTGATGGCCGCTCAGAACAGGGCTCTTTTGAAAGAAACGGCGGAGATGCACTACAACATGGCCGTTTTTTTTACTCAAAATCAAAAATTCGCTGAAGCAGAGCGCGAGTACGTCCGAGCGCTTGAGTTCGATCCCAACAACTTAAAGATCCACTATAATTTAGGCTATTTGTACGCTGAAGACATGAATAAGCATGACAAGGCAATGTACCACCTTGAGAAATATTTGCAGATCGATCCTAATTCCAAGGAGTCCGAAGCTATCCGTGCGTACATCGCGACCCGCCAGACCTGGAATGGTGGCGGGATGAGTCGGGGCAAAAAATAAAGGTTTGTGTTGAGGTATCGTGAAAGTGAAAAAGGTGTTCCTGTGTTTTTTTTTCGTGATGGCGTTGGTATCCGGCACCACGGTTTGGGCTGATAAATCCAAAGTGGGTTTGGAAAACACAAGCTGGGAAGTGACGGTTGTGAATATGCAAAATCCCGATACATCTGGCGTGGAAGACATATTTTCATTTCAGAAAAATCAGTTCAGAAGCCGCAATCTATCCGCTCGAGGTTTTGCGGATACCAATTACACGCTCAGTCAGGGCTCGGCTTCTGAGAAGCCGCTAGTCTGGGAGACGATGCAAACCGGCAAAGAGGGTATCGTGTTTTTAAGAGGGGAATGGGACGGGGATAAAATGCAGGGCAATATTTCCGAGCTTCTTGAAAATGGCCAAAAGGTCGTAGATTATAGTTTCGTCATGAAAAAGAATTGGCAGGGACAGCAAACGATCCCCGCCGCAGTAAATGTGCCCGTGGTTCCTGCGGCAAAGAAAGTCCAAGAAAAGCCTCGCGAAAAAAAATTGTCTATTCCAAAAATTTCTGCTAAAAAAGAAGAAGTTGTGATCAAGCCGGTCTCAGTCGTAAGACCGGCGCCTTCTTCGCAGCCGCTCAAGCAGTTCGAGACGCCGGAGACGGTTAGTGAAGAGGATAAGTTCTCAGAAGAGATCGAGAAGTTTGAAAAAGCGCAAGCGGCGGCTTTGAAACCCGCGCAGCTGTAAATTTGCTATAAAGACTATGATTGAAGCCAAAAATTTAACCATGCTCTATGGTTCAGTTAAGGCCGTAGACAGCGTATCGTTTAAGTTTGGTGAGAAAGAGATCGTCGGATTTCTGGGGCCAAACGGCGCCGGGAAGACGACGCTGATGCGCATCCTCACGACTTTTATCTACCCATCCCGCGGCACAGCCAAGATCAATGGGATCGATATTTTGGAAAACCCCATTGAAGCGCGTCGCCATATCGGTTACCTGCCTGAGACGCCGCCTCTTTATCAAGATATGCGTGTGGATGAGTTTTTGACTTTTGTGGGCCGTGCGAGGGGGCTTAAGGGCCACCTTTTAAAAGAGCGTAAGGATTGGGTCATCGACAAATGCTCTCTGACTCCGGTGTGGAAACACCGTGTATTCGAATTATCTCTCGGTTATCGCCAGCGCGTCGGTTTAGCGCAAGCTATCTTGCATGACCCCAAGGTTATCATCTTGGACGAGCCTACTTCCGGCTTAGATCCGCTTCAGATCATCGGTATCCGTAAGCTGATCCAGGAGCTCGCGGCCACCAAAACCATTATTTTTTCGTCCCATATCCTTCAGGAAGTTTCCGCCGTGGCGGGGAGGCTTCTCATATTAAAAGAAGGGAAGATGGTGGCGCACGGCACGATACCGGAGCTTCGTGCCCAGGCGTCCAAAAAGGATGATGCGTCACTCGAGGATGTTTTCTTAAGTTTATTTTTGCGCTCCGGAAAAAAGAGGGTGTCTGAGGAATGAACGGACTTTTGACGATTTTTCGGCGGGAGTTGAGCGCTTATTTTAATTCGGCGATCGCGGCGATCTTCCTGATCGTTTTTGCTTTATTCACCAATGGTGTTTTTATGCTGAATTTCTTCCAGGCCGGCAAGGCTGACATGCGGCCCTTTTTTAATTCACTGCCGTTTACTTTGACTATTTTTATCCCGGCCATCGCCATGCGTTTGTGGGCGGAGGATAGGCGCGGCAATACGTATGAACTCCTTTTGACATTCCCAATGAAGCCGTCTCAGCTGGTGCTGGGCAAGTATCTCGCGAGTGTGGTTTTTTATGGTTTTGCTCTGATGACCACCTGGACATTGCCGCTTATGATCTCGTGGGTGGGACAATTGGATCCCGGCGTCATCGTCGGCGGATATCTGGGCATGTTCATCATGGGCGCTTTTTATTTGGCGGTGGGTATTTTTATATCCGGCCTTTGCAAAGACCAGATCGTGGCGTTCATCCTGACGGTGGTCACGGTGTTCACCCTTTTCTTTTTGGGGACGGACGGATTTGCGAGTGCTATCGATAGCTGGCTGCCTGGTATTGGCAATTTCTTTAAAAATCATGTGGGAGTGGCCACTCATTTGACCTCGTTTGCGAAGGGAGCTCTGGATACCCGAGATATCCTGTATTTTGTTGCCGGTATTTTTATATTTATTTTCTTGAACGGCTTGTCGCTTGAGGGCCGCTACCGGCCCAAAGCCAAGATCATATTCGCGACCGCTTCGGCCGTCTGTTTTGTTTCTTTCGTGTTGGTGAACTGGCTGGTGCAGGATCTGTCGCTTGGCCGCTTCGATCTCACGGAAGCCAAAGCCAATACCATTTCTCCCGTCACCAAGAAAGTATTGAGCAGTCTCAAAGTGCCCGTCCAACTCAAACTCTATATCTCTCCATCGGAGCATATGCCGACGCCGCTCAAAACATTTGAGCGGGAAGTTACGGATAAGCTCGAGGAGCTTCGCGCGATCTCGGGTGGTCAACTCAAGTACAAAACCATCCACCTGGATACCGGCGATCAAGATGATGAGATGAAGGAGAAGTTGAGGAATGACGGGGTGGCACCTTTCCAAGTGGAGTCCGTACAAAAGGACGAAGTTGGTGTCAAACTTATTTACTCGACGCTTGTGATCCAATATAAGGAAAAAGCTGCGGAGATCTTGCCGCGGCTAGTGCCGCAATCTTTGGGTGATCTCGAGTATCAGATCGTGTCGCGGGTTTATAAGATGACGCTTGAGCAAAAGCCCAAGGCTGCAGTTTTTGCCCCGGCCAAGAAGGAGGAGTTATCCGAAGAGCTGGAGAAGCTTCTTGCTTCCGGCGACAACAAGGCCGAGCTTAATTACGAGGATAATTTTAAAACCGCTGTGCTTCTCATGCGCAACAACGGTTATGACGTGGCGCGTGTGAATTTAACCAAAGATGACCCGATCCCGTCCGATGCCAAAGCGCTTCTTTTGTTGGAGCCCGGCTCTCTCAATGCGCGTCAACGCTACGAGATCAATCGTTTTCTGTTCAATGGCGGCACCGTGGTGTTGGCAGCTCAAGGATATGAATACACCTACTCACGGGATGATCAAGAGCTCGTGGCTGTTCCGAAGAAGAGAACGCTCGATATTAATCAGCTCATTGAGAAATGGGGTGTGAAGATCAACGACTCTATTTTGATGGATATGAACTCACAGGTCGTGTCACTTTCATCGGGGCAGAGGATAGGCCCATTCGCTTTGGAGATGCCGGTCAAATTTCCCAATCAGATCATCGTGAACGAGGCCACCATGAACAAAGAGGCTTCTCTGACACGCCGCATCCCGATACTGGCATACCTCTGGGGTTCGGCATTAGATGTCACCAAAGATACGCTCGATAAAGCAGGGCTAAAGGCGACGACCTTATTCACGTCCACCGAAAAAAGCTGGCTTAAGCCGTTCGATGGCCAAAATCTGAACGCCAAAAATTCAGAGCCGCCCAAAGAGCTGAAAGGCAAATATCCTTTGGCCGTACTTCTGGAAGGAAATTTCAAAGACGAGTTCGGTACGCCTCCTGTGTGGGTTGAGGGCGACAAAGCCGAGGAGGCTAAGTCTATGGGCATTGCAAAACCCGGCCGGCTTTTGATCGTCGGATGTTCAGATGCCTTCGGAGAAAACCTTATCCAGAACGGCGGAAATCTTGGGTTCTTCGCCAATATCATTGACGGTTTATTGCTAGAGGAAGATCTGATACAGGTTCGCACCAACGCGGTGATCTTGAGGAATTTAAACCCTGTTTCCAATGCCGCCAAGGTTTGGTATAAATTTTTCTCAGTGCTGCTTGTCCCGATCCTGCTTCTTTTGGGTGCTCTTATTCGTTTGTTTATCCGCAACAAAGAAAAAGAGTTTTACCTGTCTGCTTTGAAGGCGCATAACGAATGAAGCTGAAGAAGCTTATTTTTCTTGTGATCATCCTGGCTCTTCTTTTTTCGGCTGTATTTGTCAAAAAGTCGGGCATTCTGAGCCCTAAACCCGACAGTGCAAAGGATGCGACTGAAGCTTCGCTGATGACGGAGGCTCTCACTAAGTCAGACGTCAAAAAAATATCCATCACGCACCCCTCCGGGGTCAGTATTGTGATGTCCAAAAATGACAGCGGATCGTGGAAGATCGACAATCAATACGGCGCACCCACAAGGCAAAATTCCGTGGATAATTTTCTGGAGCAGATCTGGAAGGTGCGCGGCGAGATCAGGGCAGAGAACACCGAGGTGCTTGGGGATTTTGGTTTGACCGATAAGACAGCTATCAGTATCCGGCTGGATACGTCTCTTCCCGATAAATTTCAGGAAGTTTATCTCAGCACCAAACGGCCCAAGGGCTCCCAAAATTTTGTGCGGCTTGCCAATGTAGCTCGCGTCATAGCCACCCACACAGATCTATTGGCTACGCTGAATATTTTTTCCGATGAGAACAAACCCAATTACCGCGTGTTTGCCGATTTTAGGCCTGCCGGCATCGAAGCTTCCAAAGTGGAGTCGCTTGAAATAACGAATGTTGGAGCCAAGCCGCTTGTATTCGAGAAGAAAAAATCCTCCGAGGGGTCTGCGCCTGTTTGGTCACTTAAAGATGACGCTGCGGAGATCGATACGGCCAAGATCAATGAATTTTTATCCTCACTCTACAATCTTTATGGCAATGATGTGCTGGATCCAGCCAAAGCGGGCAAAGATTTTACGGGTCAAAACCCGTGGATACGTCTACAATGGAAAAATGGGGATAAGCTTGAGCCTTTCTCTATTTATTTGGGCGCTCAGGCGGCCGATAAAAAGAACCGAGCTTTGAAGGCGGATCCCAGCGGAGTTTTTTATGAACTACCTGAATCTCAACTTGAGCCGCTTCTGAAAAAAAATAAAGAGTCCTTCATAAAACAGAAAGGCGCATAGCAGTCTGCTGAAAAAGCCTCATCTGCGTCGTTGCACAACTCGTTCGCTTGTGCGACGCTATTCCCATAGCGCCTCCGCGCTCACTCGTGTGCGCCTAGCATCTGAGGCTTTTTGAGCAAACTGCTATTAGGATTTGGGAGTAATATGTTAAAAGTAAAAATAGTTCTTCCGATACTGTTGGTAATAGCTATTATTCTGACGGCACTGAGCTTTAAATCCAAAAATACTACTGTCGCCGATTCATCTGGCGCAGTCGCATTTGTGAATGCTCAATGGGGTATGTCATCTGATGATGTTGCTACGGCTAACCATGCATCATTTAGCGTTCCCAATACGGCAAAGCGATTTTTTTCTCCGAAGCCGGGGGAAGAGGGCCGTTACACGACTTTGCAGGCCAGCGGACAGCTATTTTTGGGGCGTGAAGCGGATGTATTTTATACTTTCAAGGATCATAAGCTTTGCATGTACCATGTTTTTGTGTCAGACAGCGACGAGGAACGCCTGGATAAAGATATGAGGAATTATTTGATCCGTCGATGGGGTGGTCAAGGTAGCGCTCCTCAAGAAGACGGCTCGAACTTGAAGCTGCTTTGGCAATTCAAAGACGAGATCATCAATTACTGGCTTTATCAGGATGAGCTTTCGCTTGCCGGTAATTTCAAAGCGGGTGTGGGAGTGATCTACAGGCCGCTCACCGAGAGTTGATTGAATTTTATTTCGATATAGCTTACAATTTTAATATTATCCACATGCACACGGAGGAATCATGAATAAGCGCGGCCTACTTGGATTTATACTTCTTTCTTCGTTCCTGAGTTTCACACCTCTCCTTGCGGCCGATGAAGAGAGCACCGAAACACCCGCCGCGCCTGTTGTCAAAAAGCGTACGGAGGCCGAAGAAAAGCTGATCCAGGAGAAACGCAAACGGATAGCCGATAAAAAAACGGATCTGAATGGCTCTAGCTGGGATATTGTTTATACGACATCCTCCGATCCCAAGCAAAAGGGTAAAAAAGATCTATTTACTTTCCAGAATGGCCAATTCAACAGCAAGTCTCTCATGGATCGTGGCTTTACATGGACCAATTATACGATCAGCGTGCCAGATGAGGAGTCCGATCTAGCCGTATGGGAGACCATGCAAACCGGCAAAGAGGGTATCGTGTTCATCCATGGCGAGTGGGCCAAGGATAAGATGAGCGGAAGTATCTCAGAGCAATTGGATGGTGGTAAAAAAACCGTGGAACACAGTTTTTCGACGGCCAACCGCACGGCTATATCTCCCACGACCGAAGAAGGAGCTGACCCAGGGGCCGAAGTTAAGCCTAGATCGGCTGAAAATAGCGCCGAGACATCTGGTGGCGCCCTTGTTTCCAAAGAAAAAGAGAGCGTGGCTGAACCTGTCGCGATACCAGCTGCTGTTAATGAAGTAAAAACTAAGCTTGAAGAAGCGGTTAAAAAACCCGTCGTGGCTGCATTTGAACCCGGTACCACTGACGAGAAAATTTAACAATACTTATCAAATTTAACATAGTCTAGTAAGTCCTTAGTAATTCATGTAATCTCTAATTGTATTACCGTCTTTCGGAGTGAAAAACGGCACCCCGGGAGTGATCCCGGTTCGCAAAGTCATGGGTCCGCCACCAAGGTAAGGGCGGATCGCCAGACTACCATCTGGGGAGGGCGTATGGAGACAGTTGCTCGTTGCACCGCAAGGCGTATCGCGTTTGTAGCGGTTTTTTCTCTTCTATTCAGTGTTCATTCCGCCCAAGCAACCAACTCTCAAAAGGAAACATCCTCCAAAACATTAATACCAGCGTCCGCTAACGCGAATCTTGAAGCCGCGGTTCTGCCTCCACAAGTTAGTTCGAAAGTCATGACCCTCAAAACGGATAAAGATGGAAAAAGCTATTACAGTGATGGGCGTCTAGCTAAAGAGCGCGTCAAAAACTCTCTCAAGGTTTACACTTATCAGGATGGCGAGACCTATACGGTGTACACCGCTGACAACAATACGGACACTTATACCATCGATCAATATCGTGAAGGCCTCTTATTTTCGCGTCTATCGTCTGACGGAACATACACGACTTTTTATCAAGATGGGCTTATGAAGCAGAAGATCTACGCGGATCCTGCCGACGTGCTTTATGTTTACAACTATTATTTTGATTATACTCCCACGGGACAGAAATATATCAGCAAGTACGAAACCTATCGTCAGTTCGAGAGCGGTGTCAGCCAATTCTACTCAACGACAAAACCAGTCACCATGAACGATGGCACGCTGATGGAGACGGTTGAATATGCTGATGGGAGTATCGAGGTCAAGAAGAATGGTCTGACTATGGAATTTACCGATGCTGCCGGGGCAAAAACGACCTATTCCTATAAATTCAATAACGCGGGAGAAGCTACCATACAAACCAAAGTTTGGCCCAACGGAAAGACGACCAGGATAAACGTTGCCAAGCAACAGGCGCAGCAAAACGCCCGCTTTAAGCAAGTGGTGCGGGCCGCCTTTAAGAGTGCGATGGATACCACCCAAACCTACACCGTCCGAGCGGGAAAAAAGAATGTCTACAGTTTTGATGATGGTGTACTTTCTCAGCTCCGATTGGGGAGCGGATCTACGCTTCATTTCTCACCCGATGGCGCCCTGATGAGCGTCAGCGATAAAAATGGCATGACCGTAGTGCGTGTGTCGGGTGATTACGAATACATACTTCTCGGATAATTATGAAATTGAGCCCTATTGACATGGGCGTGAAATTCAAGTAAGCTATTAATTGGTAGATTAGATTCTTTGATATATTTGATAAAAAGTGCATAGGGCAAACCTTGGGTAACCAGGGGGCGCAAAACCGTTGCATCCTTAGTTCGGAGCACGGAGTTCGTAGTTCGGAGCAATAAACTCCGAACACACTACTCCGAACTCCTGACTCAGGACTGGCAGGCTGCCACGAAACAGTATCCAGGCGCGGTTCTCCGCCAAAAGGCGTAGAGGAATAAGGAGACGCCTGGTTTTTTTATGAAAAAGAGTGAAAGTGCCAGGCACTCGCCCTCTGAGAGGCTGAAAGTTAAACGAAAAAATGCCTAGGTTGCCTAGAATAAGTTTAGATGGAGCAATTCACTACGTGGTTGCCCGTACTTCGGAGGACGAAGTGATATTCAAGGACAAGGATGACTATAAAATGTACCTAGAGCTTGTAAGTAAATACAAAAGTCAGCACAAATTCAAGCTCTACTCCTATAACCTTCTTCCAAACCGTATTGAACTCCTTGTTGAAACGGGTGATGACGCTTCTATATCCCAGATCATGCATGATCTTAGTTCCTTATATACCAAGTATTACAATGGCCGGTATGCCAAACATGGCCATTTGTTCGAATCCCGCTTTCGGTCGGTGTTGGTTGAAAAGGTTACCTCTTTGTTGGCGTTGACCCGGCATATCCATCTTAGAGATACGCAGAATCTTTACTCCAGTTTTCATGCTTTTGTCCAAAATCATGGCCAGGGGTTGGTCGAGGTCGAAGAAGTGAAGAATTTTCTATCCAACAAAGACAATCCTGATGCTTATGAGAAATACGTATTACAGGCTGACCCCAAAGAAGTGGCGAACGTCGAGAAAAGCCTGCGTCGTGGATCTGTGTATGGTTCTGAAGAATTTAAGAAGGCCGTGTTAAACCGGGTTCAAGAGCATACTGAGGAGCTGCAAAAGGCGGCTAAGGCCAAAAAAGTAAGTCCGGTATTTTTGTACTTGGTGGGCGGATTTGTGATCCTCGCGATGGGCAGCACGATCTATCTTTATATTTCCAAACAGCAGGTTCAGACTCAATACCAATCTCTTTTGACGCAAAAAGAAGCGGAGTTCACTGAGAAGACAAAATTTGAGAATCAAAGCCCATTAGCGCTTCGTGAAATTGACGGCACGGTATGGAATGTGGAATTGGTAGATCCGAAAGCAGGGACTATCCAAAGAGATACGATCACATTTGAAGACGGGCGTTTCTATTCGCAGAGCTTAGCTTCGCAAGGATTTCAGAGCTCGACTTATCTTTTGGTCCCCAAAACCCGCGGGATTTTTCAATGGCAAGCCGCGCAGACCAATTCTGCAGGGCAAACCATTTATTGGCAGGGGCTTTGGCAGGGCGATGCCATGAAGGGACAAATGACTTTGAGAGCCGGTTCCAAGGAATCGGTTTTTTCGTTTTATAGCACCAAGTGGAATTATGCCGAATCCGAAGAGAAGGTGAATGTATGAAACGCATGATACTGACCGTGTCTATGTGTGCTGTGATGGCCTCTCAAGCTTGCGGGATCTCTCTGGCGGCTGAGCGCACGGCAGCGGATGTGGCGGCAGATCTCAAAAAACTTATAAGCAAGGAAAAGAAAGAAGTGCCCGCGTTGAGTCCGACAGATATCAAATCTCCAGCTGTTCCAAAAAAGGAGACGGCTCCAAAAGCGCTCAAATTGCTTACTTCTGGTGAGAAGAAGGAGAAAGCTGTTGTTTTGCCGGATGCTGACGAAGCGGATGATAAAGTTCCGGGGATCATCAAGTATTTTAAGGGAACCGTGGCCGCTAAAAATAATTATGGGATGGCTGTGACCTATGAGACGGATAAAGAGACCGGTGTAGAGAGTGAGATCTGGGCTGAGTTCAAAAAATCCACTCTGCTCAAAGGTTATAAGAGGTTTTCAGAGATCCTGGAGGGTGATAAAGTTCAACTCACCATCAAACAGGTCAAGACCAAAGAAGGAATTGAAAAGAGGATCTTGAAGCAAGTGGACTTTATTCAGCATATGCCCAAGGAAGTTGAGCAGGCATCAAGCGGTATGGTGAAGATATGATGAGTATCCGCATAAAAAACATAGCCGTCGTTTTTGGGTTAGCGCTTGCGGCGTGCTTGATTACTTCGCAAGCCGATGCCGCACAGATCAAGAATGTGTACTGGAAAACGGTCACATTCGACTCGGATGATACGAACGCGACCGTGACGCTTAGCAGTGTCGTCAGGACATCGAAGTCCATCATTATTTTGAAAGCTACGTCAGACAACGCTGCGACACCGCGCGACCAGAACACTTTCTTTGTGGCGGAGTTCATCGGTATGGATGCCAATGGGGATACGGACGAAATCTTCGTTGAGCGTGGCGGTGCATCCCGAAACTCTTCATGTGTCCTTGAGATCGTGGAGTTTTCAGATGGTGTCTACGTGCAGTCCGGTAAGACCAACTTTGTGAATGGTACGTCACCTACCGGCAGGACGAAGAACATCACGCTAGCTTCGAATCTATCCAACGTCTCGCAGGCAGTGCCCATCCTGAATGTCCGCTCTCCGATGGGTACCAATGCCACCGACTTGGAGATGACCGATCTTTTGATGTTCAAGGCGACATTTCCCAGCGTTTCAACCTTGACGCTGACACGCGCGCACAACGTTTCCACGTCTAAAAACGTTACCGTGGTCTATCAGGTCATAGAGTTTTTGAAGGACGCGGTCGTATACTCAGGCTCGGTGACGCTGCCGCAGCCGGGTGCGGATGATATTGACCAATCCATAACCGCTACGATCCCGGCCCTGTCCAATAGCGGGAACAATGCATGGCTGACTTTTCAGACAAATCCCGGCACGGCGACCGTGGGTATTGATTCTCGTATATGGGTGAGAGGAGAGATAACTAATTCGACCACTTTGACTTTTACAAGGTACTTCGGGCGCGCAGCCGCCAACTTTACCGAAGTTGTTCAATATTATGTGGTCGATTTTAAGGAAGATGGCACCTATTCACCCATGGGTTTTGGTGTGGGGAATACGACCGTCACAGCTTTGCCATCAACAATGGCCACCGGTAGCCCTAATACGATCACGGCAGCTACCAATGCCACGCCCATTCAGATCACATGTTCTACACACAATTTGCATACGGGTGACCTGGTCCGTATCAGCGGTAATACCAATGCCGGTATCAACGGAGTGTGGCCGATCACATATGTCAGCTCTACGCAGTTTACGTTGGATGGCTCTACAGCAAGCGGTACTAATGGTGGTGGTACGGTCACCTATCCGGTGACGGTAGCGATCTCATCCTCAACGAATGCAAGCCCTATCCAAATAACAACGGCAACGAATCATGGTCTAAAGACGGGTGATCATGTCACGATAGCCAGCCATACCCTGAACACGAATGCCAATGGAAGCTGGACGATCACAAGGGTTGGTAATACCACGTTCACATTGGATGGTTCTACCGGTAATGGCGTGGGCGCCGCATCGGGTACGGTGACGATCATACCGTCAGTGGCTATCACATCTTCTACCAATGCGTCACCCATCGTGATCACGACAGCCGCTCACGGTCTAAGCACGGGTGACTTTGTGAATATCAGCGGTCATACGACCAATACCAGCGCCAATGGAAACTGGCAGATCACTAAAGTGAGCGCCACGACATTTTCATTGGATGGTTCTACCGGTGTCGGTGTGGGCGGTGCATCGGGTAACGTGATCCGTGCCAGCTATACCACGCTGCCGACAGCCGTGGATCTGAATAATACGATGTTCGATTTCTCTGTGCAAGGCGGTGATGTTTCTACAACCAACTCACACGCAGATGATCTGTCCGTCGTGGGTTGGCCTGTCAACACGACGAATTTTGGTTTTGTGAGGGATCAGCAAGCAAGGGCCGTGCCGGCCAAAGTGGGTTTGGAGTATTATGAATTCCCTCCACTGACCATCACGTATCCGAATAGCGTGACCAATGTCGCCATCAGCTCGTCCACCAACGCTTCACCGATAGCCATCACGACCACGACCAATCACAATCTATCCACCGGCGATAAGGTCACCATAGCGGGCCATCTGGTCAATACAGCCGCCAATGGATTTTGGACCGTTACCAAAACAAGCAATACAGTCTTCACACTAGACAATTCCACCGGCAACGGTGTGGGCGCTGCCACCGGATTTGTTTCTGTCCCGTCCAGCGACATCTTGGTGGTCGGTGACGTGCCGACCGTGACCTGGAAAGCTGCTAATTATGCTTCCGCGCATGCCTGGAAGCTTCAGTTGGCCAGCAATACTGCTAGCATTTCTTCCTCCACGAATGCGTCACCGATCGCTATTACGACAGCGAGTAATCACAATCTTACCACCGGTGATGTAGTCGTTATTAGTGGGCACAATGTAAATACCAACGCAAATGGGACTTGGAATATTACCTCTACCGGAAGCAATACCTTTACGTTGGACGGTTCGACCGGAAATGGTGTGGGTGCCGCTACCGGTATGATGACGGGGCCATTTGTGGATCTGGGTGCTATTTGTGGTAGTGCCGGCGACCAAAATTGCTCTGGAAGCAACCTATCATCAACGAATTCCATTCAGGTCAAAATTCCTGACAATATCACCACGGCGGCCCGATTTAGAGTTTACGATACAACTAATGCGCTGTCCGATACGCTGGCGGCAAACCAAAAACGCCAGTCAGATGCCACTAATGGAACATTCAAGATCCGTGGCTCGATCACCAATGTGGTGACTGAGCCGGCGGCTGAGACACCTAGTAATTATTGGGGTGTAGCGGATAGTAACAGATATATAAAGTGGAACCAGACAGGCAGTATTGGAACCGTTCGTATAGATATTGATTATAACGGCGACGGTCTTTTCGATACCAATGACAATAACTATGGCGGCGACTCCGCCATGGACGGATTTCCCAGAGTCACTGGTGTTAATGGAACACTGGACGCGGGGACGACCTATAAATATGCTTGGGACAATGCCTGGGATGTGTCGAGCTCAAATCTGAAAGTTAAGGTCTCAGCGGTTACCGATGCCGCGTCAACCGGCCTTGTGACAGCCACTTCTTCTGCTTTTGAAATTCGCCCCATACTAGTGGTCACCTCTCCTATAGATACGGATGAATGGAATCGAGGCCTGACCAAAAATATCACCTGGACATTGTCGGGCACCGCGAACAATGTCGATATTTATCTTTCATATAATAATGGCAGTACTTACCCTACGACCATCGCATCAAACGTGGGGCCGTGCGGAGTAGCTCCTTGCTATACCTATGGCTCGGGCACCTACACCTACCCCTGGGTCATCGATGGCGCTGAAACGATCACTTCGGGCGCAAAAATAAAGGTTGTGAAGGCAGGACAAAGTCCTACGTCCTATACGATAGGAGACACTGCCCCTGACGGAGGGGATGGCGCCTTTGATATTATTGCGTCGCTCACATTGACCGCGCCTACCGCCAATCTGAGCCCACCTTGGAGAGTAGCGAATGACCAGACTGTGACATGGACTCTGGGCACAAATAGCGGACTTACCGTCGTAGATGTGTATTATGCAACCGATTGTACGGACAGTGGACCCGGTACATGTAATACGGGGGCGACTTGGACTTTACAGGCCAACGATGTTCCGGCGACCGATCTAAGCTACCCATGGACAAATATTCCTGTCGGCTTAAAGGGTGCTGCCACGGGTATCAAGATCATCGGTAACAACAACAGTAATATCTACTCTATCAAAGGTCCATTCTCAGTAAAGGCTAACATAGTTCTAGGCACCATTACTTCTCCCTGGCGTGTAGGGTCCAACCAGACCATAAGTTGGACGGCCTATGGAAACCCATCTGCTTTGACAGTGGACTGGGGCACGAACGGCGCTGGAGGGCCTTGGCCAAACAATATCACGAGTGGCGTGACGCTTCCGACCGTCTCCGCGGCCTGGAATAATATCCCTGCAACCGCGGTATCCAGCAATGTGTCGATCAAAGTTTATGAACCGGGTGATTCCGATACGACGAACGGTGTCGCGGCGGTATCGTCCGTATTCTCCGTAAAACCTGATATTACGAACGTTGCGCTTAAACTAGGATGCCCCGCGTCATGCGCGGACTCGTCGGTCTTTTCAGTAGGAGATACGCTGAGAGTGACATGGACGGTTGCGCCGGGATCACTATCCGATACTGTCAATATCAAGTTGGACACGGCCAGCGGTACGGGAGGATTTCCTTACACAGTAGCCACGGCGACCGCATCAGCCGGGTACGCTGACTGGGTTATACCCAACAACAGCAATTATGTCAAAACAACGGATCGTATCCGGGTGGTGTCTCAGGCCGACGCGGCTGTGACGGCGGACTCGGGCAACGGAACTACAGACTTTCAGATCAAAGGTAGTCTGCTGATCACCAATCCTACGGGTCCATGGAAGATCGGCTCCACTCAATCCATCGATTTCACATCCAATGGTGTCGCGACAGTGAATATTTACTATGCACTTGATGGATCCACATTCAACGATCCGAGCAATTTTACAAAAACCGTGATCACTAATCTATCCGCTGTAGACGGCGCAAATTCTTATTCATGGGGCCCCATACCGGATACGGCTCTAGATATCCCGGCAAGCTCGATCTATAACGACATCAAGACCACGATACGCTTCCGCGTGGTAGATGCCAACAATTCTTCAACGTATGCCACCACGACCACCAATCTTACGATGCGTAAGCAATTTCTAAGTATCAGCATACCGGCTACCGTCTATGTTGACGACGTGGCTCATATCTCATGGACGACCAAGGGTAATACGGATGTGACACATCCGGTGAAGCTTTTTTATGACACGGCCAGCGGCGCCGGGGGGTACGGTAATCTTATCCCGAGCTCGGGTGTGGCATTATCTGACACTCAAGGCTACGATTGGACGGTACCGGATATCATAGGCGGCACCAAGCGTATCCGCGTCAAATCCAGCACGGACTCAGCGACGGTATTCGATGATATGACATCCGATTTCACGGTGCGCGGCAAGATCGATACACTTGTACCGTCATCCGCAGGGCTTTCATATGACTACAATTCACCGATCACGATCAGCTGGCGTAATCATGGTACTTTGGATGCGATGACCGTCAAGTTCGACAATGGTTCTACGGTCACGACTATAAAAAATTTGACTACGACCACGGCCAATGGCGTCAATACATATGTTTGGCAAACGGGCGAAACCGGGTTTCCGCCGGCAGTGGGTACAACTTACAAAATTAAAGTAGAGCAAGATTCGGATCCGACCAATGTTTTCGTAATTTCCGGCAACAATTTCCGCGTGAAGGGCGTTTTGAATTTGACGACCGCCAATACAGATACGCTTTTTGGAAATGTTGGTGATACGGTCAATATCACTTGGACCAAGAGCCCCGCAACATTTGCCGATAATCAATTGTACCTTTATTATTCGAAGACGGGCGCGACGACATGCTCGGATGGGTCGTGGGTAGCGATCACGCCCGCGCCCAATACCACAACCGGTTCTCCGGCCTCATGGGGTTGGACGATCCCAGATGCAGCTGTAAACAGCGCTGCATTCAAACTCAAGATCCAGGACGCCGCCTCGGCGGATTGTTCCACGGTAACGAGTTATGATATTTCAGATGCTACCAGCGCATCCATCAAAGGACGCCTCACATCAGTCACCACAGCCGGAGCGCCATGGCTTATAGGCACGACCCAAAATATCGGTTGGACAAGTAATCCTTCAGCGCAGGGAGACGTATTGGTAGAGTTGTCGCTAAATGGTGCGGCCTATGCGCCGGTGACGGGAAATGCCGGAACATCCACAGTCACATCACAAAGCGCCCCATTTTCTTGGGCTATACAAGAAAGCGTGCTTCCCAATGACTATGAAGCCAATGCCAAAGTTCGCGTAAAGCTGGTCAGTGATCCGAATAATGTCGTGGCCGAGTCGTCCGCTTTCACGATCAAAAAACGCTATACCAGCGTCGCAGTTCCTTCGTCGACTCTGGTCGTAGGCGATAGCAATAATGTGACATGGAACACTCAAGGTAATGTGGGCGGAACTAACCAAGTTCTTCTCACATATGATACATCTGGAGGATCGGGCGGGTTTTTAGGGACGATAAATAGCGGCAATGCTCTTGTCGATAACGAGACTTACGCGTGGACCGTACCGGATGCCATCGGAAATAATGTCGTGGTCCGCGTCAAATCCAATGCGTTCCCGGCGGATGTGTATGGCGACTCTGGAGTGTTTAGTATCAAAGGTAAGATCACACCGGATTCCAATCAAGGCACAGCGACACTGGTCATCGGACAGGCTGCGACCGTCAACTTTACCAAGGCGGGTACGCTTGGGAATCTTAAGATCGAATACATTCACAATGGACTTTCCACCATCATATCTCCAAATCCCGCGGGAGCTAGTGGCGCCGCTTCTTTTAACTGGTCGGCGGTTGTTGCAGCTGATTCCGGTGCGAATAGTGTCATTGATATCGGTGGTACGAAAAATAGTACCTTCAAATTCACCGGCCTCACTCATTTAGGCACAGCCCTGGAAGCAACCGCCACGTCGGCAGCCTTCCAGATACGCGGCGATGTGAATAATTTACAGTTGGATACCAGCGCTACCGAAGGCCAAGTCGTTTATGTGGGCGGCTCGCATTTGATCCGTTGGAAAAATAATGGCAATCTTGGAAACGTCCGTATTCGCATGGATCGCGATGGTAGCGGTACTTTTGCAGATGTGCTCACGGGCCCCGATGGAACATACGCCAATGCAGAATCTATACCTTATAACTACGATGGAGATGCTGGCGGTACGGATTGCGGAAGCACAGATTCGGATTATCATTGCTGGGAGTGGACGGTTCCGGACGCTTCCTCCACCACAGCGCGTATCCGTGTGGAAAGCTTGGATAATCCGGCCAGCCATTCAGATGCGGCAATGAGGACATTTGTGGCGACAAGCAATGTGACGCCATTTCGTATCCGTGGTACGTACACCAATGTGTCCCCAACATCAGCGGCCAAATGGAAAGTTGCTTCCGTCAACAATATCGATTGGACCGCAAGCGCCACCATGGGTAATGTGAATGTCATTCTTCGCTACGACTCCGATGGTGATACAGTTTTGGATTCGACGTCTACGCTGGCATCCAATACATCTTCCAAGCCATATGTATGGACGATCGGTTCATCGATCGTGACTGAGGCGGCCAAGATCCGTATACAGCAAACTTCTGATGGAACAGGGACCGTGTATGGAGAGTCGGCCACATTCAAGATAAAACCAAAACTGCAATTACTTCTACCTAATAGTAACGCTGATCAATGGGTGGTCGGTGCTCAGAATAACATTACATGGGCAGCACCTCAGGGTAGCGCCACAGATTTCAAGATCAATATCTCAACCGATGGAGGCACCACATGGAATGACGGTGCCGTGACATCTGCTAATAAAGGTGGTGAGATCGCATCTTCAGCGCCTTCCGCTGCGTTGGCGTATGCGAATTGGACGGTTCCCGACATCATGACCAACCAGGGTGTCATCCGTATCCGCAAAGCGGGTGATTCGGATATCGAGTCGTCGGATGATTCAGATGCATTCTTTTACGTTAAAGGTTCTATCACCAATGTGCATATTAAGAATGCAGTGTTGGATGCGGATCCCAGCGTGCCCATTGATCTTCCGATCGCGACCACCAAATACGTCACATGGAATTATTCGGGAAGTTTAGGGACAGTCGATCTTTCATACACCACAGATGCGAATGCAGGCTCCCCGACTTACAATCCCGTGCCCGGCGGCACTGGTGTCTCGGTGGGATCAGGCGGAAGCGGCTCTTTTGCTTGGACGATCCCGAATGC
>CAYODQ010000009.1:23110-52665 GCA_964402785.1 uncultured Planctomycetia bacterium
ACTTTATTTGATTCGATCAGTACTTATAGGATACGCGGATCCGTGGTGTTGACAGCACCCGACGGATCACAAACGCTGACGGTGGGCACACCCTACAACATTGCATGGACCAAAACCGGTACGATCGGAAATCTTAAAATAGAATTATCAACAGATGATTTTGTATCGGATATACGAGAGATCCATGCGGGATACGCGTCTACAAGCAGCCCTTACGCTTGGACACCATCCGCAACGGTTTCACCCGTGATCAATAATGCGGACATGAACAACAACAGTGTTAAAATTCGTCTTACCAGTATAGGCGGTATCCCAGTGACCGATCAGTCGACTGATGGCAATACGATCATTGGCACGATCACCAATGTCCAGCCTACCGGCTCGGGCAATGTATGGCTCAAGGGCGAAAGCCGCAACATCACATGGAGCCAGATCGGCAACATGGATGCAGTGGATATTTATTACCGTACTTCGGGCGGTGTGACACCTTACGACCAGCTTATCGTGAGCAATCACACAGGTCATTCGAATGGAGCCAATTCTTATACTTGGAATCCCGTGCATGATGTGAACAGTGAAGATGTATGGATACAAGTCAAAGATCATGCCAATCCCAACACCGTTTTCGCCAACTCAGCAGCTGCATTTTCGATACGTCCAGTACTTACTGTGACAGCACCTGTTTCAGCAGACCGTCTGGTTGTGGGAGCTAATGCAGCTAACCTGATCAAGTGGACGACAGATGGTACGGTGGGTGGTGGCGGTGGCACAGTAAAAATTTATTATGACAGCGGCTCGGGATATACCGGCAATGTGATCGCGGACAATGTACCTGTGGGAAGCGGTACAGCAGGTGTCACATGGAATCCAATCCCGGATATTATTTCCAGCACAGTCAAGATCAAAGTAGAAGATAAGTCGAACACCAGCGTTTTTTCTGAGTCTCAAGTTTTCAAGGTAAAGGGTAGCGTTACCTTGTCCAGCCCTCAGGGTGGTTTACATTGGGCTGCCGCAGATACCGGTAAGACCGTGACATGGTCCAAGACGGGTACCTTGCCGGCACTAGATGTGGAATATAATTTAGCGGGCGGTGTGGGCGGTTGGACATCCATCGGACAAGCGGGTGTGGGCGCGACCACCATCAACTGGACGCCACTGCCGACCACAGCCACCAATACAGCTCGTGTTCGCGTCAAAGCGGATTATGTCGACGATGATCTGGATCTTGTCGCCAATGGCACAGATTTTAATATCGAAAACGTTTTCTCGGGCCTTGCGCCGAATAATGGTGCAGTCGTATACGCAGGGGACACGCTACCTCATATCACATGGAATGTCGGATCAGCCACCGGCGTTTCGGCCGTCAAGATCGAATTCACCAACAATCAATCCACTGGTACGCCGACTTGGACGACGATCACGGACACAGCGCCCAATACAGGCGACTATGCTTGGACTTATCCGGGCACTTTGAACGATTTAAATAATGACTGCCGTTTAAGGATCACGCAGTGGAGTCCGCAAAATACCAATACGCAGTTTGTGGCGACTGGATCGGCTTTCTCAATAAAACCCGCGATCACCATTACCGAGCCCGTGGCAGATGTGTCGTGGGGAGCTAACACTCATCATGATATTAAATTTACCAAGCGCGGGGCGATCCAGACTGTAAATATATATTACGCTGCTGATGGCTCGACATATGATCCGACGCCCATCAACGCAGCGCCCATCAACGTCTCCGCCTTGGCGGATGATACGGTTTATACCTATGATTGGCTTATCGACACCAACACAGCGCTCACTTCGGGATATACAGGCAAATTGAAAGTGAAGGTCAATACGCCGGGTACGCAAACATCCGTCGAGAAAGCACTGGCGGCGGGAGTTGAAGTTGAAATTAAAGGTACGCTGACACTTAATACGCCTATTGCTTCGGGTATCACACTTTATGTGGGTGATACCTATAATGACATCACTTGGTCTAAGTTTGGCGCCATTACCAATGTTGATTTACATTATTCCACCAATAGCGGCAGCACCTATCCTAATTTAATTGTAAACAATCAGGCTTCAACGCCATCGGTTTATGCTTGGACGGTGCCCAACGATATCACCAGCACAGCCAAAATACGTGTGCGCGATCACAACAACACGAATGTGGTCAATGATCCAACAGGCGTCAACACCTTCAGGATATTAGGTCGAGTGGATGTCACGGCGCCTGATGTGGCAGGTATTACATGGGTTGTGGGTCAGACCAACAAGACTATTGGCTGGACCTCGACAGGCACTTACGCGACAGTGGATATTGATTTTGCTCGCGACGGAGATTTTACCAACACCGGCAACTATGGAGCGACTTCCGATCCTAATATCACCAATATAGGGACGTTTGCCAATTGCACACCGACCAATCCGGCGATCACTTGCAATGGCACAGCCACATGGCCGACCGTGCCGGATGTGATCACTGGTACCGCCAAGATACGCGTGCGAGATGCCGGTTTCCCGACGGATGTCAAAGATGTTTCCGCTAATGCATTTAAAGTTATTGGAAGTTTTTCCAGCATCACCAGTCCTGCGGCTAGCGCCGTGTGGACTTATCCCGATACGACCAAGCAAATTCGCTGGGTATCCAACGGAACCATGACGAACGTTAAGATCGAATACAAAACATCTGCGGGTGGAGCTTATACGACGATCGTGGCCAATGACGGCGGGCATACGACAGGTAACAACACTTACGATTGGACCGCGGGTCTTCCTGACGTCAACACCGATGATGCTTATATTAAGATCACGGATCTGACGGTTACCGGGTCAACGGCATCGATAGAGCAGGGACCATTCTCGATCCGACCCACGATCACCGTCACGAGTCCTATCGCATCTGACCGCTTGGTGGTGGGTGATACGACGCAGTCCACTATTATCAAGTGGACTTATACCGGCACCTCGATTTCTACGGTTAAAGTGCAGTATGATGCTGGCTCAGGTTTTACCGATATTTCGACCAATGTGGACGCAGATGATGGAGCGGCGGGCATTGCTTGGAATCCTATCCCCAATGCTATCTCCAGTGATGTTAAGATCCGCGTGATCGATGAAGGAAATGCCAACGTGTTGGATGACTCTGCCTCCTTCAAGATCAAAGGAAGCCTTACCGTCTCAAATCCAACGGGTGGTGTTTCGTGGACAGCTGCAGATACAACCAAGAGCGTTTCATGGACCAAGACAGGTACTTTGCCGGTTATCGATGTTTCTTATAATTTGGACGGCAGTAATACATGGATCGCTATTGGCACAACAGCTGCGCCCACCGATACATCGCTGGCATGGAACCCGCTTCCAACAACTGCCACCAATACGGCGCGCGTCCGAGTAGTGGCCGACTATGCGGATAACGATCTGGATGTGACCACGATCGGTACAAATTTCTCTATCGGAAACACCTTTTCCAATCTTCAGCCAACAAACGGTGCGGTGGTAAAAGTCGGCGATACCTTGCCGCATATCACTTGGAATGTCGGATCCGGTACGGGTATCTCAGCCGTTAAAATTGAATTTAGCAACAATCAGTCCGCTGGCACGCCGACTTGGTCAACCGTTACAGATACAGCGCCCAATACCGGAGACTATGCATGGACGTATCCAGGTGCTTTGGCTGACTTGAGCAATGATTGCCGATTCCGTATCACACAGTGGAACCCACAAAACGCATCGACACAATTCGTTGCTACCGGATCAGCCTTCGCGATCCAGCCTACGATCACTATCACCGAGCCGATCGTCGATTCCTCATGGGGTGCCAACACGCATCACGATATCAAATTCACCAAACGTGGTGCTATTCAATCGGTGAATATTTTCTATGCGGCGGATGGCAGTACTTATGATGTAACGCCGATCAATTCATCACCCATCAATATCTCTGCTTTGGCGGATGATACGGTTTATACTTATGATTGGTTGATCGATGCGAACACAGCTCTCACTTCTGGCTATACCGGCAAAATCAAGATCAAGGTGAATGCTCCCGGTACGCAAACAGCCGTTGAAAAAGCGTTGGCTTCCGGCGTGGAGTTGGAAGTAAAAGGTACCCTTACTCTCAACACTCCTTCAGCCGCAGGTATCACACTTTACGTGGGCGATACTTACAATGACATCACATGGTCCAAATTTGGCGCGATCAGCAATGTGGATCTTCACTACTCGACCAATGGTGGTACCTCGTATCCTAATTTGATCGCGAACAATATTGCATCGACTCCTTCGCTGTATGCTTGGACAGTTCCCAATAGCATCGACAGTGATATCAAGATCCGAGTACAGGATCACAATAACAACAACGTTTTGGCTGCATCTGCCAACAACTTCAGGATCTTGGGTAAGGTGGATGTGACCGTGCCTAGCTTGGCGGGTATTACATGGGTTGTGGGTGACACCAACAAGGCGATAAACTGGACATCGACCGGCACCTATGCCGCAGTGGAAATCGATCTCGCTCGCGATGGAAACTTCGCCAATACAGGAAATTATGGCGCCACCTCCGATCCTAATATCACGAATATAGGAACATTCGCAAACTGCGCTCCCGTTGATCCAGCGATCACTTGCAATGGTTCTGCCACATGGCCCACTGTGCCTGATGTGATCAGTGGCACAGCCAAGATCCGCGTCCGCGATGCCGGTTTCCCGACGGATGTTCAAGATGAGTCCACTAATGCGTTCAAGATCATTGGTAGCTTCACGGGCATATCCAGTCCTGCCACATCTGCTATCTGGACCTATCCCGACACAACCAAACAAATTCGCTGGGCGGCCAATGGAACGATCAGCAATGTAAAGATCGAATACAAAACATCTTCGGGCGGCGCTTACACCACCATCGTTGCCAATGACGGTGGACACACCAGCGGTAACAACACTTACACATGGGCCGCCGGACTTCCGGATGTGAACACAGATGATGCCTACATTAAGGTCAGCGATGTTACAGTAGCGGGTTCGACAGCTTATATTGAAGCCGGACCGTTCTCGATCCGCCCGACGATCACCGTGACAGCTCCGACAAGCGGTCAACAATTAGTCGTGGGCACCAATTATCCCAATCTCATCAAGTGGTCCCGAACAGGCACCACAATTTCAACGGTCAAGGTTGTTTACTCGACGGATGGATCTAATTTTCCAGCGCCTGCTAATGTTATCGCAAGCGCTGTGCCCGTCGCCAACGGTACAGCGGGTATTGACTGGAATATCCCAGCATCCCTTTCCATGGTCACAACAGCCAAGATCCGGGTCATCGATGAAGATAATAATAATGTGATTGGTGATTCAGCCGCGTTTACGCTCAAAGGCGGTCTGACGTTGACAGCTCCCTCGGGAAGCGGCACAACGATCATTGCCGGATCCACGACCAACTCCATCACATGGACATACAAAGGTGATTTTACGGTAGAAGTTCGCTATGACCCCAACAGCGGTTTGGGTGCGGATGGTGTGCTGGGCGGTGGAGATGATTATCCGACACTGATCGGTACTAAGTCAGCTCCGGGTAGTAACTCTGGATCCAATTCACTCAACTGGGATCTTTCGTCTGGCACCGGAACGAATACGACTACAGTCACCAACAAGGGAAGAATTAAAATATTCAATCCCGCGGATTCTGCCAATGTCACATCTGAGAGCTCAGCGGATTTCAGGATCGGCGGACAATTTGATGTGCTGACGCCAGAGAATGGCGCCGTGGCGTACGCGGAAGATCCTTATCTCATCACGTGGACACCGGTGGCGGGTACGGGTATCTCGAACGTCAAGATAGAGTATTCCAATAACAGCGAAGATCCATCGCCGACATGGACGGAGATAGACCCGGGAACCACCAAAGCTAATACCGGAAGCTACAACTGGGCTTCTGTGCCCGGCACTTATGCGGATCTAGCCAATACCAATCGTGTGCAGATCTCTCAGAAGTCGCCGCTGAACGCATCAACTGTGAATATCAGCTCGGGGGCTCCTTTCTCGATCAAACCTACGCTTACCGTGACGAGGCCCGGTGGCAGTGGAAATGAGACTCTTCAAGTGGGTACAGCTTATCCGATCAAATTGACCAAGAAGGGCGCCGTGCAGAGCATTGACCTTTATTATTCATTTGATGGGACGGCTCCAAATTATGTGAAGATAAACGGCGCGGCTATCGACATATCAGGCTCACCGGATGTAAACGGCGAATATACTTACAATTGGACGCCGCTTGAATCTCATACACTGACCGCTGGCGGCTTCCCTGGTAAGATCAAAGCTAAAGTTGTAGATCCATCCACTCAGGTGGCCGTGGAAGATGTGCAATCCAATGGTACCAAACTCACCGGCAGCCTTATTTTAAATACACCCAGCGCAGTGATCACGCCGCTTGAAGTCAGCGATACTTATGCCATCACATGGACCAAATACTCTGTTTCAAACGTAAGGCTATTTTATTCCACCAATGGTGGTCTTGCTGGTAGCGGTACTTATCCGGCGGATAATTCACCCAATATCGCAACGGTACCTGCGACTCCGGCTACTTATAATTGGACGGTTCCGGATGCGATCGGCTCCAATCTTCGCGTGCGCATCATGGATGATGACAATGCTCTTGTAGCCGTCGAGTCCGCCAATGCGTTCAGTATTCGCGGTAAATTGATCTTGGATACACCGCTCAATGGAACGACGCAGAGAGTGGATGATACGGTGGATATTAAATGGACACCTAAGGGTACGATGAATACGGTCAAGCTTGAGTATTCCACTGACAACTTCACACTCGCGGGCAATATTTTCCCGATTCTCGGCCCTCTGGGTGAATCCGCAGCGGCCTTACCCGCTGGCACCAACAATGTTCAGCAGACATTCACATGGAAAATACCGGACAATATCAGCAACACTGTCAGAGTCCGTGTGGTCAACAACGCCGATGCCAATGTCAAAGGCACTTCGACATCTGACTTCAAGATCGTAGGTTGGTTTGATCTGACCGATCCGGTGGGCGGCGTCGGCGTATTTAAGAAAGTGGACGATCCGTTCTCAGTGACTTGGGTTCGTCATGGCAGCATTGCACAGGCCAAAGTGGAATATTCGACCGACGGATTTCAGAGTGAGCCGGCCAATGTATTTTTGATCGGCACGGTCAATTCTCCTGCACAGAGCGTGTCATGGCCTATACCGGATGCGATCGGCTCCAACGTCAAAGTTCGCGTTTCAGATCCCGCTTACAACGGCACCTCCGTTTTGACACAGTCCGAAACCTCAGCCGCTTTGGAGATCAGAGGTCAGATCAAATTGAATGCTGCTCGTACGGTTCCGGGTGCTGATAGTCCTCTTGGCGGAGAAATATGGCTGATCGGTACGGATCATACGATTCAATGGGAGAAACACGGAACCATCGGTAACGTGAAGGTTGAGTATAAAGTAGGCTCTGGTTCGTATGACTATATTGCGAATTCATCCGCCACTCAGGCCACCAGTGTAGCGGGCGATACGTTTAGCTGGCGTGTTCCGAATCAAAAAGGATTGGATAATGTTGTTATCCGCGTCACAGCAACCGGTGACTCCAATGTGAATGTGGTTAGTAACACTTTCACCATTCGTGCCGGTTTCAGCTGGACCAATCCCAGCGCCACTGACCAAGTCTTTGAACAGGGGACCACTCCTACGATCACATGGTCCACGAACGGGACAGTGCCCACAGTTGATTTGAAATACTCTATCAACGGTGACTCTGTGTACGATGGTGATTCTGACCCCAACTATGTATTTATGAAGGATACATTGGGTACGGATGCGGACAATATATCCAACAACAATACCTTTAACTGGCCGGTTCCGACAAATATCACCGCTTCTAAAAATGTATATTTTGTGGTCGTGGACTCCACTGATCCCGATGCTAAGAATGTATCACCCAAGGTCAAGATCGCGGGCGTTTTGGCCATCGATGAGCCGGACAACAACCCAACCGTTGAAAGATGGGGTGTGACCACCAATCAAACCATTGCTTGGACTATGACGGGTAATGTGGCCAATGTGAAAATTGAATACACCAAAGATGTGACAGCGGGCACTCCTGTGTGGGAGACACCTGCTATCACCACGTCCGTTGTGGGATCAACGCTCAGCTATAATTGGACCAATATTCCGTTGGCGGCCGTCTCTTCAAAAGCTGGTATTCGTGTCAGCGACGTTATATCAGATAGCGGTACGACACCGGCTGTATCACCGCTCTTTAAGATCACAGGTACCTTTACGCCTACAGCCCCTACTACCGGTGATGTTTGGGTGACTACGGGCACATCCGGTGCTATGTCGAATCCTACGCGCAACATTACATGGGCTACACAAGGTGTGATCCCCACAGCGGATCTCTATTATTCCACGACAGGCAACTCTCCCGGAGCTTGGACCTTGATCAACACGGGTACTCCGATCGTAGATGGAGGAGCGGGTGGTAATTATACATGGACAGTGCCTCAACTTTTCTCAAGCAACATGGTTATCCGTATCCAAGATCATGATGACGCTCTGACGTATGTGGATACGGGTGTATTTACGGTTCGTGGCAAAATTAATCTGACATCACCTGTTGGCGGAGAGTTGTGGGGTGTGAGCGAAGCGCAGTCCATCACATGGGATAGTGTGGGTGTGGTGGGTTCTCCCAACGAGGTTTATATTTACTACAAAAAGAGTGCGGGAGGCGCATGGATCCAGCTGCAGCGTCCTACATTGGAATACAATATCCCCAACACGGGTTCTTTCTCGTGGACACCACCCGAGTCTGAATTGTCTACCGCAGCTTATGTGAAAGTTGAAAATATATTGGCGCCGACCGATGCCAAATACACTTCCACAGAGTCACCAGCTTCGTTCAAACTGATGCGCCGGTACCAACTTCTTGATCCCGATGGCGGTGAAGTGTATATCGCCGGTCAATCCAAAGACATCACATGGAATAAATGGGGTACTCCGGTGGGCGATGTGAGGATCGATCTTGATCTGGACGGATCCAATACATTTGCCACCAATATCGCTGTTACCACACCCAATGACGGAGTTTATCCATGGACTCCTCTAGCCAGTCAGGTGGCTCCGTCCGCCAAGATCCGTATTCGTGATGTGAGCGACACTACCAATGAGAAGGCTTATATTTCAGGCGCACCGTTCGTTATTCGCGCAACCTTGATCATGGACGCTATGCCCGCAACCGTTAATATCGGTGATGTGTATGACATCCTCTGGACGAGACAAGGAAATATCGCCAATGCCAAATTGGTGTACACAACAACCGGCAATTTTGCTTTGGATAGCCGTCCTATTGAAGATTTGAATGGAAATGCTATGGTTGGTGGTTTAGTACCCAATCAAGATACAGTCACCAATAATCCTACGCGCGGGCGCCATCAGTGGAAGGTTCCGGATCTGATCTTGTCTGAGCGCGCCAATTTGCAACTGCGCATCGTGGATCCCAATGATGATCCGGGTTCAGAGAATATTTCAGCGGCTTTCCGTGTGATACCCAAATTTACGGTGACCGCACCTAATGGGAATTCAAATGCGGCGCTCACGGATAAACTCAAAGTCGGTGTGCCGTACGATATCACATGGACGTCTTCATCTTCGTCCGCAGCAGATAAGACACCCAATGTCACCATTCTTTATTCTGTGAACGGTGGCGGTACTTATCCTAATACGATCACCACGACTGCCAACGACGGCTCGTATACGTGGACCGTCCCTGCCACCGGTGGTGTGCCGGACGATATATCGGATCAGGTCAAAGTGAAGGTTGTGAGTGCGGCAGCCGCCGAAGCAACTGCATTAGCAGCGGATGCATCTGACAACAATATCAAGATCATCTCCAACTTTACTCTCACGGCGCCCAATGGCGGAGCGACTTATGAAGTCGGTGATCCTTTCACCATCACATGGACCAAGTTGGGATCTGCAGCCAATGTTTCATTGGCTTATTCGACGGATGGCGGAAGCACATTCCCAAATACGATCAGCGCCGGGACTTCCAATGATCTGTCCGAAGCTTGGACGGGTGGAATTCCTGATGCCATAGGAACTCAAGTGCGTGTCCGTGTTAAAAGCACAACAGATGATGGCGAAGATATTTCGGACGCCAATTTCCGTATCCGCGGCAAATTGACTATCACGGCACCCGCGGCATCAACACCGGTTCCGATCGGACAAACTTATCGCATTACATGGACCACCAATGGCACGATCCCCAATGTGAACATCGTGTATGACACCCAAGATGGTGCTGGTAACTATCCTTATACGATAGCCACCAATGTTGCGAATGTTGGATACTTTGATTGGGTGAATGTGCCGGATACGGGTACCAATCAGGCAAAGATCCGTGTGATCGATGCGCGTGTAGCTGAGAGCGACGTCATCGGGACCTCGCCAACATTTAATATCGTCGGTAACTTTACAATGTTGACGCCGACCAATGGCGATCAGCTGGTGGTCGGATCATCCTACAATGTGACATGGAACTGGGGTGGTACGATCCGATTCGTTAAACTTTCCTATACGACCAACGCTGCCTTGGCAGAGTCCGTTGCGTGGACCAATATCACAACCGTGGACTACGGCCCCAGCAGTGGCGATGGTGCGAATGGAACTTCGGTCAGAACATATGCTTGGACGGTGCCCGATAATATTGCTCCAAACGTGCGTTTCAAAGTGGAAAATGCCAACGACTCATCAGTTTACGATGTGAGCACGGGAAGCTTCAAGATCCGCGGCGGTTTTGCGATGTCAGCTCCTGCTTCAGGTGATCGCTGGGTCACCAATGAGGTCAGAAATATCACTTGGACGACCAGCGGTACCATTCCGTTGGTAAATATTCTTTATTCGACGGATAATTTTTCAACCTCCACGACCATTGCCTCTAATGTGGCCAATAATGGCTCAGGCTTGTCGACATCTTATGCATGGACGGTCATGGATCCGGGTATTGCCAATGTGCCCAAAAGCACCAAGATCCGCGTGGTGGATCCCAATGATCCGAGCGTGTCTTATGGCGAAACCAATGCGTTCAATGTGGACTATTACAACATCACATGGGAGATCCGCGATCTTGTCACCAACGCATCTCTCAGCCAATTGACGGTCAACGAGATCAGCGCCAGCAATGTGAACCTCGTGCAATGGTCAGAGGCCGGTATTTCCACCAACCCGCCAAGGGTACAACCCACACCTTATGGCACATGGGTTGCGACATGGACCAAGTCCGGATTTGGTGATGGCGTGCAGGTGGTGGTGGCCAATTCCGATCAAAGCATATTGCTCTACATGGAAACGAGCACGGTGCATATTTGGTTGGCCGACTCACGTGTATCGTATGATCCTGAAGCGGATACGCTCAGTGTGGCCGGATGGCTGTCCAGAGACGGATCCATTACTACAGGTGCCGTTGCTTCCACATTCAAAATATACGACGGAACAACCCTTCTCTATACTTTGACGGACAACACCGTGGATGCGGCAGGTTTCTTTAATTGGAATGTTCCAGCTCCCACAGGATTTCTGGCTGGTAAAACGTACACCACGATCTGCGAAGTGACCGTGGGTTCGGGTGGTGTGTTCAAGACACCATCTTCATTCCAGATCACCGACGCGGCCAAATTGCAGGATGTGAAGAACACCGTCAATTCAGTATTGGATACGCCGATATCGGTCGTGCAGGCCAATATCCAAACAACCTTGGACAATCAAACTCAAACCTTGGTGACTAAGATGGATGAGCAAACCCAAACCATTGAGACGGTTCTTACAAATTTCGAAAATACGATCAGTACATCCATCGTATCTCTGGAATCTGCCGCAGAGCAGAGCTTGGCATCCGCTCAGACCCTAGAAGACACAGCTCTCAAATTTTCATGGAAAGCCGTTGTGGCGCCGAACCCCGCTTTGACAGGCGATACGATCTTATTGCAGGCCCAAGGTCCTCGTTCGCTGTTTCCGTATCTTAGCGTTTACAACAATAAGAACAAACAAGTTATCGCCAACGGGCTCATGACGGAAGATCCTGCGCGTCCGGGTAATTACAGCTACGCATTTCCTGCGGATGCCGGCGACTTCACAGCGGGTGAAGCTTATACCTATGTGGTGACCGAAGACATCACCGGCGGTCTGGTGGCTGGTTCAGGATTTATCGAAGCGATCTCCTTAACCTCGGTGGCCGGCTTGGCATCGGCAGCTCCTGCGGCTGAAAAAGCTGCAAAAGAAGCCTCGGCTGCAATTGATAAACTTCGTCTGGAGATGGCCAAAGGTGGTAATGTGGAAGATGCCATGAAGAGTTTGAAACGCGCTATTGATGATATGAAATATGCTTCTGGAAATGTGCCCGAGCGAGAGAACAAGATCATGCGTGATCGTGTTGCCGAGATCATGGAGCAGGTCAAGCAATTGGCGGGTGACTCCGGCCTTAATTTAGATGAGATGTTTACGAAGGCGATCGAAGAGTCTTCGACGGTTCAGGAGATCCGAAGCCGCACAGGCCAGATCAATCAGGCTGTTGATCTTATCGGAGCGGTAGTGGAGAAGCGATTGGGCGGTGTGGAAGAGCCGATCGTGGATATTCAACTCGAGCCGGTTTCGTAAGTCTGTTTTATTTTTAGGAAGGGAGGGTAAAAGCACCATATGCGATCAAAAATATTTGCTGCCACATGTCTGGCAGCGACTTTGTTTTTTGGGGCTTATTTAAAAAATGCGGAGTGCGCATCCGTCCGCATGAAGGTCGTGGTGCTCAATCCTTCTGCGACCCAGACACAAACCAAAAGTGTTCGCGCAGCGCTTCCGGCCGAGATCCAGATGAAGGATATCAAAGATGATGGCGGCCTGGGCATCGAATACGATGAGAAGCAGGGCGCTTTTATGGTCGTGAAGAATGACATCCAGCTGGAGCCCGGAGAAACCAAGGTATTTGAGATCATCATGGATGATGTATGGATGATCGCTGAAGATAAATTGGAAGGATACCGAAAGAGGACGGAGTCTATTGCCAATGCGATGCGCACGAGCAAGGCTTACGAGCGGGTGGCGCTTGTGGCGGAGGGTATTTATGCTCACATCGACCAAATTCTCAAAACACAAAACAATACCAACGTGACCACCAATGAACATATTGCGTTTTATCGCGATAACGTAAAACTGCTTGAGGGCATACAAAAAGATATTCAAGAGTTGGAGAAGATACTGGTCACGGCGGGCGGCACTCAATCTTTGGATGCGGTGGAGAATGCCGATCTGAATGTCAAAGGCCCTGATCAGAAGACCACTTGGATCATTATTTTCGTGATCCTGATCTTTATCGGTATCTTGGGCGCTGTGTTCTTTTTTACCTGGCAGTCGCAAACCGGAACCAAGACCAAGGAAAAGGGAGATGCGGATTCACCCTTTAAAGAGAATTCTCCCGGAGCCTGATAAATGGCCTCAGAGTCTTTTTTTAAGGTTTTGATCTTAACGCTGGATAGGGTGATCTTTGAGGGCACCGCCAAAAGCTTGATCTTGCCGGGTGAGGCGGGCGTATTTGAAGTGCTGCCTTATCACAAGCGGCTCCTTTCAAGGCTCAAACAGGGGCCTCTGGTGCTGGATGGAGCCAGTTTTCCGATCCGTAGAGGCGTGGCCAAAGTCGGGTTAAATGAAGTGACGGTTATCGTCGAAGAGGCTAGAAAATAGGCATGAGAGACCAGGCAGCCATTGTTCTTATATTCATTTTTGCAATTTTAGGCCCCTGCCTGATCATTGCCGCCACAGGGTATGCAAGTATCAGTGCTTTAGGCCGAAACCCTTCGGCTGCCCCTAAGATCTTCACGGCCATGATCATGATGGTGATGTTCGGTGCCGCTATATCAGTGGTTGCTTTGTTGGTTCTTTTCCAGGTATACGTACCCTCCAAATAATTCATAAGTATATATAAATAAACAAGTTATAGAAATTATAGGTTAGGGTAATGGTTAAGATGCCAGTATGGGTTAGGTGCGAGGGCAAGGGCGCCTTACTATTAACCTTACCCAAACCGGCCTCCTTACCCTGACCGTAACCCCTTCCAGGCTTATCAACACTCATTATAACTTAATACTTGAAAGTATAGTACTAATATGTTAAACTTTGATAAGTAATAGTAACTATTATATGTCATTGAGAGGAGCCGCATGTTCTGGGTTTGGCTGGTTTTAATACAACTTATCATTTTTACAGCACTTGTATTCTTTTTGAAAATGGTGCTGACCCGTAACATTACAACAGCCACTTCACAGCTTCACGAGATGAATTCGGACTACAACCAAAAAGTAGAAGACGCCAACCGCAAAAAAGCAGAAGTCGACAAATATTATGATGAGATGCTTCGCAAAGCCAAGTCGGATGCCGAAAAAACAAAAGTTCAGATCTTGAAGGAAGTACAGGAAGCCAAGGATTCCGTTATTTTGGAAGCGCGCCGTCAAAGCGAAGAAATTATCTCCCAAGCTTACAAAGCCCAAGAGACGGCGATGGGTGAGCTCAATAAACAAGTCGAAGATCGGGCGGTCGATAAAGCATGTGATCTTTTGGGAATGGTTTTGACAACCGATACAGCCTTGCTAATTCATGGGTTGTGGGTGAGTGAGCTTTTGAAAGTCGGCCTTGAGGAGATACAGCGTCTCAATTTACCCGATGATCTAAACGAAATTTCTGTGCAATCGGCGTTTCCGTTGGATCCCAAAGATAGATCGGTTATTGAGAAAGCAGTGCAAAAGATCGTGCACCGCGATGTGACCGTTAAAGAAGAAACACAGCCAGATCTGATCGCCGGTCTCAAGATCGTATTGGGTAGTATCGTCATCGACGGCAGCTTGAAATACAAACTCAAAGAGGTTTCCAAAGATGTTAAGTCCGTCTAGATCTGACGAGCAGAAGTCCGTTAAATTCGCAGTTCGCGAAGTAGGTCACGTGAGCTCGGTCAAACAATTCATTGTTTTGGCCGTAGGCCTCGGCTCCTGTATCAACGGGCAAACGGTGGAGTTTCAGCGCGGCATGAAGGGATTTGTGATGGGTTTTATCGGTGACAAGGCTCAGATCCTGGTCTTGGGTTCTCCCAAGGGAATTCGCACGGGTGATGAAGTGTACAATCGCGGAGAGTCTTTTTTGTTGCCCGTGGGTGCGGGTTTTTTGGGCCGCGTGGTCAATCCACTTTGCGAGCCTCAAGATGGGCTAGGGCCTATCGCCGCTGAAGATAAACGATTTGTATTTCAAGAAGCGCCCGCTGTTTTGGATCGTGAGCAGCTGGGGCAGACGCTTGAGACAGGTACTCTGGCTTTGGATGCGGGTATCCCGATCGCAAGAGGGCAGAGGCAGCTCATCATCGGTGACCGCGGAACCGGCAAGACGACCGTGGCTGTGGATGCGATCTTAAGCCAAAAAGGAAAAGGTGTTCTCTGCATCTATACATGCATTGGTAAGCCTTATTCCAGCCTCGTGAAATTACTCAGCATGTTTCACGAAAAAGGCGCCATGGAATACACCGTGGTGGTGAGTGCAGCGGCTTCCACGTCTCCTGGAGAACAATACATAGCGCCTTATGTCGCCTCCATGCTGGGAGAACATTTTATGCATCAAGGCAAAGATGTGTTGGTGGTTTTTGATGACCTTACGAAACACGCTTGGACGTATCGCCAGATCTCGCTGCTGCTGGAGAGGCCTCCGGGACGTGAAGCATATCCGGGTGATATTTTTTATGTGCACTCTCAGCTTTTGGAACGTGCCGCACGTATGACCAAAGAGCTCAAGGGCGGCTCCATGACATTTTTGCCGATCATTGAGATCTTGCAGGGTGATGTCACGGGATATGTGCCCACCAATCTTATTTCTATCACCGATGGACAGGTTTATTTTAGTACATCTCTCTACAATAAAGGTGTCAAGCCGCCCATCGATTTTGGTTTGTCGGTTTCGCGTATTGGCAACAAAGGGCAATGGCCTGCCATGAAAGATGTGAGCAAAATGCTTCGTCTAGAGTACTTGCAATACCAGGAGCTGCTTCAAATGACCCAGCTTCGGTCGGGTGGTATCTCAAAAGATTCTGAGCAGCGTCTCAAACGCGGTGAAGCGTTGTCGCAGCTTCTCAATCAATACAAAAATCGGCCTATTTCGGTGCCAACCCAGATCTTTTGTTTGATGGCGCTCTCGGCTGGCCACTTGGATGGCTTGCCGGCGGATGAGATAAAAAAATACCGCGACGAGATCCGTGATTTTGTGCACCAAGAAGATCCTGTTGCGCTAGGAGAGCTGGAGTCCACCAAGCGTTTATCGGACGCCAATCGCGAAAAATTCGGGATCTATCTCAAACGATATTTTGATCGTAAAAAAGAGGTTTAAATGTTACCCGCAGTCCATATCAAACGAACCATCGACTTCAATAAGGGCTTTCGCTCTTTGCTGGAGGTCTTGAAATTGGTGGCCGTATCCGAATATCACAATCTGGAGCATAAATTCAGCTCATTTGACCGTCTGGATACGATGTTGGGCGAATTTTTTGCCTCGGTGGATCTGAGCCGTCTCAAACATCCTTTTTTACAGCCAAAAGGCCAGCCTTGCGTTGTGGCTGTCACTTCGGACGCCGGTCTTTTGGGTGGTTTAAATGCCCGCGTGGTGAACAAGTCCGTCGATATAGCCCGTCAAACAGGCGGCAAGATACTCGTGATCGGTGAACGGGGTTTGCCCTATGTCATGGAAGCCAATATTTCGTATATATCTTATCCCGGCATTGCGGATGCCAAACGATACAGCCAGGCTTTAGAGATACGCGATTATTTGCTGGAGAGGGTGCTCAAGGGAGAGTTGGGGCCTATCACTGTCGTGTATGCGCGTGCATTTACATTCGTCACTCACCGCGTTGAGACGCTTCAGATGATCCCATTCCAAATGCTTAAAAAAGAAGCTCAGCCTAATCTTGCCAATGATGCCAAGGCCAAGCGCTACTCCGATGATATTATTTTGGAATCCAACCCTGCGGACATCGCCGAATACCTGGTCAGTCTTGTGGTGGCGCAGCGTTTTTTTGAAATATTTGGTTATGCCCGTATTTGCGAACAAGCCGCGCGTTATTTACACCTGGAAGAAAGTTGCAATAAGATCCAGGAAAAGAATAAAGAGCTGTATTTGCAATATTTCCGCAGACGACATGAAATCATCGACGCGAACATGCGTGATCTATTTGCCTCGAGGTCTCTCTATGCCAAATGAGAATGGCACCAAACTAAAACCTGGAAAAGTGGTCGCTGTGCAGGGCCCGGTGGTAGACGTAAAATTTCCGGATGCCATCGATGTGCCGGATATTAATCAGGTGATCCATATCATCGCTTTGGATGGGCGCAAGATCACATTGGAAGTAGCAGAACATATGCCAGGATGTTTGGCGCGCTGTATTGCCATTCAATCCACGCTCAATGTGCAGCGAAACGTGATCGCGATCCCTTCTGGTCGACAGATCGAAATCCCCGTCGGCGATTGCCTTTATGAACGCGTTATCAGCTGCATCGGGGATCCGCTGGATAAAGACGGGGCCATCGAATCCAAATTTTACAGCCCGATACGCCGATCGGATACTTCGAGCAAAGTTCCTGATTTCAGCAAAGAAAAACGCCGCCATGACGAGATCTTGGAAACCGGTATCAAGATCGTGGATCTCTTGTATCCTCTGGTCAAAGGCACCAAGACAGGTATTCTTGGGGGCGCTGGTTTAGGAAAAAGCGTGCTCATGCTAGAGATCATTCAACACATCGTGCACAAACATCAAGGAAGCTGCGTGTTCGCCGGTATCGGAGAGCGCCTTCGCGAGGGTAATGAGCTTTATTATGAGCTTCGTGAGCACAACCTGCACAAAAAAACCATGATGGTGTTCGGTCAGATGAATGATCCTCCCGGCGCTCGTCAGGCTGTGGCGTTCACCGGTATCACGATGGCTGAAGCCATTCAAAAACAAAATAAAGACGTGATCTTCTTTGCCGATAACGTGTTTCGTTTTATCCAGGCAGGCGCTGAGATCTCAACGCTTTTGGGACGCGTTCCCTCGGAAACCGGTTATCAACCGACGCTCATGGCTGAGTCGGGAGAATTTCACGAAAGGATCCGTGATTCGCAGGGTGTCGGCGGATCCATCACTTCGATCGAAGCCGTGTACGTGCCGGCCGATGACTTGACCGATCCAGCCGTCGTGGCTGTGTTTACCTTTTTAAATTCACTGATGGTGCTTTCACGTGAGCGCGTGCAGTTGGGCTTGTATCCGGCCATCGATCCGCTCCAGTCATCCTCCTCCAATCTTGATCCGGATATCGTGGGGCAGAGGCATTATGATGTATCACAAGAGGTGATAAGGCTTTTTCAGCGATATGAAGAATTGCGCCGCATCGTTATGGTCATCGGTATCGACGAATTGTCCAAACAAGACCGTACGTTGTATGAGCGGGCCAGAAAAGTGCAGAACTTTTTGACGCAGCCCTTCGCGGTGGCCGAGAAATTTACGGGAAAAAAAGGCGACCACGTAGAAATTCGTCAGACGCTGGATGGATGTGAGAGAATATTGACCGGACTTATGGATAAAAGACCTGAAACTGATTTTTATATGATAGGGCCGCTTCGCTGATGTTGACCAAAACGGACACACACCTCACAAAGATCCTGGTGGATAAAGGTTTGATCAGCGCAGAAGCGCTTCAGTCTGTGCTGGATGAGGTTTCAAGATCAAAAGAGGGGTTGGTGGCCTTATTGGTCAAAAAAAATCTTGTCCCGGAAGCAGATCTTTTAAAAAATATTTCTGAGTCGCTCAAAATACCATTTGTTGAGCAATACGATCTGACCCCGCAACCGGGCGTGATCGATAAAGTGCCTCTCAAGATTGCTGAATATTACAAGATCGTACCTCTTAAGATCGATAAGAAGAAATTGACCGTGGCTGTCTCATCCCCCTTGGATCTGCATACCCAGGATGATATCAGGGTGCATTTGGGGTATGAGGTGGATATGGTTCTGGCACGGCATAAAGACGTCACGGAGGCGCTCAAAAAAGCTTACGGGTTCGCCGCTAGCACCATCGGGGAGATGGTCGAGAAGCAGGATGCGCTTCCTGCGGATAAGATGGCGCAAGCGCCGGTGTATGACAAGATCGAGTCCATCGACAATATTGAAAAGATGGCAGCCGATGCGTCCATTGCTAAGCTGGTCAACCAGATCATCTTGGAGGCTTATCAAAAGCGCGCAACCGATATTCATATCGAGCCATATCGCGGCAAGGTGAAGCTGAGATACCGTATCGACGGTGTTTTGTATGATGCTAATTTGCCGGGGGAGATCGCGCGGTTCATTATGCCGATCTTGTCGCGTATCAAGATCATGTCCAGCCTCAATATCGTCGAAAAAAGAATGCCGCAAGACGGTCGCGCCATTGTCAAGGTGGAGGATACGCAATTGGATCTGCGCGTTTCTTCGATCCCGACACCCTACGGAGAAAGTGTCGTTATTCGTATGCTGCCTATGAATCGTGTGTTTGACCTCGAAAAACTCGGTCTGAATGCAGTGCAGCAGGAGACGTTCGATAAATTGATCAATAAGCCGCACGGTGTTATTTTTATCACGGGCCCCACAGGAAGCGGTAAAAGCACGACGCTTTACGCTTGTCTCAATAAGATCAACACCGAAGACCGCAAGATCATCACCATCGAAGATCCTGTCGAATACGAAATGGAAGGTGTGACCCAGATCCAAGTGCAGTCCAATATCGGCCTTGATTTTGCCCGCGGGCTTCGCAGTATGTTGCGCCATGACCCGGACGTGATGATGGTGGGTGAGGTGCGTGATCTGGAGACGGCTGAGATGGCGATCCGTGTCGCGCTGACAGGCCATCTGGTTTTTTCAACGCTGCACACCAATGATGCCGCTAGCGGTATCACGCGTTTGGTGGACATCGGCATCCAGCCGTATTTGGTAGCATCCAGCATCGAGGCTTTTGTGGCTCAGAGACTGATTCGTGTGATCTGCAAACATTGCAAAGAAGAAGACAAAGAATTTCCATTGGAGCTAAAAGAAAAAATAGCAAAAGATATCAATAAATCGGTCAAAGATTTCAAGATATTCAAAGGTAAAGGCTGCAATCAGTGCAATTTCTCAGGATTTTGGGGCCGATTGGCGATCTATGAGCTTTTAGTGTTGAATGAGTCGATTAAATCGATGATCATGCGCCGCGCTCCTTCAGGGGAAGTCAAAAAAGCCGCCATTGCTCAAGGTATGCAATCACTTCGGAAAGACGGTTGGCAAAAAGTGATCGCCGGATTGACCACTCCTTCGGAAGTTTTTGAAGCAACGCCACCCGATATAGAAGAGGGGGGCTCTTCGGAGGATCAGCCTTTTCTGGAAGCGGTGGATCCTGCTGAGATTCCGGTTAGATCCAAGGATCAGCCAGCGATCGATCGCCGGTTGTTCTCAAGACTTGCCACCAATGCACATGTTTTTTATCGTGTGATCAAGGATGCACTTTTTCCAGGCGAGATTGCATCCGATACACCTGAGTTTACGGCCATGACCAAAGATATCAGCGCAGGCGGCCTATCCTTTTTCTTGAAGGAAGCGATTTCAGTGACATCTATCCTTGAGCTTCGCATCACGATCCCAGGAGAAAAGAAGCCGATCCAATGTCTAGCCAAGGTCGTGCGGACGGTGTCGATCGAAGGCACGCCTTTTTTTGAGACAGCTGTGTGTTTTTTAGATCTGACTAGCCGTGATCGCCAAACATTGGATAAATTCGTGGAAAGAGAAAGTAAATGACATGAAGGTGTTTTATGCCTGAGTTTAGCTATCGAGCCAAAAAGGGCCCAACCGAGGTTGTGAATGGCCGCGTGGAAGCAGCGACTCTTGACGATGCTATTGAAAAACTCGACCAAATGGGTTTGGTGCCGGTTCAATTGAGTGAGGCGAAGGCGGGAGAGAAGAAGAAAGAGAGTTCGGAGTCGGGAGTTCGGAGTTCGGAGCAGAAAAATACAAAAGAAAAGAAGGCAGAAAAAACAAGAACGACTCCGCAACCGACAGCGGTCAAATTAAAGAAGCCTTTGTTTGGAGGTATTCGATCATCTGAGATCACAATATTTGGACGGCAATTATCGAGTTTGCTCAAATCAGGCGTGCCAATCCTGAGAGCGCTTTGGATCATCTCAGAGCAATCCACAAATCCAAAATTTAGGGACTTTTTAGATAAAGCTCAAAAGGATATTAATAATGGCCGAAGCCTGTCCATGGTGTTGTCGGATTATCCTAAACAATTTCCTCCTGTTTATGTAGCGCTTGTTCGGACAGGTGAGGATAGCGGCAACCTTCAAGAAGCGCTCTTACGTGTCTCGGATTATCGTCAAAAACAGGAAGAGATCATGTCGCGTGTCAAAACGGCTATGGCTTATCCGGGGCTTATGGCTTTCACGGGTATGGGCACGATCATTTTCATGTTGACCTATGTGATCCCAAAACTCACAAAGCTGTTTTCGACCATGGGATCTCATTTGCCTCTTCCCACGAAGATCTTGATGCAGGTTAGCGAATTTTTTCAGAACCCATGGTTTTGGGGTGGTGTTGGATTGGTTATTTTTGCCGTGATCGCTGTCATCAAGCTTCGGCCCGGTCAAACCAAATGGCTGTGGAGTGTTATCAGCCTGAAGCTGCCGATCGTGAGAGGATTCATTGTTAAATCGGAGTTGGCGAGATTTTCACGCACGTTTGAGCTTTTGATCAAAAGCGGATTACCGATCTTAAGAGCGCTTGAGATCGCAAAGCCCGTGCTCAATAACGGCGTTTTGAAAACCCATCTGGAAAAAGCACTTGAGGACCTCACGGGAGGCGGATCTCTTGGAAAAAGCCTTCGTGAAAGCGGTGCTTTTCCTCTTTTTATGACCAATTTGGTATCCGTCTCGGAAGAATCCGGAAAAATGGACGAAGCGATGGAAGAAGTGGCCAATTTTTATGAACGCGAGACGGACGAAGCAATTCGTATCATGACGTCACTTTTGGAGCCTCTCATGATCCTGGTGATGGGTTGCATCGTGGGATTTATCGTGATCGCGATGATGTTGCCGATGTTTGAATTGAATATGATCGTGAAGTAAGACTATAGACCATAGACAATAGACAAAAAATATCGAGGCGTTGAAATGAAGCGATTTATTATTTTTTCTATAGTCCATAGTCTATTGTCTATTGTCTGCCTAACGGATATTGCCCGAGCAGATTCGGAGTGGAAAGAGATCAAAGGGGATCATTTTATTGTGATGTATTTGAGCGATGAATTGCATGCCAAAGAAGTAGCACACAAAGCTGAAGGATATTATCGAAAAGTGGCGGACGATATTGGTTATGGACGGTATTCGAAATTTTGGAGCTGGGAGAATCGGGTTAAGATCTATATCCATCCCTCCAAGGAAGCATTTCAGAAAGCCACGGGGCAGCCTGCATGGTCGGATGGGATGGCGGGTATCATGGCTGACAGCAGCAAAGAAATTCATACGATAGCCGGGACGGAAGGTTTTTTGGATGGGGTGCTGCCACACGAGATCACTCATCTTATATTTAGGGATTTTGTGGGGATGTCACGCCGCGTACCGCTATGGATGGATGAAGGTGTGGCTCAGTGGGAAGAAGCAGAGCGCAGGCAAATGGCCAGATATGCGATCCAAGACATGGTGCGCAGGGGAGATGTGATGAGTATCGAACGGTTGACGCAAACCGATATACGATATGAAACCAATCCATCCGCGGAACGTGTGGCAGCTTTTTATATTCAGGCTATATCTCTAGTGGATTTTCTGATCACTACTTATGGAGCGGGTTCATTTACGGAGCTTTGCCGCAATTTAAGAGACGGCAAATCATTCGAAGATTCTTTGAGGTCCGCCTATCGACAATCATTTGAAACGTACGACGAGATGGAGTTAAGATGGAGAAGGTATTTACAGCAATCCTAGACTATAGTCTATAGACAATAGACCATAGAAAAAGAAAGGCACAAATATGCAAAACAATAAACAAATCTATAGTCTATCGTCTATAGTCTATAGTCTGAAATCTAATCGTGGATTTACGCTGATCGAGCTCATGCTGGTTGTGATCATCATCGGAGCATTGACGGCGATGGTGATGCCTCGTTTAGCAGGTAGAACCGAGCAGGCCAAAGTCAGTGCTGCGCAGGCGGATATCACAGCCAATATTGCCACAGCGCTGAAATTATACGAGCTCGACAATGGGCGCTATCCCTCGGGTGAAGACGGAGGTTTGCAGGCGCTGTTCACCAAGCCCTCCAACTCAGGTAATTGGAATGGCCCGTATTTGGAAAAGAAACCCGTAGATCCCTGGGGAAGAGAGTATAAGTACGTTTCTCCCGGAGCTCATCGTACTTATGATTATGACTTGTATTCTGTGGGTCGTGATGGAGTCGAGAGCGAGGACGATGTTAAGAACTGGGAAAGCTAATTCCGGCTTTTCGATGATCGAGCTCATGATCACGGTTTCGGTGATCATGATGGGCGCTGTGCTGCTCCAGGGCAGTTATATGCGCTCGATGGACGTTTTTGGCCGCTATACGCATTCACTTCAGTCCATGATATGGATGGGTGAGAAAATGAGTATGGCCAGGGAATCGATCTTGAGTTCGGACGGCTTTAGTCCTTCAGAAAGTGGATCCTTATCAGATGGGGGCAAGTCTTTGGATTGGTCGCAGACGATAAGGCCGGCCAGCGGAACAAATCTCTACTCGGTGCAACTTTCCATGCAATGGAATGAAGGTGGAAAGCCGATGCTTATCGAAAGCGAGCAGTATGTTTATAAACCCGACCCATCCCAAGCGCTCTAGAGCGGGATTTTCTCTCGTAGAGCTGCTGTTGGTCATGGCGCTTCTACCGATCGTTTTTTACACGGTTTTTTCCAATTTTTCTGTGGGGATGCGCGTGTGGAAGTCTGTGAATACGCCTACCCCGATCGAAGATCTTGAGATCTTTTACCACAAAATGCGCACGGATCTCGAAAATACTTTTTTATATCAAACCGTGCCTTTTGAGGGAAGTTCTGAAGAAGTATCATTTGCCACATTTTTATCAACGGTACCTGAACTAGGCGGGGAGCATGGGATCGGGCAGGTGCGTTTGTATTACGACCCCAATTTGAAAGCGATCATTCGGCAGGCTAAGAACATCAGCGAGTTGTATAAAGAGCATGAAGGAAAAAAAACGGTGCTTCTTCGTGAAGTAGGCGCGTTTCAGTTGAGTTATTACATTTATGACGATGCGGATAAAACCTACACATGGGCCGATGCTTGGAAAGCAGATCCTAAAAAGCTGCCCGTCGCCATACAGATCCAATACACTCATAAAGGAAGCCAGATTCAAACAAAATCTTACTTTTTACCAACGGGAGGCTGAGTTGAAGCTTAGCCGGAGGGGTAGTGTCCTAGTGTTGGCCATGTGGGCTTTGATGATATTGACCTTATTTTCATTATCTATCAGCTTCGGCGTCCAACAGAGAGCAGCGCTTTTATCGCGCCTGCAAACGCTTGACGCTCTGTACCCACTGGCTTATTCTGGAGTTGAGCTGGGAAAAAGCTATATCAAAGACGATGGGGACAAAGAATTGGACACGTCGGCAGATTCTTGGTCTGTCGGCGTTCCACCAGAGATCGCCTTAAAAAACGGAGTTCTTAAGATAGGCGATGGCCTAAAAAACGGCTTGGTGGACGAAGGAAGTAAGATCAATCTCAATAAAACAAAACCGGAGATCCTTTCACGGTTATTGCAACAGGTTGCCGGGCTTGCCAAGGATGACTCTGAGGAGTTAGCGTATTGCCTGATCGATTGGATGGACTCTGATTCATTTTTTGGCCACCCTGACTATGGGGCTGAGGATAGCGCTTACGAATCACTAGAAAAACCCTATAGCGCCAAGGATATGCCTTATGAGCTTTTGGATGAGACTCTACTGGTGTCGGGCATGACCACAAACATTTTTGAAGCGATCAAGCCGTATGTTACTGTTTATGGCGAGGGAGCGGTGAATTTGAACACCGCAACACAGCCTGTTTATTTGGCTCTGGGTTTTGATGCGAAAACAGCTGAAGACATTGCGCGATACTTAAAGGGCGATGATGGCCTGAGAGGTACAGGTGATGACCGTTTTTTTAGCAGTCTCGCGACCGTTGCAGAAGATATGGATAAAAAAGCGGGCACTCCATTGGATGGCACACAAAAGTCGATCTTAGATGGTTTGATATCGGGAGGAAGTGTGGGGCTCAATTCCGCTTTTTTTTCAGCACATATAACGGCCACTTTGGATAAAAATAAAGTCTCGGTTGTTCTGGATGCAGTGATCGATCGTAAAGGAAAAGTAAAGTTGGCTCGTTCTTCGGGAGTACTATGGCCGGCCCGGTGATCCGTATCAAACCCGCATTTTTCTCACGCCGCAGCAGTGGTGATGTCCTTGCCATAGAGATCGATGATAATTTTCTCAGAGTTGCCCATTTTCAGGCCAAAGGACTTAAAAAAGAAATAGCACATGCGATTATTTATCCCATCCAAAATGTGATGGAAGATGGCGTCCTTTTGTTGTTAAGGCAAGCGCTTGAAAAGTTCAAATTAGAGAATCCGCGGGTCTTGCTGATGGTGCCGCTGCCGCTTGTGATCACCCGCAATATCGAGATCCCATCCCAGGATCCTGAGGAAATAAAAGAGATTGTTAATTTACAGGCAAGCCGCCACACGCCGTATGCTCGTGCCGAGATCATTGTGGACATGCTCAATCTTGGAATCGTGCGAGAGCGATACTCCAAGGTGTTGTTGGTGATCGTCCCCAAAGAGACCATCAATAAGCAGATCCAGATGCTGGAGAGAGCCGGCCTCAAGTTGGAAAAGGTTGTTTTTCCTCCAGAGGCATTTTCGATCCACATTGGCCGCGCGGTCGAGAAAGATGTGAAGGATGACACCGTCGCTATCATCCATGTGGATGATGCTTTTACAGGTTTTACGATCATGAAAGAAGGTAAGTCCTTGTTCATGCGCGGTATTCATATCGGCGCTACGCAGTTGGCAGAGGATCGTGAAGCTTATTTGGATCGTTTTCAGGATGAGCTGGGAAAGTCCCTGGAAAGTTATTCAACGGATGAAATTGGCGTGCCGCCGAAGCTGGGGATCCTCACGGGCGTTTTGAATCGTGTACCTGATATCGAAGAGATCGTATCAGATGCGTTATCCATACCGCTTAAAAAGCAGCCTTATGGCGATCTTTTTCCTTTGTCAGATGAAGCCAAGGCAAGTGTGCAGGCATCTGACAAAGCCTCTTTTTTAAATGTGCTTTCGACGGTTTTTTTGGCCGAAAAGCTAAAGGTCGATCTTACCTCTGAAGAAAAAAGGCTTAAGATCGCTCTAGAAAAAAGAGGCCGCGAGATGTTCAAAATGGGTATTGTGACCATGATCATTTTCAGTCTTTTTTTCGCCAATATCATGACGAAGATCTCGTTCAAAAAAGCGTATCTTAAGCAGATCACGACACATTATTTGCCGGTGAGAGATAGCGCTAGGCAGCTGGAGCAGATGCTGGCCAAGACGGAGCTCGTCAAATCCTATTTGGTTTCTAGAGGAACCTCATTGGAAACGTTGACCGAATTGTATGACGCCACTCCACTGGATGCAAAATTGACTGAAATCAAATACGATGAGTCTTCGGGTAAGTTTAGCGTCAAAGGCACATCCGCTGTGATGTCCTCGGTGTTCACCTATGTCAGCGAGCTCGACAAATCCAGTATTTTTAAGAATGTGAAGACCAAAGGCGTCAATGCTCGCAACGATGGCGGCCGGGATGTGGCTGATTTTGAGATCAATGCAATGATCGAGACAAAGACGAGGCCTGCCTCCAAATGAACAAGCTAATGGAGATGCACAAAAAACTTTCCAAGAGCGAAAAGAGGATCTTGTTTTTGACCATCCTGGTTCTAGGATCGATGTTCATCGATAAAGTGATCATACTTCCGATCACCACTTCGCTGACCAATCTGACGGCAAGTATCAATGATCAGGAAGCGGCTATTAAAAAAAGCATGAAAGTTCTCCTCCACAAAGATGGCATCATCGCTGAAAATCAGGACTATATCGGTTATTCCGTAGAAGCCAAGGATCCCGAAGAGGAGACCGTCGGGCTTTTGAAGGATGTGGAAGTGATCGCAGAAAAATCAGGAGTTAATTTGATCTTTGTGAAGCCGGGAAAAGTTGAGAATGATAAAGGGATCAAGCGTTACTACGCATCACTCGAGTGTGAGGCGCAGATGGAGCAGGTGGGGCAGTTCTTTCACGGGATCGAAAGCTCAACCAAGTTGCTTAAAATAGAAAAATATCAGATCCAACCCAAGAGCAAAGACTCGAGCATTGCAAAATGCTCAGTGACGATCTATAAAACAGTTTTGAAATTAAGCTGACGCGGTAGGTTTGGAGACGCCGGCTTTCTTAAGAGCCCTGGCTTTTTTGCCTTCTTTTTCTTTGATCCACGCTTCAAGCTCTTTGGATTTGTCCAAAAACTGTATTTTTTCTAGACGATTAACCTGCTGCAAAGCAGAAGCCATGTCGCCTTCCATGTAATAAGCACTTCCAAGCCCTTGATATGCTTCTGGAAATTTTGGATTGAGTTCTATCGCTTTTGTAAAGGCCTCGATGGATTTTGTAAAATTAGCATTGGAGGAAGCCAATTTTCCTAGTTGATGCCAAGCGGCATAGGATTTGGGATTTAATTCTAAGGCATGTTCATAGGCTTCGATGCCATTTTGAAATTGCCCTTTGTTGGCGTAGATGAGGCCTAGGTTATTGTAGGCGCTGTACGAGGGCTTGATGGTGATGGATCTCTGTGTATGCTCAAGCGCCTTGTCTAGGTCTCGCTTGGCAGCATAGGTCAAGCCCAGCATAAGATGCGCTTCCGCATTTTCCGGATCCAAGGATACAGCCGCCTCAAATTCCCGGATAGCCTCGTCGTATTTTTTTTCCTGAACAAACTTGCTTCCGGATAACATTTGGTTGGATGCGTCCGCTGCCAAGGCTTGAACCGTCATCATGCATCCTATGAGGAATAATAGCAGAGTCTTTATCATCCCACCCATGCTACTAGAATCATAATTTGATGTCAATTTATGAGTAATAATTATCATGTTCCAATGAATCTTAGTCTGCTTAAGTTTTGAATGCTCAGCATCGACAACGTGAGCGCGCAAAATGCTGTTCGTCATCTATATAGCAAGCGCTGGGTGGTTTCAGGACAGAAAAAGGTTTTAGCAGAGCATTATAAGCGGTTAGGGTCAATGTAATACTTATTAAGTATGATAATTAGTATCTTAATCAATAAATGACTAATCAATTATTACTAAAAATAACTCAAGTCATAGGCGCGGCCCTGTGTGGCTTTATTTTTTATGGTTGTGCGCAGAACCATGATGAGCCCATTCGTGTCGGAATCACGCCCTTTTCAGGCTATGCCTTTTTTTATTTGGCCGAAGAAAAGGGTTTTTTGAACGAAGATGGCGTGAATTTTGAGCTTGTCGATCTTGGATCGCTTGCCGATGTGAGGAAGTCATATGAGAGGCGGCAAGTGGATGTCATGACCTGCACTTTGATGGAGCATATTGCGGTTCGCGCCTATTCTAAGAGCAGGGCGCAGTCATTTTATATCATCGATTACTCGGTGGGAGCAGATCGACTGTTAGCCCGAGAAGGTATCGCGAGTGTCCAAGATCTCAAAGATAAAAAAGTAGGATTTGAGCCGGAGTCGGTGGACGTTGTGATGATCCATCACGCGCTTCGATCGGCCGGTATGAAATTTGAAGATATTCAGGCGGTTCTGAGGCCTCAGTCTGACCTTGTAAGGTCATTTTTAAAAGGAGAATTGGATGCTATAGAGACGTATCCGCCATTTTCGATCGAGATAATGGAGTCTTATCCGGCGGCCACATTGTTCGACTCATCGAAGGTGCCGTTCGCTGTCGCTGACGTGTTGGTGGCGGATGAGGAGTTTATCCAAAAGAATGCCAAAAAATTAACGTATTTGATACGCGCTTTTGAAAAGGCAAGAAAATACGCTGCTGATCATCCCGAAGAGGCCAGGCAATTCTTTTTAAAGTATTTGGGGCTATCCGAGATGAGTTATGACAAGGTTTTTTTGGGTTTGGAATTCGTGCCCACCAATGAACAGCTGGATCGAATGTCGGTTCATGGCGACATTGAAACGAGAACGCGGGAAGCCGCGTCTATCATGGAAGGCCATATGCCCTCCTCAGCATCAACGGACATGGAGAGAATGGTCAGTGATGTCGTTTTGAAACAGATGGCGTCAAGATGACCCAGTATAGATCAAAGATCCATTCCTTAAGCTGGCGCCTAGCCATCACCATCATCTCGATCCTGCTTCTATGGATCACCATGAAAGAGGTTTTTTTGAAAGTAACATTTGAGCATATCGTGAATGAATTGCTT
>CAYODQ010000010.1:0-40534 GCA_964402785.1 uncultured Planctomycetia bacterium
AGCTTGAGAAAAAAGGTGTCACAAAAATATTTGTTTCGCATGATCTTAGCTCGGTGCAACAACTGTGTGACAAGGTGCTTCATTTGTCGCGCGGGAAAGTGAAACATTATGGTTCGACTACCGAGATCATTGAAGCGTACAAAAAAGAGGCGCTGACTCAAACGGATGCCAAGGCAGCTTGGGAGCATAAAGTGCGCTATGGCACACAACAGATCGTGATAAGACAGGTTGATTTTTTGGATGCACAAGATAGAGTTCAGAAGACATTTCAACATGGTGATCTTTTTAAGATCAGGATCCGGTTCGAAGCGAAAGAAGCGATCGTGAATCCTGAGTTTGCGATCGGTATTTCGACACAAGATGGTACGCTGGTCGTGCACGCCACAACACTTGACCATGGTATCGATACAAAAACGGTGAATGGCCATGGTGAGGTCGTTTACACTGTTCGGTCTTTGCCGTTCCACGAAGGTGAGTACCTCGTGAGTATTGGTTGTTGGGATTCAACCGGTCATGTTGCGTTCGATCAGCATGAGAAATTATATGAGCTTAAGGTTGAGGGGGCTGGAAATTTTGAGGTTACGGGTCTGATGGATTTGCCTGGCCGATGGGAAGCTCACGGAGCAGCCGCGTGAAAGCATCACTTTTGATACCCACTTACGGAAGCCGGTTGCAGTATTTACGTGATGAGCTTGATTCTTTGCAGTCACTCAGCTATCCGGCGCAGGATTTTGAGATCATCGTGATCGATAATGGGCCCAAGGATGAAGTGGCTAAGATCGTCGATGAATACAACAAGAATGGCAAGCACGCGATCCGATTTATCAAAGAAACGAAGCCGGGGCTGGGTGAGGCTCGCCATGCAGGTGCGCGTGCTGCTCTGGGAGAGATCTTGGTTTATCTGGATGATGACGTGCTTTTGCCAACGGACTGGCTTCAGTGGATGTTGGAGCCTTACAAGGATCCACGCGTGGCGAGTGTGGCCGGTAAAGTGGTGCTGAAGATGGAGGTGGAGCCGCCGAAATGGGTCGCTCATTTTAATCCAGCCGCTCTCAGTGCTTTAGATTTTGGTGAGAAGGCCATCGAGCTCGTGTATCCTCATGCACCTTGGGGGTGCAATATGTCCGTGAAAAAAAATGCTTTGTACGAGGTGGGTGGGTTTAACCCGGATTTTTTTGGAGATCCCAAATACAAATGGTGGACCGGTGACGGAGAGTCTGGATTGGCTACCAAGATCTATGCGGCAGGACACAAGATCATGTACGAGCCCAAAGCATGGCTTCATCACAGGATCCCAGCGAGTCGTTGCACCGAACAATATTTCTATCAGCGCGCTTACACGACGGGGATCATGGCTTCTTACACGGTTACGCGTGCATCGAACGGTAAGGCTTTGTTAACACTTCGTCTTATGATGCGCTCTGTTTTTTGTTTTTTGCGGGCGCTAGAAAAATATATCAGTTCATACATAAAACCGGAATGGAAAGTCAGGTCAAAAGCGAGCGCTTTGCATTGGTGTTCGTATGGACAGCACCAGTGGGTGGCGGCGTTCAACACAAAACTTAGAGCCTATATTTGTCAGGAGAGGTATTTGTGAGAGCATTTTCCAGTAAGATCACTGAGTCACCCACAAGACCCGGCTTTGTGCGGCTGTCCATAGATGTGGCGTATGACAATCCTGAGATCAGCCCTGAATCCTATTGGTTTGAGGTGGATCAAAGTTTGAAAAAATATTTGAGTGACTCCGGTAATCCATGGGTCCTGTGTTTGGCTCCCGTGGCCATGACTTTGCAAGAGCCGTTGCATATCGACCTGCCTGTTGATGCCGAGCTATTGAGACATGCACATGAGCTTATGCGTGTATGGAGCTTTTGGTTTCCAAAGCTTAAACCCATGTCCATACATGCTGACAAGGCTGATCCGCTGACTTCAGAGAATCCGGATCGGGCGTTGTCGTTTTTTTCGGGCGGAGTTGATGCTTTTTTTACCGCCTTGTACCACGAGCAGACCAATGATCCTTATGAAAAAATACACATTGATGATCTGGCGTATATCTGGGGGTTTGATATTCCGCACATCAATACCGTGGCCAACGAGCAGAAGGAAAGATCTTTGCGAGACGCGGCTAGGCAGATGGGTAAAGGGTTTGTGACGATCGCTACCAATATCAAGCTGACTCAGCTTAAAAATTGTGAGTGGGAGTATATGTGTCATGGAGCCGTGTTGGCGAGTGTTGCTTACTTGCTGGAAAAAAGGTATGGAAAAGCATTTATTGCGTCCAGTGGCGGATATCATGATTCATTCCCTCAAGGCTCACACTTAGCGCTTATGCCGCTTTTTTCTTCTCGTCAGATGTTGGTCAAGCAGTCCGGCGCTACCTTTAGCAGAGCCGATAAGATCGAGTGGATCAGCCGATCAAAGGTCGCCCAAAACCATTTGCATGTGTGCTTTTTGATGGGGGATGAAAAAAACTGCAGCCAGTGTCTAAAATGTTATCGCACGATGTTGGTGCTGGATCTATTTGGCGCGCTGGGATCGTTCAAGACATTTGATGTATCGCAATTTGACTTGAAAAAAGCGGGGAAGATCTTTTTGTGGGGAACGGATGATGTGCGACAGGCCGCCGAGCTTAAATTTCTGGCGTCGCAAAAGAATAGGCCTGATATCGTCAAAGCCATGTCGGACAGCCTTCGAAAGACACGTAGGATCAAAGCGATATTGGGAGCTGCGGCGCATCTTCAGAAAAATAATCTAGGTCGAGAGCTTTATCGGCGTATTGAAAATAGATTGTTTAGAGGGTTTATTGGGAGCGGTGAGAGATATTATCCTGCAGCCGAAGATTCACTATTTGTTCACTATAATGAAATGCATTTCATTATTTCATCCATAGCAGTTCTATTTGGGGAGGGTATTTTGATATGAAGATCGTTTATTACAATTCCGGATGGCCTATCAATGTGGGCAATGCTTTTATCGATATGGGTGCCACGTATCAGATACGGCAAGCTGTGCCAAAGGCAGAGCTTTACACCGCAAGCGAGATGCCCAAATGGTTCTGCTGGGTGAACAATATCGACCAAAACCGCGCGCTGGATGTGGCAGAGCTTATCGAAACAGATTTCCTTGTCGTCGCGGGTATGACGCTTTGTGATGAATTCATCGCGGTGCAGGGGCCGGTGCTTAAAAACATGGCCAAGCGCGGTGTGAAGATCATTTTCTTGGGTGCAAGTTTGTATCTTTATACCAAAGAGGAGATCGAGAATTTCCGTAAATTCATGGCGGAGATCAAGCCTTATGGTTTTATGTCAAGGGATCGTGAAAGTTTTGGGCATTTCAAGGATCTCTGCGAGCGGTCGTATGATGGTATTGATTGCGCCTTTTTTGTGCGCGAAGCTTTTAAGCCGGCAAAACTCTTGCAGAAGGACTTCGTGGTATTCAACTTCGATGCCATGGATGAACCGGCCATTGACAGCCAAGGGAAGAAGATATTTAGGACTCAACATGCGTGCTTTGAGGTCACACCCAACAGCTTCGATCGTTCGCGCAAGACGTACTTTTTCAAAAAGAGCTGGCCGTTCATCGAGCGAAACAATGAAGCAGCGCGCAAATATTACAGCCGCCCGGACATGATGATCTCGGATCTGCCGGAGGATTATTTACATCTATTTGCCAATACGCATGCGACTTACTCGGATCGCGTGCATGCTTGTATTCCAACGCTATCGTTCGGTAATTGGGCCAGGCTGTATACGGAATCATCGCGAGCGCTTTTGTTTGACCGCGCCGGTGTGGGAGAGGTCAAAAATAAACTCGTAAAACTGGATCAAGAAAAGATCAGTGTTGAGAAAACATCACAGATCAACTTCTTAAGGGAGCTTTTGGAAAAATGAAACAAGCCATCAAAAAAACCATAAAGGGCATCGCAAAGCCCGGCATCAATGCCATGTTGGAGTTTCTCATGCGCCAGGCCAAAAGCCATGGCGGGCGCAGGTTGTTCGACGTATCTGAACTCAAGATGTTGCGCGAGGCACTTCTAACCCAAAATCTTTTCGGAGCCGACGGCTACATGGTTTCCAATTTCGAAAAGGAATTTGCGTCGGCTTACGGTGTTCCTTATGGTGTGGCGTCGACTTCTGGAACAGCGGCCATTCACACAGCGCTAGGTGCACTTGACCCAGACGGGGGAAGTGAGATCATCACAGCTCCCATCACCGATCTTGGGACGATCATCCCGATCCTGTCTCAAAACTGTATCCCGGTTTTTGCGGATATCGATGCGACGTATCAAATGGATCCGGATGATGTCGAGCGGAAGATTACATCTCGCACCAAAGCGATCATCGCTGTCCATCTTTTTGGCAATACTTGCAATATGGACAAGATGTTAGCTGTCGCCAGAAAACACAATTTGCCGCTGATCGAAGATTGCTCACAAACCCACATGACCGAGTACAAGGGTAAATTTGTGGGAACCATCGGCGACATCGGCTGTTTTAGTTTCCAACAATCCAAGCACATGACCACCGGTGATGGGGGAATGACGATCACTTCCAACAAACAATATTATGACCGTATGAAATTATTCGTGGATAAAGGTTATGCGCGAAAAGGTTGGGGCACACGTGCTTATCTTTTTCATGCTCCCAATTACCGCATGAATGAGCTGACTGCGGCGGTGGGCCGTGCTCAACTCAAAAAAGTAAAAGCGGTCATCGATAAGCGCCATGAGATGGGTGTGCAGATGACAAAGCTTTTAGCGGGTATTGATGGGCTTACTCCGACACCGGTCACGGAGGGCACGCATCATTCGTATTGGCTGTATTCCTTCAAATTAGAAGGCGTTGATCTCAATACATTTTGCCAAGAGATGATCCGTAAGGGTGTCTACGCGATGGCGGGATACACAGGCAAAGCGATCTATCTTTGCACCGAGTCTTTGTCGGCTAAAAAAACATACGGCAACTCGCAGCTTCCTTTTACGGCTCGCAATGTTGAAAAAGAGTATGAGTATAAAGAGGGTCTTTGTCCCAAGGCGGAGAAAGAATTGCAAACACTGGTGACCATCCCTTGGCACGAAGGCTGGGGAAAAGAGGGTGTGGAGCGTGCTTATCAGGCTATCAAATATTCATTGGAGAAGGTTTCTTCTAAGAATGTGATCAAATCAGCTCCGATCAAAACCGAACGATCCGAAGTAAAGGCTCCTGCGCAGCCGACCGGAGATAAAGTGCGTGTGGCGATCGTGGGTTGTGGGCAGATCGGCCGCGCTCACTTGGATGCTTATAAAAAGAATCCCAGAGTGCAGATCGTGGCGATGGCGGATACAGATACGGGCCGCGCGGAGGTATTTGCCAAGGAAGTGGGTGCCAAGGTCTATCGTTCACATAAAGAACTTATCCAAAATGAAACACTGCAGGGCGTGAGTATCTGTACGGTTCCTTCCACGCACAAAGAGATCGCATGTGATTTTATGGATGCAGGCGTGCACGTGCTTTGTGAGAAGCCGTTGTCGGTCAGTGTTGCGGACGCAGAAGCCATGGTCAAGAAAGCGGATGAGAAACGAAAACTTCTTTTGACAGCTTTTAAGCTTCGTTTTTCGGAAGAGGTTCTCAAGGCCAAAGAGCTTATCGATAAAGGGACGTTGGGCAAGATCCTGACATTTCGCCTGATCTTTGGCGGGTACATGGATATGGCCGGCACTTGGTTTGTGAATAAGGATATTTCCGGCGGTGGTGTCATCATGGACAACGGCCCGCATGCGGCGGATCTTATCCAATATCTTTTTGGCAATATCGAAAGCATCGAAGCCTCCGCGATGGATGCTAAAAATGTGGGCGTGGAGGATACTGCAAAGCTTGAGATGCGCACCAAAGGCGGTGTTGTAGGGACGGTTGATATCAGCTGGGCGGCTTGGGTGACACCCAACACTTATCTGGAGATATACGGTGATGAAGGTGCTATCCATCTGGATATACAAGGTGTCACGGTGAAATACAAAACGTGGGCCGATTGGAAGCGTATCCCGAACAAAGGCACATGGGAGACCGGTTTTTCAAGCCAGATAGACCATTTTGTCGAGGCGATGCGCTTCAATAAAACGAGTGTTATCGACAATACGGCTGGGGTCTCGGTTCAGCGTGTGCTCGAGGCCGCTTACAGATCATTGGCACAGAAACAAAAAGTCATAGTTTAAATATTACAGGAGATGAGTATGTTTAATTTTCTTTTGGGAACAAAGCCACTCAAAGATATAGATCCCAAAGTGTCAGTGGATAAGGCTATCCAATGGGTGAAGGATAACCGTTTGCCAAATGGCGGTATTCTGCCTCACCACAAAGAGAAAACGGCTACGCAGGAAGTGACCGGGTATCTGATCGATACACTTTTTAGGATCGGCGAGAAAAAACTGGCTATTGAGTTGGCTGAGTGGGAGGTATCCGTTCAGAGGCCGGATGGTGCTTTCACCGATATCCATGATATCCCATACACATTCGATTCTGTGCAGGTGGTGCGCGGTTATTTGGCGGTGCTCAATGATGCGCCTCAAGTGGAACCGAGTCTGCGCCGCGTGTGTGACTGGGTGCTGACGCAGATACAGCCTGATGGCAAGATCAATACGCCGGATCTGTCGACTTGGGCGATGCCGGACGGCTCTGTGATCACAGATAATGTGCATGCATATTGTATCAAGCCGCTTATCGATACGGGTAAGAGGCTCAGAGTTGATAAATATATCGAGGCGGGTGAGAAGGCGCGCGCGTATTACCGCACACGTCCAGACATCGCGCAGTTCAAAGTGCTTTCACATTTTTTTGGATACATCATGGAAGCCATGGTGGAGCTCGGCGAAACCGAGCTTTATAAAAAAGGACTGGCGGAAGCACTGCGTGTTCAGAAAAAAGACGGTTCGATCGCAGCGTTTCCCAATGTGAACTGGGTGTGCTCGACAGGACTTGCTCAGATCGCGATCGCGATGGTGAAATGTGGAATGAGAGAGCCCGCGGAGAAAGCCTTTAAGTATCTACAGAATATCCAGAATCCTAGCGGTGGATTCTATGGTGGCTATGGGAAGAACGCATTTTATTTCCCGAATGAAGAGATCAGCTGGGCCGTGAAATACTTCTTGGATCTGCATATGCTGCTGAGGAAATAATGACAAAGCCTGAGAATTTATCCCCCAACGAATGGTCCAAGGTGCTTCAAAGCGACAATCGCGAAGAAGTGCGGCGTGTAGCTGAAGGGATCTTGACGGGATACAACATGCCTTGGGTGCAGCCGGTTTTGAATCATACAAGTGATTGCCGAGACATCTTAGATATGGGCGCCGGTCGCGGTGAATTGGCGGCTACTTTGGCTTTGAACGGCAAGAATATGTCACTTTTGGATTGGGCCGATAACAACGTAGCTTTTGAGAAGGATCTATTTCAGAAATTAAATGTGGCGGGACATTTTCAACAGGCGGATATGACCAAAACCCTGCCTTATAAAGATGGTCAATTCGATGCGGTGTACAGCTGCGGTGTGTTTGAGTATTTTACGGACGAGGTGATCAAGTCCATTTTGAAAGAAGCATTTCGTATCGCACGCAAACGCGTGATCATCATGGTGCCCAATGCCTGGTCTTTAGCCTATCGATTTGGTAAATGGAACCTTGAAAGAAAGGGCCAATGGGTTTGGGGCGGCGAGCATCCGTTTACAACGCTGAAGCCTCATTTCCGAGCTGCCACAAAAGGCAAACTGGTCGAGTTTTCAGTGGGGACGCGGCATTCGCTTGATTTTCTCACCATGCGCGGCGGACAAAAGATGCAAAATGTTTTGAAAGGTATTTTTAAGATCAAGGATCATTCAAAGCCCTCGCGGCTGAATCAAGGCTATTTGCTCATAACCATAGGAGAAAAGGCTTGAGCAAAGTCAGTATCGTGCTGCCGACGTACAATGGCGCGAAGTTTTTGCGAGGGTCGATCGAGAGCTGTTTGAACCAGACACACCGGGATCTTGAGCTGATCCTGGTGGATGATTGTTCGACGGATTCGACACCCGCGATCATGAGCGAATATGCTCAAAAAGATGCGCGGGTCAAAGTGATCCGAAATAAGGCCAATCAGCGGCTTCCGCGGTCGCTCAATATTGGTTTTGCGGCTTGCACCGGAGATATTCTGACTTGGACGTCGGATGACAACGAGTATACTCCCGAGTCCTTGGAGAAGATGTTGGCTGTTTTTAAACAGCAGCCCAAAGTTGATTTTGTATATGCGGATTATTGGGCTGTGTACGAAGAAGAGGGCCGTAAAGAGCATATTCAGACGAGCCATGAAAGTTTGGCGCAGAAAAATAATATAGGCGCTTGCTATCTATATACTCGGCGCGTGTACGAAAAACTGGGTGATTATAACCCCAATTTAGAGATGGTCGAAGACTATGATTATTGGATGCGTGTTTTTAAGCATTTTAAAATGGCGCGCTTGGCTGAGCCGGTATATTTGTACCGTTTTCATGGAGGCTCATTGACGACGACCAGGAAATTCAATCAGGATCTGTTCGATGTGATCCTGAAATTTCGAAACGGGTATTTACCGGCTTCAAAGTTGGGGTGGACGGGCGCGTATTATTTTAGGAATGTCGAGGGGTCCAGTATGACGCGGGAAGAAAAGGACAAATTGCTGAAACAAACCCTTTCGAAGATCAAAGGCCTATCTTTACCTTTTTATGTTTTTTTTAAGACGATCAGTTTCATGTATTCACAAAGAATAAAAAATTAGGAGAAAATAATGAAAGTTCTTGTGATCGGTGGTGCGGGATATATCGGATCCAATATGGTGCGCAAACTCCTCGAAACAGGCCATAAGCCGGCCGTGTTCGATAATTTATCGACGGGTCACCGCCGTTTTGTACCCAAAAACGTGCTGTTCATCAAAGGCGATCTCAAAAATTATGACGATATCTTGGCCGGGATCAAAAAATTCAAACCTGATGCGGTGATGCATTTTGCCGCCTCTGCTTTAGTGGGAGAGTCCGTACAAAAGCCTGTGATGTATTATGACAATAACGTCTCTGCGGCTGTCCAGCTGCTCAAAGCGATGCAGGTGTGCAAAGTGAATAAGCTAATTTTTTCTTCCACATGCGCGATCTTTGGTGAACCAAAGCAGATCCCGCTTTTGGAAGACGATCCCAAAGCACCTGTTAATCCGTATGGCCAATCCAAACTCATGATCGAACATATCCTGAGCGATCTCACCAGCGTGACGGATTTTCGATTTGTAGCGCTGCGTTATTTCAATGCCTGCGGCGCGCACCCCAGCGGTGAGATCGGCGAGCTTCATGAGCCGGAAGCGCATCTTATCCCCAATGTGCTTAAGGTTTTAACGGGCGAGAAGAAAGAACTCCATATTTTCGGGGATGACTATGCGACACCCGACGGTACTTGTGTGCGGGACTACGTTCATATCGAAGATCTTGCGGATGCTCATTTAAAAGCATTGGAGTATTTGAGCAAAGGCAATAAAAGCGACGTCTTTAATTTAGGCAGCGGCAATGGGTATTCCGTGAAAGATATCGTTCAGAGCGTCGAGAAGATCACGGGCAAAAAAGTAAAAGTGAAGATGGCCCCAAGGCGGCCAGGCGACCCCGCCAAGCTGGTGGCGTCCTCCGGCAAAGCATTGAAAGTACTGGGCTGGAAGCCAAAGCTGGATCTGGATGTGATCATCCAGTCGGCATGGAATTGGGAGAAAAAACAAAAAAAGTGAAAGTAGTTTATATTTTAAATATCTATCCAAAAATATCCGAAACATTCATATTGAATGAGATCTTGTCCATCCGAGAAAAAGGGGTGGATATTGAGATCGTGGCTTACAAGTCCTCGGGCGAAACCCGCGAGCATCCCAGAGCCAAGGAGATCAAGGTGACTTATTTTGAAAAGAAAGGTTTCTTCAAAAAAGTCGCAGCCCATGTTTACTGGGTCACCAGACAGCCGCTAAGATATCTCAGCACTTGGAAATTGGTGATGATGGACGGCGAAGGCATACGAAAGAACTTTTTTTGGGATCTGACCGAGTCCGTGATGATCGCTGAAAAAAAGCCGGATCATGTTCATGCGCATTTTGGTGACGAGTCGTCCAATGCCGCACTTTTGTTGCATTCCTTATCGGGCATACCTTATACATTTACGACCCACAGCTATGATATTTTTGACAATAAGTACAATAACTGGAAAGTCAAATCACGGCTTGCCAAAAAACACATTACGATCTCTGAATACAATAAATCTTATCTCGTGGATCGCCATGATGTGGATCCCAGCGACATTCTTATTATTCATTGCGGGGTGGATTTTAGGCGCATCCAAAGAAATACCGGATCTCGGTCATCCAATCTTCTCTACAGCGCCGCGCGTCTTCACAAGGAAAAGGGATTGGATATTTTGATCCGCGCCTTAACACAGCTGAAAGCAAAAGGAATATCATTTCGATGCGAGATAGCCGGTGATGGAGAAGAGAAGCAGGAGCTTGAGCGCTTGATCGTATTGAATGATTTACGCAGCGAAGTGAAACTTTTGGGCAATCAAACGCAAGAAGAGGTGTTTGCAAAGCTTGCTCAGGCGGCCATTTTTGTGCTGCCCAGCCGATCCGAGGGGATCCCGGTATCTTTGATGGAAGCCATGGCTTTTGGCGCGCCGGTTCTTTCGACTGCGATCTGCGGTATTCCCGAACTCATCAGCAATGATGTTAGTGGTTTTTTGGTGCCACCTGATAATGTGGACTTGTTGGCGGAAAAGATCGAGGCATTGCTCAAAGATGAGAAGCTGAGAGCCGCATTTTCCGACAAGGGATATGAAAAAGTCTCAAGAGATTTTGACCTACACAAAGAATCGAGCAAGCTTCTGGATCTTTGGAAGGCGGCCGCATGAGCCAGCAACCCAGCGTCAGTGTTGTGATCCCGGTTCTAAACGGCGAAAAATATCTTCCCGGCGCTTTTGAGTGTATTTTGGCACAGAGCTTGCCGGCCTATGAGATCATCGTGGTGGATGATGGCTCTACCGATCGCACACCCGCTATCATTGAAGAGTATAAGAAGAAGGCGCCTGTGCGTTCGCTTAGAATAGATCCCAATAAGGGCATTGCCAATGCCATGTCAGAGGGCACAAAGCTAGCGACGGGCAAATATGTGGCGTATTTGGATCACGACGATGTGTGGTTTCGGGATAAGCTCAAAAAACAAGTGGAACTTCTAGAGCGTTATCCGGAGGCTGTTCTTGCTTGCTGCAATTTTATCCAGCGTCCCATTGGTGGCAGCCACCGTGTGCGGCATTATTCAAAGTTAAAATTCATGAAACATTTCGATCCTACCCAGCCGATCATCCGCGACCCGCACAAAGTGCTTATCGGTGAGAACATCATGGGTACTTCGTCGACAGTGGTCCTGACAAAAGCGGTGGCGGATAAGGTGGGAGATTTTAACCGAAGCTATCGCATCAGCGGGGATTATGATTATTGGATGCGCTGCAGCCTCGAAGGAGCATTTGTCGTTTCGGATGAGGTTTTGATGTACAAGCGCACACATGTGACCAATATTTCCGCCAATACGATCAGAACGTGGGATGAATTCCGGGAGATCCTGCGCTTATTTCCTGCAAAACTTAAAGAAAAAGGTTTATTCTCTGCGGCGCTGGCTGTTCGCTGCCGGCAAGAAGCTTCGCAGTTAGGGTACACTTTGGCAGAGCTCAGTTTTGCCAAGAAAGAGCCTGAGCAGGGATTTAAATATTATCGAGAGGCATTGAATGAGGATAAGACTCCTCTCAATACATTGCGGTTTGCCGCAAAGACGCTCAAAAAAAGGATAAAGTGTGGTTGCTAAAAAATGTTAACTGAAAAAACCCTTAAGATCAGTGTCATCATGCCCGTGTACAACGGGCTGCCTTATGTCAAAAAGGCGATCGACAGTATTTTAGCCCAGGATTATCCGGTGCATGAGATCATCATCATCGACGACGGCTCCAAAGACGGCACGCCCGAAGTCCTTAAAAGTTATGGCGATCGCATCATCACGCGACGGATACCCAACAGCGGCGGCCCGGCCGCTCCCAAAAATGTGGGAGTGGAGATCGCGACCGGGGATTATCTGGCTTTTTTAGATCATGACGATGTGTGGTTTAAAAATAAGCTGAGGGTCCAGGCGGAGCTTATCCAGAAATATCCCGAAGTTGATTTCATTGGCTGTAATTATGTGGTGAGGTATTCACACCTTGGTTTTCGCCTCGTGAAACATTACTCGACTCTCAAACAAAAAGCAGAGATAGAGTTCAACCGTCCACTCAAAAAACATCCATTTTTACTTCTTTTAAGAGAGAATTTTGTAGGAACTCCTTCTGCCGTCATGGTTCGCAAGGATCTAGTCAAAAAAGTCGGGCCCTTCAGGGCGGATCATGGGCCGTGTGATGATTATTCGTTCTTTATCGGATGCGCGGTGCATTCCAATTTTATATTGGTCTCGGATCTGTTGTTCTTTAAACGCACACATAAGAATGCTTTGACCATGGATGCCAATAATATTTACCGATTTCATAAGAAAGTATTGCAAAATGTCGGGGCTCGTTATGGTGACTACATGGAGCAGAAAGGCTGGAAGAATGCTTATCGTTCAGCGATGGCCGAGAATCATTATATTTTAGGAAACCTTGCTTTTGAGCGCGGCCACAAAGGCGAAGCGTTCGAAAACTACCGCATGGGCTTGCAAGAAAATCCCACGATCCGAAACTTTTTTAAATATGCGTGGGTTTGTTCCAAAAAGATCATCAGGGTTTTGACTTTTAACACCATCTCAATGAAATCTTCAGCAAAGGCTTAGGTAAAATGTCACTAATTGTGAGTGCGATCATAGCGACGATGAATAGGCCCGCCGATCTAGAGGCGGCGCTTAAGTCGCTGGCAATCCAGACCAGGCTGCCGGATGAGATCCTAATTATCGACCAGAGCACCAGCGACGCCACTAAAGATCTGGTGTTGCGATATCAGAAAGAGAATGCGGCCATCGGTGCCAGGCTTAAATATTTTTATCAGGAAAAAAAGAGCCTTGTGCAGGCACGAAACCGCGGGATCGACGAAGCTAAGGGTGATATTTGGAGTTTTCTCGATGACGATATTGTGTTATTTGAGGATTATTATCAGAAGATCGTAGATGCGTTTGAAAAAGACCCCAAGCTGGCGGGCATCAGCGGCAATGCCAAGGTCAAAGAGGCTTGGTATGGTTGGCGCTGGACATTGCGGCAGTTTCTTCACCATATCTTTTTGCTCAATCATTACGACGGCAAGATGACTTGGTCGGGTTTTGGGCATCCCATCTATGAGCGTGAGATCGAGAAAGCTATGAGGGTAGAGCTTTTGCCGGGATGCAATATGAGTTATCGAAGCTCGTTGGCTCAAGGAGAGAGGTTTGACGAGTATTTCAAAGGCTATAGCTATCGCGAAGATGCAGAATATTCCTACCGCATTTCAAAGAAAGGCCATGTGCTGATGATCCCGGATGCGAGGCTTTGGCATAATTATTCGACATCCAGCCGTATGACCGAAGCTGAACTCAAGAAAATGAAGATCGCCAATTATTATTATATGTTCAATAAATTCAAAGGTAAGAATTGGATCGCACGCATCTTATTTGGTTACTCGCTTTTTGGTTTGGCTTTTATTGATTATGTGGAGTATTTGACCAACCGCAACCAATCCAAGTGGGAAAAATTCACCGCGGGCGTCTCAGCGTCTTTGACTCTTTCGAAGGGCTCCAAGAATGGATCCTAAGATCAAAGTTCTCCATATCATAAAGACTTTCAATTTAGGCGGAGCTGAGACCAATTTATTTAATTTGGTGCGCGTATTCAACGCTTCCAAGATCGAGACACACATCGCTTATTCGACGGGCGGGGAGATATTGGAGCGCTTTAGCCGAGAGGATCTGAGACTTTTTAAATATGCCGAGCGCGATCACAAGATCAAAAGTTTAGCGACTCTTGGTATCGTGTGGCGTCTTAGCCAATACATTCGAAAAAATAAGATCGATATCGTACATACACATAATTTTAATGCACATTTATGGGGGCTATGGGCAGCCAAGCTTGCCGGGGTCAAGCTCGTGGAGCATGTGCATGATTATCGGTATGTTGATTTTGGCGAGTTTCAGAGGCGCCGGGGCAATGTGTTTCAGTTTCGTTATATCCGATATTTTAAAAACACCTCGGATCGTGTGGTGGTTTTGACCCGTCAAAATGTGGATTATCTGATACAGCACGGGTTTTATCCAACAGAGAAGATCCGCGAGATAAAGAACGGTATTCCCCTCGAGGAGAAGGTTTATGATAAAAATGCTATTCGTTCCAAATGGAATATTCCGCAGAACGCAAAAGTTGTTTTTACATCCGCTCGCATGTCTCCGGAGAAGAATATTGATTTGATATTAAATGTAGCGCCGAGCGTTGTGAAGAGATGCCCCGATGTCCGTTTTGTGATCTCAGGCGATGGTTCGCTGTTAACCGATCTTAAAAAAATGTGTGAAGAAAAAGGACTTTCTCAGCATGTTCTTTTCCCCGGTTTTTATCAGGATATCCATGAGTTTTTGAGTATTGCTGATGTTTATTGGTTACCTTCTTTCCTGGAGCTGCATTCGATCGCTATCCTGGAAGCGCTGAGCATGAAAGTGGCTGTTTTGGCATCCCGTGATGTGGGGTGCAACAGCGATGTTTTTACGGACGGCGTAGATGCCGTTTTGCTCGATCCATTTAAAACCGCAGGTTGGAGTGAAGCATTGATCCGCTTGATCGAAGAAGATGGGTATCGAAATAGCATGGCACAAAGCGGATACCAATTGTGCCGCAAGCGGTTTGACATTAGAATGGTCGCAAAGCAATTTGAGGATCTGTATGCGGAACTCGTTTCTCGGTCTTAACGAAGTAGCCCTTATTCTTCTTGGCAGCCTTGTGGTGGCCTTTGGGTCGCTCATGGTTGTGCCGATTGTCACGCAAAAGCCTATTTTATTGTTAGCGCTTCCGGTCGCGTTATTGATATTTATGTTCATGGTGCTGAATATCCGTACGATGTTCTTGGTGGTCCTTTTAACGCGGGCGCTATTAGATCCCATTCTGGCCATGACCCAAGTGGAAGCATCGGGCGGCGGTATCGGCGGGCTGCTGAACCTATTTGTCATCGTTATGTTCTTATCGCAGGTTTTGAAGCAGCCTCAAGTCTTGAAAAAGAATAAATACGTAATGCCTTGGCTTGTGTTCTTTGGTGCTTGTTTTTTATCCGCCGTATTTGCGTCCAATCGTATGGGCGCTATCAAACTCATGATGAATCTTATGACTTATACAGCCATGTTCTTTATTCCGTTCTTCCTAGTCTCAACGCAGGCTGATAAGAAGTATTGGGTCAAAGTACTTTTTGTGTCGACACTATTGCCTACTTTTCTTGCTCTGGTCGGGTGCGTGTACCATCATCCAATGCTGCATGTATATGGGCGTCTAAAAGGGACGTTTGCACATTCCAATATTTTGGCGCTTTATCTTTTGTTTGTGATCGTATTGTGTTTCTTCATACAGAGGACGCGGGCTATTTCGATGTCATTGCTTCAGAGAGGGTGGATGTGGGTTTATATTTTAATAGGCATTGCCGTTTTGGTCGTGACCGAGACGAGAAGTGTGTGGATCGCATTTGCACTATTTTTTGCCATTTATGGATTCTTTAAAGAGCGCAAGATCTTGGTCTTAGGCGCTGTGGGGCTTGTGATCTTATTGGCGGTGCCTGCGGTTCAGGAGAGACTGGCCGATCTCAAAGAGGGCACGGGTGTGAGGACGAACGAAAAATTGAACTCCATGTCTTGGCGTTTCAAGATGTGGGAGGCTGCCACACCACTGATCCTCAAGAAACCGGTTACCGGATACGGTCTCGGTAGTTTTCAGGCTATGTCGCAGGATTTTTTTGACAAGGCCAATCAAGATGTCGGGTCGCCGGCGCATAATGTGTACGTCGAGCTTCTATTTGAGACGGGATTGCCGGGTTTGTTGGCTTTTTGTTTTCTTATCTTATCCATACTAAAAACATTCCTTGTGCGGATGGCCAGGTCAAATAGCCCGCCAGCGATGGAATCAGCTATTTATTTTTCTTATTTTATCGGCTTTTTGTTTGTAAGTTTTTCTGACAACACGCTCTACTACTTGTCAGTTAATTGGTATATGTGGTTTGTTCTGGGTTTAACCATCGTAGGTTGGCAGTTACCTGAAAAATCGGGCAAGGTATTGGTATGAGCCGATTGTCGGTCGTTGTACCGTCTTATAATTCCCATAAAACGGTCGAGCGCACAGTCACATCATTGCTTGAGCAGCCCGAAGATCTGGTGGGAGAGGTTATTGTGGTGGACTCTTCCGATGATGGGATGACGGACAATTTATTAAAAAAAATTGTGAATAGGCGGTTTCAATTGTTGCGGCTGGAGCAAAAGACCATTCCGGGCGTGGGACGCAACGTGGGTGCGGGTGTGGCTAAAGAAGAAGTTTTGGCATTCATTGATTCGGATGCTTATGTGGCAGAAGACTGGGCCAAAAAGGTCTTGGAGGCGTATCAAGCGGGTTGTCGTGTGGGTGGCGGCTCGCTGTTGCTGCCGGATTTCCAAAAGGGCAAATCGATCGCGAGGGCTCAGTACTATCTTCAGTTCAATGAGTTTATGCCGTGGGGGCAGAGGCGCAAAGTGATGTTCGTGCCGTCTGCTAATCTTTTTTGCGAGAAAAAACTTTTTGATAAGGTGGGTGGATTTCCGGATATACGGGCATCAGAGGATGTGATCTTTTGTCTCAAAGCCGGAAAAGAAGCGGATGTGTTTTTTGACCCTGATATACGGATATTCCATATTTTTAGGGAAGATAAAAAGGCGTATATAAACAACCAGAAAATGCTTGGCGAATATATCCTTATCTTAAGACGGGATCACGGTAAAGAGCCTCTTTTTCAAGGGGTGTGGCCGATACTGCTGCTTCCTTTTATTTTGACAGCCAAAGGTCTTCGGATCGTGATGAGGGTGGCTCAAAGAGGCGGTGTGGGTGCTTTGGCGTCCTTAACAGGATGTTTTTATCTATTTTGTGCGGGGCTGGGGGCATGGGGGCAAGGTTTTGCGGGTGCATGGGGGAGAAAAGCTTGAATAGACCTGAGAGGATAACGATATGCGGTATTCCCATCGACAACATGTCGATGGCCGAAGCTGTCGAGCATATCGGACGAAATATCGATCAAGGTGTGAAGTCTAGTTATGTCGTGACCCCCAACGCGGATGTTGTGGTGCAGCTGCAGCGCGATAAAGAATTTCGACGCATTTATGATCACGCCGATCTGGTGTTGGTGGATGGAATGTCTCTGATATGGGCAGGCAAATACCTCAAAACCCCTTTCCGTGAGAAAGTATCGGGTTCGGATCTCTTTGTCGAGCTTTGTCGAAGCAGCGCCAAAAAAGGTCACAGCGTTTTCTTTATGGGCGCTCGTCCAACGGTTGCTCAAAAGGCCGCCGAGATCTTGCAAAAACGCTTTCCCGGTCTAAAGGTTGCCGGGACTTACTCGCCGTCATTTGGATTTGAGAAAAAAGAAGACGAAAATAAGATGATTGTGCAAATGATACGGGATGCCAAACCGGATATTTTATTTCTGGGCCTTGGCTCCCCCAAACAAGAGAAGTGGATAGACAAATATCGTCACGAAGTACAGGTTCCGGTATCTATTTCAGTGGGTATTTCTTTTGATTATGTGGCTGGCACCGTGCATCGCGCACCTGTTTTTATGCAGCATGTGGGTTTGGAGTGGTTTTGGCGGCTCTTGATGGAGCCCAAGCGTCTGTGGAGACGTTATCTGGTAGATGATCCAGTGTTTTTTTCCATGGTTTGGAAACAAAAAGCATCTTCTAAAACGGAGAAAGTACATGCCTAGATCTAGATCCAAGAAAAATTCGAATACAAAAAAGACACGATATCCATTGGTGAAAGCAGATTGCCGCTGGTTCAGAGGGCATATTCCTTGCGCTCCTCATAAACGAGAGGGCTACAAGTGCCAAGATTGCCCGGAATATCAGCCGCTTAAAAAACGTATTTTGGTGATCAAATTGGGCGCTGCGGGCGATGTCATACGCACAACTCCTCTTTTGCGCCGACTGAGGCAGGATCACCCTCAGGCTGAGATCGTATGGCTCACTTATTTCCCTGATCTGGTGCCCAAAGAGTGGGTGAACAAGGTGTTGATGTATGAGTTAAAGAACTTGTTGTGGCTGGGCGCACAGACGTTTGATTGGATGATCAATCTTGATAAAGACGATGAAGCCATCACGATCGCCAAAACGGTCAAAGCCAAAAAGATCAGCGGATTTCTCATGGATGAGTTTGGTAAATGCAAACCATCTTCAGATCCGACTGTCGTGCACAAGTGGATGACAGGTCTTTGGGATGATCTCAATAAATCCAACACCAAATGTTACATGGAAGAGATCTTCGATATTTGTGGGTATACGTTCAAGAATGAAGAATATATCCTTCCCGCTCTTATTAAGAAAGAGTGGGGTATCGATAAGTCTAAAACCGTGGTTGGTCTCAACACGGGCTGCGGTGCGCGGTGGACCACGCGTTTGTGGGGTGAGAAGAATTGGACCGAGCTTGCAACCCAGCTCAAATCGATGGGTTATGAGGTGATCTTATTGGGCGGCCCGCAGGAACATGACTCCAACCGCCGCATGGCAGAGAAGTCAGGCGCCAAATATTTCGGCCATTATGAACTTCCTGTTTTTATTGATCTCATGGATCAATGCGAGGTGATCGTGAGCCAGGTCACCATGGCTATGCATATTGCCATCGGCCTGGGTAAAAAACTCGTACTTATGAACAATATCTTCAATCGGCATGAGTTCTTTCTCTATGGAAAGGGCAGTATCATCGAGCCGGATCTGTCGTGCCTGGGATGTTTCAAGCAGTCCTTCGATAAAAAATGCCCCGTGGCAAATTGTATGGAGCTTATCAAACCCGAGCGCGTCGCTTCTACTCTTAAAGGTTGTGTTTGATAGAACATATCGAAAAATACAGGTTGTGGCCAAAATACGTTTTGGCTTACGGCTATCGTGAGCTTCTTCGTGCGCGCCTAGCGCGTGTAGTGTCTTGGAGAAAGCTCGATCGCCTTGAGCCGGGGTGTACGATCGTGCTGGGTCTTTGCAGCAAGCTTCCGCAAGTCCTGATGGCCAATTTAGAATGCCTCGAAAAAGCGCTTTGGCCTGAATTTAAAGAGCTGATCATCGCAGTAGACTCTAAAGAAGGTGTGTTGGAGCCCGAATATATCAATGCGGTTCTAACGCGTTATTCCAAACTTAAACCCAGATTCATTTATTACAATGAAGAGCAATATCGGCTGGCCGAAGCGTATAAGCTGCCCTGGGTGTATTGTTGGCTCTCCTGGGTCGTGGCGATGAATGAATCAGTGACCGAGCATGTGCTCATCCATGATTATGACGCGCTCATTCTCAGTAATATCTTGGAGAAGCGGTATCGCCGTTTTGTGCAGGAAAAAAGTATGATGCAGGGTGTGTGGTGGTACTGGACACATGGGATCGTCGAGTCCGATCGGCTGGCTGCTACGTTTGAGGCGTTTGTGGATATGGCCTGGGTGCGTAAATACCATCCTGTGCGCATGATCAACCAAGTAGGCACCATCAAGGGCCGCCGCGTGGATTTTGATATTTTGACGGAGATGCAGGCACACACCACTCAGGAGAGTCAGCGCGGGATCTATTCGATGGGATACGAAGATATGGCGCACCCGACCCAGATGATCCATCAATACACCGTTTTTCGGAAAGCACCGGGCAGCAAGAACTATAGCGCATCTCTTATCATGATCCCTTTTTTCCAGTATTTATCCGGCAATAAAGACGTTCTCCGCAATACGATACGCAACGTACAAGCCCATCCTGATAAAGTTTTTGAACTATTGGGAGATGGGGTGTTGATGAACTTTGAGCTCATGATGCCTATCCATGTGGACGAGATGATGAAGCTTATGGTGCAGACATGTGTGAAGCTCGGCATAGCACCATTTAAAGAACTGGTCGATTATGGGGATGCGTTTTATACTCTTATAGGCGTGCCCCAGTCCGAGCGCTGGGTACATGAATTTGATACGAAGCAGCGAGATTGGATCCAAAAAGCGGTACGTACTTAAGGAATAGGTTATGGCAAAAAAAGCATTGATCACAGGTATCACGGGCCAGGACGGTTCGTATCTAGCCGAGTTGTTATTATCCAAAGGATATGAAGTCCATGGCCTAAGACGCCGATCCAGCGCTTTTAACACCCAGCGTATAGACCATATTTATATGGATCCGCATGACCCGAAAGCCAAACTGTTTTTGCATTATGGGGATCTGTCGGACTCAAGCCAAATGACAAGCTGGATCTTCAATATCCAGCCGGATGAAGTGTATCATCTGGGCGCGCAAAGCCATGTGGCCGTTAGCTTCGAGACCCCTGAGTACACAGGGGATATCGTGGGGTTGGGCACAACTCGAATTTTGGAGGCGATCCGAAAGAGCGGGCTTAAGACTCGATTTTATCAGGCATCGTCCTCTGAGATGTTCGGCGCAGCGCCGCCTCCGCAAAATGAGAAGACCCCTTTTTATCCGCGCAGTCCGTATGGGGTGGCCAAAGTTTACGCCTACTGGATCACAGTGAATTACCGTGAAAGCTACGGAATGTACGCTTCTAACGGGATCCTTTTTAATCACGAGTCGCCGCGCCGAGGAGAGACTTTTGTTACTCGTAAGATCACGCGGGCGCTTTCACGCATCGCCTCCGGACGGCAAAAATGCCTTTTTCTAGGCAATATGGATTCTAAAAGGGACTGGGGTTTTGCACCGGACTATGTAGAAGCCATGTGGCTTATGCTCCAGCAGCCAAAGCCGGGTGATTATGTCATCGGAGCTGGAGAGTCACATTCAGTTCGTGAATTTGTGAATGAGGCATTGGATTACGCCGGCCTTGAAGTGACTTGGCAGGGTAAGGGAGTGGACGAAAAGGGGATATTTAAGGGTTATACACCGCGATACAAGAGCGTAAAAAATCTAAAAAACGGAGATGTGATCGTACAGGTGGATAAGCGATATTTTCGCCCGGCGGAGGTGGATTATCTTTTCGCGGATGCCAGCAAGTCCAAGAATGAGTTGGGGTGGAAGCCCAAGCTTCGTTTTAAGGAATTGGTTCATATCATGATGGATCACGATATGTCTGCCGAGTCACTTTCGGCGCCGGGTGAGGGTGTATTGGCTGCCAGTGCCAAGGGTTTTGACTGGACATCGCACACTGTCTCCAATATCCAGAGAGTGAAAGAATAATCTCCGCGTGAAATTTAAAAAGTTATTTGTTGTCTTATTTTTAAGCCTCTTTTTTGCTGTTAGTCCCGCTACGGCTTCTGACTGGGAATTTGCCGGCTGGCATGGCGGCGGTTGTTATCCCAATCTTACGTTTGATCCCCATGTCCAAGGCCGTGTTTATTTGACGTCCGATGTGGTTGGTATTTGGCGCAGCGATGATCTAGGTGAGAACTGGAAATTTATCACGCATGGTTTGGATCACCTCAATATCTCTTCTATCGAAGTAGCGCCATCGGATCCCAATATTTTGTATGCGACGTCTTTGCATGGCATTTTTGCCTCAAAAGACGCGGGCGAAAATTGGAAAAAGTGCGGCCTTGATCCTAAGTCAGCCACTTTTTTAAGGCCCGAAAGTTTCCGTCCTGTTGCGGTCTCATCGAGTGATTCCGCAAAACTGATCGCCGGAAATACCAAGGGCGATGTATTTATGTCCGAAAATGGCGGGGAAAGCTGGGGTTTGCTGGGCGGTAAAAAGCCTTTTGGCACAGAAAGTGTGATCACCGCTGTCACTTGGGCTCAACCCGATAAAGTTTGGGTATCATCCGGCAAAGGCCTCGCATTTTTTACTTTTTCAAAAGGCGCATGGGAAAATTTAAAGGACAGTCCCAAAGAGATATCCGATTTTTGGGTGGAGCCGGCACAAGGCCAGCTTGTGTTGGCGGCAGGACAAAATAAACTTTTTGTTTCTAAAGATGCCGGTTTGAGCTGGCAATTTACGTCGCTGATCCCCAGCGGCGTTATTTATCGGTTGCAGGTTTTGGATGCTACCGGTCAAAAGATACTCGCTGCTTGGAATGACGGCTGGAAGGGTGGTGTGATCTCGACCGAGGATCAGGGGCAGCTTTGGAAGCCTTGGGATAAAGAAATGACCGCGGATATAGCGGCGGATCCCACGAGAAGTTGGGCTGCGGTGCATGGCCGGATCAATTCTCTCAAAGTGGATCCTTTTGATCCGCAAGTGTGGTTTCGCACGGATTGGTGGGGGGTGTGGCGCAGCCAGGATGGAGGAGTCACCTGGACTGAGAAGATTCGCACCGCTCCCAATACGGTCACATCCGATATCCAGTTGTCTCCCAAAGGCGATCTTTATGTAGCCACTATGGACAACGGCCTCTTAAAAAGTTCGGATGGCGGACAGACGTACGAGGCGGTGTTTCCTAAAAAAGGATACCGCGATGACATGAATGGGCATGTGTGGCGCGTCGCGTTTTTGGGTCAAGATAAAGTGATCGCTACATCCAGTCCATGGAATGCCGATCAAAATCAAGTTGCTGTGATCCAGCTGCCGGATTATGGGTTTAAGTTATACAAAGAAGGATTGCCGGCCAAAAAGCCGCGTCAAGGTACGGTATGGAACTACGGATATCCCAAGGCGATAGCCGTACACCCGCAGGATCCTGATCAGATCTACATAGCAATCGATGGTGAAGGTGCGGGATTATTTTTGTCCAAAGATGGGGGGCAGACCTGGAAGCGAAGCGCAAGTCAGCCGCCTTCTCCGCTTAAAATTTACAACGCATTGGCGCTGGATCCGGCTAACCCTAAGAAAATTTTTATAGGTACGATGGGTTATAAAGGAGGCGTGTATCTTTCTGAAGATGATGGCGCAAGCTGGAAACATGTTTGCAAGGATCTCAAAAAAGTTTTTGATATCGCGATAGGGCGCGAAGGTAAGATGTATGCGGCAGGCGAGGGCGCTCAAGAGGCGTTGATCTATTGGTCTCAGGATGGAGGCGCCACCTGGTCCCGCTGGTTCCAGAAAAAAGATGCGGGTACTGCGGAAGCGCTTTGTGTGTTGCCGGATGGCAGAGTCACATTTAGCACACAAAGATGGGGCGGATTTGCGGGCGGGCAGTTATACTTATCTTCGGCTGACGGCAAAGATATCCGCAATATCACAGCGGGTTTGCCGCATGGTGAGGGCGCAAGCTCGATGGTGTATGATGCCAAAAGTGGTACGTTGTATGCGGCTCGCTATGCCGGGTCTGTGTACCGCAAAAAACTGGAGATTTGATGAAGAAGTTGGTTCTTATAACGCCTTTTTATTATCCCTCAATGGGCGGTGTGCAGGAGTGTTTTAGGCTTTTTGCCGAGTATTTTGTGAGCCAGGGCTGGAAAGTCCAGGTGCACACCAGTCAGTTGCAGGATATCGATGATATTCGTGTCAAAGAACTCAAGCGGATCCATAATTTCCTCTCCTATCAAGTGAAGGACGGCATCGAGATCTTTCGTTATGAGGGCGGCGGCCTTTTGGAAAGCGTTTTGGGATTGGCGTATGCCGTTTCTTATAAGATCAAACTACCCGTAGCAGATAAGTTTTTTCTGAAGTATCGGTTGCGAGGGCTTCGCTCCAGGATGATGCTTAAGAAGATCGATGAGTTCAAGCCGGATGTGATCATTGCCGGGCCTTGTGTGGATTTTATGATGTCACTCGCTTTGGCCGCCAAAGAAAGAACGGGCGCCAAGCTCATCATCCACAATGCGCTTCATCTCAGCGATGATCGTCAGATGGGCCTGAGTTCAGCTGTGCAAAAATTAAAAAAAGTCGACATGGTCCAGGCCAATACGGAGTATGAGAAAGATTATCTCATTAAGGAAGGATTAGATCCTAAAAAGATCTACGTCTCAGGTCCGGCTGTGGATGTGTCGCATTTTTCGGAGGAGGCGGATGAGACCCGTGCTGACGGGCGCGTGCGCAACAAGCTGGAAGGTAAGCAATATGTGCTTTATCTTGGCCGCAAAGATGAGGGTAAGGGCGTGCTGACACTGATACAAGCTATCAACGAAGTGCGCAAAGATCACCCGCAACTCAATCTGGCCTTGGCGGGGCCTGAGACGATCTTCTCAAGAAAAGTGTTGGATCCGCTTATTGCCAATAAATACTACATGCATAGCTTTGGCAGGGTAGATTTCCATACCAAGCGTTGGCTACTTCAAAACGCAGCGCTTTTTGTCATGGTCTCACATGTGGATAGCTTCGGTATCGTGTATTGCGAGTCTTGGCTGTCGCGCCGTCCTGTGGTGGCTGCTGACTTCAGTCAAATGCGCTGCGTTGTCCGAGAAGGCGAAACAGGCTTTTTGGCACCTTATGGCGATAGCAAGAAGCTGGCCGAGGTTCTCACCAAAGCTCTCAGTGACCCAAAGAACCTAGATCGCTTGGGAGAAAATGGATACAAACATGTCCAATCCACCTTTGCCGATCAAGCTATCGAAAAGAGGATGTTTCGGGCTGCTGAAGAGCTGGTTTCTAGCCCTTCTAAGAGCTAAGAGACTTATCCTTATAATTCGTCCCGAATTGTGGTATAAAAAGCCCTCTAGGGAGAGATGGCAGAGTGGTCGAATGCGCTCGCCTCGAAAGCGAGTGACCCGCAAGGGTTCGGAGGTTCGAATCCTCCTCTCTCCGTGATTTCGATTTAGAGCCTCACCTGCTTCATTGCAACTCGAATCCCCTTGGTCAACGTGGCGCTGCCACGCCTCCCGCGGGGAATTCGTGTTGCGCCTCGCATCTGAGGCTCTAAATCGAAATCACGATGCAAGACTCCCTTTGAGTTTCCAATTTGGAACTTCAAAGATTCGGCCATGTAAGTACTAAATATCCAGTTGAGTGAGCTATAATTAAACCATTCTTTGCAACTAACTATGCACCAAGCAGGTATTTGGGACTGAGTCCAGTATGGGTAAATGAAACCGATTGAAAATTTTGAAGACCATTTTGGATTTCTGCCAGAAAAATGGTTTCTCAAATTTGATAATTTTGAAATAACCCCACTTGACGATTATGATTCAAATAAACAAAAGATAGAAAATTCCTCTCATTTAATCTATGACGGTAATCGGAAGTTTATTTTTAGTCCGTCTTTGTTTAGCTTACCAAGCTCCCACCGCATAGTTTTAAGTGGTGTCAATCAACAAGATACCGAGAATCTAAGAAGAACTATCACGGGTTTCATAGTCAATCTTCTCGGATATTTATTTGGTCGCAGATTTCAATTTGAAGGATGGTGGTATGACTCAAGAGTACCGTTGGATAATCACCATAATTTGATTTTTAGCGTAAAAGATTGTGAAAGTTTTTTGAATCATTCAGTTCGAGAATGGCGGTCTTGGAGAGCTGAAAGGCAAGCTAGAATTTCAAATTTACTTTTTATGCATTCTCGCGCAATTAGTTACCAGTGGGATTGGGAGAAATTCATGATTGAATATGCAGTTTTTGATGGGATATGGCGAAGTTTCGCAGAAAAAACAAAAATAACTGAGCCCAAACACCACCAGCGGCTAACCACTATTTTAACTTACTTCAAAATGACACAAGATAAGTCCGTCCTAAATAGAATTATTGACCTTCGTAATGACTTATTTCACGAAACTTTATGGGATAAGGGGCAACCCTGCACAGCCAGAAGCTCAGATGCATTTCACAGCTATTTTCAACTCAGACGTATTGTTGAAAGACTTATACCTGCGATTCTTGGTTACCAGACTAAGTATATTAGTTCTAATTGGCTATCCAAAAGTCCCGATAGGTTTAGCTAGTTTAATACTGCCCTCTATTCCAAGCAAACACGTCAGATTTTAACCGGATGAAGCGAGGGGTGACGCGGAGCCAGAGCGCTTGGCCGCCGTAAGGCGGACGAGCTGGCGCAGCGGCAGGACCCCGAGACCCCCCCATTAAATCTAACATTCCGTGACCATTGTCACGGTGTCAGGATCGGCTCCGCGTGATAGAATGGCACTCATGAAAAAGACCCTTATCTTTAGTTTGTTTTCACTGATCTTGGCGCCCTCGTTACTTTGGGCAGCTGAGAAGCCTTCCGAGAAAATTGAGATCATTGGCAAAACGCATACTATTTCTGCGGTGAACCGCTTTTCCGGGCCTGGGTCGAATGTGCCCAATCTTATCAACGCCTACGACATGTCGCTTTTGGAGATGAACTGGGGCGGCAGGCAGGCTACTTTTAACGGCTCCGGCATCACCACTAATACTAATTTTCCTCACTTTGAAGGCGAGGCTTTGACCAACAACACTCAGATCGGCTTGAAGGCGCCGGTTTCGGATGCGCTCAAAGCCGGATTTTTAATGGAGCTGTATACGCTGATTGGTGATCGCAATGTCGGGCGCGTCTCTGGCTCTGACATCATCTGGGGCTCTTTTCCGAGGGAAAACGGATCGATCGAAGCGCCGCATTTTGATGCGGATATTTACAATGCGTTTCTCGAATCTGATCAAGGGCCCTTCAAATGGCGTTTTGTAGGAGGCTCTTTGACGCCGACGGAGCTGCCGGAATTTACCCGCAAAGAAATGAACAATGTAAAACTGGGTAGTCTGGTTTATCGCACGCCAGTCGTGAACTCGAGCTATCTCGAAAAAGAAGACCATCGCTTGGTGTCAGGTCGTCACCCACTACGCGGTTTTGATTTTATAGGTGACACCGAATACGCCGAGAAAAAACACGTACACTTGGAGCTTTTTACGGGAGCCACGTATCCGACGCCGGTGGCAGATATCGAGCGGGACGGCTATGGCGGGCGCGCGGCGGTGGACATCTTAGATGGCAATGTCGGGTTTAGTTATGTGTACAACGATGGCATCCGTGCCACGACCGGATTTGGAGAAAATCAGGGTGTGTGGGCCATTGATTCTTCTTATAAGTTGATGGCGGGTGTTACGCCGTATTTTACATTTGCTCAGACGGACTATGAACGCGAAAACACCCGTGAGTCCCATCGCGGCAACGCCTATGTCGCCGGCCTCTCGCTCAAACATCCCCAAGGGTACGAGCTTAAAGGCCAATACCAACGTCTTGAAGAAAATTACAATCTTATGGCCTATCATAAAGTTGAGCATTACCCGACCAATTTTGATGGTTTGAATATAGAGGGCACGTTGCCTGTGAGCGACACGTTCAAACTCAAAGGTGTTTTGTATTTCCTAGAACAGCTCGACACAGTGACGACAACTGCGGATACTTTATTTGGAGATTCTTATTTTGTGTCGGCCGCCGGATCCGATTCGGGGACCATCAGTGTGGCCAGACTGGCGGGCGAGTGGAAGCCGGTCAAAGAGCTTGTGATAAACGGCTATGTGGAAAATGCCAAGTTTCGCAAGACGGCGGCGACCGCCACTGCTTCGATCGATAAAGATGTTTATAATTATCACATCGACGCCACTTGGAATCTCACCAAAGAGTGGTATGTGGAGGGTGGCTATCGTCATTTTTTCTCCGTGGGCAATTGGCAGACGATGAATTTTCGCTCATACGAGAATATCTATGAAGGCGGGATGGGATATAAAATTGATAAAGATAAACGTGCAACATTTATTTATCATTACCTTGATTTTGATGACAATAACGGCGCATCAGCAGGCTTGAACGACTACAAGGGGCATCAATTTATCGTGGAGGTCAAAACGCTTCTATGAAAAACCAGCCCTTTGTGAAGCTTGATTTTAGCGACCGGCCTTATCTTGTGATCTGGGAGATGACGCGCTCCTGTGCGCTCAAATGCAAGCATTGCCGCGCCGAAGCGATCGATACCCGAAATCCCGAGGAGTTGGACCGCGAGCAGGCATTTAGGCTTTTGGATGAGATCCGCCGATTTGGTGAGACGGTGGTCGTGCTGACCGGCGGAGACCCGATGCGGCATCCCGACGCGCCCGCAGTGGTGGAGTATGGCACCAAGATAGGCCTTAAAATGGCGATGACACCGAGCGGCACACGCGAGATGACGTTTGAGAAGATCGAAGATCTGAAGAATAAAGGCCTCTCGCGTCTGGCGGTGAGTTTGGATGGCTCCACTCCGCAGATCCATGACGAGTTTCGTCAGGTGCCAGGCTCTTATCGCTGGACCATGAATGTGATGCGCTGGGCGAATGATCTAGGGCTATCGCTTCAGATCAATACCACCGTGACCAAATACAATTTTGATGATCTAGCCGCCATCGCTTCGATCTTAGAAGCTTTTGAAGTGTCGCTTTGGTCGGTTTTTTTTCTGGTGCCGATGGGCCGCGCGCGTTTGGCGGACGAGGTGGGAGCCGGTGAATTCGAAGAGGTGTTTAATTTTATGGCCGAGCTTTCTAAAAAAAGCTCATTTGATATCAAATCCACCGAAGCGCCCCAATATCGCCGCGTCCTGATCCAGACACGAATGCAGCCCGGAGCCCGTGATGCCGGGATGGACTCTATAGGCCGAGCAGCTATGGGCGTGAATGACGGAAAAGGGTTTGTTTTTGTATCGCACACGGGTGATATTTGTCCGAGCGGATTCTTGCCGATCGCGGCGGGCAACGTCAAACACGACTCGATCGTCGAAATATACCGGCACTCCGAAATTTTTAAGACCATTCGAAATGCCTCGCTTTTAAAAGGCAAATGCGGCGCTTGTGAATTCAAGTCCATTTGCGGCGGCTCCCGTGCCCGCGCTTACAGCATGACGGGGGATTTCATGGAGGCAGATCCGTTCTGTGTGCATGTGCCCAAAGGATATACGCTGACCGACAAAGACCGGGTGTATTGGTAGGATCGGATGACCCGTAAAATCGCGATCATCGGAGCCGGTATCTCCGGTCTCTCCGTTGCTCACCGTCTCTCTGAATTAAATAAATATAAAAATGCGGATATAGAATTCCGTGTGTTTGAAGCCTCTCATCATATCGGCGGCACGATCGAAACCCAAAGCCGCGACGGATTTCTTTTGGAAAAAGGCCCTGACTCCTTTTTATCCGAGAAACCCTGGGCGCTGGATCTTTGTAAGCGTCTAGGTATCGATCAGGAGATCATTGGCACTCAAAATGAGAATCGCAGGACTTTTGTAGTTCGTCGCGGACAGCTGATCCCGCTGCCCGAAGGCTTTTACATGATCGCCCCCGTCAATATGGGGGAGTTTTTTAAAACGCCTCTTTTTTCATGGCCCGGTAAGATCCGCATGGCATTTGAGATGTTCATCCCACCCAAGAGATCGAGTGAGGATGAAAGTATCGCTTCATTTATTTTGCGCCGATTTGGGCGGGAAGCGCTGGAGCGTGTGGGGCAGCCGATGCTGGCGGGTGTGTATTCAGGGGATCCGGAGACATTGAGCTTGGGCAAGACCATGCCGCGGTTTCGTGATCTCGAAAAAGAATATGGCAGTGTCATCAAGGGCCTGATGAAGCGATCTCGCAAAACACCCCAAGCTTCCGGCGCCAGTGGCCCTCGATACAGTTTGTTTCTTTCGTTCAAAGGCGGGATGCAGGTCTTGGTGGATGCGTTGCAAAAAAAAATACCAGCCGATTGTTTGCGGATCGGAGAGCCTATTGTCGGCATCGGTCGGTCGGCGAGTACGGCCAAATGGCAAATTCGCTCCTCAGGGGGAAATTATGAGGCAGACCATGCCTGTCTATGTGTATCTGCGCAATCAGCATCAAAATTATTACTAGAAAATCATCCAGACATATCTTCTAAATTAAATTCTATCCCTTATGAGTCGGTGGCCACGATCCACTTTGCATATGATGAGAGCCAAATAAAACATCCCCGCGATGGTTTTGGATTTGTAGTGCCGCGCACCGAGGGCGCTTCCCTCATGGCATGCACTTTCGTCGATAAAAAATACACCGGCCGAGCTCCCAAGGGAAAGCTGCTGCTCAGAGCGTTTGTGGGCGGCGCTTATGGCAAGTCGGCTTTTGGGATGCAGGATCGGGGCTTGATAGCTTCTGCGCAAAAAGATCTCGAGAAGTTTTTGGGGATACAAGGCCAGCCTCTTTTTACTGAGCTCAAACGCTATCCGATGGCGATGCCGCAATATGGTCTAAATCATGATGAGATAGTAAAATACCTCTCGCAGATCCCAAAAACCGTGCCGGGGCTGTATTTTACGGGGTCATCTTATCGCGGCACGGGCATACCGGATTGTATCCACGATGCAGAAGAGATCGCTGACATGATGAGTAGAGAAAAATGAGCCAAAACAAATTGCTAAGCGCCAAAGAAATGACTGATTTTGAACGCGACGGCTATGTGGTCGTGAAAGGGATGTATTCTAAAGACGAGATCAAGCAGCTCGCCGGCTGGATGGACGCTTTGGTCGCCCGCGGGCCCGTGTGGGGCAAAGAGATGTTTTATTATGAAGACAGCTTGGTTCAAAAGGGCCAAAAGGTTCTTTCTCGCGTAGAGAAATTTACAGATGATCATCCATTTATGCATGATTTTGTGCATGCAACCAAGATGCTGGGCCGGGTCAACGAGCTTTTGGGTGCGCCATCTTTGCTTTTCAAAGAAAAGATCAATTTCAAAAAGCCCGGCGGCGGAGGGTTTGCGCCTCACCAGGACATACAGCCCGGCTGGGATGACTATGCGCCGTATTTTATTTCGGTGCTGGTGACGGTGGATCCGAGCACGGTGGAAAATGGCTGTCTTGAATTGTCGCCTGGGCATCATAAACGCGGTTGGATAGGCGAGAGGTGGAAACCTCTCACAGACGAGCAGTTAAAAGGGATCGTTTTTACGCCTTATCCGATGGAGCCGGGGGATGTGGCGTTTTTTGACTGCTTTGTGCCGCATCAATCCAAACCCAATTTAACGACGGCTCAGCGCCGCAATTTGTATTTGACCTATAATCGTGTCTCGGACGGGGACTGGCGAGAGAAATATTTCGCGGACAAGCGTAAGAATTACCCGCCCGACAATGAACGGGAAGCCGGAAAAGAATATAGTTTTAAAGTTTAGCGTGTTTGCGGATCTTGAGCAGATCCTCTTCAAAATCCATCTCTGACCAGAATCCGGATATCTCGGCGTAGCAAGGACAGCGTTTTTCCATCAAACAATTGTAGGCATCCTCGTACTCCACGCCGGTGATGCCGTCTTTGACCATCTGATCTAAGATGCCAGCCAGGATCTTCGCATCGTTTTTTACGACCTTAAAAAAACCAGTGGCTTCACCGACGATACGGAGAGAGGGGTCGACTTTTTTTGAGATCTTGGTGAGGCGCCCGCCTTTGGCCATGAGCATCATTTCTTCTCCGGCGCTTTTGGAGCGAGTGTCTAAGAGAAATGCGGACTTCTTTTTGGATATGATCTTTTTGAGCTCCGGCGCATCAAAATAAACATCTGCATCCATGATCAGGATATCGTCATCAAATGCTTCGATAGCGGTGTGGAGGGAGACGATGCTGCCGAGCTTATAGCGCTTGTTCTCGATATACCGAATTGCGAGGCCTTTGCCATGTTTACGAGCCTCCCGCATCACCTGGGATTTGAGATGGCCTACGACCAACACAACCTCTTTCATCTTGAGCGCGCGAAACGTATCCAAATAGCGCGAGAGCAGGTGCTCGCCTTTGGGGCCTACGGGTATCAGACACTTCGGAAGCGTTTTGGTGCGCTTCCCAAACCGTTTGCCGCGTCCCGCGGCGAGTAGGATGACTTTCATTTATCCAATTAAACGGTGCGGCAAGAAACCGCGTTGGCTTGTTCCATCGCTTGCATTTCTTCTGGAAGTGCTTGCCGTTTGCTTGGGGCTGATCCTTCACTCAGATCAATAGCTTCTCCCGGCGAGAGAATATAGGGTGATTTATCTGTGCCCGTCAATGGAGTGATCTCCACCGTTCCTTCACGAACCGCAAAGGTTGTCACGGAATTATCAGGATTTTTATCATCCACACGGCCCCAGAATTGAGTGCCGCGGACAGCTGCAATAGCTGTCGGTGTTTCAACCTTAAAAGTACTTTTCTCAGGAAGTTTTTCTAAATTAAGGATCACATTGCCTTTTTCAACTTCTAGCGACATGTTCTCCAGTTTCCAGCCCGCGACTTTGACGCGGCTACCTGCCAAAAGACGGCATCCAGCCAGCTCATTCATCGACATATCGGCCATACAATTTTCACCGGTTTGGATCACATCACCCTTTTTGAGGGTGTCTTTAACTTTCGCATCCGTAGTCTGCCCATCCCGTATCACCTGAACAGATCCCACCACCTGATTGACCGTGCATCCTTCAGAAGCCGCAAACGCCTGACCGGAAAATAACGCTAATACCACCAACCCCACCAAAATTTTCTTCATGATTACTCCTTTTTTTATACTGCCAACCAGTATATCATGCAATATTTTCGTAATTGCTTTGGCTAGTGAAATCAGACTATGCTCAGCTGACTTACCAAAATAGCCCTATGAGCACCCAACTGGGTTCGTAGAAAGTATCCTTGGTGGCTTTCATGCGCCTCTCGTTAAGAATTGGATTTTTGGGAGGGGTCATTCTTGACGAGTGATTTTAGCTATGTTAGACTCCTTTATCTAATTATTAACCAAGGCATCATAATTATTTATAAAAGTTTGTATGAAAAGGATTTAAGTGTCAGATAAGCCATTTAAACTGCGTTTAGGTTTACCCAAGGGGAGTCTTCAGGATTCCACCTTCAAAATATTCAAAAAAGCGGGCTACAATGTTTCCGTTGGCTCACGCTCCTACTTCCCTTATATAGACGACGTTGAGATCGAGCCCGTCTTGATCCGCGCTCAAGAGATGTCTCGTTATGTTGAGGATGGCGTTTTGGATTGCGGTATCACGGGCGAGGATTGGATCCTTGAAAATGGTTCTGATGTTCAAAAAGTTCAAGAGTTGATATACGCCAAAACGGGCATGAATTTTGTTCGCTGGGTGCTGGCTGTGCCCAATGCATCGACCATCAAATCCGTCAAAGATCTAGAAGGTAAGAGGATAGCCACCGAGCTTAAAGGCTTTACTGAGAAGTACTTAAAGAAACACGGCGTCAAAGCGGATGTTGAGTTTAGCTGGGGTGCCACCGAGGCCAAAGTGGCCTCTGGATTGGTGGATGCGATCGTCGAGCTCACTGAGACAGGATCTTCTCTCAAGGCCAACAATCTTCGCATTGTAGAGACTCTTTGCCAGTCCACGACGCAGTTTATCGCCAATCACAAAGCCTGGGCAGACAAGGCCAAAAAACAGAAAATGCAAAATATCGCCATGTTGTTATTGGGCGCTATTTATGCTGAAGCTAAAGTGGGCATAAAGATGAACGTAAACGAAGAGAATTTAAAGCGCGTTATTTCTATATTGCCGGCTATGAAAAAACCCACTATCTCCAATCTTTCAGAAAAGGGCTGGGTAGCCTTGGAAACTATTATTGATGAGCATGTGGTGAGGGATCTGGTTCCCAAGCTAAAAGCGGTTGGTGCTGAGGGGATCATCGAGTATCCTCTCAACAAAGTCATTTATTAACGGAGGAGGCACAAATGCCTTGTGGTAAAAAAAGAAAACGCCATAAAATGGCGGTTCACAAAAGAAAAAAACGACGCCGTCGCGATAGACATAAGAAATAAATATTAGCGTACAGCGGACAGCTTTAAGCGTGAAGAGCGCTAAGAACATCGTCCGCTGTACGTTTAGCATTTTTAACGTTACACTTATCGCTGAACGTTCGACGCTATCATACACTTTGAATGGGGGTTAACGTGTCATTCTGGAAAAAATTAAAATTATTCTGGTGGAATCACTGGGTCAAGCTTGTCGTCATTTCATGGACCTTGTTTATCTGTATAGTCCCTATCAAAGCGTTTAGTTCTATTGATTCTTATCAGCGCGACTATATGATTGCGTGGATGTCGACCATGGGTTTACAATCCACGGTCGGCGCTGTGGTCTTCGTCGTACTGTACTCTTGGGTGCTTCAGGGCGGCATGGCTAAGCTCAAAAAGAAACAAGTTAAAAGCGACGCTGTGAATATCAAGTGGAAAGACGTCATTGGCATGGAAGGTGCCAAAACGGAAGCCAAAGAACTCGTCAGCCTTATCAAAGACCGCGCACGCGTCAAAAAGATCGGCGGCAATGTGATCCGAGGCATGCTCATGATGGGCCCTCCCGGTTGCGGAAAAACCTATCTTGCCAAAGCCATCGCAACAGAAGCAGGGATCCCTTTTATTTCCATGTCCGGCGCCGAGTTTGTCGAAGTGTTCGTGGGTGTCGGCGCTTCCCGTGTTCGCCAGCTGTTTCAGCGCGCTCGCCGTTTAGCGTACGCGCATGGCGGTTGTATTATTTTCTTGGATGAAGTCGACGCTGTCGGCCGCAAGCGCGTGTTCTCAGCATTTGGCGGTACAGAAGAAACCAATTCCACACAGAATCAGCTTTTGGCTGAAATGGATGGATTGGGAGATAAAGAAGAAAACGTGATCGTGATCGGAGCGACGAACGCAGCTGAGGGCACACTCGACGAGGCGCTTCTTCGTCCGGGCCGTTTCGATCGTAAGATCTATGTAGAGAAGCCGGATCTTGCTGAGCGTGAAGAACTGTTTCGGTACTATCTATCCAAGGTCAGCTACGCTCCGGATCTGGACATCGCAAGGCTTGCCCGTAAATCCGTGACCAAGAGTCCTGCTGATATTTCAAACCTCGTCAAAGAAGCGGCGCTCATCGCAACGCGCACCAAACAAGACAAGATCACCATGGATCATATCTCGGAAGCGTTCGAGCGCGTAGATCTGGGTATGAAGCGCACGACCAAGGTCAGCGAAAAAGACCGCACCGTGACAGCATTCCATGAAGCAGGCCATTTGATCGTGTTGTATTTGATCCATCCGACAGATGATGTGTTCAAAGCGTCGATCATCCCGAGAGGTGGCGCGGGTGGTGTGGTTTATCATTTGCCGGGCGAAGAAGTGGCGCATCACAATCGTGATCGCGTGTTGGCCAATATCAAAGTGGCTCTTGCCGGATATGTGGCTGAGAAGGTTAAGTTTGGAGTTACGGCCACCGGTGTTTGCAGTGATTTTACCAATGCTATGTATTGGGCGCATAAGATGGTCTGGGAGTGGGGTATGGGCAAGAATAATTTGGTCGGTGATTTCTCGCATATTCCTGCGACCCAACTGTCGGATGATCTAAAACAAAAGCTCAACCTCGAAACGCATGAGATCATGCAAAGCTGCGCAAAAGAAGTGGAAGATCTGCTTCGTAAAGAGATGGTCATTTTTGAGCGCTTTGGCAAAGAGCTGCTTGAGAAAAATGAGCTGGATTTTGACGATATCGAAGCCATCTTCAAAGAATATGGCAAGTCCAATCCACGCGTATCGGACAAGTTTACGCCAAAAATTGCCTAAGAATATGGCAGAAGTCAGAGGGCAGACGTCAGAGGGCAGGAAGCTGTCTTCTGTCCTCTGCATTCTGATCCTAAGCATCCTTTCCGGCTGCGGCCCTAAATACACCTATCCTTCCGGCATTGCTGCCGAATCCATTCAAAACATTTGCCAAAAAGAAAATAATCTCCAAGTAAAAGCTAAAATCGAGGGCAAGACCATCGGTGCAGCTTATTATGTGGACAACATTTTGGATGATAAGGGGCAGATGCCCAAAGAGATCAATGAAAAAATGGGCAAGATCATGCAGGCTGTTTCACGAGTGGCGTTATCAACGGATATTCCGCTCGATTTTTGTGTGGTCAATATTCGTGATCGAAATAGCCAAAATGAACTTGTGGTCACGCGATCCGTGGATGACACCCGCAGGGCTCAAAGCGAAGCGATCGGTGTCGTCGAGTCTATTAATCGAACACTGTTTGGCCAGGGTAAGTATCAGCCTGTTGACAACGAGAGCCAAGTTTATGACCTTAAAGAAGTGAAGATCGAAAATTTTTTGGCGGATCAGATCGCGCAGCGCATCCGATTTGGTTTCGCCAAAGAGCCGGTTACCGAAGAAACTCCTTCTCAATCACTCGTGCTGGTGGATGGCAATTATGTGCGCAATGCCAATGGCACATCGTTTCGGTTCTCGATCCTTTCTCTCAAAACATCCGAGGCGAATGAGCTCATGAGTTTGGCTTTTAAGACGGCTTCGGATGTCTTGTCGGGATATAAATTCACGGGTTACGATAAGGTCGAAATATTGGATTATGTGAACCGTCAAAAGCTGGAGGTGCCTCGAAACGTCCTGGAAGAATTTGCTGCCAAAAAGATACCCATGCAGCTTATCCTGGATCGTTATTTGTCTGAGTCCCAATCCATCCAAGAAGCATTCAAATTGTTTGGCTTCAATCTGGTGGATTCGCAAGATGCCGAGTCCAACAATCCTCCGCTTGTGACCGCTACGCCTTAAGATCGCCGTTGCAGATCAAATCTCCTGCCAAAATTAACCTCTTTCTGAATGTGCTTCATAAGAGGAAAGACGGCTACCATGAGATCGAAACTTTATTTGAGCGGATCGCATTGTTTGATAAGTTAACCCTGACAAAAAGCCCAAATGACATTTTTCTTACGACGGACTCGCCGGGCTTGACAACCGGGCAGGATAACTTGATCGTCCGGGCGGCGACGCTTCTGAAGGAGAGATGTAAGGTGACAAAAGGTGTTGGGATCCACCTGCAAAAAAATATTCCGATCTCAGCGGGGCTGGGTGGTGGGTCCGGCAACGCCGCGGCCGCGCTTTTGGCTCTCAATCGCTTTTGGAAATTGAAACTATCCCGGCAAAAGCTTCTCAAGATCGGGGCTGAGATCGGCAGCGATGTGCCTTTTTTTATAATGAATACGACCAATGCCTTTGGTTCCGGTAGAGGCGAGAAGTTGACTAAGGTTGCTCTCCCGCGCAAGAAGCGCTGGTATTGCCTGGTGAAACCACCTTTTGGGATATCCACCCGGGAGGCTTATGAGGGGCTGGCTGGCGTTCAGTTGACTCCACTTCATGCCAATGTTAGAATGCTCGTCCGCTCAATGCAGAAGGGCGATGCGAACTCCTTGGCCAAGCAATTAACAAATAGCTTGGAACTTGTTCTAAATAAAAGAGTTACAGAAATTTCAAAATTGAAAGAAAATCTGCTTGGAGAAGGCGCTTTGGCGGCGCTTTTGTCTGGCAGCGGCTCTTCAGTTTTTGGCCTTTTTTCGTCAAAGAATAAAGCTAGGCTTGCAGCAAAACATTTAGTCAAAAAGTATCCGAAGTGGTGGGTGCAAGTCGTATCGTCGTTTTAGGGATCGTTTTTTGCCCTGTTGTGTAATGGTAGCACACCGCCCTTTGGAGGCGTGAGTCTAGGTTCGAATCCTAGCGGGGCAGTTTTTGCTGGGCCAACAGAAAGCGAAAAGCGCATGAAGCCAGTTGTTCAAAAATGTTCATTTTGTCAAAAAGTCGCCAAGGGCGATGAGCGCTTTTTTGCAGGCCCAGATGTTCTTATTTGCGAAGACTGCGTTAAATTCTGCAATGACAGCATCACTTCGGCTGAGGTAGCCCCAAAAGCTGCGGATGAAAGCCTCAAGTTCGATCAGCTTCCCAAGCCGATCGAGATCAAGAAGATCTTGGATGATTATGTTATCGGACAAGATCAAGCCAAAAAACAACTTTCCGTCAGCGTCTACAACCACTATAAACGCGTCTTGGCCAAGAGAGATAGCAACGACGTGGAGCTCGAGAAGTCGAATGTTCTTTTGATCGGTCCCACAGGTTCCGGCAAAACGCTTTTGGCTCGCACACTTGCGAGAATTTTAAAAGTTCCATTTGCTATTTGCGATGCGACCACTTTGACCCAGGCAGGTTATGTTGGAGATGACGTGGAAAACGTGATCCAACGCCTTTTGCAGGACGCCAAATACAATATTCCCCGAGCTGAGATGGGTATTGTTTACATTGATGAGATCGATAAGATCGGGAAAACATCCGAAAATGTTTCTATCACGCGTGATGTGTCGGGTGAAGGCGTGCAGCAAGCGCTTTTAAAGATCCTTGAAGGCACCAAAGCCAGTGTTCCTCCGCAGGGTGGACGCAAACATCCCCAGGCTGAGTCTTTGCAAGTGGATACAAAAAATATCCTTTTTATTTGCGGCGGGACTTTTAGCAGCCTCACGAATATCATCGAAAAGCGCATTGGCAAAAGAGATATTGGTTTCCATGAACACAAACACCGCGCTGCGCACAAAGATGAGATCTTGGCTCGAGTCGAGACCGAAGATCTGGTCAAATTTGGTTTGATCACCGAGTTTATCGGCCGCTTGCCTATCGTGACGACTTTGAACGCGCTGACCGAAAAAGACCTGACGAATATTTTGGTGAAACCGAAGAATGCCTTGGTCAAACAATATCAGGCTTTTTTTGATATGGAAGGTGTGAAGCTGACATTTACGGAAGAAGCCTTGCACGAGATCGTCAAAGAAGCGATACACAAAAAAACAGGTGCTCGCGGGCTTCGCGCCATCATGGAAGAAGTGATGATGGATACCATGTATGAGCTGCCTACCATGAAAGATGTGGAAGAGTGTGTCGTCGAAAAGGAAACTGTGATCCAGCGTCGGCAGCCGGTTTATCTCGATAAAAAATCCAAACTCAGAAAGATCGCTTGATGAAGCTGGCGACATTGATCTTGGCGGCCGGGCGCGGATCCCGTATGAAATCCGACCTTCCCAAAGCTATCCACCGAGTCTGCGGCAAACCGATGGTGCAGTTCTTGATCGATCGATCCAAAGACGCTGGTTCTCAAAGATCATATGTCATCGTGGGTCATGGTGTCGAAAAAGTAAAAGAAGCTTTGGATGCTAGAGTGGGTATTATCCTACAAAAAGAGCAGTTGGGCAGCGGTCATGCTGTGAATCAAGCTGCGAAGGCATTGGCTGGTTTTGGCGGCTCCATCTTAGTTTTGTATTGCGACACACCTCTTATTTCAACCGACTCGCTCAAAAAACTGATCCAGAATCACAAGGATCAAAAAACCGATTGTACGCTTCTTTCAGTGGATAGCCCTGATCCTACAGGATATGGGCGAGTGATCCGAAATGGGCAGGGCCGTGTTCACAGGATCGTTGAAGAAAACAACGCCTCTCTAGAAGAAAAACAAGTCAAAGAGATCAATGTGGGCTGTTATATTTTTAAGTCCAAGGCTCTTTTTGCTGCTTTGAAGGCGGTAAAAAGAGATCCGGTCAAAAAGGAGTATTATTTGACCGATGTGATCGAGATCTTATCGGCTTCCGGGTGTGTGGAGTCCGTCAAAACAAGCGATCAGGACGAGGTTTTGGGCGTCAACACACGTGTGGATCTGGCTCGGATCACCGAGATCCTCCAAAAACGTATTCTCGAAGAGCATATGCTGGCCGGGGTGGGTATCCGGGACCCCAAAACAACAATTGTTGACTCCGGCGTCAAGATAGGGCAAGATACGCAGTTATTGCCACATACCGTCATTGAAGAGGGTGCCGTGATCGGCAGGGGCTGCGTGATTGGACCGTTTGCCCGGATACGCGGTGGCTCTCAAATAGGTGACCTGGCCATAGTGGGCAATTTCGTCGAGGTGGTTCGATCTCAGATCGGAAAAGCGACCCAGATCAAGCATCTAAGCTATCTGGGAGATGCCGTTGTTGGCGAGCATGTCAACATTGGCGCTGGCACGATTACTGCCAACTTTGATGGTAAAAATAAACATAAGACAGTGCTTCATGATCATGCGCAAGTTGGAAGCGGGACTGTTTTTGTGGCACCTGTTACTATGGGCAAAGGAGCCAAAACCGGCGCCGGAGCTGTGGTGACCAAAGGGACTCGGATCAAGGATAAGTCGGTTTACGCTGGTGTGCCGGCTAAAGAGCTTTTAAGAAAAACGGACAAAAAAAGATAAATTACCTGTGAACGGACAGCTTAAAATTATCACCGGAAACGCGAATCCGGATCTCGCTAAAAGGGTCGCCAAGTATCTGAAAGTCGACGTGAGCGATGCATTGGTCACGTCTTTCAGTGAGGGTGAAGTACGCGTCAAGATCAATGAAGACGTGCGTGGCCGCGATGTATTTATCGTGCAGCCGACATGCCCTCCGACCAACAACAATTTGATGGAACTTTTGATCATGATCGATGCCGTGAGACGTGCATCCGCGCGTCGTATCACGGCTGTGATCCCGTATTTCGGTTATGCTCGTCAAGACCGCAAGGATCAGCCTCGTGTACCGATCACGGCGAAGCTTGTAGCCAACCTGATCGAGACGGCGGGTGCGGATCGAGTGTTGACCATGGATCTACACGCAGGACAGATCCAGGGATTTTTTGATATCCCTCTCGATCATCTGTTTGCTGTCACGACGGTGGTGGATTATTTCAAAGATAAACGTGTGAAGAATTTGGTGGTGGCATCACCCGACGTGGGCGGTATCAAGATGGCTCGCGCATATGCCAA
>CAYODQ010000010.1:40634-52603 GCA_964402785.1 uncultured Planctomycetia bacterium
GAAGAGTTTATTATCTCGGACAGCATTCCACTGGATGATAAAAAGAAAGACAAAAAGTTTAAAGTTCTGTCGGTTGCGCCGCTTTTGGGAGAGGCGATCCGACGTATTCATCATGAAGAGTCTGTAAGCAGTCTCTTCGATTAAAGTAGATTCAAGAAAGGGAAGACCATGGAACAAGTTGCATTGAAAGCCAGCGTCAGACAGGGAGTCGGCAAGGAAAAAGCCAAGAAGCTCCGTAAGGAAGGTTTTGTGCCAGGTGTGGTTTATCATCGCGGAGAAGATTCCGTATCGGTGACGGTCAATGAGAAAGAGCTGTCCCGTATCCTGCGTGCAGCGGGCGGGGACAATGTGCTTATCAATTTATCGATCGAAGGCTCCAAGAAAAAGGGCCGCGCGGTCCTTATCAAAGAGCTTCAGCATCATCCCGTCAAGCGAAGTATCCTTCATGTGGATTTTAATGAGATTTCTTTGACAGAGCAGATCACGGTCGAAGTCGAGGTCGAGAGCCAGGGCGAGCCTATCGGTGTCAAACAAGAGGGTGGTATCTTGGATCATCCGCTTCGTTCTATCAAGATCCAGTGTTTGCCGACAGATATTCCTAAGCACATCGAAGTGGATGTTACGGCTCTTAAATTGAACCAAGCATTCCATGTGAGCGACTTGGTCGTTTCGAGCAAAATCAAGATCCTGACGGATCCCGATGCCGTTCTTTTTACGGTCAAAGCGCCTGTCGAAGAGAAACCTGAAGACGCGACAGCACCGTCAGCGGAAGTAGAAGTGATCCGCGAGAAGAAGGATGAAGAAGGTAAAGCGGGCGCCGCTCCTGCTAAGGATGAGAAAAAAGACGCTCCTAAGGCAGCAGATAAGAAATAAATCGTTCTTTGAAGTTTATAATTGGCATAGGTAATCCGGGTAGCCAATACGACGGCACGAGGCATAATGTTGGTTTTGCTGTCCTCGATGAGATCCAGTCCGGGTTCAAGGCCAAATGGAGCATGAATAAAAAATTAAATGCTCAGGTTGCCGAGTTTGATGGCCTCGTCACTTTGGTGAAGCCCCAAACTTATGTCAATCGTACAGGTGAAACAGTTTCCGCTATCGAATATAGCTCCAAAGGCGCCGAGATCCTTTTTGTTTGTGACGATGTGAATATCGGATGCGGAAAGCTGAGACTGCGGCCTTCTGGCAGTGCAGGCGGGCATCATGGATTGGAGTCCGTGATCCAAACGCTTGGAAGTGAAGATTTTCCGAGGCTTAGATTGGGAGTGGGTAGCCCACAAATGCCCGATCAGTTGGATGGTTTTGTGTTGGGTCGGTTCGACCCTGCAGAGAAAGAGAAGATAACTGTCGCCGTCAAGAACGCGGCAGCGATCTGCCGCGAGTGGATCGAAAAAGATTTTGAGTCAGCTGTAAAGAAGTTAAGCGTTCTGCAGAGTACAAGCTCAGCCGATGCTTAACGCTTAACGTTAAATTAGAGGAGTAAGCAATGCGCAATTACGAAGGTGTGTTCATTATCAATCCCGATCTGACCGCGGATGCCGCAAAAAATGTGGTGACCCAGGTTCAGGATGCTGTTCAAAAATATGGCGGCCGCATTGATGGCGTGCAGGATTGGGGCAAGAGAAAGTTGGCCTACAAGATCAAGAAAAAGCAGGATGGTATTTATTGCATCCTCAATTTCCAGATCGAATCCACAGCCTCTAAAAAATTAGAACAAACGCTGAGACTGAATGACGGTTTATTGAGATACCTGTTGATCAACAAGGACGCGCTCTAAACAGCGGAGGTACGTATGGCCAGTCTGAATAAAGTATTTCTGATCGGTAATCTGACGCGTGACCCCGAGCTGCGCTATATTCCAAGCGGCTCAGCCGTCACCAGCTTCACACTGGCCATGAACCGTGTTTACAAATCCCAGACCGGTGAAAAAAAAGAAGAAGTAAGTTTTGTGAAGGTCGTGGTTTGGGGCCGTCTTGCTGAAGTTTGTAATGACTATCTCAAAAAAGGCCGCCCCGTATTCGTGGAAGGCCGTTTGCAAAGCCGCAGCTGGGAAGCCCAGGATGGCCAAAAGCGCAGCACCTTGGAAGTAGTGGCGTTGGGCGTGCAATTTTTGGGCCAGGGTTCGGGCTCGGGCGCATCTTCTCGCGGAGAGCGTGAAGCTCAGGATTTTAGCCAGGATAAGCCTGACGATATGGGCGAGATCCAGCTGGAAGATATGCCGGCCAAGGGTGGCGGCGATGACGAAGTTCCGTTTTAAAACACCAAAGAGAGGGAAACGTGGAAAGACCATTTAAAAAGAAGACCAAAGGGCCGTTCAAGAAAAAATTCATCCGGAAGAAAGTTTGTAAGTTCAAGCCGGAAGAGATCCAGACGATCGATTATAAAGACGTCAATCGTTTGCGTTACTTTTTGACCGAACGCGGCAAGATCATACCTAGCCGTATTTCGGGCACGGATGCCAAGTCACAGCGTTACCTGGTTCGCCAGATCAAGCGCGCGAGACAGATCGCACTGCTTCCGTTCGTCGCTGAGTAAATCAAAAGGTAACAGGTAACAACGTACAGGGAACCAAGCCCTGTGCGAGTTACCTGTTGCCGGTTACCTGTTTTATTTTGTTTCAAATTGAAATGAGCCCTGATGGATATTCAAGTCATTCTGACGGATAACGATCCAAAATTAGGAAAACGCGGCGACGTCGTCAAAGTTTCCTCAGGTTACGCACAAAATTTCCTGTTTCCCAACCAAAAAGCCAAGCCAGCCACTCCGGCCAATCTCAAGATTTTAAGCGAAGAAAAGGCTCGGCACGACAAACATGAAGCTGAGATATTGGCGCAGGCCAAAGATCTGGCGGCTAAGCTGTCCGCACTCAAGTTGAAATTGGATATGACCGCCGGCGATGGCGATAAGCTGTATGGCGCTGTGACCAATCAAGATATTACTAATGCTCTTGCGGCTCATAAGCTTCAAATTGATCGTAAAAAGATCCACTTGCATGAGCCGATCAAAAAATTGGGTTCATATAAAGTTGAGATCAAGTTGCATCCGGATGTGATGGCACATCTCAACATAGAGATCGTCAAAAAAGCATGAGCCGCATCCTTCCGTCATCCGATACATCTCGCGAAAAAATGCCCCCTCAAAATTTAGAAGCCGAGGTGGCTGTATTGGGATCGATGCTGATCGAAGAAGAGGCTATTTCTCAAGCCATCGAAGTGTTAACGGTCGACCATTTTTATAAAGATGAGCATAAGAAAATATTTCAAGGCATGATCAATTTGTTCAACGAGAACAAAGCGATCGATCTAGTCACTTTGACCGAGCGTCTCAATCATGATGGTGCGTTGAATGATGCGGGCGGGCCAAGCTATCTAGCTTATCTCACGACCGCCGTTCCTACAGCCGCCAACGTGATGTACTACGCGCGCATCGTAAAAGAAAAATTCATCCTCCGTCACCTCATCAATAATGCAACTCAGATTGTGACGGATTGTTATGACACCACAGAGGATGTGGAGGGTTTGCTGGATCGAGCTGAAAAAGCGATATTTGACATTGCCAGCAAGAAATTTTCGGGCGGCATCGTGCCGATCAAAGAGATCGTTCGCAACCAGATCGAGACGATCGATCGGTTGTATCAGAGAAAAGAGCATGTCACAGGTATCCCGACAGGCTACCATGAATTTGATACGCAAACGGCAGGGCTTCAGCCGTCCGACCTTGTTATTTTGGCGGCTCGTCCATCGATGGGTAAGAGCGCTTTTATGACGTGCATCGCTGAACATGTGGGCATGATCGCCAAAATGCCGGTGGCTATCTTCAGCTTGGAAATGTCAAAAGAGCAGCTTATCCAACGTATGTTGTGTTCGCGCGCGCGTGTGGATGCGCACAAAGTTAGGACCGGTTTTTTGGCGCAGGCCGATTGGCCGGCGCTGACAAGTGCGGCAGCCAAGCTTTCCGAAGCGCCTATTTATATCGATGATACGGCGGGTCTGAGTGTGATCGAACTCAAAGCGAAAGCGCGCCGGCTCAAATCTCAATTTGGTATCAAGATCATCTTTGTGGATTATTTGCAGCTGATGCAGGCCGCCCAGCCGGGCGAAAGTCGTCAGCAGGAGATCTCTGAGATCTCACGGTCGCTCAAGGGCTTGGCGCGTGAGCTGAATGTGCCTGTGATCGCGGTGAGTCAGCTGTCTCGTGCGGTCGAAAGCCGCACGGATCATCGTCCGCAGTTATCCGATCTTCGTGAGTCAGGAGCCATCGAACAAGACGCGGACGTGGTCGTGCTTTTGCTGCGTGAAGAGTATTACAATCCTACCGAGGAGAATCGCGGCAAGGCTGAGATCATCATCGCCAAGCAAAGAAACGGCCCCGTGGGATCGGTCTTTTTGTCCTTTGTCAGGGAATACACAAGGTTTGAAAATGCGGAGCTTGTGCGCCGCGAAGAAATGGTGTAAAGTAGCTCTCTTATGAAGCCCATCAAGCTCCTATTTTTAACTCTTGCAGCAGCATTTTTATTATCGCCTGCGGTCTCTCTCGCGTCTGATGGTAAGCCGGTCAAATCCGTCGAAGTTAAAGGTAATCGCACTGTTTCCAATCTCACTATATTAGCTAAGGTGAAGACCAAGCCCGGCGAAGAACTGTCATCCGTAGCGCTCAACGAAGATCTTAAGAGATTGTATGGTTTGGGATATTTTACGGACGTACGCATCGAGCAGGACGAGTTTCCGGACGGAGTTGTCGTGACGTTTGTTGTTTCAGAGAAGCCCGTACTTTCCGAGGTTCGTATCGAGGGCAATAAAAAGATCAATAAAGACCAGATCAAAAAAGAAATGCAGTCTGTTTTGGGCGACTTTGTTGACCAGAAGCGCGTACGCGATGACATCGACGCCGTCAAAAAATTATATGAAAAGCGCGGTTTCTCCGAAGCGAAGGTGGACAGCGCGTTGGATGTCAACGAATCCACCAATCAAGCCGTGCTTCGCGTACTGGTAGATGAGGGTGATAAAGTTCGTATCAAGGATATCCAGGTGATCGGCAACAAGTCGTTGAAGTCCGGCGAAATATTGAAAGTCATGAAGACGAAGAAGATGGCCTGGTTTGGGTGGTTTCGTTCTGGTTATCTAAAAGAAGATGAGCTTGAAGAAGACGTTGAGCGTGTCCGCATGCTGTATGACGAGAACGGTTTTAGCGACGCCATCGTAAAGACCGAGATCGTGCCGATGCAAAATGCATCCGATATCACTCTGAAGGTGATTCTTGAAGAGGGCAAAAAATATTTGGTGGGTGAAGTTGTATTTGTTGGCAATACGATCTGCAGGAATGACGAAATTTTAAAATCCATCAAGATGGTGAAGACCAAGCCGTTCTCGCGCCGCGGGCTTCGCTTGGATGTCGCCAATATCCAGGATCTTTACTTTGATAAAGGCTACTTGGGTGCTCAGATCCGCTCCGAATCCGCTTATAATGAAGTCACTGATAAAGTCGATATTACTTATAGCATCACCGAAAACGAGCTTACTTATGTGGATAAAGTTAAGATCCAAGGAAATACTAAGACCAAAGATATTGTGATCCGTCGTGAGCTCAGAGCCTATCCGGGCGAGTCTTTTAGCGGCGCCAAGCTCAAACGCTCCAAAGAGCGTTTATATAATCTAGGCTTCTTTGAAGATGTGCGTTTCGACACGGAGCAGACGACCGAGTCCAACCGTCGTGATCTGGTGGTGTCTGTCAAAGAAGGTAAGACAGGAGAGTTTAGTTTTGGTGGTGGTTATAGCTCGATCGATTCGGTTGTCGGGTTCATTCAGATCCGTCAAAAGAATTTTGATTGGCAGAACTGGAAGAACTTCACCGGCGCTGGCCAGGATTTTGCGGTGCGCTTCGAAGGCGGCAGCGTCCGCACCAATGCCGAGCTTAGTTTTACTGAGCCGTGGGCATTTGGTTATCCCGTCTCCCTTGGATTTGATGTTTATCGTAAAGAATTCAATCGGTCCGGGTCATCCGGTTACATCTTTGATCAGCTGAAAACAGGTTTTGATATTCGTTTAGGCAAAGAATTTTCTGAATACGACAAAGCACTTCTTATGTATAAATACGAAGAGGTTAAGATCTCTGATATCCCAGACAATTCGTCCCAAGCTCTTCGTGATGAGGTTGGCAAGAATACAACGTCCAGTTTGGCACTCACTCTGACGCATGATACACGGGATAATGTTTTCAATCCTACCAAAGGTCTTTTATTGACCGGGACGGGTGAAGTGGCTGGTGGTTTCTTAAGCGGCGATAAGGATTTCTGGAAAATGTATGGAACTGCCAGCACTTATATAAAGAATCTGGGTGAGAACGTACTCGAGCTTAAGGGCCGCTTGGGTGTGGCAGATGAGTACGATGATACAGTGCGAGTGCCTATTTATGAGCGTTATTTCTTGGGTGGTGCCAACACCGTGCGTGGTTACCGCGAGCGCCGTATTGGTCCCCGGGATGCGGGCAATGGAGACCCTGTTGGCGGCGAAGCTTACTGGATCTTTAACGCAGAAGAAGCATTTCCTCTTTATCCCGGTTTGATCAAGGGCGCCTTGTTTTATGATGTTGGTTCTTTAGATGAGCGGTTGGATGATTTTGGCAGCGGTGATATCGTGCAGGGTTTAGGGGCGGGTGTCCGCGTCAAAACGCCGATCGGGCCCGTCAAGTTGGATATGGGTTATCCATTAGATGATGTTGAAGGTGAAAAGAAGAAATTGAGATTTTATTTCAACATCAGCCAAGGTTTTTAAGGACAATTTAAGAAAATCTATAAATAAAATAACAGGAGGTTTGGAATGAGGAAGCAATTTACTTTGGGCTTGGTTTTGGCGGCTCTCGCAATGGTGTCAGCGCCTATGGTTTCCGCTCAAGCGGCCGGCGAAAAGATCGGTTATGTAGATCTGGCGCGCGTATTTGATGAATACAACAAAACCAAGGAATTTGATAAGCAGCTCGAAGGTAAGGGTTCAGTTAAGCAGTCCGATCGCGACAAGATGGTAGCCGATATCAAGAAGCTGCGTGACGAAGCCGAGCTTTTGTCTGCCAAGGCCAAAGATGATAAACAAGCTATTATTGACGACAAGATCAAAGCGCTTCAAGATTTTGACCGCACGACACGTGATGGTCTTCGTAAAGAGCGCGATGGTATGGTGCGTGATATTCTGAAGGAGATCGAAGTGATCATTCAGGATTTTGGTAAAGCGCAAGGGTATTCGTTTATTTTTAATGACCGCGTACTCGTTTACAAGAGCGAGGGCAGTGACCTCACCGCTCAGGTCATCAAGGTTTTGAATGACAACTACGCCAAGAAAAAATAATGAGGCCTCTAAAAGCATAAAGCTGTATGAGATCGCGGCCCTCGTAGGCGGCGAAGTAGTGGGTGACCGCAATACGCTGATCACAGGTGTTGCGGGAATAAAAGATGCAGAAAAGGGAGATATTACGTTCTTAGCGAACGCAAAATATCTCCCTTTTTTAACTCAGACCAACGCCTCAGCCGTCATCATGGCAGCTGACATAGAGACTCAAGCTGTCGCATCTATCCGCTGTGCCCATCCATCCCAAGCATTCACAAAGATCGTCAGCTATTTTACGCCTCCTCAAACGCACGCTCCTATTGGCGTGCATCCCACTGCTGTCATTGCAGAGGGTGTGCATCTGGGGGATAAAGTATCGATAGGTGCACAGGCGGTCATTGAAAAGAATGCTTTTGTGGGCGATAGGACGGTGATAGCTGCTCACAGTTATGTGGGGCCAGAAGCGCGTGTCGGTCATGATTGTTTCATCCACCCTCATGTCACGCTTCGCGAGGGAGTGATCGTGGGTCATGGCGTGATCATTCATAGCGGTAGCGTGATCGGTAGTGATGGTTTTGGATACGAATCGATGGAAGGTGTACATATCAAGATCCCCCAATTAGGATCGGTGGAGATCGGTGATGATGTGGAGATCGGGGCTAATGTGTGCGTGGATCGAGGGCGTTTCAAGAACACGCGCATTGGCAAAGGGACCAAGATCGATAATCTGGTACAGATCGCCCACAATGTTATCATCGGAGAGAATTGTTTGGTGGTGTCTCAGGCGGGTATCTCGGGCTCAACACAGCTGGGTGACCGAGTGATCATAGCCGGTCAAGTCGGGCTTGTGGGCCATATCGAGTTGGGAGATGATGTAATCGTGGCCGCCCGATCCGGAGTGACCAAGTCCGTGCCGGCAAAGACCGTACTTTTGGGGGAACCTGCAAAACCCATACAAGAACAAAAAAAGATCTTCGCACTCATTTCCAGACTTCCGGAGATGTTCAAAGATCTGGCGGAGCTCAAAAAAAAGATCCCATGAGTTCTTCGATCTACAAGTTTCAACGCACGATCCAAAAAGATGGCAGCTTATCCGGTATCGGTTTGCATACCGGAAAGAATGCTACGCTCACGTTTAGACCGGCCAAGGCAGGCGAAGGTGTCCGCTTTTATCGTGGATCCAAACTGGTGACCGATCAACCCAAAATATCTACACCCTCATCCTCGGTACAGGGTAATTCACTACGGTGCAGTGCTATCGGTAACGGGGAAGATAAAATATTGACGGTTGAACATCTTTTGGCAGCTTTAAGCGGGCTCGGCATCACCAATATTCGTATTGAGGTCGAAGGCCCTGAGGTGCCCGGACTGGATGGATCCGCGCTTCCATTCGTGCGGTTTTTTAAAGAGCTGGGTATTCAGGAGCAGGAGGAGGCGACCCAATTTTATCGCATTCGGGAGCCTATTTTTTGTTATGATAAAGCCAAATCGATATGCATTCTTCCGGCGGACGAATTCAGTGTTTCGTATGTTTTGGATTACGACAATCCGTATCTCAGAGATCAAAAAGTCGATTTTACGCTGACACCGGATGTGTTTGAAAAGGAAATAGCGCCTTCAAGGACGTTTTGTACGCAGGAAGAAGCCTTGGAAGTGCCCAAGCATGGTTTTGGGTTGGGGGCTAACGCCGACAACACTTTGATTGTGAAGGCGGACGGTTCACATATAAAACAATTGCGCTACGCGGATGAGTGCGCGCGCCATAAGGTTTTGGATATCCTTGGGGATTTTAATCTGCTCGGATTTCCGGTTTTGGGGCGGGTGGTGGCGATCCGTAGCGGCCATGCGCTCAATCAGCAGCTGGTGCAAGCCATAAAAACACAGAGGGATGTTATGAAAATGCCGATGGAGTTGGAACAGATAAAAAAGATCTTGCCGCATCGTTACCCGTTTTTGCTGGTCGACCGCATCATCGAGATGTCGGACAAGCGCATCGTAGGCATCAAGAATGTCAGCGGCAGTGAGCCGTTTTTTCAGGGCCACTTTCCCCAGAAGCCGGTGATGCCGGGCGTGCTCATGATCGAAGCATTGGCTCAAGTAGGCGGTGTTTTGATGCTGGTAAACCCCGATAATCAGGGTAAGTTGGCGTATCTTGCTGCCGTGAATGAGGCGCGCTTTCGAAGGATCGTCATACCCGGGGATCAGTTGATGTTGGAAGTGGATATTGTGAAATTCAAGGCTCGCATTGGTATGATCAAAGCTGTCGCAAAAGTTAATAATGAAGTGGCTTGCGAAGCTGAGATGATGTTTAGTTTGGCGGAGTGAGATGCCCTCAGTGACTTCTAAAAAACCTGCAATACACGCGACAGCGGTCGTATCTCAGGAGGCCTTGCTAGGCGAAGGTGTTGTTGTTGGGCCTTATTGCATCGTGGGTCCTCAGGTGCGTATTGGCAAGGGCACTCAACTAATTTCCCATGTCCATATAGACGGGATCACCGAGATAGGGGAGCGCTGCAAAATTTATCCCGGCGCAGCCGTTGGTTTTCCAGGGCAGGCGAGGAATTTGGATGCTTCTGCGAGATCGAGTGTGCGGATCGGTGATGATAATGTGTTGCGCGAATGCGTCACAATCCATGCCGGCCTCAAGGATGGCTCGGTAACTACGGTTGGAAGTCGTAATCTATTCATGGCTTACTCTCATGTCGCGCATGATTGTGTAGTGGGAGATGATAATACTTTTGCGAATTCAGTGGCTTTGGCGGGGCACGTCGAAGTCGGTAATCGTGTTGTGATCGGCGGCCTCGTAGGTGTGCATCAATTTGTCCGCATCGGATCTTTGTCGATCATCGGCGGGCTTACGAAGATCGTGATGGACGCACCTCCTTTTTCGATGTATGACGGGCACCCTGCTATTTTTAGAGGTGTCAACGCGGTGGGCCTCAAAAGGGCCGGTTATTCGGCCAGCCAGATCGCGCCTATCAAGAAATTGCTGGTCGAGCTTTTTGGCGGAAGAGCCAACACATCTTCGATCCTACCTGATCTTAAAAGAGAGTATCAAAATAATCCCGATGCGCAGGAGATCTTTCGATTCATAGAGAAATCTAAGCGAGGGATCGGGCGCGGAGTATCCCGATACTCCGAAACAGACTAAAATGTGGCGCAGCCGGCCTTCGTTGAGTGAGCCGCTGGGGCTGATAGCGGGTCAAGGTGAATTCCCCCTGATCTTAGCCAAAGCAGCACGGGATATGAAAAATCCGGCGACCGTATTCGGTATCAAAGACATTACGGACAAGCGCATCGAAGACCTCGCGAAAGAAACTCATTATCTTGGGCTTGGTGACCTCGGACGCCTGATTGAACTTCTAAAGCAAAAAAAAATTAAACAAATAATTCTCGGCGGCGGCATACCCAAAAAACAAATTTATGAACCAACGCTCAAAATGGACTCAGCTGCCAACGAATTCATGAGCAAGACCTCCAATAAAGGAGATGACCATATTTTACGTGCACTAGAGACCCTGCTTCGAGTCCGATGCGGCGTCAGAATCTTAGACTCTCGGTTTTGTCTAAAAGATATATTGGCGCCGAAAGGTTTAATGACGCAGCGCAAGCCCACAGATGGCGAATGGCGAGATCTCAAGCTCGGTTTTAAAGTCGCTAAGCATATCGGGAAAATGGATATTGGCCAGGCAGTCGTGATCAAGGATGGGGTTGTGCTTGCGGTTGAGGCTTTGGAAGGCACCAATCAAGCCATTAAGCGTGGAGGCGAGTTGGGCCGTGGTCAAGTGGTCGTTGTTAAGGCCTCAAAACCCAATCAAGATCTGAGATTTGATCTCCCTTGCGTTGGTACGGATACGTTGGATACACTAAAGTCCGTATCCTCGATCGTGTTGGGACTGGAAGCAGGTAAAACATTGATGATCGGAAAAGATAAGTTCATAGCAGAAGCTGATCGTTGCGGTGTCAGCGTCGTGGGATTTTAATGGTAGGCTCGATACTTATTATCGGCGATCAAAATAAGCAAGGCCTTGAGCTCAAGGATGCGCTCAAAAAGAGTACACATTATTCCGTAAGCGTTGTCCCTAAGAATGCCATATCAGTCAATTCGATCATAGAAAAAGAGCCCGACCTGATCATCTTCAACCCCAAGGCCGGTTATTTTGAGATCATAGATCTTTATTACAGCCTAAAAAAGGAACCCCAGAGTCAGGATACACCCATAGCGCTTTTATTGGATGAGTCTGAAATGAATAGCGCTGATCTTCCTTCGGGTATCCAAGAAGTTTTTTACAGGCCGCTTCGTCTCGCCGAGACGGTTGCGCGTATCAGTCATTTATTTAAACGTATCCACAAGGTCGATCAAAAAAATTTGATCGTGCGTGGTAAGATCACGATCGATGTTGCGAAGTATGAGGCTCGTGTTGGCGATAAGAAGATAGATCTGACTTATACGGAGTTCGAGCTCTTGAAGTTTCTTTGTTCTAACCCCGGGACTGTTTTTACGCGTGAAGTGCTTTTGAGCAAGGTGTGGGGCTATGAGTATTATGGCGGTACCCGCACCGTGGATGTTCATATTCGCCGGCTTCGATCCAAAATCGAAGGCAAAAATCAGGTCTTTATCGATACCGTCCGCAATATTGGCTACAAATTTAT
>CAYODQ010000011.1:0-24311 GCA_964402785.1 uncultured Planctomycetia bacterium
AAAACTGCCGTAGATTGTGGCATGACAGGCGTTTTAGGTCAAGATTGAACCGCTATGGGCACTCAGAGTTGGATTTTGGCGCTATTTGACTTTATGCCCGCAAATCGTTAATCTTTCTCGGTGTGTCTCAGGCACTTTTTATTTGGAATGATCTTAAATGAGGAGGTTTTGAATGCGTAAGATGTTGTCAGGTGTTCTTTTTGTGGCAGGACTTTTTGCTGTATCCAATGGCTTTGCTGAAGAAGTTGTTCCCGTTGCAACCCCGGCCGTTGCACCGGCTGTGGCTGAGAAAAGTTTATTCGAAAGATTGGGCGGGGAAGCAGGTATTCGTGCAGTGGTGGATAATTTTGTACCTCGCGCGGCGGCGAATCCGGCGGTCAATTTTACCCGTGTGGGACACAAGCGGACTTGGGAAGCGACACCTGAAAACGTAGAGACGCTCAAGAAGCACCTGACAGCATTTATTGGTACGGCCACAGGTGGTGATACCAATTATGCGGGCCGAGATATGAAAGCCGCTCATCAGGACATGGGCATTACGTCAGCCGAATTTGATGCCATCGCCGCGGATCTATTGGCTTCTCTCAAGGAGCTCAATGTTCCTGAGAAAGAGACCAACGAACTTATGGCTATCGCAGCAACCACTAAAGGCGCTATTGTGGAAGCGGAGCCTGTGGCAGAAACCAAGACAGCTTAATCACTATCATTTTTCGATTGAACCAGGCCACGTATTTGGCCTGGTTCTTTTTTTACTTGAAAACGAACGAACGTTCGCTTATAGTAGGAGGCAGGAGATAAGGATGCCAAGACCCGCTGTAGATATAGCTCAGGCCGCGCAGAAGATGAGAGAGTTCTTCCGCTTTCATCACCGCGCCCCCAGCTTTGAGGAGGTAAGAGAGCTCTTTAATTATCGATCCAAAGCATCAGCGCATTTTTTGGTGCAGCAGCTGATCGAGAAGAATTTCATGCAGAAGGACTCTCGGGGGAAGATCTTGTGGGATTCCTTGTCCGGGGTGAAGCTGCTGGGGAGTATCCAAGCGGGTGTGCCCACAGCCGAGGAGGAGACCCACACCGATACGATGGATATCAATGGACTGCTGGTTCGGGATCACAAAGAGACTTTTCTTCTTAAAGTAAGCGGTGACTCGATGATCGATGCGGGTATCCACGAAGGTGATTTTGTAATGATCGAGCGCAACCGCGAGCCCAAAAACCATGACATCATCGTGGCGCAGGTGGACGGCGAGTGGACGCTCAAATATTACGAAAAAATTGGTTCGGCGGTGAGACTTATGCCGGCCAACAAAAAATATGAACCTATCATACCCAAAACAGAACTTAAAACAGGAGGTGTTCTTGTCGCAGTCATACGCAAATACAAATAGTTTTCCCATCGAATTTTATTCGGCCCGGTCGAGTGCCGATCAGTGGGTGTGGCCCAAGTATTCGTTTGATCCGCTAAGCGGTTTGAGCCGATTTTTACGCGTTCCGGATCCAACGGATGGCGTTGGTTACAAGCTTATGAGATCTGCAGCGATCATTCTTCTTAAAACTAGGAGCTAGGAAATCTGGCGCCCCGAGTTTCGTCGCTAGGCGATCGTATTCATGGCTTAAAAATTATGGACGTACCACATAAACTTGGCCCATTTAAATCATGATATAATGAGTGCTCAGTGAATTGAGGAAGGTCAGTCCCACATATGCTCACTCATGACAGCACCAATATAGATCTCAGGCAAGCACAACAACATACTTTAGGCACCCCACGGCGCAAATACGGACTTTTGGCGCAGCTTTTGTTTGGTACCATGGATCTGTTTTATGGCCGCAAACGCACTTTTTCTAAATTCAAAGTTCTGGAAGTGATCGCTCGCGTACCTTATCAGTCTTGGGAGCATGTGGCTTATATTGCGATGACGCATACTTACAGCAAGCCGGGATTTGCGCGGAGGATTTTTGATTTTGTGAAAGAGTCCCGCATTCAACAAGACAATGAACAGTGGCATCTTCTTATTCTGGAGGAATTGGTTCAGAAAAAATCAATCAAAGAAGGTTTTTTCTTATACAGGCTGGTTCCTCAGTTCATGGCTTTTTTTTATTATCATGTGAGCTGGCTGCTGTATGTGATCAAGCCATCCTGGAGCTATGCCATGAATGCTGATTTTGAAGATCATGCGGAGCATGAGTACATGCTTTTTGTGCAAGAGAACGTCTCGTTTGAGGAAACACCTTTTGAAAGTGAATTTAAAGCGGACTATGGAGACTTTAAAACGCTGGCTGATCTGCTGCGCCGCATCGGCTTGGATGAGCGCATTCATAAAGAGGAGAGCCTGGCTCGTATAGAACAAGCGCGGTTTTCTTAAGCGAATACCCGTCTGATCCCGGATAAAACGGCATTTTTGTTTCGTGGCCGCTGTGTTAAAATATCCCGGTGAAAAAAATCGCTATTGTCGATGGTGTACGCACACCTTTTATCAAGGCCTGGACTTTTTTTGATGCTTTGCCGGCGCAAAAGCTAGGCGCCCTTTGCGTCACCGAGCTTCTACAGCGCACGCAAATTGACCCCGACAAAATCGACGAAGTGATCTTGGGTTGCGTGGGCAATCCTCTCAATGCCGCCAACGTCGCACGTATCGTAAGCCTTCAGGCCGGTATCCCCAAATCCAAACGAGCGTATACGGTGAGCCGCAACTGCGCCTCTGGTTTGGAAGCGGTTACCAGTGCCGCTGAGAAGATACAAACCGGCCAAGACGAAGTGGTGATCGCAGGCGGAACCGAGTCTATGTCCAATGCGCCGCTTGTGTTCTCAAAAGAAGCGGCTGGCATCTTTATGAATCTCCAAAAAGCCAAGACGTTCAGCGAAAAACTTTCTGTGATGATGCAATTTAGGCCGCGGCATTTTGCGCCTCAGGCGGCCGTGCAGATGGGTCTCACCGATCCTGTTTGTGGGCTCAACATGGGCCAAACAGCAGAGGTGTTGGCCAAGAAGTTTGGTATCTCACGCGAAAGACAGGATGCATTTGCTCTTGAAAGCCATCGGCGCGTGATCGCTTCGCGCGAGAAGCTGCGAGAAGAGATGATGAGTGTTTTTCTGCCGCCCAAATTCGAGCAAACGATCAAAGATGATAACGGTGTGCGTGAGAATCTGACCGCCGAGCAGTTAGCGAAGCTTAAAACAGTGTTTGACCGCCGCTCCGGTACCGTGACCGCCGGCAACTCTTCGCAGCTGACGGATGGTTCTTGCGCTATCCTCATGATGGATGAAGCCCGGGCAAAGGCCGAGGGTTTTAATATCCTGGGAACACTTTCATTTTACGACACGATCGGTTTGGAGCCTGCGGAGATGGGGCTGGGTCCGGCATTTGTGATCGAAAGATTACTTCGTAAAAATAATTTAGCTCTCAAAGACATTGAGCTGTTTGAAATCAACGAAGCGTTTGCTGCTCAGGTTCTGGCTTGTACCGATGCGCTGGCCTCCAAAAAATTCGCTGAAGAAAATTTTCCTGGTAAGCAGGTTTTAGGAGAGATCAATCCATCCCTTCTCAATGTCAACGGCGGTGCGATCGCACTGGGTCATCCAGTGGGTGTCAGCGGCGCGCGTCTGGTGCTTACTTGCCTCAAAGAAATGAAACGCCGCAACCTGCACCGCGGTTTGGTGTCGATGTGTGTGGGCGGCGGGCAGGGTGCAGCCGCAATTTTGGAGAGAGCTTAGAACCGAATGAATAATTCCTGGTCGCTGACGGTCACCGATGGTATCGGTAATTTAATTTTTGATCAGCCCAATTCCGAAGTCAATGTCCTCACATCCGACAATATGAAGTCCTTGGATGAAAATCTTGATCTGATCGCAGCTCGTACCGATTTAAAAGCACTTCTCATCTCAAGCCCCAAAAATCGTATCTTTATTGCCGGGGCGGATATCCGCGAGATAGAGGGTATCGTCACCCGCGATGATGCCGTAGCCAAGGCTGAGATGGGCAAAGCTGTGTTTCGGAAGCTGGAAAAGCTATTGATACCAACCGTCTGTGTGATCAATGGCGCATGCCTTGGCGGTGGATACGAGCTGGCGCTTTCTTGCCGTTACCGCGTAGCGTCGTTTTCGCCTTCCGTCAAGATCGGTTTACCGGAGGTGAATCTGGGCATACTTCCAGGATTCGGCGGAAGCATTCGATTGCCAAGACTCCTCGGGCTTATGAAGGCGCTGCCTCTGATTCTGGCCGGGCGTATCGTCTCAGCAGACGAAGCGCTTAAAAATGGGATGGTGGACGCTCTTTTTCCAGAGTCTACATTGTTAGACGACGCATTCAAATTTACCCGGAAAGTCCTAAACAGCCCGTTCAGGCGCAGACCCAAAAAAGATCTCATGACTTGGTTTTTGCAGGATACGCCTATGGGCCGTTCGGTGGTATTTGGCAAAGCCAAAAAAGATGTCCTGGAGAAAACCAAAGGCCAATACCCGGCGCCGCTTAAGATCATCCAGCTTTTAGGCCGCACCTATGGACGATCAGGTGACAAAGTGTACCGTATGGAAAGTGAACATTTTGCGGATCTGGGTATCACCGATATTTCTAAAAATCTGATCAAAGTATTCTTTTTGAGTGAAAAATATAAAAAGCAGCGCTGGACCAAGGCCGGCGTCACATCCGATGGCATCAAAAAATGCGGTATTGTCGGTGCAGGTGTGATGGGGGGTGGCATCGCACAGTTGGTGAGCTCTCGAGATATTCCCGTGCGCGTCAAAGATATCAATGACAAGTCTCTTTCTCATGCTCTGAACGAAGCTATGAGTATCTATCAAAAACTTTTGTCCAAGCGGAAAATGAAAAAGCATGATGTCGAAAATAAAATGGATCTGATCTCCGTCGGACTTACAAACGACGGCCTTAAAAATTGCGGCATCATCATCGAAGCAGTGGTCGAAGATCTGGGGATCAAGCAAAAGGTTTTTGCGGAATTATCCAAGCTTGCCGGCCCCGATGTGATCTTGGCGTCCAACACATCATCACTGCCCGTGACCAAGATGGCTGAGGTATGTCAAAATCCCGAGCGCGTGGTGGGGCTGCATTTTTTTAATCCTGTCAGCCGTATGCCGCTAGTGGAGGTCATACGCGCAGCCCAGAGTTCAGATGAAGCGATCGAAAAGACGATCTTGTTTGCACGTCGTCTTGGTAAAACAGCGGTGGTGGTAGCCGACAAACCAGGTTTTTTGGTGAACCGCCTGCTCTTGCCATATATGAATGAAGCCGCTTATCTTTTGTGGGAAGGTTTTGGCCCTCAAGAGCTGGACGCAACGGTCGAAGCATTTGGAATGCCGATGGGGCCGGTGGAATTGGTGGATCAAGTGGGTATTGATGTGGGTTACAAGGTCGCACATATTTTGGAAGAGGCCTTTGGCTCCCGAATGAAAGTAGCGCCCATATTGATCGAGGCTAAAGAAAAGGGTCTCTTAGGGAAGAAATCAGGAAAAGGGTTTTATTTCCACAATCTCAAAAAATCCATAAATCCGGATCTCAAAATGGGTACCGGAAAACGAAAGGCCTCTATTGAAGATGCGCTTAAGCGCATGATGTATGTCATGATCAACGAAGCCGCGCGGTGCCTGGAGGAGAAGGTGATCGATAGTGCTGCCACAGTGGATATTGCGATGATTATGGGTACAGGATTTCCGCCTTTTAAGGGTGGGCTTTTGCGCTATGCGGACTCGGTGGGAGCCTCGGCTATCGTGAAAGATCTGGAGCGGTTTCAAAAAGAGGCGGATCCGGAACGTTTCAAACCCAGCCAATATCTGCTCGATCTAGCCTCCAAAAACGGCCGTTTTCACGCCTGATCTGATCACCCATAAATGTGTTACAATATGGGTATGCGGTATTTAGCCTTATTGCTCATGGTTTTCATGGCGATGGTGGGTATGCCAGCTGAAGCTTCAGTGATACCTGGGTGCCAGATGCAGATGTCTGCGCAGATGGGGCATCCTTCTTGTTGTCCACCCGACGCATGTGATTGTAAGATCGAAATTCCTCGCTCACAGGATCTGCTGATACAGAACGCCAATTTTGAGACAAAGCTCTCTGCATTAGATTTTCAAGTTGTGCCGGGTGCTCAATCTTTGATGGTTCAAAAACATCATCTTCCTGCGGAGGCGCAGGAATCCCCTCCGGAAAATACGCCACTTTACGAGAAATACTCCGACTACCGCATTTAGTCTCCCTTCCTCAAACGAACTTTTTTGACCAAAGGAGGTTTTATGCTTCGATTTCATAAATTAACGATTATTTTGATGGCTGTTTTTTTGGCGGTGGCATTTGCGGGTGTCGCAATAGCTGCCGGCGCGGATCTTTATTATTGTCCCATGCATCCTCAGGTGACCTCTGACAAGACAGGAGAATGCCCGATCTGTCATATGCGCTTGGTGAAGCGAGGAAACGAAAAAGAGCATGGCGCATCGGATGGTGTGGTGTCTGTTTCGGATTTTGGACGAAAAGTCCTGGGTGTGCGCACAGAGCCCGTGGCGATACGAAAAATGAACGCCGAGCTGAATGCTTGGGGAATAGCCGCGCATGATCCCGAGTTGTATGAGCTTCAGGTGGAGTATTTGCGATCAGGAAGTCTTAATATTGATCGCGAGAAATTCCGCTCACCACTGGCTCAAAAACGTACTTTGACCGAGCTTGAAAAGGCGGATATTCGGTTGAGCGATCTGGGGCTGGGAGAAGACTGGATACAGGCATTGCGGGAAGCCGGCAAACCTGACAGAAGGCTTCTCTTTCATCATGATGCGGGCGGCGCGTGGGTTTATGTTCGTTTGCACGAAAGCGATGCGAGGCGCGTTCAAAAAGGGATGCAAGTCAGCGTTCGTATGTTGAGCGCTCCGGAAACATCGCACAATGGTCGAGTTGAGTTTATAGACGGCATTGTCGATCTTGCGGCGCGAACGGTGCTGGTGCGCATATTATTGGAAGAGTTTCCACAAGGGTTCACACCCAACACATCACTGGAGGTCCAATTTCATCTGAATTATGGTGAGAAGCTGGCTATTCCCGAGAGTGCGGTGCTCTTCACAGGCGAAAAGACGATCACTTATGTAGAAAAGCATGAAGGATTTGAGTTGAGAGAAATATTGTTGGGCCAAAAAGCAGGCGCGTATTATGAAGTCAAAAGCGGTGTGGAGTCTGGTGAGCGAGTGGCGCTAGATGGCAACTTCTTTATTGATTCGGAGAGCCGGCTTAAGACGGCTTTATCAGCCGCTCCGCATGAGGAGCATGCATCATGATCAAGCGCATTATCGCATTTTCTGCGCAGAATAGGGTTTTTGTTCTGATCGCGGTGTCGTTGGCCGTGCTGGGCGCTTGGGTGGCGATGCACCAAGTGCCGCTGGATGCGATCCCGGATCTTTCGGATACGCAGGTGATCATTTATTCGAAATGGGACCGCAGTCCGGATGTGATCGAAGACCAGGTGACTTACCCGATCGTGACCGCACTTTTGGGCACACCCAAAGTCAAAGATATACGCGCATTTTCTGATTTTGGATTTTCGTACGTGTATGTGATCTTTGAAGACGGCACGGATATTTATTGGGCGCGCACGCGCGTATTGGAGTACTTGAATAAGATCCAGCCCAATCTTCCGGAGGGTGTCAAAACCGAGCTGGGCCCTGATGCCACGGGTGTGGGCTGGGTGTATCAATATGCCTTGCTGGATACCACTTCCAAGATGAGTCCAGTGGATCTGCGCAGTTATCAGGATTGGAATCTTCGTTATCATTTACAGTCGGTGCCGGGTGTGGCGGAGATCGCGTCTATCGGCGGGTATCAAAAACAATTTCAAGTGAATGTGGATCCTCGAAAAATGGCGGAACATGCGGTTTCGGTGAATGATGTGGTCAAGGCGGTCCGCGAATCCAATAGCGAAATGGGCGGACGATTGCTAGAGATAGCCGGCTCCGAATACATGGTACGGTTGCATGGCTATGCCAAGACGATAGAAGATCTAGAAAATGCGGTGGTGATGCCCGGCGAAGTGGGCAAGCCGTCCGTTTTGGTGAAACATGTGGCGCATGTGACACAAGGGCCTCAAATGCGCCGAGGCTTGTCCGATCTGGATGGCCGCGGCGACACCGTGGGCGGGATCGTCGTGATGCGAAGCGGAGAGAATGCGCTCAACGTGATCGATGGTGTTAAAAAAAAGATCGAAGATCTCAAGCCTTATTTTCCCGAAGGTGTGGAATTGGTCGAAACTTACAACCGTGCGGATCTGATACGCCGCTCGATCGATACGGTGAAAGAAGCTCTGATGCAAGAGCTGATCATCGTAAGTCTCGTTATTTTGATATTTTTATGGCATGTGCCGTCCGCGATAGTCCCTATCATCACGATACCTGTGTCCGCAATATTGGCGTTTATTCCGATGTATTTTATGGGGATCACAAGCAATATCATGTCGCTTGCAGGCATCGCGATCTCAGTGGGAGTGGTGGTGGATGGCGCTATTGTGGAAGTGGAAAATGCCTATAAAAAATTGGAGGAGTGGCAGTCCGGAGGAAAAAAAGGTGATTTTCATGCCGTGCGTTTGGCGGCGCTGCAAGAGGTGGGCCCATCGGTGTTTTATTCGCTCTTGGTGATCGCGGTGGCATTTTTGCCGATATTTGCGCTCGTGGACCAGGAAGGGCGTTTATTTAGGCCACTCGCGGCCAGCAAAAATCTAGCGATGGCCATCGCGGCGATGCTGGCGTTGACGCTTGATCCGGCGCTTCGCATGATGTTCACCCGCATGGAGCCTTTTAAATTTAAACCGCGTATTTTGTCGCGTGTGGCGGATACATTATTTGTCGGGAAATATTATCCTGAAGAAAAACATCCGGTGAGCCATCTACTGCATCGGCTGTACGAGCCACCCGCTCGATTTGCACTTAAACATCCCAAAGCGATGATCATCGGAGCAGTGGTCCTTTTTCTGAGCTGTATACCCGTTTATTTTAAATTGGGCGCTGAATTTATGCCGCCCCTGAACGAAGGAACTATTTTGTACATGCCGACAACGCTTCCCGGGATATCAGTGACAGAAGCGGAGAAGCTTCTTCAGGCACAAGATAGGATTCTAAAAGATTTTCCCGAGGTGGAGCGTGTGCATGGCAAAACAGGGCGCGCGGAAACATCCACGGATCCCGCACCTTTTTCCATGATGGAAACTGTGGTGGTGCTAAAGCCTGAAAAAAAATGGCGCAAGGACATGACGTATGAAAAATTGGTGGATGAGATGGATAGAGCGCTCCGGCTGCCAGGTGTCACCAATGCGTGGACCATGCCCATCAAAAATAGGATCGATATGCTTTCGACCGGCATCAAGACACCGGTGGGCATCAAGATTTATGGCGACGATCTCAAAGAAATAGAGAAGATCGGATTGGCGGCAGAGAAAGCGCTCAAAACAGTGTCTGGCGCGCGAAGTGTATTTGCAGAACGGGTGACAGGCGGGTATTTTTTTGATATCGACGCGAAGAGAGATCGTCTAGCTCAACATGGGCTCACGATGGAAGAGGTGCAGTCCGCTTTGTCTGTGCTCATAGGAGGAGAAGAAGTCTCGACGGTGGTGGAGGGGCGTGAGCGTTATGGGATCTTGGTGCGAGCGGCGCGTGATTTTAGGGATGATCCGGAGGCTGTGGCGCGTTTGACGGTGCGAACACCCTTGGGAGCGCAAGTGCCGCTTTCGGAGTTGGCCGAGATGCGTTATGTGCAAGGGCCGGCCATGATCCGCGATGAGAATGGAAAACTCACAGGCTATGTGTATATCGATGTGGCCGGGCGTGATATTGGCAGTTTTGTCAAAGACGCCAAAAAAACCATACGCGAAAAAGTAACCGTGCCCAAAGGTTATGCATTGGCGTACAGCGGACAGTACGAAAATATGGATCGTGTGCGCAAGCGCTTGATGGTGGTGGTGCCGGCCACGTTTTTTTTGATCGTGTTCTTGTTGTACATGAACACCAAGTCGTGGATAAAAACAGGCATTATTATTTTGGCAGTTCCGTTTTCATTGGTGGGGGCGGTGTGGTTCATGTATTTGCTTAAATATGATATTTCGATCGCCACTTGGGTCGGCATGATAGCGCTTATGGGGCTGGATGCGGAGACGGGTGTGTTTATGCTCTTGTATCTAGATCTCTCGCATGACGACGCTGTCAAAAAAGGCCGCATGAGAAATCTTGCTGACTTGGACGAAGCGATCATTCACGGTGCCGTCAAACGCATACGGCCCAAAATGATGACGGTGTTGGCAGATATGCTCGGGCTGTTGCCTATTTTGTGGGCGACGGGAACGGGTGCCGACCTCATGAAACGCATTGCGGCTCCCATGATCGGCGGGCTTTTGACGAGTTTTATTATGGAGCTTTTGGTGTATCCCCCAATTTATCAGCTCTGGAAAAAAAGGGGGATGGAAAATGCACGTTAATCCGTGTATACTCCTGACATGAAAAAAATTGAGAAACAAAATAACAATATCACCGTTATGGTGGAGATCCCCAAGGGTAGTCGCAACAAATACGAATACGACAAAAAAACCCATCATCTCGTATTTGATCGCATGTTGTTCTCGTCTGTGCATTATCCGAGTGACTATGGATTTGTGCCGGATACGTTGGCGCTGGATGGTGACCCTCTGGATGCCATCGTGCTGGTGTGGGAGCCGACATTTCCGGGTTGTATCATCGAGTCTCGTCCGATCGGTTTATTTAAAATGTGGGATGAAAAAGGCGAAGACGATAAGATCCTCTGCGTACCTGTGCGCGACCCGCTCTGGAATCACATCAAAGATCTCTCCGAGGTGCCTCCGCATTTGCTCAAGGAAATCGATCACTTTTTCACCATCTACAAGGATCTTGAGATGAAAAAGGTCAAGGTTGATGGCTGGCATTCGCTCAATAAGGCGCTTGAGGTGATCAAAGAGTCAAGAGACCGCTACAAAAAAGCCCTCAAAAAAAGCCCAAAATCAAAATAACTAATCGCTTAACAAAAGGTGACACACACCATGTGTGTCACCTTTTGTTAATCGAGCAAATAATTATTTAATTTGTTTTCAATTTGGTGCGTGAAAAACTCGCTTCCCAGCGGTTTTCCGGTTCGTGTGTGTTTTTCTATCATTTCATGGTCTCTTTCTGACGCTACTTTAAGATAGTCAGACCAATCTGTAATGTGGTTGGTCAAAAAACAATCCGACAAGATCTCATCTTTGCTGTGTTTCACATGTGCTTTAGCGCTGGACCATGGATAATCTTCAGCATTTTGAACAAGGCCTGCTTTTACGGGATTTTGTTCGACGTAACGTACCGCCGCAAATAAGTACTCTTCATCCATGGGACAGCTAAAAAATCGGCCTTGCCATAAGTACCCACGCCAGTTCTTTTTGAAATTAATCAACCTTGAATAATGCCAATGTGTATTGGCCAGAGCCGCGGCTAGCCCCGAAGGGGAACTAGGCACAGCTATTAGATGAACGTGATTGTCCATAAGGCAATACGCCCATATCTGTACACTATGTTTTTCACTCTGCTCTTTTAATAGCCGAAGATAAAGTCGCTTATCTGACTCATCAAAGAAAACAAGCATATTGCGGTTACCCCTCTGGACAACGTGATGAGGTATCTCCGGTACAACCAAACGAGCTTTTCTGGGCATGATATTTGATCCTCCATATACTAGACGCCGAGGGGTCGATTTTCGTTCAAAAATAATATAAATATTGAATCGACTTACATATCATTCCATTAACAAAAGGTGACACACATGGTGTGTGTCACCTTTTGTTAATGGTACAAAAATTAGTAGAATGGCAATTTGGTTATGGGTATATGTTTGGCGGTACGAATGCTTCCTGTGTTGAATGAGAATCAAGGAGGGCGTGTGGAGAATTTTTGGAGGGTAAAAGGGGTTGAAGCGGAGGGTTTTTTGGTGTACATTCTTAGTACGCTTCTTGAAGGCATGCCAGTGTTTTTATCTGGCTTTTTTATTTATTCTTTTATCTGTTGGATAGTAAAAGTTTTTATAATCAAAGTTGGTTATCCTTATTTCGGGGGTTCAATGATTCGAAGAAAGCTTCGTGTACTTTCAGCGGTTGTGGCGGCCTCGTTTCTTGTGCAGGATCTTAGTTTTGCCGCGATACAGATGAAGCCATCCGAATTGGCTCTTTTCCCCAAATCAATTCCATCGATTGAATTGCCCAGATCCGTCGCGACAGTTGGAGAGTCGTATCAGGCGGATGGCCGCATCAGCGGGAAGGACAAGACGTTTATACTGATCCAGGATGCGCACACCAATGAATCAGCGCAGATGAATATTGCGCGCTCACTCAAAACCATCATTGAAAAAGAAAAGATCCGGTTTGTATTTCTCGAAGCGGCGGATGGAAATAATTCGTTGGCTCTCGTGCGTGACAAAGCGCCTGAGAAAAAAAGACAACAAGTGGCGCGCGAATATTTAAGGAAGGGTGTCCTTGATGGCTCTGAGTATCTGGATATCACGGCAGATCCCTCACTCGACTTTATCCCATGGGGCGTGGAGAACAAAGAGCTGTATTGGCAGTCTCTCAAAGCGTATGAGAAAGTCGCCAAAGGCCGCGAGAAGTTTCATGCTTATTTAAATGAAGTCGCGCGCGCTATCGAGACGCTCAAGCCCCGTATTTTTGGGGCCTCCCTGCAAGAGTTCGATCAAAAACGCCAACAATTCCTAAAAGAAAAAATGCCCCTTACCGACTATATCGAAGTCCTGATGCAACAGATGAAGTTTAGAAATATCGCGGTGACGCATTATCCGCATCTTTTGGCGCTCTCGAAACTCAAAGACAAAGAAAAATCCATCGATTTTAATAAGGCCAATGAAGAACAGGCGGATGCGATGAATACTCTCTCCGCCGAAGATCAAGAGATATTGCAAGAAGCAGCCATGGGCGGCAAAGATGCGCCGTTCAAACTGTCCATGCAGGATCATAAGACGCAGAAGGCGTTTTATGCGCTGTTGGAAGAAAAAATGGTCACCAGGTCACCAGGTCACCAAGTCACCAGCTATCCCGAACTTTTAAAATACTTCGAATATTTAAAAGAAGCGGAGAAGATCAGTCCCAAAGATATTCTTACGGAGCAAAAACTTCTCGAGGAAGAAATTTACGCTTTGCTGGCTAAGACAGAAGATGAACGCGCCCTGCACCAAGCCGACGAAGCGCAGCGTTTCCTGGTCAAGCTCTTTAGTCTCACCGTCACCCCGGATGAATTTCGCGCGTACAAAAAAGACAAAGAATCCTACAGCGTCACCAGCATCACCGGATTTCTTAATCGCAAGATCATGGACTTGCGTGATTTCTATGAGCGTGTGACTTTCCTCAAGGATGATTACGAAGACTATGTGAAATCGGCCGAAGAATTTTACCGCCTCACCTACGAGCGCGATATGGCGTTTCTCGACAACTCCATCGCCATGATGGACAAAGTGGGTGACACCAAAGCCATCCTCGTCACCGGCGGCTATCACACGCCGAACCTGATGAATCTCCTCAAAGACAAGAGCCTCTCCTATATAGTGGTGACTCCTCAGGTGTTTCATGAGACGAATCTTAAGAAATATGAGAGTTTGCTGCTTAATCAGACGGAGAAGAATGTCGATATAAGTCCAAAGAAATTCAAGACTATAGACAATAGACCGCAGACTACAGCTAAAAAGACCTCAGTAAAGGCGGATAAGATTGCAATTTTTAGGAACGTTTATTCACAACTTCAGTCGTTGGCGTTATTTGGATTAACGATTCAAGATCTAAAAAAATATCGCGATCAAGTTGCAGAGAGTTTTAGTTTGCCCAGTGCTTTGGTGACACCAGATGGTTTTATTATTCAAAGCGCTGCTCCCGCTGATACACCTGAAAATCTTCGTCCAAATTTTACTGGTATGGTCCAACGTGTTCGCAAGGCATTTTCCTCCAAGCAAGCGAACGATGGTGCCCGATTATCATCAAATCCGTTTAGAGCCGAACAGGGACTAACTAATTCAGAAACCTTAGTTGGTTTGAACGGAAAGGCAGCCGTGCCCGATGTCCCTTCAGGATGGAGCATATGGTCTCTCCCTTATTTATCTCAAAAGCGTTTCGGCGTTTTACAAGATTTAAGATTTGTCGATAGTGAATTAACACAAAATCGATCTTATTCATGGATACCGGAGAAACAACGACAAGAATTAGCAAACCAAATAACGGATATTGCTATTGCGATTGGGTCCATCGTTGAGAGCGGTAATTATGAAACATATGTAAAACAATTAGATGAAATTGGTGTAGTATTTGCAGGACTTGGATTGAGAGATTTTGCTCGCAGAATTGCACTTGCTTCAGATCTTATAAATGGTGCTCGCTTGGCCGACAGCGCGGCTGCGGCAAGAGGTGGTGATAGATTTAGGCAAGGAGAAAGAAGGAAGGCTGTGTTTAATGCGCCGAAAGTAATAACGGACGACAACGGACAACTCATGCTGGCGCTGGGAACAGGCCGATACGCTGTCGATGAGATCACAGATAGTGTATTAAATGAGTATTTGAGAGAAAGAGGGATTAGTGCTATTCGATTTGAAAGCCCAAGCAATCCAAAAGTTATTTATGCAGTGCCATCTACTCAAAATCCACAATTATTTCAGGGTGGTCACAATAATTGGGATTTGGCGGACCTGGATAGCTTGCAATTCACACTTCGAAGCTTAGCTCGCTATATTGACAAGGCTGTCACCCCGCCCGGTAAGCGTCGTGTCAGCAATGGCCGGCTCATTCAAGGAAATTTTGGCGCTCGACTAGCGTTCCAGAGCCCCAGAGCGCAAGACACCAGCGCACCAGTTGTCAGTCAGGACTTTGTCGTTGAAAATCGGGAAGCGGATCGTGCGACGTTCAGATACATCGGAGAGGATGCGATTGATGTTTCTGATCCTAATCTGAATAGGGCTCTATTGCAAATATTAGAACTACCGGCAGACACCTGGGTCAGCATCACGCGCGTAATCGTCGAAGGAGCAGAGTCGGGTGTGGGCTATGCGAGAGCGATCATGCCAGGGCAGTCGTTTATGGTGTCGTTGGTCAGCGCTTCGCAGACGCTCAGCCTAGATCAAGCGGCGGAAAGGCTTTACCGGTTTGCCAACGAACGTGCTCTAAGCGCGCCTAGTTTGCAAGTCACAATTGCCGGTGAACAGGTTTCGATAAGACATTTTAACGGGGCGGCTACAACAGGTTTTATTAAGCAGCAATTATCGGATCGTCTGGGAAAAAACGTGACGAACATTATTTGGAGTCAAGAGGAGGACAGAGTAACCATAAGCGCCTCCGGCGCGAGGTTGGCGGATCTAAATGAAACACAATTGGCCAGTTTAGACAAAGCGGCAGCCACTTTTAATCTGAGCCCAGCCTCCAGAGGGTATCTCCGTGAGATGTTGAGACAGCATCATTATCCAGATGCGTCTCCGAAGCGCATCGTCGTCAATAGAGATGATAGCAATGACCCAGGTAATTTTATTTTGGCGTCCACGCTCACCGAAGATGAAGTCCAGAGCGTGATGAAGGCGTTTGAGTTTGCCACCTTGGATCAGGATGCTTCCAATAGACAAGCCGCAAATCGTGTCGTGTTGACCGCTAACACCTTGGATGGCGGCATCGGTGAAAATATGGGCCGCCTGCAAGAGCTGATAGAGAGAGCCAAAAAGGCAGGGCTTCCGACAGATACTGTTCGCATGGGCGCCAAGGGCACGGATCTGGGTTTTGATCTTGAGATCAATGGTGTGCCCGTCTATGTTTCGATCGCTGAGATCAAACTCAATCAACTTATTCTCTTAGCTCGCGATAAAAAATTTGCCGGCATGAAATTCCAGCCGATCGTGAATTGGCAATCCAAAAAGTCTTATGAAGCACTTTTGGATTCGATTTATCTATTCGATCGTACGAATTCGTCTATCCCGCAAGCGCAAAAAAGAACGTACCGCCAAGTATTTGCCGATGCAGGGATCGAGATCCTTCCCATGTTCGAACAGGAAGACCTCCCGGCCATTCATAAGGCCACCGGCCTTATCACGTCCAATACCGATGCCCCGCGTCAGCCGGGCGGCCATGGGCAGCTTGGATTTGTATTCTTCCATGATATCTTTTCAAGCGCCTCGCCGTCCGATGGACGTACGCATATACGCGTTTTCTACAACGGTGACAATCCCAACAGCCGCCCCAACCCGGCGATAGCAGGTGCAATGGCTAAAAATGGATGGCCGTTGGTAAAAATCGTCACACCCGCTACACCCATCGATAAAAAAGGCGGAAAAGATGGTGTGAGAAAAGTGGTCGTGGGCGAAAATGGGCAATTGGTCCTGGTGCCGGATCAGATGGAGCTGGCTGACGCCAAAGCTGTCGGTCAAACGGAAGTATTTCAGGACGCCGGACAACAAGGGGGTCTGGGGCGAACGGGTAAGCAGCCTTTTAATACCAATATCATATATTTTAATGAAACCGTGTTGCGAGAGATCTTGAAAGAGCTCGCGGCTGTGATCGGCGAGAGAGAGCTGGAGAAGGTATTTAGCCCGACTCTGATCCGCAAAGATGCCAAAAAGGGCAAAGATGGCGAGGATTATATCCCGGTGGACAGTGCGATCGGGGTGGCGATACACAACCTCAACGCTTTCTTTATGACATCTCAAAATCCCCAGGTCCAAGCGATCTTGACCAAACGCGGACTCGATCGATTGCTTTATTTCGTCAATATCCCGAGGATACTTGGTTTTACGCCCAATAAAAATAACTTCGATCTCTTGCTCCAAAGAGAGGGCGGCTATTATCGGTTCAATGTGGATCAGATGGCCTTGGAGGAGATAGAGCCCGGCAACCCTCTTCCAGAAGTTGAGTTCATTAGCTTGGGAGCCGATGGCAAAGACGATAAGTTTTGGAATGAACAGCAGAATTATACGGACGCCTTTAAAGGCTCGGATTTTTCTCGCCTCAATTCGCTTTCGGTGCGCGGAAAGATCGTCGCGAGCAATACGGATTTTGTGGGCAATGTGGCCATTGAAATCGAGACGGGTGGCGTATTTGATCTGGAAGCCCTTCGCGTGCTTGGCCAAGATAGGCTGCGGCTTGAAAACGTGAAGATCCGCGTAAGCAAAAATGGTGAGATATCTATAAACGGTGCCAGGCTCGCCAAGAGAGGCGCAGCAGCCAGGGCGGATCAGCAGTATTATAGCGGGCGCGCGGCGGACGAGAAGATCTATCAAGCGTTTGTTGATGCGGCCGGCCGATTTGCGGAGCTTGCCAGCAGAGGACAAGTCGGCGAATTCGACGAGTTGGAGTTATTACGAGACAAAACGATTCCAGCTACTTTCAAGGCGTTGAGTTCGGTTAAGCCTATAACGCAGATCCTAGAACAAAGCGCGGCTCCTACATCAGCTTCCGATCGCGTGCGAGAGGAATCAGCGGGTGCTAGGTTGGCGGATACCCAGGACACCAGCGCACCAGTCACCAGGACACCAGAGCCGATTACATTTCAGAGTGTTAATGGTCTTGATATCAGTTTTGATCCCAAAACTCGTATTTTATCGATCAATGAGGAGTTTTCTGAGATAGGAAGTATTCTCTCGGGCGTTCTTCCGGGCAGTGTTGATGAGAACGTTTTGATTGAAATGATCATAAAAGACATCGAAGCAAAAGATCTACGTGTTGATGATGACGCGAAACGCGCGCTGGTTCAGAGGGCTGTAAACGATGCTCTCAACAGAGTTCTCCGTGCTGACGGCGCACGCTTGGCTTTGGCGGATGCAATTGCGAGCGATCTTATTATTGCTATGAGGGTTTTGGAAGATAGGTCTGATGAAGAAGTTGAGTTGGCTCAACAGCGTATCATGGATCAACTTAGACCTCTGGATACGATCAGCGTGAATGAAATTCGCCTTGTTATGTCCGGACGGCAAATCAGTGCAACCGCTCTCGGTGGAGCGCCTGTTGCGGAGCAAGCGTTGGCATTGTACGATCAGCTGGCTTCACGAGCCCAAGGCGCGCGGTTGGCGGGGGAAAATCAGTCAGGAGTTCGGAGAAGGGAGTTCGGAGCAACACCCGAAAACTCCGAACTCCGAACTCCAAACTCCGAACCCGGTGACGTAGTCACCGATGGCGCGCGGTTGGCGGAGACCCGGGGCACCAAGTCACCAGCCACCACGACACCAGTTGGGGTTGTTAGTAGAAATAAATTGGTATCTAAAGACAGAACATTTCGCAGAGTCGAGGGGAGTCGGCTGGTTGGTCTGGAGGAGACGCCCGATGTTGTGGCAGATCTGGATAAGGACGGAGGTCTGAGTGTTTTTGTAGAACGCGTAGGTGATACTCGCGGAGCGCGGTTTGCGTTGATTTTGGATGCGGTGCGGCTTTTCACCATCAGCGTGGCAGCGGTAGGTCTCATGCTAAATCCTATCGGGGCCAAAGACGCTCAGGCAGCCTACACAGTACCGTTCAAAGCATCCTCCAAGATTGAAGTGTCCTCGGTGACGAAGACCGTCGCTTCAGATCCAAATATTTCGATTGCGGATATCGTTACGGGTGCCAGGCTTTCGGTGATGAAAGTCGAGGCGCTTGATTTGCCGAGCGCGACTGTGCCGACGCTATTAGAGTGGCCGTTGGACAGTGTCGCCAAATTATCCCAAGACCCAGAAATTTTTAACGGGCATCTTCTCTCCATCGTTGAGGGGGGGCGGTTGGCGCAGCGCAGAAATCCTAATATTCGTTTTGGATTTTCAAGTAACGGCGTACCTGAAAATCTTATGGAGCTTGGCGCAAGACTAGCTCAGAAAGAAGGCGCCTTGATAGATGCCGCTGATCAATTTGAAGGAATTGTTGTGCAAGTAACGGATATTGACAACCCCAGAGGGTCACGCCTGGATAATGCGATCGCCATGCCCGTTGATATGCAAGGTGCGCCCGATGCGCTCATGGATACACTGGCATTTAGTTTGCTTATGGATGGCTTGGCTGGATCTGTTCGGAGCGCTTTGGACCGTGAAGATAATGCATTTAATGTCCAGGCGATCAAAGACCTGGTGTTTCCTCCAAACCTTGTTTCCTACCTTCGGTCAAGATCCGCGGATCCATCGCTGAGTTTTACGGGCAGTGATGTGTCGAAGGCTATCTTTGATTTGGATAGAGTCGCCATGAGAAAAGTGGCATTCAAACTACCCGGCACTGAAAAACTGGGTACATATTTTGCCAGGGCATTAAAGGCGGTTCGCGCCTTTGCTTCGGCGGCTTAGTCGACGAGCCTAATTTGTGGTATAAATCAGACACAACGCTGTGTCTCTCAGGGCAAAACTTTAGCTCAAGCAAAAACCAATATTCGTGAGGCGGTCCAAGCCTGGATAGCCGTTATGAATGATAAGGCCAAGTAACACAAGGCTCATCACGCCGCTGTTTTAGTTTGAGTTCCCACCTATTGCTTTTTCCCACTCAAACAAGGCAAAAAAGACGCTCGGGTATCTTCAGCTAAACCCCATGCACCCATCTCTCAAGTCTCACGAATACGATTCTATTCCCAATCCGCTAGATCTCACTAAGAAAGTATTTGAGGCGTATGCTCAAAATAAGACTCCGGGAGCCTATCGGATCTTTTGGATATACGGGTCAGCCATAAAGCCACCCACTAAGGGGCGAGTTATAACCATCATCGCCATAACACCTCACCCATAACTAAAACCAATTGAAAAATATCCAAAAAATATCGGTCCTTTGAAAACTGAAAAATCATTTCTTGATTTTTTTCAAAAATAAGGTATACTTTACTTACAGCTTTTAAAAGTCTTATTATATAAATAGCTATAGCAGTAAGCTTTTGAAAAAGGCAATTCCCCGAAAGGGAAGACGCAAAGCCACGGCATTCACAAGATGGGCCGAGCTGCCAAAAGCAATCACGTGCTCCTTGACAGTCGGTTTTTTTTATTTTTAGTTTCTATACGAGTCTTACAAAGTTTTAACAATTATTAGTGCACCAGTGTTAGTAATTTTTGTTCTACTAAAAAAAGGTGACACACAGCCTGTGTGTCACCTTTTGTAAAGAAAGTAAATAGGGGGAAAAGTGATGCGGAGAGCGAATCATAGGGTTGTCAGAGTAATATCGGCAGTTGTGGCTTCGGCGTTTGTGATGCAAAGTGTTGGTTTCGCAGCCCCCGAGATGAAGCCGATGGAGCTCCCCATCTTCCAAAAGCCCGTGGTGTCTTTTGATATCCCCAAATCAATAGCCGTGATATCCGATTCATTCGAAGCCGGAAGTCAGATTGCTTCGTCGCCTGCGGCTTCTCGCAATGACAAATTAGTCATCCTCCTCCAAGACGCTCACACCAATGAATCGGCTCAGATGAACATAGCCCGTGCCTTAGACACCATGATGGAAAAAGACCCCGCTCTCCAGTATGTGTTTCTAGAAGCAGGAACAGGCAATGACTCCCTAACCTTCCTAAGAGACAAAGCCGATCTTAAAAAGAGACAACAAGTAGGCCGTGAATTCATGCGTAAAGGCTATCTCTCAGGCTCTGAATACTTAGACCTCACCTCCAGCCATGACATGGTCCTCTGGGGTGTGGAAGATAAGAAGCTTTATTGGGAAGCGGTTGAATCCTATGGCAAAGTAGCCAAAGGTCGTGAGAAATTCCAAGCGCATCTTTCTCAAGTTGAGCTGGCTATCGAAACACTGAAGCCCCAAATATTCGGACCCTCTCTTTCTGATTTTGACGCCAAGCGTGAATCGTATCTTTCCGAAAAACTATCTCTCACTGATTATCTCGATGTGCTCATGAAGCAGGCGGATATCCGAAGCCTGGCCATCACGCATTATCCGCATCTGGTCGAGCTCTCGAAACTCAAAGAGCAGGAAAAAGCCATAGACTTCTCCAAGGCCAATGAAGAACAACAAAAGGCCGTATCCTCCCTTTCCAAAGAAGATATTGAACTCCTAAAAGATGCAGCGACAGGCAAAGAAGATCGCTCTCCCTTCAAAGTAGGCTCCTCGGATCATAAGATACAGAAGGCGTATTATGCGCTGCTTGAAGAGAAACTAGCGTCTAGCGTAGAGCGTATAGCGGATAGAAAAGACAAGAACGCACCCTATACGCTATCCGCTAACCGCTATACGCTAGACAACTTTCCTGAGCTCACTAAATACTTCTCTTATCTCAAAGCAGCCGAGAAGATAGACCCCAAATCCATCTTAGAAGAACAAAAGCTTCTCGAAGAGAAGGTATACGACTCCCTTATCAAGACTCAAGACGAAAGAAGCCTTCATGAAGCAACCGAGTCTCTTAGATTCCTCAAAGGCCTATTCAATCTCACTTTAACTCCTGATGAATACCGCCACTACAAGAAGAACAAGGACCAGTATTCCATCGTCAACATGACAGGCTTCTTAAACCGTAAGATCATGGACTTCCGCGCCCAATACGAGAGAGTGGTGTTCTTGGAAGACGGCTATGAAGACTATGTGAAGATTGCTGAAAGATACTATCAGCTCACCTACGAGCGTGACTTTGCTTTCCTTGAGAATATGCTCACCAAGATGAAGGAAACAAACCAGAAGACTTCAGCGCTTATTACGGGTGGGTATCACACTCCCAACCTTACAGCACTCCTAAGAGACAAGAACATCTCATATATCGTTGTCACTCCTCAAGTACTTCAAGAAACAAACATTAAGAAATATGAACAAGTACTTTTGTCCCAGGAGTCAGCGGACAATGACAGCGTACAGCGGACAGGGAACAGGGAACAAAAAACTCGTCACCATAAGGGAACGAAAGCGAGTGAAGGGTCTAAAGATCACAAGACAGGTATTTGGGCCACGGCAAATTCATGGGCTAGGGTAGCGGCTTTGATGGCGGCACTTAGCATTATGCCAGTTCCATCACAAGCGCAAGTTGCTTCTTTGCAGGCGAACAGCATTCCTAAGGCTCCTGCTACTACAGTTGCTGCAGTGGCGCCGGCGGCTGGCTTGGTTCAGCAAGCACAACCATCTTCACCCATTTCACAAGCCAACATAATTAATGTGCGGCGGTCCATGGTTACTACGTTAGCGAATAACCGGATGGAAACGGTGTTTAGTGTGAGTGACGCAATGTTGAAGCGTGTTGCGCCCGGAGAGGCGGTTAAAGTAGATCTTTTGGGTTTGCCAGACGGCATGACCGACGTTGAGTTTGTATACGGGACTGTTCGGGAGGGCGGGCAAACGGGTCTTGTTGTCACGGGTTTTGTTGAGATAAATAGATCCGGCAATGTGTCAACGGTTTACATCCCAGCGGCTGCGTTGGAAGGAACACAGCTGGCAGTTATAAAATTCATCACACCGGCCGGTATAACGCTTGAAATTAATAATAATAAAGCGACTATTGTGAAGGAATCAGCTAGTACTAAGGGTGCTAAAGGCGCACGGATGGCGGCCAAAGAAGTTACTAGCGCACCAGTCACCACGTCACCAGAAGGGGCGAGGTTGGGTATAAAAAGTATGCTAAGAAATGCCGTGCGGTCGGCCGTTGTCGTCGGAGCTTTGACAGCCCCGGTAGCGACCACTCCCGCCACAGCGCAGACGGTGGCGCAGACAACGACGGGCATCAATTCCGCTTTTACGGCTGCACAATCCATTGCAAGCTCTCAAGCTGTTCCTAGCGAGGTAAATCCTTTGCTGAGCCCAGACGGCAACACGCTGGTTTATATCAACTCCGTAACAGAGAACAATATTAATTCGCGAGTGCTTGTTATCCGAGATGTGATGGCAGATGGGACTGCGGGGCCGGTCCGCCGCGTGATTCGATTGACCAATACAATTTACCAGCAAGTGGAAAATCCCGTTTATGAGGTTAGGTTTCTTTCCAGCATCAAAGTTGCCGTCAGTTATTCCGGCTTCTTTTTTCCGACAGGGACAAATGAACTTATACCTGCCGCTGAAGCGGAGATCATTGATGTGACAAAGCGTGGGGAAGTTGATGTCAATGAGGGACGTGTAAACATCTCTCAGCAGATAATAGACGCAAATCGGGATCGTATAAACGCGCTTTATCCCGGCACAGGAAATAATGGTCAACCAAATGTCAATATGGCTTTAACCGGTGCCCCTGCCATTTATTTGGGTGTCTCCGGAAACTGGCGAGTTGGGCCACTGGTTATGGTGCATGGCCAGCAATCGTCGAGGACGGGTGTTGGTCCTATCACAAGAGAAACTCTTAAGGCGGTCCTTGTTATCCCAGTCAACAGACTTTTGGCTCTCAATATGAGCAATGGAAATCGCGTTTATCTTAAAGAGAGTGAAGGCGCTTCAAAAGCCAATGATATTGTTGTCATAGAGTCATCAGACGGAACAATTTTAGGAGAGCATCGCTTGGCTTCATCTGACGCTGATGTGCTTGAGGTAGAGACTACGCCGGATAAACAATATCTCTTGGTTCGATATAAAACCAGGAGCGAGCAAGCTCAACATGTAATAATTATTAATGCGATCACGGGTCGGTTTGTATCTGAGCTTGGAAGTCCGCAGGGGTTTGACGGCTATGTCAGCATTAAATCGGTTACATCCAATACCGTTCTCTTAACTACAGCAAATAATCGCGAAGAAGCTTTTGCTTTGCCTGCTGGACAAAACACTGGTTTACCCACTCAACAAAACCCCTTGGTCAGCCCCGACGGAAAATTTCGGTTTTACGTTGAAATTGAGCCCACACGAGACACGGGTCGACGGTCGCGAAGGGAAATTGGAGTTATCCAAAGGATAAACCCGGACGGGACGCAGGGTGAAATACGCAGGGTAGAATTGGCTGATGTTTTAATTCCTGCCGCAGATGAAACGGCCATTAAAATTGTAACTTGGTTGGTGGATCCGTTTACACCTAGCTCAAAGCTATTGATTGGATTTACATACCCATCTCAATTCCCTGCAGTTCAGGGCACGTCTGATCGTATTGCCAGAGAAGATTTTTTGGTACTGGACTTGGAAACTGCAAAACTAGCGCCATCCATCGCAGACCAGATCATCAACTCAAAGGTTGCTGACATTGAAAGCAAATACGGACCCAATCGTGAGATTGGTCTTACGAATATTCGTGTCGCCAATGACGCACAAGGCAACAAAATCGTCACCTTTCAAGTTGTGCACAGCGCCGTTATAAGCGAAACAGGCTCTCTCTTTGATACCCGATTAGAGTCCGAGGAGACGGTGGTGGTTGATGGGGTGACGGGACAGGTTCAGATCTCAGGACAAAACACTGGTTTACCCACTCAACAAAACCCCTTGGTCAGCCCCGACGGAA
>CAYODQ010000011.1:24411-52295 GCA_964402785.1 uncultured Planctomycetia bacterium
TCAAGTTGTGCACAGCGCCGTTATAAGCGAAACAGGCTCTCTCTTTGATACCCGACTAGAGCCCGAGGAGACGGTGGTGATTGATGGGGTGACGGGGAAGCTTGAGATTCTAAACAATCAGGAAAACATAAATATACAAGCGGGAGAATTTAGGGTTATATCCAATGCAGACGGTGTTGTGATCAGAAATCAATACACCGAGTTCAAATATGACCAAAAAACAGGGAATATCAATATAAAGGATATTGCAGCCAACCGCGATATCCCGATCACCGTTTCCGGCCAGCCCGGGTCATGGATCTCGGTATTGCTTCAGTGGGAGTTCATGCTTAGGACCGAAATGGCCAGACAAACGGATCCAGCGATCAAATCGGCGCTTGAGAAGGTCGTAGCCCGCCTCAACCATATATTGGATCTGCGCTATAAGACGGCGGATGATGTGAGGGTTGTCGAGGGTAATAACGAGAGGCTACTGACATTTTATAAATATGCCAACCTGCTCAGGGAAAGAATACGCTTTTTTGGTTCCGGCACTTTTGTGCTACGCACCTGGAATCCGGACACCAATACAATAAGCCAGCAAAGCGGTGCGTATGGCCCGGAGACGCCAACAGCGGCGGGCAGTCAACTCTACGCCAAGATTCTTGAGGAGCTTGCTGAGGATTTGGGTGCGCTGCTTAAAAATCCCGATTACGCCAGCGAGGAGCAGCTTCAGGCATTTTTTGAAAAAATGATGAAGCAGCTGCAAATAGAGAATAGTGTCATATCCACCGTGATAAACGGACAAGAAGTGATAAGCCAGATCATCAAAGTAAGCGTAGCTTCCGGGCGGCTTCAGATCGATTATTATCACTACAAGACGTTTCGCTCGGGCTCTGTTGTATTGAATTTCATTGATGAGCTTGAGCTGGACACCAATTTAACCAATCGCGTGTATTATGATGTTTTTGGCTGGCCAACCGCCTATGAGAGATACGATCGATCCAAGATCCCTTCCGGCCTGGATGGGAGTTTATGGAAAAACCCGCTTGAAAGGTACGATATCCGTTATCAAGTCGTAAATGGTAAACGGGTCGTTCATAGTGTCATCGGCAAGGACGCCGACAATAAGTACACAACCGGGCAGTATTTCAATCAGGATGCATCCGGAAGGCTTTTGGTCGACTACACGGATTTTACCGGCAGCCCGCTGGTGTGGCGCATCGTCAATGATGTAAAAACCGGCAAGCCTTCCCTGATCGAGTTGTTTGACGCAAGGGATCAAATCGATCCCGTCACGGGGCAAATTAAACAAGGCTCTCAATGGAAAAATCCGATCGACTTTATCGAGTATCCGACAGGCGGCTATTCCAGGGAGATCGCCATGGCGGGCGGGCTCGGCACGGTCTATGTGCATATGACGAATGAAGCGGATAACGATGAACCGGCTGGGGTCGTGGATTATGTGGACATGATCGCGTATGGCAGTGCCGGTGTGAAAGGATCGCCGTATATTGTACGTGTTTCATCAGGTGCTAATGAGAAGTCTGTTCGTGCGGCCATTTTTGATAGCCGCAAAATTCGTACGAGCTATGCTTTGCCGGGCGGATTATTTGAGGAATATTTCAAAGACGAAGGCGGCAACAGCATCAGCACATTGCCGAAGCGTAATCAGGTGGATTCTTATTATGACAGCCGCGCTGCGTTCTCTTTGCCCCTGTCTCAAAAATCAATATCACGTATCGCAGATGTCGCGCGCGATATTGTTTGGAAGGCACCCGGAGTCACTGGAGATGATGTCCGAAAGGCCGCTCAAGGGTTGATACCGCAAACAGGGCATGAGCCTGGCGACTTGGTTGCTAATTATCACGTGACCATCAGAGAGGCATTTAAGAAAGCTGGGTTGTCATTCGATGAAACGCCCGGGGCTTTTGGGAATGCGGAGAAAGTCGCTGAATGGATAGATGCGTTTAATACGCAGTCCGGCGGCGCGCGTCTGGCGGAGAGTGCGAGAGTTGCGCCGATTGTTGAGCGTATTCGGGTGGCTGATGTGGCATCGTTTTTACGTGAAGAATCTGTGGGACGTCAGCCTCTTTCAACGAGACTTGAGCCGGCTATGCTGCAAATGTTGAGAGAAAGATTAGCCGTTCGCGAGGAAGATGCTAGGCAGCTACGTGAACGCGGTGCTTCTAGTGTATTTACGAGAGGTGCGACCAATACATCGGTGGATGCCGCTTTACCTGTCGACGGCGCACAAAGTTTTGCCAGTGGTATCAGCGCTGTATTGCCCAGCAGCGGCGGGATGCGAAAGATCGCGTTACAGGTCTTGTCAGGTATATCCCGCGTATTTAGTGCCAGATTGGCCCAGGGGATCGTGACGCTTACGCTGCTGGGAACCACGGATGCTATAGCTTATCAGGGAGCTGTTGTGCCTGCTGTGAAAGCTGTGCCCGCCCAAGCTGTGACAGATACTTTAAGAGGTCTAAGCCCAGCGGATGTCAGGTTGGCTGTTCATCAGGACTTTTTGGGTTATCAGGCAGGTCTAACCGCTTATCAAGGTCCGATGGCATTTATGCTGGATGGTAAAGCCATTATGAAGGCAGAGGAGCCGGAGCTTGTTGTGGCATCTTTTGCGGCAGCAGCGGGTGTTAATCGCAGAGATGGTAATCCCAATATACGTGTGGCTGTCGACGTAAGTGGTTTAGATGAGGTAGCTCAAAGCCGTTTGGCAGCGCTGGCTTCAAAATACAAGTTATCGACCAGTCTGGGGCAGGTGAATGGACCTATTGCGTATGTCACCGATCCGGAGCTAGCTAAATCACATACTCTTTTACCCAATGAATTTTTGGCACCCACACAAGAGTTTGGGGGATTGGATGGAGTTGCACTTTTTGCTCGATTTATCGCCGCTTACAATGATGTGGCGGGTGTAGTCGCGGGTGTCATCCAAAACGGTACGATCGATCGTGCGGGTTTGGAGAAGGCCTCGGTGCCAAGCGTTCTCTTGCAATCCTTGCGCTCAAGTGTGATGGATCCATCTTCTGTGACAGGGTCTCGTTTAGCATCCGTCTGGAATGGCACTGCCGATGCGTTCACGATAGGACAGTTGGCGTTTAGATTGCCTACAATACAAGCAGTGCTCAATGCGGCTCTCAGTGGCATGCGCTCGCTGATCGCGTCCGTGGCGGCTGCGGCGTAACGTTTACCTATAGCTTCAATGGGCCGGGAGAAATCCCGGCCTTTTTTGTGGTATAATTTGAACGTAAATCAGGAGGTTGGTTATGAAGTTAGAGATTATCATTGAGAAAGACGAGTCGGGATATTACGTCGCCGAAGTGCCTGCTCTTCCTGGTTGCGTTTCTCAAGGCAAAACTTTAGCTCAAGCAAAAACCAATATCCGCGAGGCGGTTCAAGCTTGGATCGCCGTTATGAATGATAAGGCCAAGCAACATAAGGCGCTTCACGCTGCTGTTTTGGTTTGAGTTCTCACCTTAAACTTTGCTCAGGATCTGACACGGTTAAGAAATTTAGAAGAGCCGGTTGGTCTGTTGATCGTCAAGTAGGCTCTCATGTTATGTTGGTCAAATCAGGATATCGCTATACTCTTTCTATTCCTCAACACAAGGAATTAGGGGTAGGGCTTCTCAAAAAATTAATAAAACAAGCAGACTTAACAGTAGAGCAGTTTAATAATCTATAGATGGCTAAATTATCGAAGTTATCAAAAAAGATAGACATTTGGCAAATGAAGCGATGGATGACATTATCGCCTCAAAAAAAACTCAAATGGTTGAACTGTGCTCAGTTAACCAAAAAAGTTATTATCCTCCAGCATGTAGCCAGTGAAAATGCGGGCACCATTCTTGATTATCTAAAAAAAAAGAAAATTCCCTTCCAGCAAGTTAATTTGTACGCCAAGAAATTCAAATTTCCGGATATTGATAGGGCGCGGGCGCTGATTGTGATGGGTGGGCCTATGAATGTTTATGAGGAGGAGAAGTTTCCGTTTCTGAAGCCGGAAAATACGTATATCCAAGAAGCGATTTTGAGGGGAGTGCCTTATCTGGGGATTTGTCTGGGGTCTCAGCTTCTGGCTAAAGCCATGGGCGCCAAAGTTTATAAGGCCAAAAAAGAAGAGATCGGGTGGGATACGGTTGAGCTTAAAGAGCGAGCGAAAGAGGATCCGTTTTTTAAAGGATATAAGTCTAATAAATTGAAGGTGTTGCAATGGCATGGCGACACATTTGATCTACCGAGAGGTGCTGTGCATTTGGCTGCCAACAAAACCGTCCCCCATCAAGCATATTGTGTAGCAGGCCTCTTCTATGGCCTCCAATTCCACATCGAAGTAAATCGCCCCATGCTCGAAACCTGGTTCAAAAAACGCCCCGACCTCTCTACCATCCTCAAAGAATACGATCGCTACAAACCCCAACTTAAAAAAATCACCGACAGATTCTACGAGAATTTCTTCTCTCTGTAGATCGTAGATGTAGACGGTGGCTGATTTCTCTTTTGCTCGCCCTTCGCTTTCCTTCGCATAGATTTATCTCGAAGTGACGGGGAACCCCCCGTCAAAGATCCAAGACGCTGCGGCGGACCTGCCTATATCAACAGGGCGCAGCGTCGAGTGGACTTCCAGCTCGCCTGATAGTAAGTAATGAGCTCGTGACGGCCCCCCTTGTCACTTCGAGATAAATCTATAGCAGCTCAGTAAAGCGAGGGAACGAGTAAAAGAGAAATCAGCCACCGTCTTTTTCTGCGATGTCATTCGCGAAGACTTTCCCGCCCCATCATTCAAAATATAAAGTCGAATAGCAGGAATAGAGTCGCTACCAAAGGAATCTAAGTAAACCGGCAAGAGGTGTTCTCCGAAGGGAGTCCCGGGACGACGAGGCGCACGGAACATAAGGTTTTGGCGTAGCCGAGGAGCCCGAGAAGCGAGAGGCCTCGCAGGGGCCTCGGAGCCTGCCTGCCGGCAGGCAGGCGTATCCCGGAGGAGAATACCTCTTGCCGGTTTACTTCGTCGCTTTCTTTTGCGTGAGGATTTTTTGGTATTCGTCGAGCATTTTTTGGATCTTGGAGGCGGGGATGGCGAAGCTTAGGCCTTGGGCGTTTTGCATGGTTGCCATATTGATCCCAAGTAGTTTTCCTTCGAGATTGATGAGCGCGCCACCCGATGAGCCGATATTGATCGACGCATCGGTTTGAATGAGATCCGTAAAAGCGTGTGTGGCGGGTGTAGTGGTGAACGTTCTTTTGGTGCCGCTCACAATTCCAGCCGAAACCGAGTTCTGAAGCCCCAATGGATTGCCGATGGCGATGACCGTCTCACCGATGATGGGCTCAATGGAAAAATCTATGGGTTTGAGAGGGGAAGGTGGTTCGATTTTTATCAACGCAATGTCATTTTCATTATCTTTGCCGATCAAGGTGGCTGGGTAGGGCTTGCCGTCATTTAAGGTCACGATCACTTTATTGGCCATGCTGACCACATGAGAATTGGTCACGATCAAGCCGTCTGCAGAGACAATGACGCCCGAGCCTACGCTTTGTGTTTGAGCTGTACCGACTACCGGCATCTGAGAACTCAAAAATTGATTGTAGGCGTCATCAAATTGCCCGCCAAATCGTCCCCAAAAAGGGTTTTGACGAAGCAGTAATGTTTGCTCCGTGCTGATATTGACCACCATCGGGGCGCATTTTTGGATGGCTTTGACGACGGGGGTTTCGCGGACATTGTCTGCATGCGCCGACGTATCGCACAACATAAAACAAATAACGGAAATAGCCAGTAGTTGTCTTAACATAAAATTTATTTTACCCTTTTTGGGTCAGACGGTACAATACGTTTGTATGCGTAAAAATTATTCTATTTTATTTATAATATTGGCGTGCATGATCGCTGGGCCGGCCAACGCTTTGGCGGATGCGGTTTCTTTGCAGAAGACGATTTCAGCCAATGAGTCCTATATCCGGCGTTTTCGCACCGAGCATGACAGTCTTTTGAAGCAGCCACCGGACGCGGACACACATAAAAAACTGGATAACTTGAAGAAGAAGATCCAGCTGCTTGAGAGTGAAAATAAAAGGCTCAAGAATTTTGTCGCTCCCACCGTTCCATCGGTCCCTGCGCCTGTCCAGCCTAAAGTAGAGACGCCGACACAAATGCCGCTTTTGGAGACACAGTGGGTGGATACAGTGCCACAGAAAGAACCCGAGCTTCATGCAGATGAGGATGTTTTTTATTTGGGATCGGATTGGCTGCAGATGTCCATGCACGAAAAGGAGCGTTATATAGAGCTCGCCAACAGCCAGCTTGCGAGGATCGGGGTACTTGTGACCAAGCATGTTTTCTTTTATCAAATGGAATTGGATAATGCTCTTCGTGATGATCCCGGCCTTCGTTCAAAAAAACTCGATAACCTCTACATGGCGCAGGTTTATAGACACGAAGAGCCTAATCGTGATAGGTTGAGAGAGTTTCGTGAGGAGATCTTGGTAGGTCATGCGTAAAAAGTTATTCGTACTATTAGTCTTAGCGGCGGTTTTTTCGTCATTTGGCCTTGCGGCTCTCAATGTGTTGCCGCATACCCATGGCGAGGATTTTGACCATTCTCAGCATTCGGGTTGTGTTTTACACCAAGCCTCGCTTATCAGCACGGACACCGATCAGGCTCCGATAGCGCTTTTATTCGTTTTGTTTGCAATGTCATTGCTTTTGGTTTCTTATCAAAAGCAGTTTTTCTCTCACACCACTTCCTACGCTTCTTCCCGCGCGCCTCCCGTTTTAGCTTAGTTTTTTAAGCTAAAACAACCACAACGGAGGAATTATGAAAAAAATATTATGTATCGTATGGTGTGTGCTGTGCTTGGTGACACCCAAGGCTCAGGCTGAGTCTGCTTTCAGTGAATCTCAATTTCAAGCACTCAACTCTCAAGTCGGTGAGCTGTCCAATATGATTCGTGAGCTAAAGCTTGTTGTTGAGAATCAACAAAAAGAGATCCAAATCCTCAAGGGACGCTCTTCTGGGACAGCGATGCCAACTTTGCAAAGTCAGACACCGCTCTCTGGGCCTGTAATTAAGAAAATACTTCCTGAGATCGGTGTGGTCGCCGATATGGCCGCAAGGCTGGATTCGCCCAAGACGGACGGGGAGGGGGCAGATAGGCTTCAGGTGCGAGAGCTTGAGATTGTACTGGGAGCCGCTGTAGATCCTTGGACACGGCTGGATTCAACGATAGCGGTGACCGAGGACGAAGGCGCCGAGCTCGAAGAAGCGTATATGACACGGTATGGGCTGCCTCTGGATCTTACAATGAGAGCCGGACGTCTCAAGCCGCGTGTGGGCAAGGCACTTCCTGTGCACCGAGATAGTTTGGATACCGTGGATGAGCCGCTTGTGATCCAACGCTATTTTGGGATTGAGGGGATGGCTAAAACCGGGGTCGATCTCAAGAGGCAAATCGAGATGCCATGGGCCATGACCCATGAAGCGGTGGTGGGTGTGTTGGAGGGCGGTAACGGTGAAGAGGGGACTTTGTTCGGGTCTACACGCAGGCGGCCCACGCTTTACAGCCATCTAAAAAATGGCCTCGATCTCTCCGATGTGACCAGTTTGGAGATCGGTTTGTCACATATGGCGGGCTCTCGAGATGCTGACTCGGAGTGGGAGGTGCATGTGCTGGGACTGGATGGAACATTGATCCATCATTTTAATGCCACCCAAAACATCAAACTACAAGGCGAAGTGTACAATGTTAACCGCACCGAAACACTGATTGAGATCACCGATGAGGCCACTGGCGAGATCGTCTCACAGGATCTAGACGGCAATATTTATGGCGGGTACGCACTTGTGGATGTTCGTTTCCATCCACGCTGGTCGACTGGATTTCGGTTTGACGATGTGCAGCTCGTAGATCGTCCTGTGGATAGCCGTGATCATGCGGATATAGGCTACACCGGTTATCTGACGTTCTATCAAAGTGAATTCGCGCGGTTCAGGCTGCAGGTTTCGCATTTTGATCTCACCAGTGGTGCGGATGATAATCAAGTGATGCTCCAAGGCACTTTCGCCATTGGAGAGCATAAACACAAGATACAGTGAGGCACTTATGAAAAAATATTTATTTGTCTTATTGTGTGTGTGTTCGGCATCGAACCCGTGTTTTGCTGAGGGGCCGCTTAAAGTAGTAACAACGCAGGCTCTTTTTGCGGATATCGTGAAGCAGGTCGGCGGCGAGTACGTGGATGTGAAGTTTGTGGCATCCCCCAAATTCAATACTCACTTTATACAGCCTAAACCCAGCGATGTGCGCAATGTCGCCAAGGCGGATCTGTATGTAAACAGTGGGTTGGATCTGGAGGCATGGTCGGATCCTCTGCTCGAGGCTGCGGGGAAGCCGTCATTATTTCGCGGTGCTGAGCGCAATCTAGATCTATCGGCGGGTATCCAACTCCTGAAGGTGCCCAACCATGACATCTCTCGATCCGAAGGAGATGTACATTTGTACGGGAATCCCCATTTTCATATGGATCCTGAAAATGCCAAGATCATGGCGCAGCATATTGGTGAGAGGCTTACGCAAATCGATCCTGCTCACGGAGCCGCTTATGAGCAGAGCCTGCGGGTGTTCCTTGCCAAGCTGGATGCCAAGCTTATCGAGTGGAAAACGATGTGTTCTCATTGTGCCGGGAAGGAGATTCTTTCCTATCACGATGATATCGAGTACCTCGTGCATTTTTTGGGGCTGCGCGTACATTTGTTTTTGGAGCCCAATCCGGGTATCCCTCCGACGGCCAAACATTTGGCGTTGGTGGAGTCAGATGCGAAGGAACATGGGATCAAAATTATCGTGCAGCCTTCATATTATCCGACCCATACGGCGGAGCATGTGGCTGAGAAAATAAACGGCAAAGTGGTACTGGTGGCGCAAAATGCAGGGGAGTTTCCAGGCGCCGAGACCGTGTTCGGGTTCTTTGATCACAACATCAAAGCGATCAGCGAAGCACTCAAATAAAAGAGGATATTTTCATGGCTGAGTTCTTACAAATAATGGCTTTGCCTTTAGCGGCTTGTTTGATACTGGCAGGTATACATGCCTATTTGGGTTTGCATGTGTTGGAGAGGGAAGTGATATTTGTGGATCTAGCCTTAGCTCAGATCGCCGCTTTAGGGGGCGCTGTGTCTGTTATTTTTGGCGCGGACATGGATAGCTCGCTGGCTTATGGCTTGTCACTCGGTTTTACTCTCGTGGGCGCAACGGTGTTTGCGCTCACGAGATTTAAAAAGCAACGTATCCCCCAGGAAGCCATCATCGGTATCACATACGCCGTGTCAGCTGCGTTCATGGTGCTTCTTTTGAGCCGCTCGGGTAAGGGGGACGAGCATATCTGGGAGGCGCTTGTGGGTAATATCCTTCTCGTCAAGTCATCGGATGTGTTGAAAATGCTTTTTATCTATTTGGCTGTGGGTATTTTTCATGCCATCTATCGCAAGCAGTTCTTACAGATCTCGAGCGATCCCGCTACGGCTTACGAAAAAGGGTGGAATGTGCGCTTTTGGGATTTTTTGTTTTATGCTTCATTTGGTTTTGTTGTAACGAGTTCAGTCAAGGTTGCAGGGGTTTTGTTGGTGTTTACCCTGCTTGTGGTGCCCGCGGCCACATCGATGCTGTTCTCCGATTCCATCAAAAGACGGCTGCTCTTGGGTTGGGGGGTGGGTTTTTTGGGAAGTGCCGCAGGTGTTTCAATCTCCTATTTTTTGGATTTACCGACCGGTGCTACCGTGGTTTGCACTTTTGGATTGATGCTGATCCTGGCCGCTCTTGTCAAAAAAGTCGCTTATTAATAAAATAGTATTGTTATTCACTGATTTCCTTTCAAGGATCAAACAGAGAGGAGGTTACTATGAAAGCGAATCATTGGTTAATTATTTTAGTTGTGGTGCTTCTGATCGTCATGTCAGGCCAGACATGGCTTTTGTGGAAAATGCATACCGAGCGCAAGGCTGAAAGCCGATCCGAAGATGTATATCGGCCGGTTGTTGCTAAATCCAATAGCGTTTCACCCCGCCCCGGCCATGCGATTCGTTCACCGCAGTTTCAATGGAGTTTTGGGCAGTCAGCCGACACCTGGGATCCATTTCGCGAGATGGACGATATGCAGAATATGATGAATCGGATGTTTCGCGATTCATTCAATCGCGGGATGATGACACAGGGTGTATCCGGCGGACACGCATTATCTTATAACCCCGATATCGATATTTTAAGCAAAGATAATGAATACGTGGTCACGGTGGATCTGCCCGGCATCGAAAAAGATAAGATCGATGTGAAAGTTAAGAATGGACAGCTTATCCTATCCGGTCAAAGGGAAGCTCAAAAAGAAACCGATGAGGATAGCGGTTTTTACCAGATGGAGAGGAGTTTTGGATCATTCTATCGAACCTTTCCATTGCCGGAAGATGCTGCATCCGAGGGTATCAAGGCCGAATCTAAGAATGGCGTCCTGACCATTCACATTCCACGGGTCAAAGATGCCCAAAAATCAGCATCTAATATAATGATCGAATAAAATCGCTCAACTTAACCCGCCGCGTATCTGGTAAGATACAGATATGCGTGCGGGTATCTTATTGTCAATCATGTTCCTAACTTTCCAGGGGGCGGCCATGGCCGAGACGAGTGTGCATTCTTTCACAATGAAGACCATCGATGGCCAGACAAAGAACCTGGCTGACTACAAGGGTAAGACGCTGCTGATCGTCAATGTGGCGTCGCGTTGCGGGTTCACTCCTCAGTACAAGGGCCTGGAAGAGATCTATCAAAAATACAAAGCACAGGGATTTGAGGTGCTGGGTTTCCCGGCCAATAATTTCATGGGACAGGAGCCTGGCACCGATCAAGAGATCAAAGAATTTTGCAGCCTCAAGTTCCGCGTGACCTTCCCGATGTTTTCCAAGATCAGCGTGAAGGGTAAAAACATAGACCCGCTGTATAAATACCTCACATCCGAAGCCGGGCATAATGGCGATATCCAGTGGAATTTTAATAAATTCCTTGTGGGGCCGGACGGTCTGGTCGTGGCGCGATATGGTTCTTCCACCGATCCCACGTCTCCCAAACTCACGGAGGAGATCGAAAAAGCCTTGAAAGCATCCCAGCCGGCCTAATCATGAGAAGCGCACTGGTTTGGTTCAGGCGCGATCTTCGAGTCGCGGACCAGGCTGCGCTGTACCACGCTCTCAAAGAAAATGAAACCGTATTTGCCGTGTTCGTTTTTGACACGGATATACTCGATAAACTCCCGTCCAAGGCCGACCGGCGTGTTGAATTTATATGGCACTCGATCCGAAAACTAAGAGACGATCTGCGGGCTAAAGGCGGGGAGTTTTTGATCCTGCATGGCCCAGCCCGTGATCTTATACCTCAAACCGCCAGGAAGCTGGGTGTGCAGGCTGTTTACACCAATCATGACTATGAGCCCAATGCTATCGAGCGCGACCTAGTGGTCAAAACATCTCTCCGAAAAATGGGCATGGATCTTAAGTCTTACAAAGACCAAGTTATTTTTGAAAAAGATGAGATCCTCAATAAAAGTGGCGAGCCTTTCAAAGTGTTCACGGCTTACAAAAATTGTTGGCTGGAAAAACTGGACAAATTCTATGCCAAAGCCTATCCGGTCGAAAAATACATCCGGCATTTGGCAAAGCCCGCCCAATATGTGATCAAGCCGTCTAATATCAGTCTTGATGCGATAGGTTTCCAAAAGACCAATTTATTGGAGCTGAAGGTGGAGCCGGGTGAGGACGGTGCCAAAAAGCTCATCGACGATTTTCGTGCGCGCATACCGTATTACCACGAGCGCCGAGATTTTCCGGCCACGAAGGGCCCTTCTTATCTTTCGGTGCACCTGCGATTTGGTACGGTTTCGATACGCGAGCTGGTGCGTATGGCGGAGAAAAAAAGCGGCCAGAAGGGAGCGGACACATGGCTGTCTGAGCTCGTCTGGAGAGATTTTTATTTTATGATCCTTTATCATTACCCCCAAGTCGTCCGGCAGGCCTATAAAAAAGAATTGGATGACATTGTTTTCCCGAATGACAAGTCCAAGTTCAGGGCCTGGTGTGAGGGCCGTACCGGGTACCCGATCGTCGATGCGGCGATGAAACAGATCAACCAAACCGGGTACATGCACAACCGTTTAAGGATGATCGTAGCTTCATTTTTGGTCAAAGACCTGCATGTGGACTGGCGTTGGGGTGAAAAATATTTCGCCGATCATTTGAATGATTTCGATCTATCCGCTAATAATGGCGGTTGGCAATGGTCAGCGGGCACTGGCTGCGACGCCCAGCCGTATTTTCGTATCTTCAATCCCATCACGCAATCGGAGAGGTTTGATCCGGATGGTGTGTTCATCAAACGATATTTGCCTCAACTAAAAGATGTGCCGTCTGATAAGATACACGCACCATGGAAATACGGCCTCTACATAGAGCCGGTCGTGGATCATGCTAAGGCACGCCAAAAAACACTGGAGCTTTTTCATAAAACCCGATGAAGTTACATACGATCGAACGCAAGCAATTCATTAAAAGGCCCCTCAAGGAAGTCTTCGCGTTCTTCGCCGCTCCGGAGAACCTAGCTCGCATCACGCCCAAAAAGTTGGATTTTCAGGTCATGACACCGTCGCCGATCGAAATGAAAGCAGGAACTATCTTTGACTATCAGATACGTTTGGCCGGGGTGCCTGTACGTTGGACTACGATCATTGATTCTTATGACCCGCCTAGGGGATTTGTGGATGTGCAGCTGAAAGGGCCTTATTCTTTTTGGCATCACACTCATACCTTTGAGGAGAAGGATGGCGGGACCCAGGTCGGTGACCGCGTCGTGTATCAGATGCCTTTCGGACTATTGGGAAATTTGCTAAACTCAATATGGGTGAGCAGGGATCTAGAGCATATATTCGACTATCGGATGAAGGTTATCGGAGACATCTTTTCGTGAAGATCGTAGTAGCGGGCGGTACAGGTTTTATTGGCAAAGAAGTGGTGCGAAAGCTGCTGGATCGTGGCCATGATGTGGTCGTGTTGTCTCGTAGGGTTGCAGCCTTCAAAGAAATTGCCTCGCCACAGCTTAAGATCGAGCTTTGGGATGCCAAAACGATAGGTCTCTGGAAGAGTCAGCTTGACGGAGCGGATGCTGTGATCAACCTGACCGGTGAGAGCATAGCCGCCAAACGCTGGACGGCAGCACAAAAGAAAGTGCTTCGCGACAGCCGGCTTCAATCAGCCTCAGCGCTCTTGGAAGCCATCAAGAGCGCTTCACAAAAACCCAAGATATTGATCAATGCCTCTGCGGTCGGATTTTATGGGTCGGTGCCTGCTGGGGATGTCACTGAAAAAGATGCTAAAGGCCAGGGCTTTCTGGCGGATCTGTGTGCTGAGTGGGAGAGTGAAGTGATGAAAGCCTCTTCCATGGGTTTGCGCGTGGTTTTACTGCGCATCGGTATCGTACTCGAAAAAGACGGAGGCGCTCTTCAGAAATTTATCCCGCCATTCCAATTCTACGTGGGCGGCCCTCTGGGATCGGGGAAACAATGGTTTCCATGGGTGCATAAAATGGACGTGGTGGGAGCTATTTTGTTCGCGTTGGATCACGAAACTCTTAGCGGGCCGGTCAATGTCACAGCCCCCGGAGTGGTCACGATGAACGAGTTTTGCGCCGCTTTAGGGCGTGCGATGCGAAGGCCTTCTTGGGCGCCGGTACCGGCGTTTGCCCTCAAACTGCTTCTGGGGGAGATGGCGGACATGCTTACTGGCGGACAACGAGCTATCCCCAAACGGCTTACGGAAAGCGGTTTTAAATTCAGATACCCACAAGCCGATCAAGCACTGTCCAAAATATTCGCCTAGTTTTTCTCGCCGGCTAAAACTTCACACAAAAATCACAATCCTTTCATAGCTTCTTCATCCTCAAAAAGTACACTTTGTGCAGTGATTTGGACAATGTGTCTTTGAAAGTGATCTAAGAATAGAGGAGAGAGTATGAAGAAAACAGTGTGGATGATGGTGGTCACGCTATTGGCGCAGGCACCGTTTTGTTATGCGGATGACAGTTCTTTGATGGCGGCGTTGGATGGCCTAAAAAACCAGATGGCGCAAATGCAGCGCACGATCGATCAACAGAATCTAAGGATACAGCAGCTAGAATCCCGCAAGGTTCTTGAGACCGCTCAGCCTAGCGTGAGTGTCCCGGCTCCTACTGCAACGACTACCATGAGCGATGCGGATTTCCAAAAGAGCCTCAAAGATAATATCGGCGAAGCGATCCCCTGGATGAAAGGCGCCAAATTTGGCGGCGACTTCCGTCTACGGTACGAAGCTTTTGATTATTTCGACAAGAACAATGATGCCGGATCCACCGGGACATCAGCAGACCGCGACAGGAATCGTTTCCGTATCCGACTGCGCTGGGGATTTGAGAAAGATTTTGCTGATGATTGGAAAGTCGGCTTTCGTTTGGCTACAGGCAGCACCACCGATCCCAATTCCACCAATCAAACCCTCGGTAACAGCGGATATTTCAATACCAAATCTTTCAATATCGAGCGCGCTTACGCCACGTATGAACCTAACGGCCTCAAAGATTATGGTGCTGTCAAAGGCGTGAAGGTTTCGGCCGGTAAATTTGAAAATCCGTTCATGAGATATGCCACGCCGATCGTTTGGGACTCGGATGTGACTCCCGAAGGTATTTATGAGCAGGCCAATTTCTCGCTCGTGAGCGCAGAAGAGAATAAGTTGAATTTTCAGGCCACCGCCGGTCAGTTTGTGGTCAATGAGAATGCCGGCGTGGACACGGACGCCAATCTATTTGGATATCAGGGCGCGTTGACCTGGTCCACTTATAATTTTGGCAGTGATAAGCCCGTTGATATTGTCGGAGCATTATCTTATTACGACTACACCAATTGGTACAACACGGTCAAAAATAACACTGCGTCCACATCGTATCTAAGAACCAATTCAATTGTGGCGGATGATTTTAGGGTGTTGGATTTTTATCCGGAAATTTCATTTCAAACAGGTTCCTTGCCGGTGACTTTGTGGGGCAATTATGTCAACAATCTCGCCAATGTAGGCACTGAAGATATTGCGCAGTCCGGCGACAATGATATTCATGATACGGACACGGCATGGGGGCTTGGCCTCAAGCTGGGTAAGGCCAAGAAGAAAGGAAGCTGGGAGGCGAGTTATGGATATTACGTCATTGGAGCCAACGCGGTCGTGGCGGCCTTCAATGACAGCGATTTTGGCGGCCCCGGAACCAACGGGTTCACCAATCGTATCGGACATAAACTGGGTATAGGCTATCATTTGACCGATAATGCCGTGCTCAATTGGACGGGCTATATCGTGCGGCCGCTCAATCCATTCAATGGCAATGCCGTGCTCGGTTTGCAAAATGCCACCAATGAAGATGTGTTCCGCTCACAATTTGACGTTGTTTATAAATTCTAGAGTGTTAATCGTTCAAAACTTCACAAAAGCTTCACAATCATTTGCTATCTTACAACTCAACAGGAGGGGATATGTTTAAGAGAAATTTAGTATTATTACTGGCCATTTTTTGTCTCGGTATGTCATCGGCTCCCAAAACAGTATTAGCAGCCAAAAATGCCGGCTCTATTCAAGTCAAAGGCTCAGACACCATGGTCAATTTGGTGCAGGCTTGGGCAGAAGAATTTATGAAAACAAATCCTGATTCTTTTATCGCGGTCACGGGCGGTGGATCCGGTACGGGCCTTGCGGCGCTTATCAATGGGACTTGTGATGTGGCCGTCAGCTCTCGTGAGATCAAGAAACAAGAAATTGCCCTGGCAGAGAAAAAAGGTGTCACGCCCAAAGAAGTGCAGGTGGCGCTTGATGGGTTGGCTGTTGTGGCGCACCCAGAGAATGCGGTCTCTCAGCTTACGATGGATCAGCTTGCTGATATTTTTACCGGCAAGATATCGAATTGGAAAGATGTGGGCGGGGCAGACTCTAAGATCGTGGTGCTTTCGCGCGAAGTGAACTCAGGCACCCATGTTTATTTTAAAGAACATGTACTTCGCAAGGGCGACTCTAAGTCTACCGAGGAGTTTGCTCCTGATGCGCTTTTAATGTCTTCCAGTCAAGCGATTGCTGATGAAGTGGCAGCCAATAAGTCGGCGATCGGTTACTACGGGATGGGCTATGTGAGTGCTAAACATAAAGCGATCGCGGTGGCCAAGTCAGCGGGAGCGGTGTACGAGCCCCCCACAGTTGAGCATGTGATCAAGGGAGATTATCCTATATCGCGTCCTTTATATTTTTACATCAAGGGCGATGCTTCCGGAGATGTCCAAAAATTTATTGATTATATCCTATCTTCTGAGGGTCAGAAACTTGTGACGCAACTCGATTTTGTCCCTGTAAAATCGTAAAATACCCGAATGACCTCGTTTCAGAGACTTCGAGAAGGATTTGTTGAGACGCTGATCAAGATAAGCGGTCTTTCGTCTATCTTGATCGTGACGCTCATATTCATCTTCCTTCTCAAAGAGGGGATCCAGCTTTTTCAGACTCAAAATATATTTCATTTTTTGTCTGGGCAGCGCTGGTACCCGATCTCTGAGCCGCCTGAGCTTGGGATTTTGCCGCTTATTTTAGGCTCTATATTGGTTACCATTGGTGCAGCGGCAATTTCTATACCGCTCGGGATATCCGCGGCTGTTTATATTGCTGAAGTGGCTCCGCCTAGTTTGAAAGAGATCCTGAAATCGGGCGTCGAGATCTTGGCGGCTATTCCCAGCGTGGTGTTGGGTTTTATCGGACTTTCAACCATCGTGCCGTGGATGAAAACGTTATTTCATCTGCCAACAGGGCTCACCGCTTTGTCCGGATCCATTATTTTGGCTTTTATGGCCATGCCGACGATCGTTTCCATTGCAGAGGATGCTTTGCACTCAGTTCCCAAAGCTTTTAAAGAGGGCGCGTATGCTCTGGGCGCCACCAAGTGGCAGACGATTTACCGTGTCGTTCTGCCGGCAGCAGCTCCCGGTATCATGGCGGCTGTGATGTTGGGTATTGGGCGTGTGGTGGGTGAGACCATGGCGGTGATGATGATCACGGGTAATGCCGCATCTATGCCGCGAGGGCTTTTGGCGCCTGTGAGGACACTCACTGCGACAATTGCGGCTGAGATGGGTGAGACTGTGCAGGGGAGCGAGCATTATTTTGCCCTATTTTCTATCGGCATTGTACTTTTTTTGATCACATTTGCTATCAATATGACGGCCGATATGTTTTTGCACCGGGAGCGCAAATAAAATGATGATCAGCGCTCAATCCCGCCAGAATATCGCTTTCACCATCATGCTATTATCCGCCATCCTCGTTATTTTGCCGGTGGCTTTGGTGATCGTGGTCATTATAAAGAACGGTTTCAGCGCTATCAGCTGGGAGTTTTTGACGCAAATGCCTCGGGCGGGTATGCGAGAGGGCGGTATTTTACCGGCCATCATTGGGACGTTTTACTTGGTATCAGGTGCTGTGCTGTTTGCTTTACCGCTTGGACTCGCAGCAGCTATTTATTTAAGTGAATACTCCAAAGATACGTGGATCAATCGCGTGATCCGCTTATCCATCATCAATTTAGCAGGCGTTCCTTCGGTGGTGTTTGGTTTATTTGGTTTGGCGCTGTTTGTGGGATTTATGAAATTTGGCACATCCATCATCGCCGGTTCGTTGACGCTGGGCGTCATGATCTTACCGGTCATCATCACCTCTTCCCGTGAGGCGCTGGAGTCGGTGCCCAAGTCCTTTCGTGAGGTGAGTCTTTCTTTGGGTGCTACCAAATTACAGACGATCCGTCACTCGGTATTGCCGCATGCTTTGCCTGGTATTTTGACAGGCGCTATCTTGGGTGTGGGGCGTGCCGCGGGAGAGACAGCGCCTATTTTATTCACGGTGGCGGCATTTTATTTGCCGAGACTGCCGCAAAGCGCTTTTGATCAAGTGATGGCGCTTCCATATCATTTGTATGTGATCTCGACCCAAGTGCCCAATGTGGCTACCAATGTACGATACGGCACGGCCTTGGTTCTCTTGGCGATTGTAATGATCATGAATATCCTGGCCGTTACCATCCGCTCACATTTTAGGAAGAAGAAAAAATGGTAACTGCAACAGCCGTTAAAACCAAGATCAGCGCGCAGAATGTGTGTGTTTCATTTGGTGCCGTACAGGCGCTTAAAAACGTTTCATTGGATGTGGCATCCAATGAGATATTGAGTATCATCGGCCCGGCCAACTCCGGAAAAACATCTTTTTTGCGGGCACTCAATCGCCTCAACGACAACGAGCGCGGTCTTAAAATGGAAGGTAAGATCCTGTTGGAAGGCAAAGATATATACAATGATTTTGATGCGGTTTCCTTGCGCCGCCGGGTCGGGATCATCTTCGCCTTGCCGATGCCATTACCGATCACTATTTTTGAAAATGTGGTTTATGGGATGAGGCGTCAGGGCGTGAAGGATAAGGCGCGGTTATCCGAATTGGTAGAGAAGTCGCTCAAAGATGCCTATTTGTGGGATGAGGTGAAGGATCGCTTGGATGAGGCGGCTATGAAGCTTTCTGGCGGCCAACAGCAGCGTCTTTGCATCGCGAGGACCTTGGCGCTCAAGCCGGAGGTGATCTTATTTGATGAGCCCTGCTCGGCGTTAGATCCGATATCAACAGCCAAGATCGAAGAGGCTATGCTCAAGCTGAAGCAGGAGTACACGATCGTATTGGTGACCAATAATACCAAGCAGGCCGCCAGAGTGGGCGATCAAACAGCGTTTTTTTTAATGGGGGAGCTGATCGAGAAAGATGAAACAGGAAAGATTTTTACAACGCCTTCGGATAAACGAACCGAAGACTATATCTCAGGCCGTTTTGGTTGATCCTGTGAGCGACATCATTATTCGCACGGAGAAGCTGGATCTTTTTTATGGCAAATTTCATGGCCTAAAAAAGGTCGAGTTTGCTATCCGTGAAAAACAGATCACTGCTATCATCGGGCCATCTGGTTGCGGCAAATCGACCCTGCTGCGCGTATTCAATCGCATGAATGATTTGATCGAAGGTTGCCGTGTCGAAGGTAAGATCTGGCTTCAGGGCCAGGATATTTATGATCCGAAGATGGATCTATTGCAGTTGAGAAAAAAAGTAGGGATGGTGTTTCAGCGGCCAAACCCGTTTCCGCTCTCGGTCTTTGAAAATGTGATCTTTGGTTTAAGGATCCATCATATCCAGGACAACAATAAAGAATATTTACAAAATGTGGTCAAAGAGAGCCTGGAGGCCGTTCTTTTGTGGAAAGATCTAAAGGATAAATTGGATACAACCGCGACAAGATTGTCTCTTGAACAGCAGCAGCGCCTTTGTATCGCCCGTCTATTGGCGGTGAAGCCGGAAGTACTTCTCATGGACGAGCCTTGCTCCGCTTTAGATCCTGTGTCCACAGCTCGTATCGAGGAATTGATGCAAGAGCTGAAAAAGAATTATACCATCGTGATCGTCACGCACAACATGCAGCAGGCAGCACGTGTGTCAGATGAGACGGGATTTATGCATTTGGGGGAATTGGTCGAGTATGGGTCTACTCGGATGATATTTACGACGCCAAAAGATAAACGCACGGAAGACTATATTACCGGAAGGGCCGGATAGGGGATCTATGGAACGCCATTTTGATGAAGAGCTGACCGCTTTAAAACAAAAATTACTTATGATGGGTGATCTAGCGCAGCAGATGATCGGTTTATCGATAAAAGCATTGGTTGAGAGAAAAGAATCGCTAACCAAAGAAGTTTTTGAGCTTGAAGGCCAGGTGAATCGAGCTGAGATCGATATTGAAAATTTAGCACTCAAGTTGCTGGCATTGCATCAGCCGGCAGCGGGCGATCTAAGGCTGCTTACAGCCGTTCTCAAGATCAATAACGATCTTGAACGCGTAGCCGATCAGGCTGTCAATATTTCCGAGATCTCGTTGCGTTTGCTAAAAGAGTCTCAGCTGAAGCCACTTATTGATATCCCGCAAATGGCTTCAATAGCTCAGAAAATGGTGCGGCAAAGCCTCGAGGCATTTGTACATCATGACCCGGCTTTGGCCAAGGTCGTGTGTGAAAGTGATGATGCGGTGGATCGCCTGAATGACCAGGTGTTCAGGGAGCTTTTAACCTATATGATGCAGGATCCCAAAACGGTGACGCGCGCCGTGGATCTTATTTTGGTCGCCCGCAATCTGGAGCGTGTGGCGGATCATGCGACCAATATCAGCGAAGATGTGATATTCATCGAGCAAGGCAAGAATATCAAACATCATTTGAACCCGTGAAAAAAAAGCATTTTGAGCAAGGGCTTAATGAGGCTGCTAAGGTTCTAAGATCAGCTAAGTCCGTCCTTATTGTTTCCCACATGAATCCTGATGGCGATACCATCGGCTGTCAGTTGGCTTTGGGTTTAGCGCTCATGCAAACGGATAAAAAAGTTCATTTGTTGTGCCAAGATCCCGTGCCCACACGGTTTCAATTTCTCCAGGGAAGTGAGTTGGTGACTTCTGCTCTCCATAACAAAGTCGATGTGGCGGTGGCCGTTGATTGCGGCGGCATCAAACAACTGGGTTATATCAAAGATCATTATTTAGCTGCCAAGAAGACTATCCAGGTGGATCATCATGATTTTGGCGATGCGTTTGGCAAGATCCAAGTTTTGGATCCCGAGGCATCCGCGGTGGGTGAGATCGTCTATGATTTGATCGAAGCGCTCAAATTAAAGATCACGCCTGCAGTGGCAAGCTGTCTTCTAACATCTATCATTGTCGATACAGGTTCTTTTCGATTTTCAAATATACGTGCCAAGACATTTGAAATTTGCTCCAAATTGATCCGCAAGGGAGTGGATGTGCAGCATTTGATCGAAGAAGCTTATTGGGTCAAAAGCCGGGCCATGGCCGCTCTATCCAGTCATGCGATCGTGCGAGCCAAATTTTCCAAAGACGGCGCTATCGCTTGGTCCGTGGTGCGACAGAAAGATATTCAAAAATACTCCGCGGCACTTCATGATGCGGACTCGGTGGCGGATGATCTTAGATCCATTCAAGGTGTTAAGATAGCGGCTTTATTCCGGGAGACAGCAAAGGGCAATTACCGCATCAGTTTACGTTCCAAAAAAGGGATCCATGTGGCGGAAGTAGCTCAAAAATTTGGCGGCGGCGGGCATCACAATGCCGCCGGTTGCAGCATACCCAAGTCCGAAGTGGAAATGAAAAAAGTTCTTAGAGCCTTATCGGAGCTAGTCTAATGAAGTACGTTCTGATCGTGCCAGATGGTATGGGGGATCACCCCGTCAAAGCGCTGAACGGCAAGACGCCCCTAGAAGCGGCCAAGACACCCAATATGGACTATTTTGCCAGCCGCGGGGTTGTCGGCGTAACTTCAAACATACCAAAGGGTTATATTCCTGGCACCGATATTGGCGGCATGAGTGTGTTTGGTTATGACCCTAGAAAATATTTTACCGGCCGCGGGCCCCTCGAGGCGGCTGTACATGGCATAGAATTGGCTCCCAACGATCTGTCATTTCGCTGCAATCTCGTGACATTGGACGGTGATCAAATGAAAGATTTTAGCGCCGATCATATATCGATCCCAGAGGCCAAAAAACTGATCGAGTTCGTAGCGGAGAAAGCCAAGCCTCTTTTTGGGAAGAAAGTTGAGTTCGTTCCCGGTGTCGGCACCGGTTATCGTCATCTTACGATCTTTCGCGGAGTGGACAAAGCACTCGGTGCTGTTACTTGTACACCGCCGCATGACATTATGTCGCAGCCATACGAAAAGTATTTGCCCAAGGGTAAAACTGCCAAGATCTTGAATGACCTTATGAGTTTATCGCGCGAGATCTTGCCGAATCACCCAGTGAACCGCAGGCGCGTGGACAATGGCAAGGGTATGGCCAATAGCATCTGGCTTTGGGGTCAAGGATTTGCGCCCAATTTTCCAAAATATTTTAAGCGTTATGGATTTCGGGGTGGTGTGATCACTGCGGTGGATTTGCTGAAGGGGATTGCCATACACGCTGGTTTAGATGTCATCCGCGTGCCGGGCGTGACAGGCTATTTTGATACCAACTATATTGGTAAAGCCGAATACGCCATCAATTCGCTTCGCAGTCGTGATTTTGTGGCTATCCATGTGGAGTCGACGGATGAAGCGGGGCATATTGGTGATCCAAAGCTCAAGATAAAAGCGATCGAAGATGTGGATAGGTTGGTATTGGGTACGCTTCGTAAAGGTTTGAAGGAATTTCCGGAGTATAAAGTACTGCTGATGCCTGATCACTTTACTTGTGTTGAGACGAGGACGCACTCTTCGGATCCGGTGCCATTTTTTATTTATTCCAGCACCGAGAAGAAAAAGGGACCCAAGAAATTTTGTGAGAAAACCGCTTCCGCCTCAGGTGTCGTTGTCAAAGAAGGGCATCGCTTAATGGACTATTTTGTCAGAGGCAAATTTGATTAAAACCGATGTGTTGGTGGTCGGCGGAGGATTGGCCGGCCTTTCGACGGCCTATTTTTTGGGCAAAAATAAAAAACTTTCTGTGATCGTTATCGAGCAGGAAAATGCTTTGGGCGGACACTCTTCCGGCCGCAATGCCGGCATGCTTCGGCAGGCTTTGCCGGATCCTATGTTGGTAAAGCTGGCCAAGTCCAGCCTTGCGTATTTTAATTCTTTGAGTGCAAAAGGTTGGACAGGTGTACACCTTAAAAAAACAGGCTCCCTTTTGCTGGCTGGTAGTCAGGGCTCGGATGAGCTGAAGCGGATCCAAAGCGCACTCAAGGCCAATGGGGTTTCCTATCGTAATTTGACCCGCGAGCAGGCCATCCAAAAAGTGTCCATTTTAGCATCGACAACATTTGGGGGAGCGCTTTACTGCTCGGAAGATGCGATGCTGGATCTGACGCCTCTTTTGACGGGATTTGTTAAAAAACTTCTCAAAATGCATATCCCTATTTTGACCGGCCGCGAAGTTTTGAGTATTAAAAAAACAAAAAATGAATATGTGGTCAAAACGTCCAAAGAAACATTTGTGACTCGAAAGATCGTGAACGCCGCAGGTGCATGGGCACCGATGATCGCCAAACAGGCAGGAGCATCCAAACTTCCTCTTCAAGCATATCGCCGCCATTTATTTTTATCTCCGAACCTGCCCGTCCGGCAGGCGGGCTCCGAACCTGCCCGTCCGGCGGGCGGGCTCCAGGATCCGAACTTTTCTAAGTGGCCCTTTGTTTGGGATGTGTCGCGAGATTTTTATTTCAGGCCTGTAGAAGGGGGCGTTTTACTGAGTCCTTGTGATAAAACACCGGAGAAGAAAGGGGATAGGCAGGAAAAAGTAAACCCCAAGATGAAGCAAGCGCTTCTTTCTAAGATGAGAGACTTTTCCGCTGATATGAAAACTTGGAAAGTCGCCAACGGGCGCTCCGGGCTTCGAACCATGATGCCGGATGGACGGTTTGCCATCGGCGAAGATCAGAAGCAAAAGGGTTTTTTCTGGGTGGCTGGGCTGGGGGGGCACGGCGTCACAACATGTTTTGCAGTCGGCCAGCTAGCAGCTACAATGGTATCGGGTGGTGCAGTAGATCCTAAGCTTAAGCGCGCACTTTCCCCGGGGAGATTTTGATGAGTTTGCCAAAAGTGGATTATCACATGCATACACCTCTATGCGGCCATGCAGTGGGTCAGCCGCATGAGTATGTGGAGCAGGCTCTACGTGTGGGTCTTTCTGAGATCGGTTTTTCAGATCATGCGCCGCTGGTTTCGCATGAAGATGCGCGTTACACCATGAATGCTTCACAGCTTCCGCTGTACCATGAGATGGTGCATGCAGTTCAAAAGAAATACCCGAAGTTTGTTATCAAGCTTGGAGTGGAGGCTGATTATATTCCCGGTTTTGAGAAAGAGACAAAGAAGATCCTTGATGGGTATCCATACGATTTTGTGATCGGCTCGATCCATTTTATAGACAAATGGGCTTTTGATGACCCGGATGAAAAGATCAAATGGAAAGACAAAGATATTGATACGGTTTATCGGGATTATTACAAACTTTTGCGTAAATCCGCCGAGTCGGGTTTGTTTGACATCATGGGACATGTGGATTTGGTCAAAAAATTTGGCCACCGGCCGCATGCTGATCTGACAGAAGATATCCGGCACACAGCGCAGGTTTTCAAAAAAACCAATGTGACGGTTGAGATCAATACGTCAGGGTTACGCAAGCCAGTGAAAGAGATATATCCGTCGCTGGATGTGCTTAAAATTTATGCCGAAGCGGGGGTGCCGATCACCTTTTCATCGGATTCGCATGATCCCTCCGATGTGGGACGGGATTATGATAAAGCGCGTGATCTGGCGCTGGCCGCGGGATATCAAGAGTATCGGGTGTTCAAGAAACGCAAGATTGAGAGAGTGGAGAAACTATAATGGCGATCAAAGTGCTAGGTATCGATCACGCCGCTATCAGTGTGGTGGATCTTGATAGATCGTTAAAATTTTATACCGAAGTCCTGGGGCTAAAAATTTCTGAAAGGGAATATCAAAAACCAGGTATAGAGTATTTTCTGGATTGCGGGACGTCACTGATCGGGCTTATCCAGGGCGACAACGCTGGCGATCACCATGAAATGCAAGATGGCGGCATAGGTGGAAACCACGTGTCGTTTCGTGTCAAAACACAAGATTTTGACCGCTTTCACGAAGAACTCAAGGCTCAAAATGTTAAGATCAGCTTCTTCAAAAAACGCGAAAAATCCTGGTCACTCTATTTCCTTGACCCTGACGGAAATAAACTCGAACTCACAGCCTGGCCTCTCGAAGATAAATAACGCTCGAGATAAATCCTCAAATTCTCTCTCTTGCTCTCATCATGCAGCCGGTAACAGTGTTCACTTTTGCCCACCCTTACCCTTTTTACTCCCATTGAAGGCTCTCTAAATATCTGGGGATGCCCCTCGCCAAAAATTACGGATAGGCCTTTGTGGCCTATCCTGATAATTATTTGGCGTCTCCCCAGAGAATTTAGAGAGCCTTCAATAAGCGGTCGTAAAAAGGCCGGGAATGGTCAAAAGCGAACACTGTTACCGGCCGATGTTGAGGCGGCGATCGATCATTGAACGATTTGCATGAGCGAGCGCCAGCTTAGAGGTTTAGCCGATAGCGTCTTCTGATTTTGTTTGTTCCCGGCCATTTTGACGCGCTTATGATCTTGTCGTAAGTGGCAATGGAGACGCCAATCCGAGCGACAGCGAGGGCTGGAAGTCCCATTTGCCGCCGCACGAGTAGATATAGGAGTTCCTTCGGCGGCAAACGGACTTTTGGCGAGGATCCATGCCACTTGCGACAAGATCATGCGGCAAAATGGGAAAGGGCAAACAAAATCAGAAGGCGCTATCGGCTCAACATCTATGACCAAGAGAGAGAATGAGAATGATATAATGAAACAATAATTGGAGGGTTTATGGCTATTCCGCAAGAGGGGAAGAAGGCGCCGGAGTTTAAGGTGCTGTCGCATGAAGGTAAGGAAGTTTCTCTAAAAGATTTTAAAGGCAAAGATCGCGTTGTTCTCTATTTCTATCCGAAGGATGATACGCCAGGCTGTACTGTAGAGGCCTGCGCTTTTCGTGACAATATCAAAAAGATCGAATCCAAAGGTGCTGTTGTATTGGGTGTGAGCCCGGACGACACCAAGGCGCATAACAAATTCATCGATAAATTCAAACTACCTTTTATTCTCCTGAGCGATACGGACAAGGAGCTTTGTAAGTCGTATGGTGTTTGGGTCAAAAAAAGTATGTATGGCCGCGAGTATATGGGAGTTGCGCGCACGACATTTATCATCAGCAAAGACGGCAAGATCGAGAAAGTATATGAGAAGGTCAAGCCTGAGGGTCATGCGGAGGAAGTGCTGGAGTTTCTAAGCCAAAAATAATGCCCAAACTCACGTTTAAAAAACTCAACCGCACCGTGGATGTCCTCAAAGGCACGACTATTTTAGAGGCAGCCGTCCAAAATAATATCCCGCTTTATCACACTTGCGGAGGTAATTGTTCTTGCAGCACCTGCCGAGTGCTGATATTGGACGGGGCTGACCGTCTCACCAAGATGGAAGAGATGGAAAAGGAGATCTTGGATTCCTTTGATCTCAAAACACCTCATCGCCTAGGTTGTCAGTCACTTATTTTGGGAGATGTGACGGTGGATATACCCGAAAGGGCCAAAGAGCCTCGTCCCAATAAAACCCCGGTTGTGCCAGATTAGGAGATCGCGATAGATGAGAGTTGAGCTGGTCACTTTCACAGCATCGGTCTTGATCAATGTTGCCATCTTGGGGTCATTTGAAAAGGTGACAACGCAATATGAGCAGATTCTCGCCCAAGAAAAAAAGACCCAAGAGATAGAAGATAAATTGGGCGGCCTGGCATTTGAATTTGTCGAGGCTCCTAAGAAGGTGGTGCCCAAGCCACCTGCTAAAACTAAAAAAATATCGGATCGGGATGCGGTTGCGCAAAATCCAGATGGAGTGCCATCGACCTCTGACGCAACTCCCAAGATCGATTCTGTGGGGCCTTCAGATCAGCTAGAGCAAAAACGCAGTTTGCCAACGCAGCCGCCGATATCGCCTTCCAAACCAGCCCCAGAAATACAGCCGACGCCAGCACCAAGAGAAGCGCCTACTCCCAGCGCTGAGATGGCCAAGAAACAAAGTTTGGAGCCCGAGAGACAGGAAGAAGCTATCCAAAACCCTTCCAAATATACTCCCGATCAAAAACCCTTGCAGACGGTTGTGGGATTGACAGGATCTGATCGTATTACTACCAAAGCTATCAGCCGCACTCAATCTCGTGGTGCCCAGATCTCAGGCGAGACTTCATTCGAAGCGATGGGTTCTGATATGGGGATTTATTTTAAGAATATGAAAGAAAGGATATGGCTGTCGTGGTTCCCATATCTATCCATCCATTATCCAAAAGATTTTAGATCCGCAGATGTGATCGTGCAATTTTATCTGAGTGGCGATGGGGAAGTGTTGCGTACCGAAGTATTGGATTACAAAGGAAGCCCGCTTTTTGCCGCATTTTGCATGGAAGCCGTAAAAAAAGCCGGCCCCTTCGGAAAAGTCCCGCCCGACGTACTCGCGCTACTCGGCAAAGACGAACTGGAAGTGAAATTCGGCTTCCACTTCTGGTAACCCACTCCCCAAGAATCCACCCTAAGATGAGAGATGCTCGCAAGCCGACAAGGGATATCTCCCTTCGGATACGTCTGCCTGCCGGCAGGCAGGCTCCGAGGCCCCTGCGAGGCCTCTCGCTTCGTGGGCTCCTCGGCTATGGAAGTAATGATGTTCCCTGCGCCTCGTCGTCCCAAGACTCCTCCGGGAGATATCCCTTGTCGGCTTAGATGATTCTCTTATGAAAGGCTGTATCCGTGACTCGTTTTTGTAGTATATGAAACAAAATCATCCAAAACACATAGCCGGTAACGGATCTCGATTCACGCCATTCCCGGCCATTTGATAAATTCGAGTATTGCTTAGGCTTGAAGGGCAGAAAACCTCTTCGGAGGGACGTTAAATCGACGAGCGACCGGGTGTCTCCGCTAGGTTTTGCGTCTTGTTTTTTGCTATTTATATAGAAAAGACGAGCGAGGAGATTTCCGAGTCCGATTTTTCTCGGTGGGGAAAATCGGGCGGTCCTGGAGAAGAGGCTTTCTGCCGTTCAAGCCATATCCATGCGAGAAAAGGGGTAAGGGTGGCGAGAATCGAGATCCG
>CAYODQ010000012.1:0-50092 GCA_964402785.1 uncultured Planctomycetia bacterium
ACGTCCGCAATGTGCACAAGACCAATAATACCGCTTACCTGGAAACAGTTGTGCGAGATGAGATCAGTTATAAATTCAGTGAACAATTTACGGCTAAGGGTTTGATCCGTTGGCATGGGATGCCCTCGACGACCACCGGCGTGGACCCTTTTTTGGCGAGCTATTATTTTGTCGGATATGAAGATCCTGCTAGTTTACGCTTGCAAAATGTGGACGTTCCCGGTGATGTGGATGCCGATCGTTTCACTTACTCTGTGGGCGGGCAATATATTTTTAATCCACAATGGACGGCAGAGGGCTTTTACGAAAGGACCAATGATATTCCTGATTTTCCGAGAGGTCTTTTGAATGGTGCTTTTAGGGACTCAAATGACCGGCTGGATGGTCTTTTGCTGGATCGCGTAACCACTTTTTTGTATGGACAGAGGCATTTAAAGGCGATCCCTCCGTATGAGTATTTTAATATTTTTCGTGAAAGGATCATATTTAAGCCTGATGAGCATATGAAAATTATTTTCCATGCGGCGCAAAATGGTTATAAATTCGCAGCCGGTATCGATGACAATGTGAACCATGAAGGTGTAAGTCTCCAATATGACTATTCAAAGCAAATGACATTTTTTATGGATTACACACATTCCAGAATGATTGATGTTCCCAAGCTCATCAATAACAATTATTCAGTGATCGACGAAAGAGAGCATCATAATTTTTATGCCAGCTTTGACTATCGCATCAATTCATCCACCGTGTTTCGCTCGGAGTATGGCGCCTTTGGTATAGGCACCAATACTCCTCTGGTAACGCCCTACAGTGTGACCTCGTTTGCTCTGCCAACAGTGGATACGGAGCATCTTTTTCGTGTTTCCTTAACAGGTGATTTTTAAAGGAGTCTAAGATGACAAGTGTATTTAAAGGGTCGCGATGGTTTGTGATGGTTTTTGTTGGACTGTGTTTCTGCCACCAGGCTTGGGCTGCTTTTTCGTTGGATGTGGCTCCCGCGCGAGGTGGGCAGAGTATTCGATTTGCGGCGGAAGATGTGGCCGCGTCAAACGAGCAGTTGATGGGTTCATCCAGCCTGTTCAGAAACGAGGAAGTGACTTTGACGATTGACACGGATGAAGCCGTGCCCTATCGGATTTTGCAAACCGTGTTTCAACCACTGACCAATGAAATCGGGCAAACAATCCCGGCCGACGCTTTTATTATGTTTTCTCCTTCAAGTCCTCTGGGATCACTTCGCACATCTTTGGAGACACCGGTTCACATGGGGCAGATACCGATTTACACATCTAATAACTCCGGGGAGGAAGACTCCTTTGTACTGGTTTATAATATCCGACTTCCTGAAAATCAGCCAGGAGGTGTTTATCGCACACAAATTACGTATACGGCTGAGCCCGTCAATGCGCGGGCGGGTATGAGTCCCAGCATTCGCACGCTGGATGTTCGGGTGGAAGTGGCGGCGAAGTTTTACCTAAACATTCAAAATACCAGGGGATCTCGATCGATCGATCTCGGTCGTATCACAAAGGAACGTTTTGACGGCAGCGATGTGCTCAATTTTGATATTCAAAGTAGTCCCGGAGCACGATTTCGTCTTACAGCACAGATAAGCGAGGCGCTTATGTCGCAGTCAGGCAACGCTTTAGAAGGGGATGCATTGACTGTTTTGGCTTCGGTCCAGCCTTCGGTTGGGAGTTTACAGATTCCATCCACAGCAGTGCCATTGGCCACAGGCTCTACAATTATTTATAAAAGTGACAATGGAGGATCGGATCGTTTTCAGCTTCAGTTTGTTGCGAATCCAGACCCAACTCAAAAAGCGGGTATTTATCAGGGCACCTGGACACTGCGCGTAGAATCACAGTCGCCTGCGGTTAAAAATGAAGTGCTCAATATACCGATTCGTTTTGAAATTGAGTCGATCTTTAGTTTGGAGACAAAAATGGAGCAGGGCAATAGCCTTAATTTCGGATCCTTTAAAGTGGGCGATGAAAATCAAATGAGGAAAGTGGCGATAAAAGTTCGCAGTAATTTGGGACAGCCTTATCAAGTTTCTCAGGTAATCTCAAGAAAAATGATGAATGAAAAAGGAGCCGCCTTAAATGATGACTATTTCAAATTTAAAGTAGAAGGCTCACAATCGGGTACAGTGCTGGTGACTGATTTAGAGCCCGTTCGTTTGGGGGAAGAGCCAATATTTACTTCCGATGCCAAGGGTACTCCTGAGGCGCTTATCGTGAGCTATAATCTGACAATTCCTAAAAATTCCCAAGCTGGAAATTACACAACGGAACTCAAGTACTCAATTACTACTTTGTAGTCGTCTTTTAAAAAAAATTTATAAATAGATGTTTTATCAATTGTAACATGTTGAAAATAAATGACTTATGTCATTTTTATGAACATTAAAAAAAGTTGACACAGCCTGGACTTGGGTGTATACTTCTTATACGTCAAGTTTGATAGTTGGTCATTTATATAGATCTTCGGAAACGGCAAACCATCCGGAAGGGTGGGACGCAAAGCCACGGAACCTAAATTTTCAGGTTGGCCGGGTTGCCAAGGAAGTTTAACCTTCTTTCGCAACCCGGCTTTTGTTTTTCGGGTTCGAAGAAAAACAAAGGAGAAATGAAATATGAAAAAATTTATCACAATAGCAGTGATGTTGGGAATGGCTGCAAGTTTTGCAGCTCCTTACGTGATTGCCGCTACGTCAATTGAGGGACCGATTACCGTGTCTGCTGCGGTGCCTGTTAATTTTGATTTGGCGATGGAAATGAAAAGGAACAATTTTTCAGGTCCTACGATCACAGCGATGGATTTCGGAACCCTCGGTACCATTGCTTTGCCAAATGGTCAAAGGTCAAGTCTCCGTTCAGTTACAACGGGCTCTACGGGAACGGCGGCAGTTGACGTGTTCTTTGGCGCGGCTACTCAGGGCGCGCCTTATACCATCACTCAAACAGGTACTCCGATGACCGGACCTGGCGGCGCAACTCTTCCGACAGGCAATTTGATCGTTGTTCCAGTATACACTCCGGACGACAATGGGGGCGCTGCTCTTCCAACGGGCGCATCTGTGGGTGCTCCTGGCTCATGGGTTGGAACGAGGACTATTTATACTAGTGGTCCGACGGCAGCCGCGAGGGTGGTGCAGGCTTTTTATTCTATTACAGATGATCCTGCGGTGGGCGCTGTAGGCGGTATTACGTCTGCTCAAGCAGCGGGTACATACACTGGCACGGTGACCTTTACGTTGACGGCATAATTTAGTCGTCGAATAACAAAATGATAGTTAGCCGTGGACGCATTTTGCGTCCACGGTTTTTTTGTCTCAGAAGCTCCTGAAGATGACGCATTTGACAAAATAGTCACAAATTAGTAATATATTATTAAATTTAATAAGGATTATGACATTCGATGAAGGTTTATACGCGTTTCAGCGTTTTAATAATGACCGTTTTTTTGCTATGCAGCCTGTTTGTGCCTGTGGCTTACGCCAAGACACTTCGTATTTCTGCGCCCAAGGTTGAGCTTGAATTAGCGCCTGGCGAAACCTACTCCGGTGAAATTACTATTGAAAACCCTGACCCGGATGAGACGATTATTCACATGTATGTCGAAGATTGGGTTTATTCAGCGGGTGGGACGGGTGAGAAAAAGTTTTCTCCTGCAGGCACAACGCCATTATCAGCCAGTAAGTGGATTAATTTTACGGAACCGAGCGCGCCCTTAAAACCTTATGGCAAGACTGTGACACGGTATACGGTGACCGTTCCGCCAGATGCTAAAGGAGCCTATTACTCTGTTCTTTTTTTTGAAACCAAATTGGGGCCGTCAAACACTAGCGGCGAAGAGGGTGTTAGTGTGCAGGTCGCTGGCCGTATAGGGTCACTTTTTTTTATACATATAAAAGGCACGGTGGATCGCGCAGGCGATGTGCAAAAAATTGCTGTTCAGCCGCCGTTTGAAAATCAGCCAATGGTGATAGAGTCCACATTTCAAAATACGGGTAATGTGGATATCACGCTCGCCGGAAATTTTTTGGTTATGAATTCTGAGGGTAAGGTGCTGGGGCGAGGTGATTTAACGCCAATTTATACGTTTCCGGGTGTTACCGAAACACGTAAAACGGAATGGGTTGGCAAGCTTCCAAAAGGGACTCACCAGCTGGTTCTCACTTACAATTTGGGCCTTGGCAAAGCTATCGTCAAAGAAGAATCTCTAACAATCGTTTAGTATGTCATTCTGTAAAAATTCACTTAAGCTTGTGCTATCTTCGGTGCTTGTGAGTGGTTTTTTTTTCACACACAATCTTTTTGCGGCAGAGACAAATTTTTATTCCATGCATGAGCGGTGGGCTAAACACCAGGTCGAAAGCAAGGTGGACAAGGAAAAAGCTGTTAATGACGGTTTTTCTGAGGCGCTCTTAGCGCGCGGCACCTCGCAAAAGGGCGCCACCAATACCATCACATTGCACCGCACACTTCAAGAAATCATTTCTTCCAATGTGCCGGTTGAACTGGAATTGACCCAAGTTCTAGTCGTTGAAAGCATCGGAACGCTTATTAAATTTGTTTCAACCGATGCGGGGATTGTTGAGCTTGAGAGTGTGGATACGGAAACCATACGAATAACGGCCACGGGAATTGGCACGACATTTGTGCATATTTGGAATGCCTCCGGTCGGAGCACCTTTGCTGTCAAAGTGTTGGTGCCCAAGTACTCTGCCAGCGTCTATCAAATCCAGAAAACAGAAGAGCTGGAAAAGTCAAGACCGTTTCATCTAACATACAGAGGCGCAAGGAATACCTCCTATAACGGTGAAAAGTACCCGTTGATGCGGCGCTCCAGTAGAAATTTTATCCAGGATTTTGGATTGAACGGTGATTCGCCTTATGGCGCCATTGAGGCTGCGGCGCAGACGGAGTATTCCGGCGGAAAAACGATTCTGGGCGGAGCCAATGTTGCTTTGAAAGACGGAAGAATCGGGAAGCTCAAGAATTTTAATGCCATTGCCGGAGACTCCACGGTTAGTCCGGATCTCATGGCTTTTCCTTCGGGCCGTATCCGCGGTGGTCAGGTCGAGCACTGGGACGATGCCAAGCGAGTCAGGTGGACGACATTCTATGGCAGGGAAAATCAAGGTTCTTTTGGATCGGTCTCTACGAGTGCTGCGGTAAAACGGACGCTTAATTCCTATTTGACAGGTGGTTATCTTGACTTCAAGGTTAATGAAGATGCAAATATGAGGGCGGGCTATTTTCAAGGATCTGGACAATCAAGGCGAGATGAGCTGAATAGACGCGGCATGGGTGTTAAAAGCGAGATTAAGCTCGGTGATTTTTCAAAGTATAATTTGGAAGAAAGTTTTGATAACGAGCATTTAGCGCAGCGACACTCGGTTTCGACGCAGCTGGGAAAAGTAAAAGTTAGAAATGAGTTTAGGGATATCAGTAAAAAGTTTTTTACCATGACCGGAAGCCCGTCTCGCCAGGGTGAGGTGGGATACTTGGCGGATATGACGTTTACGCCCAATGATCGTTGGTCTTATTCGGGATCGTATGATATTTTTCGGGATCGTATTGTGTTTAACCCGGAGGATCCGGGGCGGTACAATCGACATGCCGATTTTTCAACTTACTGGGTGCCTTGTGACGATATCAATCTCAATTTTACTTTCCAGGATATGGATGATACGGGTCGTTCCGGGCCTTCAAGGCTGAGAACCTATGCTCTTCAATATAATGAGGTCGTTGATTTTTGGGGCAAAAGCGGCACTTTTTTTGCGCGTTATCAGCACCGAGCCAGTCATTTTTTGACAAATTCTTTGAGTGACTATCGAAACAATCAAACAACAATCGGATTTTATACACCTCTTATTTGGAACATTAATTTTTCTGTTCAAAAAGAATGGAATGCCGCCGAAGAGGTCGAGATTGGGCAGTATACGCACCCCAACGCTGTCACGTACAATTGGGATACTTCACAGCAATTGGGAAACACACCCTTTTTTATCGATGCACGACTAAGGATACGCGATGAAGAGGATACGGAATCCACCAGCAGTTTTATGCAAGGAGAAGATAGCGCTGAAATATCCGGAGGCTTGCACTATCGAGAATATGAGAACTTGGATATTTTTGCAACGGGCAGCTTGACACAGTATGTGGCCGAGAGCTTGAATGCTGCAGAGTCCCAGCGCGTTTCAGCTGAATTTTATACTGGCATGCGCTACGATTTGGATACGGGTTTTAGGTGGCAGCCCACGGGGTCATTTGAGGGGTATGTATTTAAAGATCAAAATGGCGATGGTGTCCGGCAGCCGTATGAACAGGGTATCCCCAATCTAAAAATTACATCTGGTGGTCAAGAGAGTGTTTCGGATAATGACGGGCGCTATTTACTCAAGTCAGTTACAGGTAAAAAGGCTGTCTTGACGTTGGATGCAGCCGGATTGCCTGAAGGATTTGTACCGACAAGCTCCACCGAACAAACTTTAGACATTGTCCAGAATAAAACCCAAAGATTGGATTTTGGGATTGCCCCTCAGTCTGAAATAAAAGGTTTGGTGTTTAGTGATCTGAACGGGGATGGTTTTTACGATGCCCAGGATGTGGGATTGGGCCGTATCAAGATCATGTTAGAGACAAACGATATTGCTCGCACGTCTGAAATAGGTGTTTACTCTTTTACAAAAATCCCAGCCGGAGAGCATACCGTTAGTCTTGATATCGCCTCTCTGCCAGAGGGCTATTTGCCCGTAGTAGTGCCCAAAAAAACGTTCACTTTGCATGAGGGGATGCGATACGAATTTAATATTCCCGTTCGAGCAAAGAGAACCATCAGTGGACGTGTTTACGACGATGTGAATGCAAACAAGCGCTTGGATACGAATGAAAAGACGTTTTCTGGAGTGAGAATTCGATTGGATGGCCAAAGTGTGTCATCGGATAAAGCGGGATGGTACTTATTTGATGATTTATCGCCTGGTAGATATCAATTGTCTATGGATTCAACGACTATTCCCTCGGGTTTTATGGTTTCTTCTCCGGTCGATATCGAGGTTCCAAGAGAGCCGATGACTAGATCCAATTTAAACCTGGGCATGATGAAGCCTGCCTCGAGAGATGATGAGGATTCGGAAGGAAGAGTCTATCCCTTATAGTGCGGTAACTGTTAAGATTTTGGTTCGCTCCGCACCGTTCACTCTCCAGGTCTCCGTTGACTGATATACAGATCCTTGATTGGCTTGTATACTCAGCGAATCGACACCCTGGGCGTATTGGGGCAAACTCACCTGCACTTGTTCCGGGATGGTGCAGGAAACTCGAACGGTTTTGGATTTGGATTCAGCCATACATGGGCTTGAGCACGACAAGAATGCGGCAACAACCATAAAACTTGCAACCACTTTTCTATTCATAACTCACCTTTCACGAGACTTGTGTCCCGGTAGCTGAACTGCCATGCCCTTGCGGGTTTAGGCTTCAAGGCTTTGCGATCCACCCGTTTCCGAATGGGTTGCCTTTAAACTTCCTTAATCTCTCAAATAACGTCTTCTTAGCTCAATAATGCCTTATGGTCATGGCGGTATCAAGAGGGTGCTTAATTATGCTTAAATTGTAACCCATTCATTTAAAACAAGTTATGATAACAGTAGAAAGAATTGTTAATATTAGATAAGCGGAAGCTAGATTGTTCATGTGTTGCTTAAGCGGCGTTCTCACATCGAGCCAATTTTTAACTAGATAAGACCAATTCATTTTGTGTAAAATAGTATCTTTCAACTGGTTAGGAAAACTATGCAAAAAACACATTCTGGATCCGTCTCATCCGACTATGCGTTGGATGCCAATGGCTCATTTGTCATTAAGAACTATTTATCCAAAAAGCCTTTTAGTAATTTTCTGCCCGGCATCGCGGGACTCTTTGGGACTCCGATGTGGGTGTTTTATGTGAATCGTGGTCAGGGGATAGCCAGTTTTGGTACACGCAATAAAGACAATGCCATCCTAGAATTTTTCCCGGCAAATAAAGCCTATCAGATGGTTTCGACCGTCGGTTTTCGTACTTTTTATAAGATCAAGCAACAGGGTGCTTCCGCCGATAAATTCTTTTTTTACGAGCCGTTCAAGACGACCGGCGCTTTAAATACACACGCCCATCACACCATGGAGATCTCATCACATGAGTTTTCGGTCGTTGATCGAAATCCTTCGGCGGGGCTTGAGACCAAGGTCACTTATTTTACGGTTCCCGGCGAACCATTGGCAGCGCTGGTTCGGCAAGTGGTCGTGACCAACACCACCACGCATCCGGTTGATATTGAGATGTTGGATGGATTGCCACAGGTCATGCCTTACGGGATGAATGAATTTTTTGCCAAGCAAATGAGCCGGACCATCGAGGCATGGATGGTGGTCGAAAATTTATCCAAAAAAGCTCCTTTTTATAAACTCAAAGTAGATGCCACCGACAGGCCCGAAGTGACCATGATCGAGGGGGGTAATTTTTATTTTGGCATCGAAGAAGAGGGGCGGAGGCTCGAGATGATGGAGCCCTATGTGGATCCATCGGTTCTGTTCGGGGCATGTTTGGATTTCATTCAGCCGGACGCCTTTTTTCAAAAAGCATCTTTCAAACCCGCTTTTAAGCAGATCACTGAGAACAAGACTCCTTGTGCATTCGGATGCACGTCGTTCAAATTGGCACCGGGTAAATCCAAAACCATTTACGGTGTTTCCGGCCACGCACGATCCTTGGATGAACTCAATCGCTTTTTAGCGAGAGTCAAGAAAGATGGCTATTTCTCAGATAAGCGCTCAGAAAACCACAAGCTGATCAAGGCGATCCAATCGCCTATTTTTTCGATCACACAATCACCCGTGTTCGATCAATATGGTGCACAAACCTATCTCGATAACGCTCTCCGCGGCGGCATACCGGTGTGTCTTGGCGATAAGACTAACCCGCTGGTTTATTACGCGTATGCACGCAAACACGGAGATCTTGAGCGCGATTACAATCGGTTTCTTGTGGAAGACGCCTATTTTGCGCAAGGGGATGGCAATTATCGAGATGTGAACCAAAACCGCCGCAGCGATGTGTGGTTTGAGCCGCGCGTACGTGAAGCCAATATCAGGACTTTCATGAATTGTTTGCAGCTGGATGGTTTTAATCCTCTGGTGGTCAAGGGCACTGATTATCATTTTAAAAAGAACAAAGATTCTCAAAAGGTTCTGAATCAGCACTTTGGGGCAAAGAATGCACAGGATGTCCTGACATTTGTCTCGGATGCCTTCAAGTTAGGCGAATTGTACCGATTCCTCGAAGCCAAGGGCTGGATCACCGAGCATGCCTTCAATAAATTTTTATCCGACGCGGCGGCGTATTTGACGCCAGAGCAGCGGGCGGAACATGGCGAGGGTTTTTGGGTGGATCACTGGACCTATAACCTGGATCTTATCGAAAGCTATTTGGCGATCTTTCCGGAAAAAATAACCGACCTATTGTTGGGTTCGCGGGAGTATACGTTCTATGACAATGCGCATCGTGTGCGTCCTCGATCAGACAAGTATTTTTTGCTCGAGCGGCGGGGTGTGCGTCAGTATCAATCTGTTCTGAATGACAAAGAAAAGGCTAAGTTCATCGCCGGACGCGAAAAAGACGTCAACACAGTTCGTACACAAAACGGAAAAGGCGATATTTATAAGACGACGCTTTTTGCCAAACTGGTTTCGCTGTATGTGAATAAGCTTGCTTCATTAGATGCTCATGGCGTCGGGGTGGAGATGGAGGCTGATAAGCCTTCCTGGTACGACGCCCTCAATGGCTTGCCGGGTTTGGCGGGCTCTTCGTTGCCGGAAACATTTGAGCTTAAGCGGTTGGCGATCTTTCTCATCGGCTGCCTGGATGAGTCCGGGATCGACTTGAACGATCAGCTTCTTCTTCACACCGAGTTGCATGAGTTTGTGGACAAAATGAGCGGTTTACTCAAGCGCTACTTTCATGGAGCCGGAAAGTCTCGTGATATGGATTTTTGGCAGGAAGCGTCCAAAGCCAAAGAAAAATATCGTGAATCTACGATCTGGGGTGTAAGCGGAAGCGAAAAAAAGATCAGCTTTGCCGACTTGCGCATTTTCTTAGAGCATGGACGTGAAAAAACGCAGATCGGTATCCAAAAAGCGTTTGATTCAAAGACGGGTTTGTATCCTACCTATTTTGCAAATGAGGTCGTCAAGCACCGAGTGCTTTCAAAGGATGATGAGGGGACTCGGGTAGATCCTTTGGAATTTAAGCAAAAAAGCTTACCGCTTTTTCTAGAGTCCCATGTCCATGCGCTTAAAGTCGAAAAGGATCCAGAGGCACGCAAGGCGCTGTATCGCGCGGTCAAAAAAAGCCCGCTTTATGATACCAAGCTTGGCATGTACAAGGTCAATGCTCCTATGCAAGAAGCTTCGCTTGAGGTTGGCCGCGGGCGTGTGTTTACGCCGGGTTGGCTTGAGAATGAGTCTATTTGGCTGCACATGGAGTACAAGTATTTGCTTGAGGCTTTAAAAAGTGGTCTTGCAGAAGAATTTTTTGAAGATTTTAAGAAGGCTTTTGTTCCATTTCAGCCGGCCGAACGATATGGCCGCAGCATTCTTGAAAACTCTTCTTTTGTTGTTTCCAGCGCTTTTCCGGATGAAAAGATCCACGGGACCGGGTTTGTGGCAAGATTGTCCGGCTCGACGGCAGAGTTCTTGCAGATGTGGCATTTGATGAACGTCGGCAAGAAGCCTTTTTTTCTAGGACCTGACAAAAAAGTATCTCTTCGGTTCGAGCCAAAGCTGCCATTTTTTCTTTTCACTCACCACGAAACGAAGCGTACGTGGATCAATGGTGATGGCGAAGAGATCCCGGTCACCATCCCTAAGAACTCGACCGCCTTTGTGTTTTTGGGGAAAACACTGGTGACTTATTACAATCCCAAGCGCCTGGATACATTTGGCAAAACACGCGTGGCGGTCAAAAAAGTGAAGCTGACCGATCGGTCCGGACGTGTTACAGAGTTTAGGGGAGACACGATCCCGAGCCCATTCTCATTGCGTGTGCGAGATGAGTGGATCCCAAAAATCGAATTGGAGCTGGGATAGTTTATGTCGGATGTTCGAGTACGATTTGCTCCAAGCCCCACCGGATTTCTTCATATTGGCAGCGGCCGCACCGCGCTCTTTAATTGGCTGTATGCACGTCACACCGGCGGCAAATTTTTCTTGCGCATCGAAGATACAGACAAAGAGCGTTCCAAGCAGGAGTTTTTAGAAGAGATCATTGATAGCCTTAAGTGGATGGGGCTGGATTGGGATGGAGATCTGGTATTCCAGTCCCAGCGCACCGCATTTTACCGCTCGATCGCGGATAAACTGATCCAACAAGGCCATGCCTATGCCGAGGATCAGGCGATACGATTCAAAGTGCCGAAGACAGGGAAGGTTGGATTTGAAGATATGCTTCATGGCGGAATAGAATTTGATTTGGAGCAGCATGGCTCTTTGGCGGAAGATCTCGTTATTTTTAAATCGGATGGAAGCCCGACTTATAATTTTGCAGTGGTTTGTGATGATGCAGATATGGGGATCACTCACGTGATCCGTGGAGATGACCACATCATGAACACTCCCAAACAAATTCCGTTATATGATGCCTTGGGATATAAGAAGCCTATTTTTTGCCATATCCCGCTTATCTTGGGATCGGATCGGTCTCGTATGTCCAAACGGCATGGAGCGACGGCGATTCGCGAATATAGACAGGAAGGTTTTCTTCCGGATGCCCTGGTCAATTATCTTTCGCTCTTGGGCTGGTCACCGGGAAATAATCAAGAACTTGTCAGCCGTAAAGAGCTCGTTGAAAAATTCGATCTCTCACGTGTTCTAAAAACAGGGGCTGTTTTCGGGAGGGAAAAACTGGAATGGTTCAATGGCCAATACGTCCGCCAGATGACGATCCCTCAGTTGACCGATGCAGTGATGCCTTATTTGGAAAAACGCGGTTATGCTTCAGCCGCCAAAGACCGTGTTTGGCTGGAAAGCTTGGTCAAGTTGTTTCAAGAGCGCATCTTTATGTTGGGCCAGTTTCCTGACCTAGCGCAGTTTTTTTTCGAAGAAAAGATCGAGTATAGCGACGAAGCAAAGGCGGAGTTCAAGAAGGATCCGCGCCTGGAAGGCGCTTTTAAGAGTTACGCTCAGGCTCTGAGCGCTCTCGGCAGCTTTGACACCAAAACCGTGGAAGAAAGAAGCCGTGCTTTGATGAAAGAGCTGGGGATGACCGGTAAAGAGTTCATCCACCCATGTCGTTTTGCTGTCACGGGTAGAAGCGTAAGTCCTAGTTTTTTTGAAACCGTGTCACTTTTGGGCAAACAAAAGGTTGTGGACCGCCTGACGCAGGCGGCAAAAGTTTTTAGCTCGTAATTAGAAAATTTTGTTATAATTTCTGCCCTGCAATGTTTTGCCCTGTTGTGTAACGGTAGCACGGCAGCCTCTGGAGCTGCTTGTCTAGGTTCGAATCCTAGCGGGGCAGTTTTTTAGTGTGCCGAAATTTTGCGGAAGTGGCGGAACTGGCATACGCGCATGTTTGAGGGGCATGTGCCGCAAGGCTTGAGGGTTCAAATCCCTCCTTCCGCACCATAAACAGTAAAACGGCTCCCATTCGGTTTGGGAGCCGTTTTTTTTATTTTTAGAGATTTATTCCAGGGTTACGATTATTTGGTTGGCGTTTTTTTTGGTTGTTTTGAGAAGTGTTGACCGCGGTATGAGCACATGTTTCTTGTTTAATTCCAGCCCCTTGAGCTCTTGTCCGTTTAGCGTGACGCGAGTGACGTAGGCTCGTTCTAGGGCGAGTTTTTTGGTGTTGCGATAGGTGACGGTTATCGGAGTGTCAGCAAAGGACGTGGTGACCGATGCTTCGCCATTGTGCCCGAACTGAGATTGGGTAAGCTTGGGCTCAAGGAGTAGGTCGCCATAATAGCCGCGGACACCAAACACCTGGGTGAGCAGCGTCAAAATAAGCCAGCTCGCTGAACCTGTGAGATAATGATAAAGGCCGCGTCCTTCGGAATTGAAATACTCAGGGATGCCGGGGAATATCTTGCTTTTTTGGGTGTTGAGGCACATCTTGTAGATCGAGTCGAGAACCTGATGACCTTCGTTTGAAAAGCCGCGCTGATAGAGCGCATTAGCAAACATCACGGCCATATGTGAGAAGAAGGCACCATTTTCTTTTTCGCCGTATGCAAATGAGAATGCGCGTCCCAAATCGAGTCGTATCTCATGGAAAGGGGTGTTGAGCCGGAAGCCGCCCAACTCCTTATCTTTGAGATGTTTTTTGGCGGTGTTGAATATTTCGGCCACTTGATCGGGTGTGGCAACGCCTCCCATGATGGGGAACACTTGGCCAGCCAAGGTCATCCTGAGGCCGTTTGGAAACTCGCCCTCGACGCGATGCCCACGATTGTCGTAATAGCCGTTGTAAAACCCATCTCCTTCGCGGGTTTGCACCCATTCTTTTTTACGGATATGCTCAAAAATAAAATCACTTTTTTGCCGCAGATCCAAGACGAGTTTCTTGACCGAAACCTCGATCTTTCGGCCTGAAACAACTGGCTCGACCGCATCAAAATATTTCGAAAGTCTCTTTTGTTTGGCCGTGGGGGAGAAGTAGTCAACTTTGGGCTTGGCGACGCTATCCAGGAGCAATAGGAGTTCTTTGGCTAGCTCGATCTTGGTGATGGATTTGGAGGTCGACACTTTTTCGATCATATCGGCCAACTTTTTTAGATTGGAGCCGTAGAGAGCGGTGAAGGCAACACTTTCGCCGCGTTCATACGCCATGTCGAGACCGTCGTTCCAGTCCGCATTTTCGAGGCGGATATGGTTGTGCTCTCCTACATTAAAAAATTGAACCAAATGCTGAACCAGGATGTGCTCCAGGATGGAGCCTTCGGCGACAGCGCCTGTTTTTGTTTTGAGGTTGCGGCCGTATTGCTCGGTCCACGCACCGTCTTTGCGCTGGGCGCGGGATTGCTGCCGATCCCTAAAATAGCGAGCAGGAACGAATAGAATGTCCAGATCGCCTGTCTGGTGAATATAAAGCTCAAGCGTTACAAGAGGCCATACACCATGATCCATCCAGACGCGTGTGATGTTGTTGCGATCCGCGATGAACTCATTGTTGTTGGTCCCGATGATGGTGGCATTCGAGCCATCTATACGCACGCCATTAAAATTATGAAGAAGAAGCGGTCTTGTTTCGGCCGGAGCCGTCAGCAAAAGCGCCAAACAATCCTGCCAAAGATCGCGCCAACCGCGGCCGCCACGACCATAATCAAAATCAGGTAAGAATGAGCAGCCAAATAGTTTCCGGAGAGTGGGCTGAAGGCTGACCCAGCGTGCCCATCCACCGAACGACGGGTCGCCTGTGTTGAATTTGAGGGTATTCAGCTTATTTTCCCAAAAAAGTTTATTTTCCTTTAAGGCTGTCTCTGCTTTAGCGAGAGAGCCGTATTTTTTGATCCATATATCCATATCCGAGGTTTTTTCGGCGATGCCTAAAAGGAGCACAAAGCTGATCTTTTTTCCGGGTAGAAGGGTTGCGGTTTTAAAGCGTAGAGCTCCCACGGCGGGCTTGCCCTGATAGAACGCCCCGTCTTTTTCAGGGAGAGGCCAGTTTTCAAAAACAGCCTTAGGCCCTTCTAAGTCACCGCCTTCTCCAACAAAATCTTGTACCGTCGAAAAAGCACCTTGCGGCAGGTCGCCATTGGCTTCGAATCCCAACACGCAATATTGTGTTTCGTTGAGCTTGTGGCCTCTTTCATCAAAGGACATGGTGGGTTTGACCACGACGCCCGCTGGATGGGAGAGAATGCGATGCAAGAGCGAAGTGACATGATGATGATCGCGCAAGTTGTCTGCTGAGCGTCCAAAAATAGGGATCGCAGACGTAGGTGTGATCTTGATCTTGGATGTGCCCGTGTTGGTGAGGCTGACCATCATGATCTCAACGCGGTCGGTGCCGGCAGGCGCAAAATTAATGATCTCCGAGCGGACACCCAGATCTTGATTTTCGCGGGTGATTTTATGCCACAGCATACCGGCATCAAGCGTGACTTTTTCTTTGTGTTTGCCTATGCATTTGGCGGCATCTTGCAGCGCCGAAACCCCCGTCAGGGACCAGGCGACCGGCGACTCTTTTTGTTTTTTGGGAGCCTCATTGAAATAAATCCAAAAATTGCGATTGGATTTGGTGTTGTGAAGATCTTCGATGGTCACGGGTTGAGTTAAAAACGAATTGTGATTGGATTTGATGTCGCCATGTAGGTCGGGTGTGATGCTTGATAAGAGGCCGCCTTCGTTGGCTAGGGGGAAATAAAGACGGCTCAGATCCGTAGGGGACTCGACCCTAAAGCTGCCGATGGTATCCGTGAATTCCCAAAGTTGATTTTTGTTCGACTTAAGACTCATAGCGCCTCCAAAGAAGTTCTATAATATAGAGGAAAAGAGGGGAAGGCGCAAGCCCATAAACTCCCCAAGAAATCCAAGGCCTTAGATAAGAGATGTATGCTCAAGCCGCCAAGGGATATCTCCCTTCGGATACGCCTGCCTGCCGGCAGGCAGGCTCCGAGGCCCCTGCGAGGCCTCTCGCTTCTCGGGCTCCTCCGGGAGATATCCCTTGTCGGCTTGGGATGTAATTCTCGCGCGAAGGTTGTATCCATGGCTCGTTTGCACAGGGTAACGTTTTTGTTATAAGAGCCTCAGATGCGAGGCTCCGAGGGAGTTAGCGCGGAGACGTAGTGGTAACTACGTCGCGCAAGCGTGTGACCGAGGAACGAAGCAGGTGAGGCTCTTATAACAAAAACGTATAGCCCCAACGGGAGTGGGCGCCCTGCGCTGCGCATGCCTCGATGCCCTCCGGCCTCGGCATCGCTCGCTCCGGGTGGCCACCCGTCGCGTCGTTGGTGGTCGATGCTCCTGAGGTCGCATCGACTTATAAAAAAAGGCCTCCGCGACTCCCTTCGACTCCCTAAGAATTCATAGTTTTCTTAAAATAGCCTCATATGCAAAGCGCGCGAGGAGGTGTATCGGTAGATACGCCGCACGTAGCGCAACGCAGCAGATGAGGCTATTTTAAGAAAACTATAGCCCCAACGGGAGTCGAACCCGTGTCCCTACCGTGAGAGGGTAGTGTCCTAGGCCACTAGACGATGGGGCCAAAATGGCAAGAATCCGACTATTGTGACCCAAAAAAATGTTTTGTCAACAATTTCTAATTTATTCGATCTTGCCATGCTTAAATCCAAGTAATTATGTTGGAATTTCCAGTTATTTTTGTTAAATATAGAACGCTTGGAGGAGAGAGGATTGCCCGAAACACCTTTTCCTAAAATGGTTTTGATCGTGGATGACGAGGCCTCGATCGTGGGTGTCATCAAGGCGCAGTTGGAGGCGGAGGGTTATGCCGTTTTTTCCAGCGCATCCAAAAGCGAGGCGCTTGAGCTGGTGCGCGATACAAAATTGGCCGCAGTTTTGCTGGATCTACATCTGGATCAAGAAAGCGGGTTTGATGTGTTGAAAGCGGTGAAAGAAATAAAACCAGCGCTCCCTGTTTTTATTGTCACGGGAAGCCATGATGAGGCTGAGGCTAAAAAAGCATTCGAGCTGGGCGCTTGGGATTATGTGACCAAACCTATTGATTTTCAATATTTGAAAAACAGTTTAGCCATCCAAGAGCCTTCATGACGAATCTTTCAAATATCGATCTTCCGTTGTTTGGAATTATTTTTGGTGCTATTTTCTCGACCCTATCTTTCACGATCCTGCTTTTGAGGCGCATCTTAACTTCACCTAAATCAACTAAATCAGCCGCTCCAAAAGCTGCACCGCAAAAATCATCCGCATCTTCGATGTTCATGTCTGCTTTCGAAAAATTACCCTTCGCGGTTTATATAAAGGATGTGCAAAGCAATTCACAGATTCTTTATTGGAATAAATCTGCCGAGGTTATTTTTGGGATCCCAAAAGAAGAGGTCGTGGGCACGACGGCAGCTGATCTTTTTTCCGCAGAAAGCGCTGCGTTCGACGCGGATATGGATAAGCGATGCCTTGAGCGTTCTGAGATCGTCGAAAATATCGAGCATGATTTTTCTTCAAATGCCAAGAGTGGACTCATTCTCACGACCCGGCGATTTGTTCTTCCGGACGATCTGGGTCAGCCGCGCTATCTTGTCACGGTATCCGAAGATGTGACGCTTCGAAAGAAAATCGAAGAAGAGATCCGTAAGGGCGAGGAGTCGTTTCGGTATATGGTGCTCGCTGCTCCCGTCATGATGTGGATGTCCGACGATGAGGGCCGCTTTGTGTACGTGAATCGTTTTTGGGCCGAATACACCGGCCGCAGCCGTGACACCGAGATGGGCGACGGCTGGATGGGTGCTGTGTATCCCGAGGATCGAGAAAAAGTGTCTCAGAAATATAAAGAAGCATGTCAGACCAAGAAAAATTTCAAGATCGAATATCGTATGAAGCAAAAAGACGGCGACTACCGCTGGGTGCTCAACACAGGCGCTGCGCGCCATTCTGAAGACAATGTATTTGCCGGCTTCACAGGCTATTGCGTGGATATTCATGAAAGAAAACTTCTTGAGGCGCAGCTCATGCAGTCACAAAAGATGGAGACGGTGGGGACATTGGCCGGCGGTATCGCACATGACCTCAACAATCAATTGACGCCCTTGTCGGGTTATATCGATCTACTGCTCAAAGATGCGGATCCAGCTGATCCCAAGCGGGAGCTGCTGGAAGAGGCAACGCAGGCCGCCAGGCGTTGCGCTGAGGTTGTGCAGAGGTTGATGGGATTTTCTCGTCCATCCACCCAGAAAAAAGACTGGATGCGCTTGAGCGGGATCTTGGGAGAGCTCAACAATTTATTTCCTAAATTCTTACCCAAGACCATCGCAACTGAAGTTAAATTTGATGCAGACATATGGCCGGTGATGGGCAATGACACTGAACTTCAAACAGTGTTCATGAATTTGGCTGCCAATGCACGGGATGCGATGCCTGAGGGCGGCCGTCTTGCCATCGAAGCCAAAAATACTGCGCTGGATGCTGACAAAGTGCGTGACGGATATAAGCCGGGTTTTTATGTGCATGCCGCTGTGGCGGATAGTGGCAAAGGGATGACGCCGGATGTGGTGCAAAAAATATTCGAACCCTTTTTTACCACCAAGAAAAAGGGGCAGGGTACGGGGTTGGGTTTGGCGATGGTGTTCCGCGTACTGAAGGATCATGGCGGATGGATCGATGTGGACAGCGTGCCTGGTCGTGGGACTACTTTTAATATTTATTTGCCGGCAGACCCCAAGGCTGTGCCGGGTGGAGCCTCACCGTCTTCTGACTCTCGCGCCGAAGCTTTGCCTCGCGGTACCGAGACAGTTCTTTTTGCGGATGACGAAGAGCCGCTTCGGAATCTCGGAAAAGTTTTTTTGGAAAGACTGGGTTATAAACCTATCTTTGCTGTTGATGGTGAAGAAGCGGTGCGTATTTACAAAGAAAAAGTTCCTGAGATAGGTGCCGTGATCATGGATATGACCATGCCTAAGCTCACCGGCACCCAAGTGCTTAAAAATATTTTGGAGATCAATCCCAAGGCGATCGTGATCGTTGCCAGTGGTTATACCGCTGAGGGGTCTGCCAAGGAGCTTATGGAGTTGGGTGCGTCCGATTATTTGGCGAAGCCGTACACCATTCATTCGTTGTCGCAGGCGTTGCGCAAAGCTCTAGATAAGGGCGTTGTTTGACGCAGGCTGATGTATTTAGTATAGTTTCCACTTACGAAAGGACGTCCCACATGCTCAAAAAAATATCTCTATCGGCCCTCATGATGATTTTGTTAACTTCCAGCTCGCTCTACGCTAGCGATGAAGCCATCGCAGAAAACAATCACGGCTATGTCCTTTATAAACAAGGTGACCTTGAAGGTGCGGTCGCCAGTTACACCAAAGCGATCGAGATGGATCCCAAATTTGCGATGGCTTATTACAACCGTGGCTTGGCCAAGCGCGAAAAAGGGGATCTGGATGGCGAGCTTGCTGATTACAACAAAGCTATCGACCTAGATCCCAAATATGCACCCGCATATTACAACCGCGGCTTGGCGCGCGAAGAAAAAGGTGATCTTGATGGATCTATTGCGGATAACACAATGTTGATCCAGCTCGATCCCAAGAACGCAAAAGCATATTACATGCGCGCATTTGCCAAAGGCCAAAAGGGAGATTTGGATGGATCTATCGCTGACAATGACCAGGCTATCAAGTTAGATCCAACGTACGTGCAAGCATATTACAGCCGCGCGCTTGCTCGTGGCGAAAAAGGCGATTTGAAGGGTGCGGTTGAAGACAATAGCATGGTCATCTCAAAACAACCCAACAACGCCGAAGCTTATTTCAACCGCGGCGCAGCTTACTGGCGGCTCAAGGATTATGATAAGACGATCGCGGATTTCGAAAAAGCGATCAGTTTGAATCCCATCTATAAAGACCAGGCGATGAAAGTGATCGAACAGGCTAAGATGTTCAAAGCTGAAGAGGCAAAAAATGGCAAAGCTTAATCTGAGATCCGTTTTTATATTTTGTCTATTGTCTATCGTCTATAGTCTATCGTCTGCGTCTTTATTATGCGCTTCCGAAGAATTCCATTGTGAGGTTTTAAAGCTTAAAGGCGAAGCCAAGGTTTCGGGCGGAGAAGGCGAATCCAAAAAGTTAGCTGAGGGTGATCTGCTTCAGGTGGGGCAGACGGTGGAAGTGGCCGCGGATAGCTATGTGGATCTAGCCTATGACCGCGAATGGAAGAATATTTCACGGTTGGAGGAGAATACCAAAATTACTCTCCTCAAGATCTATCCAGGTCAGCTGGATCTCAAAGAAGGTTCTGTTTATGCGCGGCTCAAAAGTTTGCCCAAAGATTCTTCTTTTGAAGTGAAGACGCCGACGGCCGTTGCCACGGTTCGTGGTACGGAATATCGGACGTTGGTGAAAGATGGCCATACGGATGTTTTTAATTCATCGTCTTCGCCGATCTATGTGTATGGTGTTAATTCAGATGGAGAGGTTAATAAAAAAGACCTTGTGGTGCTAAAGACCGCTCAAAAGACATCCGTTGAAAAGGCGGGTGCGAAGCCAGCTTCTCCGCAGGTGATGACGGCTGACGAAAAGGGTATGGGCACTGAGATCACGGAGCATATCAAGAAAAACATCACCGAAGTTTTGATAACCGGAAGAGTTTCTAAGATCCAAAGCGTGTCCGAGCTTGAGAAGATCAAGCTTGAAGACAGTGATGAAGAGGGACATTCATCATCTGCAGTGCCCACGGAAGATAGTCGTGTGGATGATCAACGGCGCAGGGCCTTCAAAAAAGCTTCATAAAAACAAAAGTTTATTAATTTTCACCCCGGCTTATTCACGGCCGGGGTTTTTTATTTAATTAAGTACTCACCACTAGTTAATCGATATAAAAAATCCTGAAAATAGTTTGAACGAAAATGACCCCCCTCGGTGTCTTGTATAGCAGATAAGGATGAGCTTATCTCAAACAGGAGTCTTATATGAAGACAGTGATGGAAGTCGAGGTGGTGGATATTCGCAAGTCCATGGGCAGCGGCAATATCAAGGCGTTTGCCAATGTCCGATTTGGCGGATGTCTTACGGTGCGTGGCGTCAAAGTGGTCAAAGGCAAAAACGGCGTATTCGTGAGTCTGCCGAGCAATCCCGGCAAAGATGGCCGTTGGTTCAACGTGGTTGAGGTGGATGATGATATGAAGCATGAGCTTGAGAGTAAGGTGCTGGACTCTTATGAGCGGGAGACAGACGGAGTGAGAAGCTGATGCTAAACGCCTCTCAAAATCTTGGCATCCTGGGCGAGGAGCTGGCCTGCCAATTCTTAAAAAACCTAGGCTACAAAGTGCTGCTCAGGAATTATGAATGTTCTCTGGGTGAGATCGACATGATCGCCAAAGAAAAGGGGGCGTTGGTATTTATCGAAGTCAAAACACGCACATCGGAGACGATGGGGCATCCATCCGAAGCCGTGACACATGACAAAAAGCGTCAGATCATCAAATGCGCTCAATATTATGTGAAACGCTACGGGATACACGAGGTGCCCTGCCGTTTTGATGTGGTGTCCGTTTTGATGCCAGCATCAGCCGAAACCAGGATCGAAGTGATCCGTGATGCGTTTGGAGAAAACTGATGCTGGCCAAAATATTATCCAATACGGTTGTGGGTATCGAGGCTTATGCCATCGAGGTAGAGGTGGATATTTCCAATGGTCTGCCTGCCTTCAATATTGTGGGCTTGCCGGATGCTGCTTGCCGCGAGAGCTCGGATCGCGTGCGCGCGGCTTTGAAAAATAGCGGCATACAGTTTCCCGCTCGTAAGATCACGGTGAATTTGGCGCCCGCCTCTCTTAAGAAAGAGGGGGCAGCATTCGACCTGGCTATCGCTGTCGGTATTTTGGTGGCCAATGAAAACCTAGAAGCCGAGATCGTGCAAGGCAAGGTGTTTTGCGGTGAGCTTTCGCTGGATGGCAGGCTCCGGGCGATCGCAGGTGTTTTACCTCGCGCTGCCAAGTTGGCTCAAGAAAAAAGAAGTGTGGATCTATTTATACCTTATGCCAACGGGGATGAGGCGAGTTGGGCCAAGAACATATCTATTTATCCGGTAGAGTCTTTGGCGCAGCTGATCCGGCATCTGAAAGGTGAGGACAAGATCCGGCCTTATCCCGTGAAGGATTTTGACAAATTAGGAAGTTTGCCGGAACGGCAACCCTATCCTTTTGATTTCTCCGAGATCCGCGGCCAGGCTCATGCTAAACGAGGTTTAGAGATCGCGGCCTCCGGCGGGCACAACGTGCTGATGATCGGCCCTCCTGGATCCGGGAAAACGATGCTCGCCAAGCGAATCCCGTCCATATTGTCCGGCATGTCTTTTGAGGAAGCAATGGAGAGCACCAAGATCCATAGTGTTGCTGGTTTGCTCCCAAAGCAGTCCTCGCTTTTAACCGAAAGGCCGTTTCGAGACCCCCATCACACGATATCTCATGTGGCCATGGTCGGGGGAGGGACTTATCCCAAGCCAGGCGAAGTGAGTTTGGCTCACCAGGGTGTTTTGTTTCTGGACGAAGTAGCTGAATTTAGGCGTGATGTATTGGAGGTTTTGAGGCAGCCACTTGAAGACGGCAAGGTCACAATATCTCGAGCTTCATCCGCCATGACGCTACCGGCGCGTTTTATGCTGGTCGGAGCGATGAATCCGTGTCCATGTGGGTATTTTACCGATCCCAAAAAAGAGTGTACGTGTAGCCCGATCCAGATACGGCAATACATATCCAAGATCTCAGGGCCACTTTTGGATCGTATCGATATTCAGCTTGAAGTGCCAAGGCTCAAAGCGCCCGATATCATGGAAAAGCAAAGTTCAGAGCCGTCCGCCGAAATGAGAAAGAGAGTGGAAGCGGCGCGTCACAAACAGCGCAAACGTTATCAGGGTAAAAAAATACTTTGCAATGCAGAGCTGACCCCTCGGGAGCTGGGGGTAGTGTGTCAGGTGAGCGCTGAGGGGGAGGAGCTTCTAAAGATGGCTATTCAAGAGCTCGGTTTCTCGGCTCGGGCTTATCACAAATGCCTAAAGGTATCTCGTACGATAGCTGATATGGAGGGTTCGGAGTCTATTGAGGTGCGGCATGTGTCAGAGGCTATCCACTATCGCACTCTGGATCGGTTATCCGGCATTATTTGATAAATAATCAAATTAATTTGACAAATAGACAATTGTCATGTAGCTTTTGAAAAAAGGGAGGATTTGGGAGATGGTTCGGTTGGTTCCGGGTTGGATTAAGGCTTTCGGATGGATGATCTTGTGGAGGGTGTTTTTCGGGATTCCTGAGGTGTTTGCCGATTGGACACTGGTCACTCAGTCGTTACCCGAAGCCAATATACAGTACGTGAAGGTAGATCCGTTGGACACGAAGCGCCTTTTTGCAGCTTCCGACAGGCGGCTTTACCGAAGCACTGATCAAGGCCAGGCTTGGAAACGCATCATGAGTTTGCGATCCAGCTCGGACAAGATCAAAGGTATAACGTTTGATCCGCACGATGCGTCTCGAATATACGTAGCTACTTTGAAAGGCATCCGTTATTCAAAAGATCGTGGCACCAAATGGGAGATCTTGTATCAAGGGATAGGGGAGACATCCAAAGTTGTCAATGACATTGCCTTATTTCAACAAAGAGCGGAGAGTCTGTTGGTTGCAACGGGGGATGGGCTTGTATGGGTGGATAAGACGACGGGACAAGCGACGGTCGTAGCAGGGCTTCCACGAATGGAGATCTACTCCGTTTGGGCAGATAAAAATTCATCAATTTTTGTAACGACGTCCAAGGGTATATGGAAAAGCGAGGATGGGGGAGTAGGTTGGATACATGTCTATACACAGTCTCAGAAAGAATTTGCCGGAGACAGTTCGCTTGAGCAATTTCAAATAGAAGAGTTGTCTCTTGTCCCAAATTTCTCAAATATGGTCAGTTTGCCCAACGGCAGGTTGTTTGCGGCATCAAAGAATGGGGTCTTGGAGGGGGCAACCCAAAATAATGATTGGAAGCTGCAGCCTGATTCATCCACTCGGTCGAGTGCGCATTATCTGGCCGCCTCACAAAATGTGCTGTACGCTGCGACCGATCAAGGTGTGTTCGCAAAAGACTCTTCGCAACGCGATTTTCGCGACATATCCGAAGGATTGGCTTCACTTAAGATCCATATGCTCTATTATAACGAAAAAGATAATTCTCTTTACGCCGCAACCGAGCGCGGAGCATTTCGTTACTCTTATCCCGAACTAAAAATACAGAGCGCGCCGTCCCAGGCCATCCCTTCGCCATCGCCAGTCACTCCATCTCTTGATCGTGGTGTCGAGACCGCTGTTGCAGCACCAGATCCACAAGCCATATTGAAACAATTCGATCACGAGCCGACAGTGCGAGCGATCCAGCAGGCGGCCATTCGATATGCCGAAGTGCATCCTGAGAAAATAGAAGCCTGGCGCAAGTCCGCTGCGAAAAAGGCGCTTTTGCCGACGGTGTCGGTTAGAACGGATGGTAGCCGTGATCAAAACGTGGACCTAGACCGTGGCGGCACCAATGACCCAGATCAGTTCATCACAGGCCCGGCTGAAAAAAGCATGGACTGGTCAGTGGGCGCCAGCTGGGATCTGGGCGATCTTATATGGAATGCTGATCAGACCTCTATCGATACACGGTCAAAGCTTATGGTGGAGTTGCGGGATGATGTTTTGACCGAAGTGACACACCTTTATTATGAAAGAAGGCGGTTACAAGTGGATCTTGCTCTGGCACCGCCCAAAGACATCGCCCTTTCGATAGAAAAAAATCTAAAGCTTCAAGAATTGACAGCCAATATAGACGGGCTTACGGGGGGATATTTGTCTCGACAATTGGAGGGGCGATAAATGGAGCAGATAGAGCTTTCAAATAATATTTTAATGAAGCTGGCGTTTCAGCGCGGTTTCTTGACGCTGCTGCGTGAAAATGAAGAGATTCGTTCCACGGTGGACAAGGCGCTGCAAGAATTGGATTGGGTGATCGAAAAACTCCGCTAAGTTACGCCTACATTCGTTGACATTTTGTCACAAACTGTAGATAATTGTCCGCTATGGATAAACTTTATGGTTGGGGCCTACCGATCGATGTTTCGACTCACGGATGGCAGATAGATAGGCTGATCAATATCATTCATGTCATCATGGCCATTCTGTTCGTTGGCTGGTTTTTATTTTTTGTTTATACCTTGATCCGTTTTCGTCAAAAGCCCGGCCACAAAGCGGAGTACCACACCAAACACTTCAAAGCACCAACCTACCTTGAAGCGGGTATTGTAGTCACCGAAGTCGTGCTTTTGTTTGCTTTCTCTTTTCCTATATGGAGCACGGTGACGCAGAAGTTTCCCGATAAAAAAGACGCTCTGAGTGTGCGAATTGTGGCAGAGCAATTTGCTTGGAATGTTCACTATCCGGGGCCGGACGGTGTATTTGGTAAGGCGAGTCCCGAGCTCATGAATAGCACCAATCCTTTGGGTTTGGATGTGAATGATCCGAATGGCAAGGATGATATCTCTACTATTAATCAGCTCAATATCCCTCTGGGTCAGCCCGTGATCGTCGAGCTTAGCTCAAAAGACGTGATCCATAGCTTTTTTCTTCCTGTGATGCGTATTAAGCAGGATGCTATACCCGGGCAAAAGGTGACGATGTGGTTCGAAGCCAAAAAAACGGGCGACTTTGAGATCGCTTGCGCCCAGCTTTGCGGGTTGGGGCATTACCGCATGAAAGGTTTTTTTAACGTTCTCGAAAAAGATAAGTTCAATAGTTGGGCGAGCGAGCAGGCTCAACAAAAACAGTAAAGATCCGTAATCAAAAAAAGAGACATCATAGATCAATGACACACGATACCCACGCTCATTCGCACGCGCACGAACACAAGTTGCCGTTTTGGCAAAAGTATATATTTTCTTTGGATCACAAAGTCATTGGCATTCAATATGCTGTCACAGGGCTGTTGTTTTTATTTTTTGGTTTTTGTTTGATGATGCTTATGCGTTGGCAGCTTGCTTACCCAGGGCAACCTCTGCCGGTGATAGGGGGTTGGTTCAAAGAAAGCTGGATGGTGGGCGGTATCATGCTTCCTGAGTTTTACAATCAGCTGGGTGCTATGCATGGCACGATCATGGTGTTTTTGGGTGTTGTGCCTCTGGCGGTAGGCGGTTTTGGAAATTTTGTGCTACCGCTTCAGATCGGAGCGCCGGATATGGCGTTTCCAAAATTGAATATGATGAGTTATTGGTTGTTTTTTATTGGCGGCGTCATCATGCTGGCTAGTTTCTTTTTGCCTGCCGGCCCTGCTCAGTCCGGATGGACGTCTTATGCGCCGCTTTCGGTGATCGCCTCTGAGGGGCAAACTTGGTGGTTGATCGGTATGACATTTTTGATCAACTCATCCCTTTTGGGTTCTGTGAATTTTATTGTCACGACCGTTCAGCTCAGGGTGAATGGACTCACTTTCAACCGTTTACCTTTTTTTGTGTGGGCGCAGTTTGTCACATCCTTTCTATTGCTTTTGGCTTTTCCGCCGCTCATGGCAGCGGGTATTTTGCAGTTGATGGATCGTGTGGCTCATACCAGTTTTTTTATCCCGACAGGCCTTGTTATAAATGGACAGATCTTAGAAGGTTTCGCCGGGGGAGGAAATGCCGTTCTTTGGCAGCACCTTTTCTGGTTTTTGGCGCACCCTGAAGTTTATGTTCTTATCTTGCCCGCTATGGGAATTGTGGCTGAGGTGATCGCCTGCAACACCCGCAAGCCTCTTTATAGCTACAAAGCGCTGGTATGGTCTTCGATATTTTTAGGGTTTATGTCCTTCATTGTTTGGGCGCACCATATGTATTTGACCGGTATGGGTGTGAAGCTGTCCGCCTTTTTTCAGATCACAACCATGATCATCTCGATCCCATCCGTCGTCATTTTGAGTACCATGATCCTGAGTCTATGGGGCGGTTCGATCCGATTTACAGTTCCTATGCTTTTTGCTTTGGCTTTCTTGCCAATGTTCGGTATTGGAGGTCTGACAGGATTGCCGCTAGGCTTGAACGCTTCCGACATTCATTTGCACGATACGTATTATGTGATCGGGCATTTTCATTATGTAGTGGCGCCCGGCACGATCTTTGCTTTGTTCGCGGGGATCTATCATTGGTTTCCTAAGGCGACCGGCCGTAAAATGAACGATCTTCTGGGTAAGATCCATTTTTTCCTTTCTTTTATTTTCATCAACGGCGTGTTTATGCCCATGTTCATCCAGGGTTTGGCCGGTGTGTCGCGCCGCTTGTATGATCCGACTCAGTATGCGCATGCAATGTCCACGCAACCTTTGAACGTGTTTATGTCGGCCTGCGCCTGGCTTTTGGGGTTGGCACAGATCCCATTTATCATTAATTTCTTCTGGAGTATATTTGCCGGGAAGAAAGTGGATCAGAATCCTTGGCAAGCGACGACACTCGAGTGGACGGCGCCTTCTCCACCCCCGCATGGTAATTTTGATAAAGAGCCGGTCGTGTATCGCGGTCCTTACGAGTACAGTGTCCCAGGACAGAAAAAAGACTTTTGGCCTCAAGCTATGAAGGAGAATACATAATGTCAGGCGCTGCTATTAAACACATCGAGCATCCGCACCCTGTTTCTGGAGTGACAAATTCCAAACTGGGCGTTTGGTGCTTTTTGGCATCTGAGATCATGTTATTTGGCGGGCTTTTTTCGGCTTACATCATGATGCGCACCGGCGTCACCGATTGGCCGCGTGGACATGAAATATTGAACATACCACTAGCAACACTCAACACCATGATCCTGATCACCTCAAGCGTCACTATGGTGATGTCGTGGGCATCCCTGGAGCTTAAGAATTTATCTAAATTCAAATTTTGGATGACGTTGACGGTGTTGTTGGGGTTGGCGTTCTTGGTGGTGAAATCGTTCGAATATGGGCATAAATTCGAACACCATCATTTTCCATCCACCAATAATTTTTACGCGACCTATTTTACGCTCACGGGACTTCATTGTCTTCACGTGATAGGTGGTATTGTGGTCAATCTTTACTTTTTGGTGATCGGTGTAAAAATGTGGGAGAAACATCCTGATCAGTTTACGGGCCGTATTGAGGCATCGGGGCTTTATTGGCATTTTGTGGATCTGGTTTGGATCTTCTTGTTTCCTGTACTGTATTTATTGTGAGGTGATATGAGCGCGCATTCGCCCGAATTGGTTCAAAAGCAGATCAAGCTTTATGTCCGTGTTTTTTTAGCGTTGGCCATCTTGACCGTGGTGACGGTGGGCGTGTCGTACATTCATATGCCGCTCGGGCTGGCGATCGTTGTGGCTCTTTTTGTGGCATCCATCAAAGGCACATTGGTTGCGGCGTATTTCATGCACTTATCCAGCGAGAAGAAGATCATCACGAGCATTCTCATCCTGACCGTTTTTTTTGTTATCTTTTTACTCCTATATCCAAGTTGGCATGCCCAGTAGGGGATAGCCATGTCTCTTAGAGTCATTCACATTTTTTTTATTATCACGGCTGATCTCTTGTCTGCGGGGTTTGGAGTGTGGTGTTTGATGCATGCCAAACCCATGATTTGGGCGGGGGCGGCGTTTTCTGTGATGGTTCTTTTGGATCTATATTTGGTTTGGTTCCTTAAAAATAAGGATGTGAACGCAAAATGATATGGGTGCATGCGCTTCAGCCGGCTTGCGCTGTTTGCTTTGGGGATCCCGAATCTCTTTCATCCAAAGCGGTAGGGACTGCTGTGATCCTCATGATGGTGGTGGTTGGAGGTGTTTTATTTGGCATTGCATGGACGGCTTATCAGTGGTCAAGGCGTGAAAGGCTACAATGATCGTCGCTAATATCAGTATTTTCCCATTGGGCCAGGGCGTTAGTTTGAGCGAGAGCGTTGCTCAGGCTATTGATGAAGTGGATAAGAGCCGCCTGGATTATCGAGTGACTGCTATGGGTACGATCGTTGAAGGTGAGTGGGACGAGGTTATGAAGCTCATCAAGAAAATGCGCGATCGGATGCTCAAAAAATCAGAGCGGATTTATTTAAATATAACTATCGACGATAAAAACGATAAGCGGCGGCGGCTTGAATCCAAAGTCAAAAGCGTCGAGCAGGTTTTGTCCAAATCGTTAAAAAAGTAGGCCTAAACGGTGATCTCAGAAGTGGTTAGCATCAAAGATAAAATTGAGCAAGCGCGTCTTCGTATCGATGAGGCAGCCAAAAAAACGGGGCGTTCGCTTAAAGATATCAGTCTTGTGGCTGTGACCAAGCAGGCATCCGTGGCTGCGATCCTGCAGGCCAAAGAAGCGGGTATTGAGATCTTCGCTGAGAATAGGATCCAAGATGCGCAGGAAAAGATCGCGCAGGTTCCCGGGCGATGGCAGCTGATCGGACATCTTCAGTCCAATAAGATCAAGACAGCGCTTTCGCTTTTTGAGCTTATCCAATCAATCGACTCTGTGAAGCTTGCCGAAAAGATCCAAGAGGAGCTCTTGATCCAAAATCGCCAACTGCCCGTGCTGCTCGAGGTCAATATTTCCGGTGAACCGCAAAAACACGGGTTTCAGCCCGATGATGTATATCGTGCGGTGGAAGTGATCGGAGCTATGACGCAGATCCAGATCGTGGGTCTCATGGGGATCGCTCCCAATACACCGGACATGGCATTGAGGCGGCAAGCTTTCAAAAAATTAAAAGGGACTTTTGTGGTGTTAAAAGGACTTAAGAATGAGCGCCTGCGGATGCAGACCTTGTCTATGGGCATGAGCGATGATTATGAGGTCGCAATCGAAGAGGGGTCCAATATGGTTCGGTTGGGCCGGGCGATCTTTGGGGGCTAAGATGGCACAGACAAAATCAGTGTTAACAGGCATCAAAATTGCTGTCGTTGGTACGGGCAACATGGGAGCCGCACTCGTCAAAGGGCTTGTTGAAAAGTCCGTGTATTCGCAGAATATCTCTGTTTTTGATGCCGACAAGAAAAAAATGGAAACCTTGCGCAAAAACTGTTCCGTCAAGGCGGCGAAGTCCAATCGTTTGTGCGTGACGTTGGCGGATGTGGTGATCTTAGCTGTGAAACCACAGATCTTACCGGAAGTGATACAGGATATTTCGACAGCAGTGGGGAAAGATACGCTTGTTATTTCGATCGCCGCTGGCGTATCGATAGCCAAGATCGAGTCTGCATTCAAGAAGCCTGTTTGTCTTATTCGGGTCATGCCCAATATGCCTGCTCTGGTAGGAAGCGGTATGTCTGCTTACAGCATGGGCAAGCATGCGAGCGCCAAACACCGTAGGTTGGCCGAGGCTATTTTAAGTGCTTTCGGCGACGTGGCTTTGGTGCCGGAAAAATCGCTGGATCTAGTTACGGCTTTAAGCGGCTCGGGGCCTGCGTATTTCTTTTTGTTGGCCGAGAAAATGATCGAAGCGGCCTATGAGCTGGGTATGAAAGTGGATCTTGCAAAAAAGCTTGTGTATCAGACCGCCTTTGGTAGCGGGCGTATCTTGTCACAAACCCAAGACGATCCCGAAGAGCTCATCGCGCGTGTTGCTTCTAAAGGCGGTACGACGGAAGCTGCGCTTAAGATGTTTCAGAAAAAAGGATTCGGAAAAGTCGTGCAAGATGCCGTTCGTGCTGCGTACAAGCGCTCCATAGAGCTTAAAAAGGAAGCGGGTAAATAATGTTTGTGCTCGGTAATTTTTTTCAAGCTTTGGGAGCGGCTACGAATTGGTGTCTCGAGATCTTGTCTTGGCTTATCATCATCCGCGCGCTTTTGAGCTGGGTGAGTCCGGATCCCTACAATCCCATCGTGCAATTCATCGAGCGCTCGACCGAGTGGATCCTGGAGCCGATCCGCCGCGCGATACCGATGTTCAAAATTGGATTGGATATATCTCCGATCGTCGCGCTTCTTATTATTTATTTCTTAAAAATATTTCTAGTGCCGACTTTTTATCAGTTGGCAGCACGTTTTCAGTAGCCCGAGGTAAAACCTTTGTCCGAAAAACCAGATTATAAAAAGACCATCAATTTACCCGAGACTTCGTTTCCGATGAAGGCGGATTTACCGCAGCGCGAGCCGCTCATGCTCAAAAGCTGGGAAGAGGCTGATCTTTATGGTCAGATCCGGAAAAATCGCAAAGGTGCCAAAAAATTCATTCTGCACGATGGCCCGCCTTATGCCAATGGCGACATCCACATCGGTCATGCGCTCAACAAGATCTTAAAGGACATCATCATCAAATATAAGACATTGCGCGGATTTGATTCGCCCTATGTTCCCGGATGGGATTGTCATGGGCTGCCTGTGGAGCATCAGCTTTTTAAAGAGCTCAAAGTGTCTCGTCACGAGATCAGTCCTGCTGATTTTCGCAAAAAAGCTTATGACTATGCGATGGGATTTGTGGAAAAACAAAGATCTCAGTTCAAAAGGCTGGGCATTTTAGGAGAGTGGGATAAGCCTTATTTAACACTCGCTCCCGAATTTGAAGCAGCCGTGATCGATACATTCGGAGCTTTGGTGGAGAAAGGGTTTATTTTCCAGAGTAAAAAACCTGTTCATTGGTGTGTGTCCTGCGAAACTGCTTTAGCCGAGGCAGAGCTGGAATACGATGAGAATCACGTGTCTCCTTCTATTACGGTTTTATTCCCTGTGCCGCAAGCAAGTTTGTCGCGATCCGGTATCCCGTTTTCTCCTGAAGAAAAGGTGTCATTGGCTGTATGGACAACCACTCCATGGACGCTGTTGGCTAATGTAGCGGTTGCTCTGCATCCTGATTATCGGTATGTTTTTGTGCGCACCCGTTCTTACGGAGTGGTGATCGTGTTGGAAGAGCGTCTGAATGATTTTCTAAAACTCGCATCTCCTGAGATAGAAGATCCGGGTGTGGTATTGGGTTCAGTGCTGGGTCAAAAGCTGGAAGGTGTCATGGCGCAGCATCCGTTTATTCAACGGCCCTCGGTTGTGGTGTTGGCGGACTACGTCTCGCGTGAAGATGGAACGGGTTGTGTGCACACAGCACCCGGACATGGCATTGATGATTATCGTACGGGGCTCAAATACAAACTTGAGATCTTGATGCCCGTGAATGGTAAGGGTGTTTTTACCGAAGAGGCGGGCGATTTTAAGGGTCAATTTATTTTCAAAGCCAACGAGCCCATCATTAACGAGCTTTCTCAAAAAGGAAATTTGGTGCATGCGGGCCAGGTGAAACATTCCTACCCAACTTGTTGGCGCTGTCACAAGGCTGTGATCACCCGGGCTACCAAACAATGGTTCTTGGGCGTGGATAAGAACGACTTGCGTCAAAAAGCGCTGGCAGCGGTTAAAAAGGTCAAATGGGTGCCCGCAGTGGGTCAAAATCGTATCGCCGGTATGATCGAAACACGTCCCGATTGGTGTTTATCGCGTCAGAGGGTATGGGGTGTACCGATCCCGGTCATGGTGTGCACGGGTTGTGACGAAGCGATCCTGGATCCGGCTTTGATCCGGCGTATTCGTGATGTATTTAAGAGCGAGGGATCAAATGCATGGTTTATTCGCTCGGCGATAGATATTACGGAAGGCAAATTCACTTGCCCCAAATGCCATCGCAAAGATCTTAAAAAAGGCGAGGACATTCTCGACGTTTGGTTCGAGTCGGGTGCAAGCCATGTGCCCGTGCTGCGCGAGTCGCAGGAGTTGCAGTTTCCGGCGGATCTTTATTTAGAGGGCAGCGACCAACATCGTGGTTGGTTCCAGAGCTCGCTCATGGTCTCTTGTGGACTTACTGGGAAGCCTCCGTTTGAGACCGTGATGACGCATGGTTTTATTGTCGACGGTGAAGGCAAGAAAATGTCCAAGTCTCAGGGCAATGTGATCTCACCGCATGATGTGATGAAGCAGTATGGTGCTGATATTTTGCGTTTGTGGGTGGCCTCAGCGGATACTTCCGATGATATTCGTATTTCCGCGGACGGGTTGGCTCGCCTGGCAGAGGGCTATCGCAAGATAAGAAACACATTCAAGTATTTGCTGGGCAACTTGAATGGTTTTGATCCCGAAAAGCACCGCATTGATCTAGATAAAATGCTTGAGGTGGATCGATGGGCGCTGTCCAAGCTGGAAGCGCTGAAAGAAGAAGTCCATCAGGCTTATGAACATTATCAGCTACACCGCGTATATCACGCGGTGTACAATTTTTGCGTGAGAGAGCTTTCTTCGTTTTATTTGGATGGCCTTAAGGATCGTTTGTACACGGATGGGCGCATGTCAATATCAGGCCGATCGAGCCGCACAGCACTGTACGAGATCTTGGTAGATCTGGTGAGGATGTTGTCGCCTATCCTTTCGTTTACGAGCGAAGAGGCCTGGCGCTGTCTGGGTCGTGCATCAAGTGTTCATCTGGAAGATTGGCCCAAGGCTGTGACGAAGCGGCGCGATGGACTTTTGGAGCAAAAATGGGAAAGGTTCTTGGTTTATCGAGACCAGGTGCTCAAATCTCTCGAGGAGAGCCGCGAAAAAAAAGAAATTGGCAATTCATTGGAGGCTGAGGTAGAATTGAGCCTTTCCAGAGGGGAAGAGCTGGATTTCTTACGAGGTTTTAAGGATGATCTGCCCGGACTTCTCCTGGTTTCAAGTGTTGTTCTTTTGGAGGGAGCTTCTTCAACGGGCTCTGGGGTTCGGATCGCGGTTCGTCGCGCTCCGGGTCTAAAATGCGAGCGCTGCTGGAATTATCGTCCGACGGTGGGGAAGGATAAGGTCCACCCGGCATTGTGTCACCGTTGTGCGGATGTTGTGAAAGGAAATTAGCATGAACAAAAAAGAAGCCAAAGTTTTTTTTGAATTGCTCACCAAGAAAAAAGAAGCCTTGATGAAAGGTATTCAACATATCGCAGACGATGCACTCAAAACTTCCCAGCGTGATGCGGCCGGTGACCTATCTGCGTACAGCATGCACATGGCTGATGTTGCGACGGATAATTATGATCGTGAGTTTTCGTTAGGCCTCGCCGACAAAGAGCAAAATCTTTTGCATCGCATCGACGCCGCTTTGGAAAAGATCGAGAACGGCACCTACGGCGAATGCGAAACTTGTGAGAAGAAGATATCCAAGGTTCGTCTTAAGGCCGTGCCTTACGCCGAGCTTTGCATCCCCTGCCAGGAAAAACAGGAAAAGAAAAAGCGATAAATATTCGTTTTAAGTCCTTACGCTTCTGTTTTCTGATCAGCCTGATCGTATTGATTCTGGACCGAATTCTAAAGCTCTGGGCAGAGCAAAGCCTTGATCTCCAGCAATCTTACCCTGTTATCATGAATATTTTTCATTTCACCCTGGTGCACAACAAGGGCGCCGCGTTTGGATTGTGGTATGGCGCTCGTTCATTGCTTATCGTGATGACCGTGTTGATCGTGCTTGTTTTTTTTGGGCGGCTCATTTTTGGGCACGAACGCCAATTTTCAAAGAGCTACCTTTTTTGGTGGTCGCTGGTCATTGGCGGCGCGCTCGGTAATTTATACGACCGTATTTTTTTTGGTTACGTGATAGACTATTTGGACTTTCGTTTTTGGCCGGTCTTTAATTTGGCGGATTCAGCCATCTGCGTGGGCGTTTTTTTTCTGATGATCCAACAGATCCGCACGCCAAAACCATAGGAAATATATGTATCCCGTCTTATTCAAAATCGGTTCTGTGACCATTTATTCATACGGTTTTGCAGTTGCCGTAGCGGTTGCGATCGTCTTTCTCCTGGCCTCTCGATGGGCGCCCAAAGCAGGGTTGCCGGTGGCAATGACTCTGGACGCATTATTTGTTTTGTTTGTGTCGGGGGTCGCGGGGGCCCGGTTGTGGTACGTTCTTCAACATTGGTCTGATTACTCAGGAAATCTTGTATCGATCATTTGGATCCAAGAGGGCGGGCTTGTTTGGTACGGTGGTTTTTTAGTTGCCTTTAGCTGCGGCATGATCTTTGCTAAACTCAAGAAACTTTACTTTTTACAATGGGCCGATTTTATAGCGCCTCTCTTGGCTTTGGCGCATAGCATTGGGCGTGTGGGCTGTTACTTGAACGGTTGCTGCTATGGCCGTTTTTTTGGAATACCTACGCAGCTCGCAGAGGCGGGTGCGCTGATAGCATTGTCGGCTGCTCTTTTTCAAAAAGGAAAACAGAAACGATTCCATGGGCAGGTTATTTGTTTGTATGCGATCCTTTATTCGGCAGCTCGTTTTGTCATCGAATTTAGCCGTCTGGATCAAACACGAGTATACCAATTAAGCCTTGCGCAATGGACCAGTATTGCGATTTTTTTGATCGCTGTGATCTTGTATCAGTGGCTATCCCGATCCCCCAAGAGAGTTATGAGTAAAATATGAAAATCGATCTGATCGTTAAGTCTGTTTACAGCCCCAGACGCATTGATTCTTACTTGGCGGTTGCGCTGGCCGGAGAGATCTCGCGTGCGGAAATTAAAAAATGCCTAGATGATAAGAAAGTGTTCTTAAATGGAAAATTGGCTAGGCCGCGCGATACCGTGCAGGAAGGGGATCGGATAGAGGGCGAGTTGTCTGTTCAAAGCAAATTTTCACTTGAAGGTGATGATATTCCTGTGCAAGTGATCTTTGAAGATGCGTCATTGATGGTCGTGGATAAGCCGGCGGGACTAGTGGTTCATCCGGGAGCAGGCCACAAGCGAGGCACATTGGTGAATGCGCTGGTTGCCCGCAATACCACCTTATCTACGGTCGGAAATATGGAGAGGCCGGGTATAGTCCATCGGCTGGATAAAGACACGTCCGGTATTCTGCTGGTCGCCAAAACCAACCGCGCTCATCGAGCGCTGCAGGCGCAGTTTGCTGCGCGCAGTCTATCAAAATCTTACATTGCTTTGGTACGGGGCCGCGTGGAGTACGAGGAGGGACATATTACGCAGGCTATTGGCCGCGATCCCAAAGTGAGGCTCAAGTTCGCTGTTTCGAGATCCGATGAAGCCAAGGAAGCGGAGACCCTTTATAAAGTCGTTCAGCGTTTTAAAAATGCCACTCTTTTGGAGCTTCAGCTTATTACAGGTCGCACACATCAGATCCGTGTCCACATGGCATATTTAAATCATCCCGTGCTTGGTGATAAACTGTACGGGCGGGCGGATGATCCGTCGCCGCGTATGGCATTACATGCGGCCAAGATCGAGTTCGAACATCCCGTCACCGGAAAGATGATGCGTTTTGAAAGTGCGATACCTGAGGCTATGAAAAAAATGATCCAAGGATGTGAGAAGGAAAAATAATGCGATCTGTTGATATTGAAGCGGCTCACAATAAAATAAAAGGGAGATTATCGTTTCCTGGGGATAAATCACTATCCCACCGAGCGATCTTGTTTGGGTCGCTCGCACAAGGTGTTTCGCGGTTCACCAATGTTCTTTGGGGTGAGGATTGTGTTTGCACTCGCAAGGCCTTCGAGGCGATGGGTGTGAAGATCAAGGTGAAGAGCGCTTCTAAGATCACGGTGTACGGAAAGGGCCTTTATTCACTCAAGAAACCTGCGCGTCGATTGTATTTGGGAAATTCTGGCACATCGATGCGGCTTCTCATGGGTCTTTTATCCGCGCAACCCTTCACCTCGGAATTGACCGGTGACCCGTCTTTATCTTCACGACCCATGAAGCGCGTTTCTGAGCCTTTGTCACGTATGGGGGCTCAGATCAGTGGAAAAAACGGAGGTGATCTTGCGCCGTTGACGGTTCGCGGAGCCAAGCTTAAGGGTGCCGACATTAAACTCAAAGTCGCCAGCGCACAGGTCAAGTCAGCACTTTTATTGGCAGGGCTTTATGCAGCCGGTCGGACGATTGTCAGCGAGCCTGTCAAATCCCGCGATCACTCTGAAAGATTTTTGAAATATTTTGGTGCAAAGATCTCCGAAAAGGGAAATACCGTATCGATCCGCTCCGGGCAGCTGCTCAAAGCAAGATCGTTTGAGATCGCGGGCGACATTTCGAGCGCTGCTTTTTTTATGGCGATAGCCGCGCTGATCCCGAACGCACAATTACAATTCAAATCTGTTTTGTGGAATCCGACGCGCACGGGTGTGGTCAAGGTCATGAAGAGGATGGGGGTTCAGTTTTCTGGGCTGCGTATTTATCAGGAAGGTCCTGAGCCCGTGGCAGATTTTTCGATCCGCGCTAAGAAGCTGCGATCATTTGAGATCTCAAAAGAAGAGCTGCCCAGTCTGATCGATGAGATACCCATATTGACCGTATTGGCAACACAAGCGCATGGACTGAGCGTGATCCATGATGCAGATGAGCTTCGCGTCAAAGAAACAGACCGCATTCATTCGATGGTGACGACGCTTTCCAAAATGGGCGCAAAAATTTGGTCACAGGGCAACACGCTGTATATTCAGGGTCCAACGCCGCTCAAGGGTGCGCAGGTCACATCGTTCAAGGATCACCGTACGGCCATGTCGCTGATCGTGGCGGGGTTGATCGCAAGCGGGAAGACACGGGTAAAAGATGTGGATTGCATCGACACATCATTTCCCAATTTTTTTGAGTTATTGAATAGGATCGGTGTTAGGCCAAAGATAAGTGGGGGTCGATAAAGCGCCGCTTAAATTGTTTGAATTTTATCGGGCTCAGGGTTATAATCGAGCCTTATTTGAACCGCTAAAAGATTAGAGTTTTTCTTGGCAAAATCGACAAATTTCATTCATAAATCCACCGACTGGGTGCTTGGGTTTTTCTCCAATGATATGGGGATAGACCTGGGAACCGCGAATACTCTCGTCAATGTGAAGGGTCAGGGGATCGTTCTTTGCGAGCCTTCTGTCGTAGCTATCCGTAAGGGCACCAGTGAGGTTCTTGCTGTGGGTGATGAAGCCAAGCGTATGCTGGGTCGTACACCTGGATCTATCCAAGCGATCCGTCCGATGAAAGACGGCGTCATCGCCGACTTCGAGATCACAGAGGCCATGCTTCGTTATTTCATCAACAAAGTCCATAATCGTCAGCGTTTTGTCCGCCCGCGTATGGTGATCGCTATTCCGTCAGGTATCACCGAAGTGGAGAAGAGAGCCGTGCGTGATTCTGCGCTGCACGCGGGTGCCCGCGAAGTTTATCTGGTGGAAGAGCCGATGGCCGCGGCGATCGGTGTGGGTTTGCCTATTCAAGAGCCTGCCGGCAGCATGATCATCGATATTGGCGGCGGTACAGCAGAGATGGCTGTCATCTCGTTGGCAGGTATCGTTTTCTCTCGTAGTATTCGTATCGGCGGCGATGAGATGGATGAAGCGATCATCGAGCATGTGAAAAAGACTTACAATTTAATGATCGGTGAGCGCACGGCAGAAGAGATCAAAATCAAGATCGGTTCCGCGTATCCGTTGGACGAAGAGATGTCGATGGAGATCCGGGGCCGCGATTTGGTGTCAGGTTTACCGAAAATGGTCAAGATCACCTCCGAGGAAGTGCGCGAGGCGTTGGCTGAACCTATTCAGTATATTGTTGAAGCGGTTCGCGTGACGCTGGAGCGTACACCGCCTGAGTTATGTGCTGATCTTATCGATCGCGGTATTGTGATGGCAGGCGGTAGCTCGCTTTTGAGAGGGTTGGATAAACTTATCTCCGAAGAGACGGGTTTGCCAGTGCATGTGGCCGAAAATCCTCTGACAGCTGTTGCCATGGGTACGGGTAAGATCTTGAGCGAGCTTCATTATCTCAAAAGAGTTACCGTTACCACCAATCGAACGATAGAAAATTAGTTCTTCGTTTTCTCGTCAGTATAAAATGTGATAAAAACAGGGCGCGCTTTTTTTATTGTGGGTCTCCTGATACTAGGTATCAGCGCCATTCCTGTCTCTAAAGCGATTGCAATCAAAAGCTCTGCCTATTCTTTCCTTAAGCACCCAATTCGTTTTTCCCGCGATATGACACAAATCCTCACGGATCTATTTCATTTTCACGGCAATGCAGAGGAGTTAAGAAGGATAGGCCTCAAACCGGATGCGACGCCAAATGCGGTTCAATTGCAAGAGTTGCTTCTGGAAAATCAACGCTTGACCGAGCTTTTATCCGTATCCAAAACTCTTCCCGCTGTCACTCAAAACGTGAAAGTATGCCGCGTGATAGGCCGCTCTCCATCTGCTTGGAATCGCGTTTTTTTGGTGGATAAAGGCTCCAAGGAAGGTATTCAGCTCAATATGCCTGTCATGTCCGCCACATCTTTGATTGGCAAGATCGTGGAAGTGGGCCCGCGCGTTTCAAAAGCACTGTTGATCACAGATCCCAACTCGCGTGTGGGAGCGGTCGTCCAACGCACACGGGATCAGGGTGTTTTGTATGGAACATTTTCAGGGGAATGCCGACTCAAATATATATCAGTAGATGCCAAGATCAAGCCAGGCGACAATGTTGTGACGGCTGGGTATGGCGGTCTTTTTCCAGGCGGGCTCTTGGTCGGAGTCGTGGACAAGGTTTGGAAAGAGCCGGGGCAGATCTACCAGGTGGCTGTGGTTCGACCCGCTTCGGATCTAGGGCGCGTAGAAGAGGTGGTTTGTCTTGTATAAGCTCCGATGGTCGTCCCTTGTGTGGGTTTTCATCTTGTTCCTTTTTCAAAATAGCATCAATTATATTTTTCCCGGTAACACACCTAACTGCATCCTGATAGGAGTGTTGTTTTATTCGCTGTCAGATGGACCTTTTGCAGGGATGCTGCTAGGTGCTTTCGGTGGATTTTTTTTAGATTTGCTTGGGACGGGTTTATTGGGTTTTTCGATGTTTTTGTATGCCGCCATGGGTGCCCTGGCTGGATTTGTGTCCACACGTATTTTTAGAGAAAGTCTTATGACGGAGATCTTTTTGCCAGGCCTGTGTTTCTACGGCATCACGGTCGTCGAGGTGATTTCTGTTAAATCGCAGCTGGGAGAGAGGGTGGGAGCGGAAGTGTTGATCGAAGGGTTTCTGTTTTGGCCTTTTATTGCGACGATGGCACTTTCTCCGTTTATTTTTTCTTTATTAAGTAAGATCACTTCTTCTGTCAACCCCCGACACACCTACACGTTCAGGTGATCTGATCCATGGCTACTTATCATGCGGAATTAAAGGCTGCGAAGCTTTCAGTGGTAGCGTTGTTCTTTTTTGGTGTGATTGCCGCCAGTTTGTTTCGTCTTCAAATAATAGAGGGCGATTATTACCGAGCGCTATCTGAAAAGAATCGGCTCAGGCTTATTTATTTGGAGGCGCCCAGGGGCAAGATATTGGATCGCAAGGGCGATTTGATCGCAACAAGCCGTCTCAGTTTTAACTGCACGGCTTCAAGTCGAGATTCCAAGAAAAAAATATTCAACTCGCTGGATCGTCTTGCGCTTTTACTGGACGAAGATCGTGGTGTCTTGGAAAAGCGCTACCGCCGCGCCAAGCCAGGTATTTATCATACGGTTGTGTTAGCCGAAGACATTCCGATGGAGAAGGCGATGGCGATCGAGGAGCAGCTGCATTTGATGCCGGGGCTTATGATCGAAACCAAGCCCATCCGCGAGTATCCCTGCGCCGAAGCTTGTGCTCATTTGACGGGTTACATTGGACCCCTTACGCAAGCCGAAACAGAGGAGCTGTCAGATGATGGTTACCGCTCCTCTGACTGGACAGGACGACAGGCATTAGAAAAAAAATACGAATCTGATCTGCGTGGTGAGTCGGGAGGATTACAGGTCGAAGTCAATAATCGCGGGCAATACATCAAAGTATTGGGCGTCAAAGAGCCTGTCGAAGGCCGGGATCTGATTTTGACCGTGGATCGAGAGTTGCAGGAATACGTCCAGAAACAGTTTCAGGGACAGCGGGGGGCCGTGGTCGTTATGGATCTGAAAGATGGGTCGATATTATCACTTAATAGCTCACCCTCGTATGATCCTAATTTATTCGCATCTACCCGCGGGCGTAAAGATGTCGGAAAATATTTGAATGACCCATTTGCGCCTATGATGGATAGGGCGGTTCAAGGGCAATATCCGCCGGGCTCTATTTTTAAGGTTGTAACGGCACTAGCGGCTCTTGAAGTTAAGAGAATCAGCCTGGGAACTACATTCACGTGTCCCGGGTACATGATGGTCGGTGGCAAAAAGTTTCGATGCTGGCGGGATAGCGGACATGGATCTCAGGGCCTTACGGAGGCATTCGCTCACTCTTGTGACGTATTTTTTTATTCCACAGGACTTGCGGTTGGCCCAGATCTGATTTATAGGAAAGCGGCTGAGTTGGGTTTTGGTATGGTCACGGGTATTGATTTGCCGGCCGAAAAAAAAGGTCTAGCGCCCTCGCAAGCTTGGAAACAAAAAAATAAAAAAGCAGGGTGGTTTGATGGGGATACCGCAAATTACTCGATTGGACAAGGATTCCTTCAGGTCACACCTTTACAAGCCGTTAATATGATCGCTATTATCGCTCTTGATGGCCTAAAGATGCGGCCCTATGTTCTTGAGAAGATCGGATCTGTTGCGTTGGGCCGCTACCCGGCCGAAAAAATAGCGATACCTTCGGAACATTTAAACGCGGTCAAGCAGGGTTTGGACGCGGTCGTGAATTTAGAGACGGGGACAGGTCGTCTGGCGCGAATCGATGGGGTCAGAGTGGCTGGTAAAACGGGTACGGCCGAGACGGGAAAAAAAGAAAATCATGCCTGGTTTGTGGGTTACGCACCTGCTGCTAAGCCTAAAATTGCAATGGTTGTTTTTTTGGAGTATGGAGGACACGGCGGCGTGGAGGCGGCGACCATCGCTAATGCTGTGATGAAAAAAACGAAACAGTTGGCTTATCTATGAAGCACCGATCGCGTTTCAGCCATTTCGACAAGCTTCTTTTTTTTACACCGATCCTGATCTTTTTGATAGGCATGTTCAGTATTTACAGTGCCGCTTATAAGGCGCATCAGGCTATTGATGATACACTCGCGGCACGCCAGTTTATTTGGATGGGTATCGGCATTCTTCTGATATTTCTTGTGGCACGATATGATTATTTTAAGCTTATGGATTTTGCCTGGCCCTTCTATTTTTTAAGCGTATTTCTGCTGGTCGTCGCTTTGTTTATGCCGGCTCGTTTGGGTGCTCGTCGTTGGATAGAGATCGCTCATTTTAATTTTCAGCCTTCGGAAATGGCAAAGCTTGCCGTCATATTGGTATTGAGTCGATTTTTTTCCAACAACCGCCCGGAATATCTTTCCAAGGGCCGATTATTGATACCTTTTTTGCTGGTGGGGGTGCCTTTTTTGTTGATCTTAAAAGAACCGGATCTTGGCACCGGGCTTATTTTGCTCCCCATATTTTTTGCCATGCTTTATTTTTGGGGATTTAGTCCGAAGGTGCTATTGGCTTTGATCGTGTTGGGCATCGTTCTAAGCCCTATCTTTTTTTTATTTCTAAAAGAATATCAACGTTCAAGATTATTCGTTTTTATGAATCCCAATTTAGATCCTTTAGGCGCCGGCTATACGATCGTACAATCCAAGATCGCGATTGGTTCTGGTGGTTTGTTTGGGAAGGGTTATTTGAGCGGCAGTCAGACACAACTAAAATTTTTACCGGAACGCCATACTGATTTTATTTTTGGGGTCGTGGGCGAGGAGGGTGGTTTCGTTTTGTCGTTTCTAGTCGTGATCCTTTTCTGGATGATCGTTCAAAGAGGTTACCAAATATGCGGTCAGACGCCCGATAAGTTTGGCGGTCAGCTTGCTTGCGGCATTACGACCATGCTAGGTTTGCAGGCCTTTATAAACCTGGGCATGACCATGGGCCTGCTTCCCGTTGTGGGTGTCCCATTGCCGCTTGTTTCATACGGCGGCACATCCGTTGTCATGACTTTGTTTTCCATAGGCCTGTTAATAAATATTAAGCTCCACCGATCTTTGTTTTAGCCGGTCTTGTCGCCATCTCCTGGCGCATAGAACACCCCTAACTTCTTACAGTTAATTAACTTATCATTTATTTTATCACTATTGACTATAACTTACATATAGTATATAATTTTAATCAATAGAGGACAATAATAAGTGGAAGACACTATGAATAAAACGCCTTTGCCCACAAAATCAAAAATTAGCGCCTTCATGTCATTTTTGGGTTTTGGGGCGGATAGTCAAAAAGAGAGTTCCGGTAAGACCGAGCCTTTATCTGCGAAGCGTCAAAATGAGACTGCTTATGGAATGGAGAGTGGTGTCGACGCCACCACATCGGAAGAGATAAAAGATCTGCAGCAAAGCCTTAAGCAGATCGCACGGCATGCCAAAGAGCTTTCAGAAAAATTAGACCGTCTTTCCTTTCGGGACAAATTGACGGGATTGTACAGCTTGACCTACATTCGCGAAAGATTGGATGAAGAGATAAGCCGTGCTTTTCATTACCAAAGGCCATGCGCATTTGCGTATGTCACCGTTTCTAATTTTGAGTCTGTTGCGCGACAGTATGGAGAAGAGAATATGAGCCGTTTATCCAAGGGGATCGCGGATGTTTTTAATCGTCACATCGGCCAATTTGACCGGGCAGCCTGTGTGGGCCGCGGCGAATTCATGATCATCTTCCCAGATAAGAATAAAAAGAAATGTATCGAGGTGATTGAGAGGATAGGGGCTGATATTTTGCACGACCTCAAAGATGTCGTCTTATCGGTCGGGATCAGCGAAAATCCGATCGACGGCGTGGAAGCGGATAGTTTGTACGTGAAGGCGCAGGACAGGATGAAGATCGCCCGCACCGGCGGGAAACTTTTAGAAGCGTTTGCCTAAAAAAAAGGGGTTAAAAATGCCTGAGTTGAAATTTGTTATGACCGAAAAAGAGCCGTCTTTGGCGCACTGGCTTGAGTTTATCGTTAAAAATAAAGCTTCGGATTTTCATATTGGCGACGGCGTTTGCCCGGCGATGCGCTTGGATGGGGAACTTATCTATATTTCAGATAAACCCTTTTCTTTTGAATATACGGTAAAGCTTCTAAAAGAGCATATGCCGGATGACCGATTCCGTATGTTTGAAAAAGAGAAAGAGATGGACTATTCATTTGGTATCGCCGGAATCGGGCGTTTTCGTGTGAACTTGTATTTTCAGCGCGGCTCTATCGGTGCCGCTATCCGTGCTTTGCCATTTACTCCAATGAGTTTCGAAGATATAGGTTTTCCTACTCGCGTTGCTGAGACGCTTGTGAACAAGCCAAGCGGATTGATCTTGGTCACAGGGCCAACCGGCAGCGGTAAAACCACCACATTGGCGGCTATGATCGACTATATCAACGCAAATAATTCGTGTCATATCGTGACCATTGAGGATCCGATCGAATTTCTTTTTAAGAATAAAATGGCCAAGGTAAGCCAAAGAGAAGTGGGCTCGGATACGCATTCTTTTAACCAGTCGCTGAAGCACGTCTTGCGTCAGGATCCGGATGTGATCCTCGTGGGTGAGATGCGAGATCTGGAAACCATCGAAATTGCACTCACCGTCGCCGAAACCGGACATTTGGTTCTTGCCACACTCCACACGCCCGACGCTGTTCAATCCATCAACCGTATCATTGACGTGTTTCCTGCGCATCAGCAGCAGCAGGTTCGAGTGCAATTATCATTTGTATTACAAGCTGTCATTTCTCAGCAGCTGTTGGCCAAGAAGGGGGGCGGGCTATGCATGGCACCTGAGATCTTGATCGCCACTCCGGCCATTCGAAATCTAATACGCGAATCGAAGTCTCATCAACTTTACTCATCGCTGCAGATGGGACAAAAAGACGGTATGAAGACATTGAATATGAGTTTGGTGGAGTTGGTCAAAGCAGGGAAGATCTCGAAAGAAGATGCCATGATCCGTTCGATGGATATTGCGGAATTCGACAGATTGATGAACACCAAGGATAAATGAAGAAAATACTGCAAAAGCAACTAGGCGAGTTACTTGTCGACTGCAAGCTGATAACTCCAAAGCAGTTGGAGGAAGCTGTTGCTTTGCAAAAGGAAAAGGGCGGACTTTTGGGGCAGATCTTGGTGGCGCTTCAGTGTGTCACAGAAGAAGCGATTGCCCAGGCGCTCACGGCTCAATACGGTTTTCCGTATTTGCCGCTCGGCGGGTACGAGATAGATGGTGAGGTTGCCAAGATCATCCCGGAGCATGTGGCAAAACAGTATGGCCTTGTGGCGGTGGATCGAGTTGGGAGTATCTTGACGGTCGCAATGTCCAATCCGCTCAACACACAAGCGATCGAGGATATTGAGATGATCACGCATTATAAAGTGCAGGTGTTTGTGACGACCGCTACGGATGTGTCGCAAGCGATCAAAAATATATATAAGGCATAACGAGGTTATGATGAAATCGGCTTTACGAGAGCGCATTGGGCAGATCCTGATCGAAAAAAAGTTGATCTCCTCTGATCAGTTGACTGAAGCGCTCAAGATGCAAAAAGAAAAAAAAGAGCGTCTGGGTGAGCTTCTGGTGAATTTGGGGTACATTTCCAAAGATTCGCTGTTGGAGGTCCTTAGCATCGAGCTCAATATCCCGGCGGTGCACTTGGCTCGGACAAAAATCGCTCCTGATGTCGTTCGACTTATCCCCAAAAAAATGTGTGATCGCTATTGTCTGATCGCCGTCGATGAATCGGAGGAAGTGATTCATGTTGCGATGTCCGATCCTCTTAATGTAAATGCGCTGGATGACATCCGCCACTTAACTGGAAAAACAGTAAAGCCTCTTTTAGCCATCGACAAAGATGTCAAAGAAGCGATCGAGCAATATTATGGAGAAAATGTCACGGCCGCTATTCAAGAAGTCATGAAAGATATGTCGGAGGACGGGCTCGAGGTTTCAGAGGGGGGTATTGGATTTTCGGGTGGAGATGGTAATAAGCAAGACTTATTGCGGTTGACCGAAGAAGAGCCTGTGGTGAAGTTGACTAATTCTATATTGACCGAGGGCGTCAAGCGGCGTTCAAGCGATATATTCATCGAGCCAGAAGAAAAAAACCTGAGAGTCCGCTATCGTGTGGACGGTATGCTGCAGGAAGGTCTTATGACCACGCGCACCATGCACGCGGGCGTCGTTTCTCGTGTCAAAGTCATGTCGGGACTGGATATTGCCGAGCATCGTATCCCTCAAGATGGTCGTATCAAGATAAAAGTAAAAGATCATTACGTTGATTTCCGCGTTTCTGTTTTACCGACTTATTTTGGCGAAAAAGTGGTGCTTCGTATTTTAGATAAAAGCCAGGCGATGCTGGATATTGAAAGATTGGGATTTGAACCTTCGCCGCTCAATGCGCTCAAAAAGTCGGCTGCACACCCGCATGGCATGATCGTTATTTGCGGTCCCACGGGTTCGGGCAAGACAACCACATTGTATTCGGTGCTCAAGATGGTTGAAAAGCCGGATATCAATATAGTGACGGTGGAGGATCCGGTGGAGTTCCAGATCGAAGGCATTAACCAGGTTGCCATTCGATCGGAGGTTAATCTCACATTTGCAGCGGCCTTAAGGTCTATTCTTCGCCAAGATCCGGATGTCATCATGGTGGGTGAAATACGTGATGGTGAAACGGCGGATGTGGCTATAAAGGCTGCGCTCACCGGTCACTTAGTGCTTTCTACATTACATGCCACCACAGCCGTGGGTGCCGTGACACGATTTGTTAACATGGGTATAGAGCCGTTTTTAATAACTTCCAGCGTACTACTCGCCGGATCCCAAAGGCTTGTTCGTAAGGTCTGCCAAAAATGCAAAGAAACTTATGAGCCGTCCAAGGAGCTGCTGCTTCAAATGGGCATTACCGATAAACATTTGGGAGGTAAGAAGCCCGCATTTTTTAGAGGAAAAGGTTGCGATGCTTGTGTGATGAAGGGTTATGTGGGCCGCGCTGTCCTGTTGGAGGCAGTCACGATGACACCCACGGTCAAGGCGCTGGTGCTCAAGGGAGCGCAAGAACATGAGATTAAGCGGTTGGCTGTCAAAGAGGGGATGATGACCTTGCGTGAGAATGGTATTGCTAAGGCGCTCATGGGTGTGACAACGCCCGAAGAAGTGATGCGCGTGACAGTTCGCGATGAGGATGAGGTGATGAAATGAAAAACCTATCTGAGCGAATCGTAGAAATTCTCAAACAGTCCAAACGTATCAGCGAAGAAGATATTCAAAAAGCATTGATCGAGTATGCAAAAAATACCAATGGTAAGCTGAGAGATGTGTTGGTGAAAATGAATTTGATCAGCGATAAGGAGTTGACGTCGCTTTTATCTCAAGAGCTTAAGATACCTTTTTTAAATTTAGCGAAGTACAAAGTAGACGCCGAGATCGCTAAAACGATCCCCGAAAAAATGGCGCGAAAGCATCAGATCATACCCGTGTCCAAGATCGGCAACACATTGACCCTTGCCATGTCAGATCCGTTTAACATTATCGCCGTCGATGACATCGGTATCTTGACCAACAGTAAAATTGATTGTGTGTTGTGCACAGAAAAAGATATTCAGGATACGCTCGACAAGCTGTATGCATCTGATTCCGAAAATATCAATCAGCTCGTGGATTCACTGGCGCTGGATCCGAAGGATCTGGAGGTCGTGAAGAATGATGACTCGGATGTGGCGACCATGGGCAAAGCGGATAGCGGAGATGCGCCGATCGTAAAGATGGTGGATCTGATCCTTCGCGAGGCACTGAAAAAACGCGCAAGCGATATCCATATCGAACCCTTCGAACATTATGTAAAAGTAAGGTATCGTGTGGATGGTGCCCTACACGAAGCGCTGCAGATCCCCAAGAAGAACCAAAATGCTATTTTGACCCGTCTTAAGATCATGTCGCGGCTTGATATTACGGAGCATCGTGTGCCGCAGGATGGGCGCTTTAAGATCAAGCTTCAAGAGAAGGAAGTGGATTTTCGAGTCTCGGTGCTTCCGGTTCACTACGGAAATAAGATCGTCATGCGTCTTCTGGATAAAAGCTCGATCAGTTTTGGTTTAGACAATCTCGGATTTTTACCTGAAACGTTGACCGCTTTTAAGGATTCTGTGGCAAAGCCGTTTGGTATGATCTTGATCACGGGTCCAACGGGAAGCGGTAAATCCACAACACTTTATTCTATTTTGAATCAGCTCAATACTCCAGAGCGGAATATCATCACCATTGAAGATCCCATCGAATACCAGGTGAGGGGGATCAGTCAGATTCATGCGCGGGCGGAAGTTGGTTTGGATTTTGCCAATGGCCTTCGCGCAGTGCTTCGCCAAAGTCCGGATGTGGTGATGGTGGGTGAGATCCGTGATGCTGAAACAGCCGATATTGCCATCAAAGCATCTCTCACGGGTCAGTTGGTTTTGAGTACTCTGCACACCAATGATGCATCTGGCGCTATGACTCGTTTGATGGACATGAAAGTGGAGCCATTTTTGATCGCGTCCAGCGTCGTGATGGTCGCGGCACAAAGGCTTTGCCGCAAAGTATGCCAAAATTGCAAAGAAAAGATCGATATCCCGACGGAAGTTTTTAAAAAAATGAACGTTGATCTTGATCGATTGGCGCCCAACGCCAAAGAACGCCAATTTTTTAAGGGCCGAGGATGCGAAAAGTGTGCCAATACGGGTTATCGGGGACGGTTGGCGGTGTTGGAGACTTTGGTCGTGGACGACGCCATCCGGGATCTCATCGTAAAAAGGGTGTCTTCTTTTGAGATCAAAGAGTACGCGACTAAAAAGGGAATGACGACCCTGCGCGAGGATGCGGTCAAAAAATTTTGCCAAGGTCACACCACATTGGACGAAGTGATTCGGGTAACAACGGAGGATGAATAATGCCGTTATTTAAGTATGTTGCGAAAGAAAGGTCGGGCAATCCTGTAAGCGGCTCAGCCGAAGCAGCTGACCAAAAATCCATGATCGATATGCTTCGAAAACAGGATCTGATCATCATCTCCGTGAAAGAAGATAAGCAGAAATCCAAGAATTCCGTGTTATTAAAAATGGGCGGCAGCATCAAGCTTGGAGAGCTTGTGCTCTTTTCTAGGCAAATGGCCACGATGATCGATGCGGGTATACCGTTGGTGCAGGCTCTGGAGATTTTAAGCGAGCAGATCGAAAATAAGTCATTTCAAAAAATCATTATGGAGGTGAAAAAGGACGTCGCAGCGGGCGCTAGTTTTCATGATGCGCTCGGTAAACATCCGAGAGCATTTTCAGCTTTATTTGTGAATATGGTTAAGGCAGGAGAGTCGAGCGGATCCCTCGATGCAATCATGGATCGTCTCGCTCAATACCTCGAGAAGACGGATTCGCTGATCCGAAAAGTACGATCAGCCATGATCTATCCTTGCGTTGTTTCGTTGATGGCGGTGGTCATTACTTTGGTGCTGATGATGAGAGTTGTGCCTGTCTTCAAAGGTATATTTGCGGATTTCGGAGGCGAGCTGCCTTTGCCCACGCGCATTTTGGTAGCTGTGAGTGATTTTCTGATCCACAATTTTCTGCTCTGGTCTGCGGCTGCTGTGATCTGCTTTTTTCTTATTGTTAATTTTGCCAAAACAGAGAAGGGTAAATTTTTGTTCGATGATTTTAAACTCAAGATGCCTATATTCGGGATCATTATGCGCAAGGTCGCCGTGAGCAAGTTTTCTAGGACGTTATCCACGCTGGTCAAAAGCGGTGTGCCTATCTTGTCTGCCCTAGAGATCGTGGGAAAAACAGCCAGTAATAAGATCATTGAGAGAGCCGTAGATAGAGTGAGGGGGAGTATTCGGGAAGGTGAAAACATAACGACGCCTCTCATGCGCGCCAAAGTATTCCCTCCGCTGGTCGTGCGCATGATCTCTGTGGGCGAACAGACAGGTGAGTTGGAAAAAATGTTGACCAAGATCGCGGATTTTTATGATGATCAAGTCGATGCTGCTGTATCCGGTATCACCAGCCTGATAGAGCCTCTCATCATCGCATTTCTGGGTATCGTTATCGGCGGCATCGTCATTTGTATGTTCATGCCCATTTTCCAACTCTCAACCCTCGTCGGCAACTAAGTCTCGCCTAGATTCAGGCTTAAAGGCCAGAAAGGCACTTCCTTCCAGGACCGTTCGATTTCTCCCACCGAGAGAAATCGAACTCGGAAATCTCCTCGCTCGTCTTACTATATAAATAGCTAAAAAAGAATTTAACACCCAGAGGAGACACCATGGCCGCTCGTCGATTTAACGTCCCTCCAGGAAGCGCCTTTCTGACCCTTAAGCCTTAAGCAAGACTCGTCTTTGCCAGTAGACAGTCAGGATGAATTACTTTCATATACTTGGGAAAACGAGCCACGGATACAGCCTTCGCGTGAGAATGACATCTCAAGCCGACAAGGGATATCTCCCGTAGGAGTCCCGGGACGACGAGGCGCAG
>CAYODQ010000013.1:0-48478 GCA_964402785.1 uncultured Planctomycetia bacterium
AAGGATAATGATACGGGTAGAGCTGGTTCCGTGGAGCAGGAAAAGATAGATGACAAAATCAAGTCGCTGATAAATGAGCTCATACCTACTTATACTCAAGATCGCTCAATCCCCAAAGATGAAGAATTTTTGGGGCATATTTTGTCCTCGTTTTCACGGGATATTGCAATGGGTGAGCCTAAACCTGAAGGTGGTGTCGTTGCACGCAGGGTTGATATGACCAAGACTCCCAGTGAGTTGACACTGGATTATTTGGAAAAAGCAGTTAAGCTTCGGAAAACGCCTAATTATCTAGAGACCGTAAAATTCTTATACTCGCTGACCGGCAACGATAAAAAGGACTTGGACAAGATCATCCATTCCTACCATATGGGCGAGGGATTTGAAGCCGGTAAACATGAAGAAGAGAGACGCGGTATCGTGATCGGCGATTTGGCGCGGACGATTATATTGGGGTCCTTAGAGCGTAAGGGTGCGGATGGACTTACATTGATACGTGAAGCACCAGAGTCTTTGGATACCACGATGGCGGTTGAGCTAATTCGCGACCGTGCTGAATTGGTGGATAACACGCAATTTGAATCGATCGCCAAAGCATTCCAAAATAATCCTAGCCTTTCACGTTTGTTGCGGCTTTTTAAAGATGAGCAAGGGCAAGCGGTGGATCCCAGATCGGAGCTTGGTCAGTTGCTGATATTTGATTTTGCGGTGAATTATTACAAACAACAGAAGAGCGCTGCGGATGTTGATTTATTTATTAATGACCAGATCAAATTTTTGGAAAATAGCAGAATTATCAAAGCGCTTGAAATTTTAAATACGCTTGTTCTTGTTGAAGATAGCGAGCTTTTAGAGATCATTCGCAATGAGCCTTATCTTCCGTCCGAAGTTAAAGAACAGCGGGATGTTCGCGATAAACTTCGCCAGGGTCGCGTAATCGGCGATTTGGCACGCTTGGCAGGCTTGGGTCGTTATGAAGCTCAATCGAATGGATTGGACTACAAACGCATGACGCCCAAGCTTGTGGACGATGGATATATCCTGAAATTTATCCGAGATACGTACAAGATACGCTCACACCAGCTTTTTGTGAAAACCCGCGAGGCTATCCAGCGCGCGCCCGGATACAATGCGCTTCTTGAAAGATATTTGCAGGCCAATCCGGCTCTCCGCAATAACGAAGAGTTTAAAGCTGCTGTTCTAGGCGATCTTGTTTTTTCTTATTTGTTTGATTTGGACAAAGAGGATGAGACGCTTATTGTGGAGCGCGACGTCAACGGTGTCTCTCCCAAGAAAATTGAAAAGTTTGTGGACACGCGTTTATTTGTGCTCAATGAAACGATGGTGCTTGATCAAACACTGCAAGACATCGCCAGCGATTTTTATCAACTTTATAAATTGTCCCCGCTAAACCATAGAGATTCCAAATACTGGGATAAACTTAGACAGTTTGTCAGTGACCCTGCGTATGTCTTGGGTGCACAAAGCCTCAACCGAAAACCGGCCGAGGTTCTTCACGATATGATCAAACTGGCGGCCATGTACGACCGTGAGATCAAGAGACAGTACCCCAATCAGTGGGGCACTTTCCTGGCAAAGGGTTATATTACGAATGGTGTGTTATTTAATTTGAGCACAGACTATGTCTCGGTGCGTACGTTTGATCAGCTGCGATACAAACCGGGTGGTCCGGAAAAAGGTGGTGCGTATGAGGGTGCTTTGTTTTCACTGGCCGGAGCCACTGTTTTTGGAGAAGTAGCCCGAGACGAACAAAGTGCTACATTCAGAAATATTGGGCCGACGGGTCGGTACGCCCTGCCTTTTGATAGGACTTTGATTCCAAATGCCGGCCGCGGCGATTTGGGCTGGGAAGAACAAGTGCGCCGATCCGTGGCCAATTTTGAACCCATGCGATTATTGTACGAATTGGATGATGAGACATTTAATGAGCTGATCACAACGGTAGGCAATACCTTTGAAATAGACACCCGGTCTTTTGTGCTATGGTTCCGATCCAGAGAGCCCAACAGCATTTCCTACAACGATCCCGGCAACCGACAAAAGATCCTGGCTTTGCTTGGCAATATCGCCAATAACTGGAATCACAAAGAGCGGCGCTATGATGAAGACAAAAAAGAATGGGTGCTCTACGATGTCCAAAAAGAAAACGAAAATAACTTTAAGAAATATATCAAGAATGCTGCGCTGGTCACATCCGAGGTCAACAGCCGCCGCCATCAGTCCTCCGATCCCAAGTGGTTGTACGACGAGTGGGTGAAAGCTCAGCGCGAAGCGGCCGGAATTACAGATAAAAATATTGATTTCCGTCCGGAGGCCGCTTCGCTTTTGGGCCGTCAGTCTTCGGATGTTGTTTTGGGGCCGATCGCCAAAGATGCCTACACCAACCAAAATGAGGTGCTGGAGTCTAGAAAAGCGCCTTATGTTATTACGGATAATGATGAGTACATGCAAGACATCATCAAAGGCCTGAACGAAAAGAAAGCCGTGGAAGATCTGCCCGTGTATGAGGCTTTGCTTTCTAAGATCACAGAGATGTTTGGGCTCACAGGCGATAAAGCAGCATCGGATGCTAAGCTTATTTATTTGGCCATGGTCAAAGCCGACGGTTTGGCAGACCCCATCGAAGGCACATGGGCGCAGGATACGGCGCAGCGTTTCGAGGCTTTGACGGTGGAGCAAAAAGCCGAGCGACTTGCGAAGATCTTAAGAACGACCGAGCTTTTTGCAGCTGTCAAATCCGGCGGTATATTCTATGACACGCGCGACAAGCTGCAGCAAAGGCTGATGGAGATGGAGCGATCCCGCTCGGGCGCTTTAAATAAAGACAAGATCCAAGATGCCAAAGAGAAGGCAACGACGATTTTGCTTTCTATCTTCAATGATGTGGCCAATGGCGCCAAAGTCATCAATCAAAAAACCGGCAACTGGGAAAATGACCCGAAGCCCGTACTTCTTATCCAAAACGGCGTCGAAGTGCCTGTGACCTTAGATAATTTGAATGAATACTTGGATAAAGTATTGAAATCTTATGAGATGATGCCGCGGATACTAAAGAGCAAAGACTATTCTCAATTTAAAGAGGCAACCGAGATCGCATCCGATCTTCGAAATAGACGCTCTCTTGTTGACCATAGCACACGAGTAAATACCTTGATTGCCGGCCGTATCAGCGATATTGCCAACAAAGCTTATGCCGTCAATTTTGACAATGGCCAGTGGCAAGAAATCGCAGTCACCCTCGGCGAAAAAGAAATTCCGGTGGATGAAACCAATCTTGGCGAGTATGCCAAAGAACTTGTTTCTGATCACGCCGCGTCCATTGAGCTTGAGAAATATTTGCCCGTTGGTTTCCGCCAAGCGATAGCGGCGGCTGCGTCACTTTCACCAACAGATCCTTTTTATGAGTCGAAGATTGATGCGGTGATAGGCGGCATGGCGCATGATGCCAATGCTGGTGCTGAAATTAATTTTGATACCAAAACCCGTGGATTTAAACGTCAACCCATCACTATCGTGGATGCTAGTGGGCAAGTGATGCGTGATATAGATGGCAATCTGATCGACAAAAATGATCCCGGGTTTTATTCGGCTTATTTGGCGCAGAAGGCCCGTGTTTTTCGCGAAGTGGCCGATCTTAAAGTCAAAGGCGAATACGACGGCTGGATGGATGCTATCGTGCGGGACTATCATTTGGCTGGGCCTCGCACGCGTGAGCAAGCCTCTTCTGTTTTGAGTGGACTGGCACTTCGGATGTCCCATGGACAGGATTATCGGCTGATCGATGTAAAGGGTGAAAAAGCTATTTATGGCGTCAGCGGCTGGACAGCTACGCGGCTTTTCTCCGGAGCTTCGGATAATATTTCCGGCCGTTCTTATCGGTACAAGGATAGCCAAGTGTATACCGATCTACCGCTTCAATTCTCTGTGTATCGGCCGATCACGGTTAACGGAGTCTCAAGAGATGCGCTTTGGGTGTATGATGCTCGTCAAGTGCAAGAAACCAACTTTGCCAATGCACCGCCCATTAAGATCCAAATATTGGACCCTGACTCTCCACTCGGAAAAGATTTATTCACCATCGATCGCGGCAAGCTCATAGATGGAACGTATCAATACTCCTCCACCGGAATCAATTTAGACTCTCTTACCAATAATACGCCCATATTTTCGACGCCGGTCACTACCGATCTGGTTGGAGGTGTTTTTAATCTGGATCCTCAAGGCGTTCGCACGGATCGCATTCGATTGGTGAGTGCCAATCCGGACGGATCTAAAGTGTTCTTGATTGAGCCGTTAAATGCGCAAGGCCGGCGCGAAGGCGCTGCCAGCGGCTTATTGGTCCGGGCGGATAAGAGTATTCAGACCTTGGATCCCGTTTTCAAGCGAGGCGTTGATTTCAAACTCGGCATTGATTCGGAGTTGGATTATTTTACGACCACCGATGGTCCTGTGGAGCTAAAAGGCGAAGAAGCGATAGCTTATCGTTTTGATAATGTTACCGGAAATAATGTCGGCCAACCTCTTTCCAAAGTACGTGTGGCTTTAGTGACACCTCGAGGTCCTGTGCTCCAGATGCAAAAATTAAATTCTCAGGGAGAACCCGCTGACACACCCATAGCGGAGATGTTCGATACGACCCGCAAAGTTAAGATATCGCTTCAGATTATTAAAGGCGGTTATGCGATACCCGACAGAGAGCCGATTTTGGGCGGCCCGGCTGTCTTTGCACGTAAATTAAATCCGAATACAGGAGTTGGCGAGGGAGAGGGTATTTCTTCTATACGTATGACAGCACAGTCGAGCGATACTTCGCGCCGCGTCCATGAAATCCAAAAATTTGAAAAAGGCAACCGTACAGGGGATTTGATGGTTGAGTATTTAGATACGGTTACGAATACTAAAAAATCACTGGGATTTGATATTCATGGGCGTTACACCGTCCCCGAAGCCGAAATTACATTAAACAGTCCGGCTGTTTCAAGCCGTTTATTTGATATTGAAACGGGTTTGAGCTACGGAGATATTGTCACGCAAACGCGCTTGACTCGTCAGGTTGTCGCTCCGTCGGATCCTCCAGGCAGCAAAGGTCGCTTGATGTATGAGATACAGCGATTCCAAAATGGTCAGCCCGTGGATGATCTCAAGACAGATGTTGTGGATACTGTCACAGGTGAGAAATTTTCGGTTTATAAGAACGCTGCCGGAGCTCTAGTGATAGCGGACAGCGAAGTGGTTGAAAATGGCGGGCTTGTCGCAACAAGGGCTATCAATATGAACACCTTAAAAGGTGAGGGAAAAATCCTTGGGTATGCGCAATGGTCCGGTGAAACCTCTTTCCGAGGGGAAAAATTCAAGATTCTTAAGATTTATGATGCTACGACGGACGGTAAACCCGGCAAACTTGTAGAAACTCAGGTTGTCGGAGAATACGGGCTTGAGGGTCGTATAGAAAAAGACCGCATTTCTTTCCGACGTTTTGGGTCACGGCCCGAGCAAGCGATGTCCTCAGATCGAAAATATATTGGATACGATACGTATCGGTATGATGCTGCAACTCAAATAGTGGATGAGAGCACGATCGTTGCGTATAGCGTCGATGACAGGCTGGATCTTCTGTTTGCCCAAACACCCTCTCAGCTCTCAGGTGTGACCAAGGTGTCCAATATTTATAAGTTAAATGAAAGAACAGGTTTTTTCCGATGGGATGAAACTCTGTTTTTCTCATCCAGTAAATACTATATAGCAAGTATTATTCCAGACCCTCTTTATTTTAACACTGGCGAAAAAGTACTAAATTTTGTCGAGTTTAATAATAACGGAGATTTTATGAGTGGAAAATCGTCCGGAAGAACATCTTATGCATATTCGGATGCAACACGATCTGTTGGCACCGAGCTTTTGAGCCGATCCGTACGCAAAGAAGTCTCTGAGTATCTGGACCTTTCAACTCGCGCTGATATTCGGCCTATCCTGGATAGGTCCGAGGTTGATTTTTTTGAGATCGAAGATTATCGCCGTGATAAAAAATGGCAGGCATTTTTTGATGCGGATCATGAGTCTAAACCTATCGGAAGGCTGGAGGCCGGGACACTTGTGATTCCGCGGTATGGATCAGGACTCCGAGATATTGGCGAAGATGTTTATGAGACAAGCGGGACTACTATTGGCAAAAAAATATTCCAGTCTTTTGAAAATGAAGAAATGTTTAAAACCAGACAGCAGCTGGCTGATCAGCTTGTGCGGAAGGGTTATGGAACCATTCAAGACGTTTTAAATGATGTTCTGATATTTGATATCCAAGCCTTGGCGGACGATGAAAAGACCGTTACAAAAACAAATGTTGTGGGCTATTTCCGTAAGTTTCAGCAACTTGTGGAAATAAATCTTGGCACTTCTGCCGATCGCGCGCGGTCGGCCACCGATGATGTGAAGGCCGGTGTTATTTCCGTATTTTATTTTGATGAAAAAACACCCTGGCATCCTCGCGGCAGTATTTCGTATCAATATAAGAACAATATTGTGGGCGATACACTTGGCTTGTCTGTTGTCCTTAATCCGGAAGAGCAAATCCGCGATAAACAAGTATTTATTCTGGGCACTAAGGACAAAGTTGGATTTGTCGAACATCGTAATCAAAATGATGGTGGTGTCGAATTCAAAGAAGAGGGTGAGTATGATAGGCGCTTGAATGATTTTCAAGTGCAAAATATAAGAAGCATGTATCAAAATTCAGAATGGGACAAAATCCAAAGGCTTATAAAGGACAGCTGGCAGCCGACTTCTAAGACAAAATATCAATACAATGATTTTAAAAATTTATCCCGAGTCTATCTTAGAAAGCTGGGTGTCCCGCAACAATCCGAAACGTCTTTGTTTGATTCGTTCGATCCGGTCACCGGACTGGCCCGCTACAATGAGTCTTTTGCATCGAGTATGTCGCAATTGGGCTCAGTTTATATGACAAGCGGTGATATGCGTATAGAAGTCATCCGTCAAGATCGCGCAAACTCGGCGGCCCTGGGAAGCCTTCAGATCATTCCAGTGGGACAAGAAATGCCCAGCAAATACCAGGTAGAGGTAAGAGATACTTACGGCCGTAAGCTGGAAACATGGTTTGGAGATGGTGAAGATAAGACATCTCTCGAGTCTCGCTACCAAACTTTTAAGCCTATTAAGAAATTTTATGAGTTTTATCTTACAGGTGCCAATACCACCGCCGGACGTGATTATCTTGGGGATATTGGTGTATCGGATAAGAGCTTGGTGACGACGCTTATAGGAGATGAGGAGTATCTAAGCTCATTTTCCAACTCCTTAAATATTCTGCCTACGGGAGAAATTGATTACAGCACACAAAGAGGTGCTATGAACACACCTATGGGCCGCCATATGCTTGGCGGTACAGATGAGTCTGTTAGAAACAGGATCAGTCAATATGGTCGCTATTTGGAGCTGTCAAAACCAAATGATCAAGGCGGTACAAAGCTAAAGCTGGATAAACGCTACGTATCTTATCGCGAAATTAAATACCGCGGCTATTTGCAATTTATTTTGTCGGGCTATGACAGCTCTCAAATTTTGGATTCAGGATTTGTGAATGTCACCGCCACACCGAAGTTTATAACACCTTTGCAGTATAGCCGTGAATTGGGTGATTTCCAGGCTTTTCATTTGGGTTTAAGCAGTACGGGCGCTACGTTTGAGATCCCGGTTGGCAAATATTCTGATCCACTGCAGGCTATCAACATGTCTTTTTATGGCCGGGTCAACCAAAATGGACAATGGGTTTGGAATGATGGCTGGGCGTCCAAAAATAATATCAAGGGGTTTGAGGAATATGACTACGACAACCAGAAGTTGTGGATAGTCAATTATGATATTCAAGATAAAAGACCTGAGCACAGCGGTATCTTTGAAGTTGCCAATACCATGGACGGAGCCCTTTTTGCGCAGACGTACCGGTCAGCCGGCAATGTCAATGCGGCTTGGCAGAGACTACATTTTGACCGCTTTGAAATGCCTCACTTTATTACAGCTCGAGAAGAAGTAGAAGGTCAGCCGGACAAGTTTCAAGAAGTGCTCTACATGCGGGTCAAAGTGCATTTTGACAAAAATAGGCCCGGATACATGTGGGCTTACCGTGAAAAAGTAGATGAGCCTTCTCAGTATGACCTATCTTTGTATTTTGGCGATAACTCTTTACTGAAGTGGAATGATCTTTATGCGGGTGGCGTAGACCCGAAAAAAGATACTTTTTCTTTGAGTTCTATGAATGGTTACGTCGACTGGTTCTGGGTGCTTCCGGGCATACAAAGGTTTTCCAGTAAGACCAATTTGACCGAAAGGGCTTATTTTGAAGAAGAGCGAGTTCGGCATGCCATCCAGCCTGAGTCCTTTATCAATACGTCTTCAGGCGACTCTACGGTACCTGAAAATTATAGAAAAGAGGGCAATGTTTATCCTGCCCCCAATCGGGAGTTGCCATGGTTTTTGAGAGTTTTTGACTGGACGACCGGATATGTCAAACTTTTTGAAGTGCGAGTGCCTATGTTGGCAGTCACTGGATTTAGTTTCTTTTTTATCTTGTTTGCCCAAAATTTAATTAAAAATTATATATTCCCCGGATACAAACGAAAGAAAAAAGAAGCCGGAAAAGACGCGTCTGGAACAGGTCGCGGGCTTCCACAGACTCAGGAAGAGTACAAAGAATACCTTGCGATGGTTGAGAAAGATTTTAGGGCTGCTCCGATATCAAAAAACACTTTGAATGCAATAGCGACTGACTTGCCAGAAGGGCAAGAAGTTCAGGAATTTGTAAACCGACTTTTAGAAAGCTATCCTGAAAGCCCTCAAGTTAAGATTGTGACCGATGTCATTTTGTCTCTGAGCGAAAAAGGGCTGCTTGTGTGGGAGCATATGAGAGATGCTCTTAGCCACATAGACACCCGAGTCGAAAGAGCAGCCCTCTATTCCTTTTATCGAAATATGATTGATGCCATCACTCTTCCTCAGGTGGATGCATCGTTTGACCTTATCCGTTTTGAAGATGGGAACAGCAATTTCCATAAAGGACAGACAGGCACAGCGATCCAAAGACTCAGAAATCATTATCGCGGCATTATATCTTCACAATTAGCTGTCAACTTAGCGATTAGTCCAGATTTTGTAAATGCAGATTGGAGTTTTAAACGGCCTTTTGAAGGTCTTATTGATAAGGAAAAATATTTACAAGTAGATCCGACTGATGCAAAAACACCGGATGATATTCGCGCTTGGACTTGGAGGCTGGTGTTTGCTTCGCCTATTAGCTTGACCGATATGCCGGGTGAGATGATCGGTCGCAGCCGCTTTATTGATTTCTTGATCCGCAAAGCGCAGCGGATGACGGAGACAAAGCAAAACGATCTTATTATCCCACTAGTACAGTCCTATGCGCGATTCTGGAGATATATCATTAGCGATCAAGGGCAGAGCCGTAAAGGAGGGCCTGGCAAACTTATTCAATTAAGAGAATTGGGTGTCAAATTATTCAGGTGGAAAACCAACCTTTTTCTAAACTACGATTTGGATGATCTCTATCGGTATTACGCCAACCCGGTGGCTGCTTTATTTAGTGGTGTTAAGAAGGAATTTATAGATCAGCTGGACAACAAGCCTAATCTAGATAGTTGGCCAGATAGCATTGAAAATTCAGAGGAGGCGGAATTAAAAGCTCTGACAGTTCTAAACGCAGCCCTGAAATCAACCCCTCGCACGAAGATGGATCAAAATAATCTTTCGGAGTCGGGAGAAGATTTACCAAAAGATCATTATCAGAATCTGGCTATGGTTTTTAAAAAGGCCGTGCGGGAAAAGCTGGAACAGCATGAGTCTCATGTAGCCGCCTGGGAGGGTCGTACCGGCCTAGCTGCTATATTGCAAGCGTTCATACCAATCCCTATTCATTTTAATAAGCGCGGGTGGCAAGCGTTTGCCCGATTCTATAATTATGGAAAAGGTTTATTTGCCAACCAGTTTTCAAAAGGGGCGTCAGGTTATTCCACAAGCCGCTCTATGTCCTTTTGGGCCATCGTAGCGGCGATGACGACTATTTATATGGGTGGTCTCTCTATCCATATCTTTGCCTATGTTTTTGGAGGAGGCCTCATTACAGGTTTTATGTCAGGGCCCTTTATCAGGGCTGTCGTAGCCACGTCGGTAATTCTCAGTCATTTTTGGGTTGTTACCTTCAGGGCCTTTTACAATTTGGGGATGGGCTTTGTTGGGATGATGGAAGGTTATCGTAAAAATGTGACGGTTTTTGGGCCCTGGTGGCTATTGAATTATGCTTGGACGGATTGGCCTCAAAGTGCCATCAAAAAACGTTACAACGAAATAAAATACGCCATCGATCCCATCACGGGACGCACCTATCAAGACAAAATGTGGGAGATGGCGGATGATCTATATGAGGAAGATCATATTTCCGGCGAAGAAAGAGATTCTATTAAGAGTGGCACTTTTATTAGACCCAATACGCGCTATGCGCGCGAGCAAGTTAAGCAGTTTATTTCACGGTATTTTATGGAGCAGGCCGGCCTTGAAGCCTGGGAAAAGCAGCTTTCGCACACAGAAATGGTTTCCGCTGCCAATGATGCCAAATGGAAATATGAGCGAGACGAAATCACGGTTCGCGGAGGACATGAAGGCAGATTTACAAAACTGTATTATCTGACAACTCGCCCCGATCATAGTCAAGAATGGAAACATTTGATAGCGCGAAAAAGAAGCGCTTATGCCAATGTTTCTGAAACAAAAGCGCTCTTGGATAAATTGGAAGATTTGCCCCCCAATCAAACACCCTCACTTGGGAATATTGATTATTTGACCACAGACAGACAGAAACAGGTGAGGGATATTGAGGACGAGATATGGGAAGATGTGGTGAATTGGTTCAACAGACGTCAATACAGTAATTTCCGTACTTTGGAGTCTCTCAAAGCGCGAAATTGGAAGCCGCTGCTTGAAAGAGCGCAGAATTATTTCTACGATGAGTCGTATCAGGTGATCCGTCAAAGATTAATTGGCCGCCGTATTTATGAAGACGCGGATCTCGCCGTGCAAATGGCCAAACAGGCTTCAGCCGACCTCGATAGCTACCAGGACGCTTTATTTAGGACCGACGAAGAGGCGGCGATTGCCATAAGAAATGGTTTGGTTCCCCAGGGTTATCTGACGGCCGAGGAAAGCCAGATTTTCTTATCAAAATATGATTACTATGAAGAGCGTGCAAATGAAAATCTTCAAATTATCTTACGCGAAGATGGTCTTGGAGGCATTTCTGACTTCGATGAAAAAGGCGACTACAAAAAAATAGAGCCTATCACGGTGCTGGAGGGGATTGTAAGGGGTCTTGAAGGTGAAACCATTGGCATGGGCATGGAAGGCATCACCCATGATTTTGATGTGATGGCGCCCCGCGTTGAGGGCTATATGAAAGATATTAACCGCGTGCTTGCCGAAATAGGCACCGATCTGAATGCGTGGATAGACTTTAAGATAAAAGAAGCGCATAAAGAAGGGCGTTTTACCGCGGAAGAAAGTAAACGCGCCTCGGAAGTTCTTGATATGCACAAGGGTCGGTTAAATTTGTCTCTCAATGATCATCTCAGCAATATGTTCGATGAATCATTTATTGACTACAGGTTATTGATTGAGCAGATGGCCCGAGAGATGGGAATTTTGGAAGAACTTAAGAATCAAGCACCATGGAAGAGACTTGCGGTTTTTGCCCCCGACAATCGAGCAGCGGCTAAGAAAATACTTGGCAGTCTTTCAAAACTCAGAGACTTTTCAAATGCCAAGTCATATCTTTCTTCTCATGGAATGGAATATTTTAAACAGTCCAATGATGATGCGGTTGAAGGCTGTAAATATGGGGGTTGGGGTAGGACTATGTATGCTGTTCGCGGGCACATATTGATGGGTATCGATGCTATCCAGGATGTGCCACATGCTTATGAAGGTCAGATCTTAAGAGCGATCACAGAATTTTCTAGAAACCCACTTTTGGCCTTGCTACTTAATGGCATACAAGGCAATACCGAGAATTTTTCGATCTTGGCCAATGCGGCTTTTTCGTCAGAGAGCGTATGGAATTTGGTGGGTCAGCGCGCCAAGGAAGCCGTAGATGCTCTGGGGGCTTATGGTAAATTTTTCTCCTCTATGTTTGTCATGTTGAAATACGAAGGTTTGCAAACAGATCCTGTATCCGAAGATATCGTCACGGCTATTATGTTTATAAACTTTGGCTTTATGACTAAATTTACAGAAGCTTTTCAAATGGGCTGGAGAACAGCGCCGCATTTGATTGCTTATTCCAATCCCAGCGGGTTCAAATACCCATCCGGACAGATTGAATATCAAGGTATATTGAGCCGTCAGTTTATCCGCATGATTTTGAACCCCAATATCCCGGTGGCGTTTAAGCTCGGCTATATGCTCAATTCTTGGTTTTACTATGGAAAGGCTTTTGTCGTCTCAACTCTGATTTCATTTATTGTCATTGGTAAGATTTTTAAATGGAATCTCTTTAGTGGACTATCCAATGCTTATATATGGACATTCATTGGACTCATTTTAGCCGAAAGTATTAATCTCTCTATGTTTGTAAGAGCTTGGGAAAGAGAGGGGCGTATTCACGGCACCATTTACGCAACTAAAACGATCTCAAAACATATGTGGATGTTCTTGCTCAATCTACCTTCAAACGCGCGTGCGCTGTGGGTGGCTATGAGCGGCAAATCAAAATTTATAGTGACCTCTAAGGCGGGAGAAATTATCGGGTCCTTTACCAAGAAGACTCTTAATTTTGGAAAATCCAAGATCGAGTATAAATATTATGGAGAAAAGCCTTTTAATGACGTGTTTGCTGATGGTACTTTCAAGCTTCACATACAGATCGGAACCGTGCTTGGAACTGCTTTAGCGATCTGGATGCCTATCTCTTTTTGGTTTCAGCTTCTCTGGGCTACTTATTTGTCAGCCGTGTTGTCTTGGGTTATTTCGCCGGCAATTTATACAGAGGGAGTTGAATTGTGGTCACCGGCAAAAAAGGCTGCCATGAGGCTTTTGGGGATTACGTTTATTTTGCATCCGTATATTATTAATTACCTTCCCTATGTTTTAAAGACAGTCACTTTTAATAAAGTTTTGTTTGCAGTGCCCATAGCTTGGAATCCGTTTATATCCGCAGCATTTATAGGTGTCATGTTGACAACCAAGTTGGGGCGGCGAGTGGGTTGGTTTTATTTAAAAGGATTGGAGTCGGTCGTGGAATCCGTAGTGACCTATATCACCACTCCGACTATGACAGATAAGGTGGGTGCGACAGATAAAGCCGGGGCGAGGCTTTCGGAGGATAGAAGAACTTTTATAGGTACTTTATTGCGTCTTGGAGCGACTGGAGGCGTGGCTTTTGGTTTTTACAAATGGTTATCAAACAAACCTCCTCTTGATGGCACCAAAACATTATCCCGGTATGTTCGCTTTGAAAATCAAATATCTCATTATCGAGACTTTACATTTGACTCTACGTTTGTGGGTCCGGACGGAGTTTTTGTGACCACCGAAGAGGGCTCTATTCTAACCACTCCGATTGAAACGGGAACCGTCGTGCTCATGCTGTCTCACAATGGTAAGGACAGGCTTTCTGTGGTGAATAGTTATGTTTTTGATGAAAGAGGTAATAGAAAAGATGATCCCAAGTCGCCACGAAGAGCCAGGGCATATTGGGAATCTTATTTACCGGAGCTTACCACCAAAGGAATCAATGTATTGTCTCGTGGTATTTATTATGTGGCTATTGGACAGGGCGCTGAAAAATGGATGCATGATTTAGAGTCGGATCTGGTTCCGGGTTTTGAAGGCTGGCGCAGGGACGTACGCGCGGGTCTTCGCGAATCGCCCAATACGCCCGTGGGAGTCACATCTACTCTGGTCGTGAACCCTCCATCTGGAAGATCTGCCTTTAAGATCATCTTCAAAGATGGGCTTATTACGGTAGAAGGGTACGAGCATCATTTCTTAATCGGTTGGGGGAAAAAGTGGATCCATCTTCAGGGGAGATTGCAGGGAGATCCGTTGATAGAAGTGCCGATTACCACCGAAGCTGAAAGCGGCGCTCGTCTGGCCAATTTGGATGAAATAAAGAATTTTGTAGAGACAGCGCCCAAAGATGTTTATGGCCGGCTGCATCTAGCGGATCGCCGGATGATTGAAAATCTTGTGAAGTTTGGCTGGACTCTTAAGGGTCTCGCTGAAGCATTGCATACATCTGATTCTGCGGCGGGGCAAAGAGTGAGTGCATTGCGTAGAAATATAAATCCTCTTATATTACAGATGGAATTAGGCGAAAAAATTAAGGACAGACGAATAATCGATAGCCTGCCACTACGCTCTTTGTACGTCGAAAAACCCAAAACAAAGTCGTTTATAAAACGAACAACGCGCACTAATTATGATTTTACTATCGGAGCTCTAGTTTCATTGGGCGCAAAACGCACTCTGACCGATCCGACAACTCATAACGGCATAAGCTGGGATGTAATAGAAGACCTCACCCAAGCGCTTGAACCTTTCGGCTTGGATCAAGAGTTCAATCCTGGCGCTCGGCTTGCGGCAGCGCAAGTTCAACCATATGAATTGGGATCAAATACAGAATCCGTAGTTGATAACGTCACAGAATGGTCAAAACTTTCACCTTCAACTCAATCACTTTTGAATATTTCTGCCGGGGTAAAGAAAATGAACGAAACCATTCAGCTGCCGGATCATGTTGTTGACGCCTTGTCTATCTTATACGCAGCTTCTTATTATCAGCACATGACTCCCGACGAACAAAAACAAACATCCTCGGAGATCCAAAGGATTGATTCAGACGGTCGATATGTGGCATGGATCACCCATATTCAAAATCTAAGTACAAAATCGCTCGATGAGAAAATCCATTCTATTCAAGGAGTTGATGCCAATCAGATATTACAGCTGAGAGAGCTTGTGGTAGCGAGAGATGCGGCTGTGTCGCGTGCACGTGCGCTTCGCATCGGAACTGATCTGTACAAGGCCAAAGGTAAAAAGGAGGCACTGAGCGTATTAAATGCGTTCATTGCTCAACATAAAGAAATCACCAAGGTGCTCTCAGGAAATGCCCCGGCAGCTATTATTGACGCAATAACCCAAGAAGAAGCGGCTGTTTTAAAAGAACTGTTGTGGTTGATGCGTCAGCAGCAATCAGACGCTTTTGAAATGGTTCGATTGCCGGATGGGAAATTTTATTTGTTCAATGAATATGAACTCCGCTTTTTAGCCGTGCAACAATATAACCAGGATCCTTCTCTCCGTCTGGCGGAGACGGAAGAAGGCCTTGGCCACCTCATCAAAAAGCATGTGACGGCTAAAAAAGGCTTTTTTTACAATTTATTGGATCAAAAAGAACCTGCGTTGTACCGAGCCGCCTTTGGTATCCCAGGATCTTCTCAGTATCTAACGCATACGGTGGAAAGTCTTTTGGGGCTTCCGGAAGATGAAGCCATGCTGACATGGGATAATGAACACAATCTTTATCGTGCGGGTGCCTTAGCGCGCAGAGTATTTATGCTCGATGAGCCGGATATTGATACACCTTATATTGCTACGCTTGAAAGACCTGACGCGCTTCGCTATGTTCTCACGGTCGAGATTGAGAACTATCGTATTTATAACCGTCCGGTTCGGTCTTTCATGATTTATGACGCTTCCAGTGATCGCAGTTTGGCGCTCAATGGTAAGACAATAGCCGAACTCAAAAGCGTGTACGGTGTGAATTTTGTCCATATGAATTGGAAAGACAGATTGGCGGATCAGGGCTATTACGTTTTTGAGGCGGTTCGCAAATACCAAGATGCTTTAGACCATAGCCAGTTAGATCCACGTGTCGAACGTGTGTTGAGAGCTAATGGTGTTTTGAGAGGAAATGTGATTGATGCGGCCGAATTCGGCAAATTTTCAAACGATACGGTTTTTGAGCATATTTCCGGAGTTCGCAATCATACTCTGCTAAGAACGACAGGGCAGCGGATTATGCATTTCGATGATGACGCCCCATCATTTACGCTGACTCCATTTAAGGCCAATCGAGAAAAGATAAGTCAGAGAAGGCGGGATGCCCGTGAACCTGTTTTTCAAGCTTTGTTGGCGGAAGCCTCCAAGATCGTTGGCAGAGAGCTTCGTAATGAAGCGGATCTTTATCAAGCATTTGCTGAGACGCCGGATGCTTTAGCATCTTTAGAGCGTCAATATTTTGGCTATGACCCCCAAGATCCCCAAGTTGGTAAGATCCCTATAGCTGTGGGACAAATTCTCTCCAGAGAACAAATGAACATGGATGGTATGGATAGGACATTCTTGAGGACAGAATTCTTAATGGATGGAGATCCTTCATTGGTTGTGCAGGGCGACTTTAGTCACATACGTCCGCGCCAGGAGATAGGTTCTGGTGCATATGATGTTTTGCCGGTGGATGTTATGTCCGCCACGCGATCTCTTGGACGAACCGTACGAGAGTCCAGGCTGCCTGTACGTGTTCACGATATGAGAGGTATTGCTGCAACGCCTGCTTCTGATGAATCTCTCAGAGATTTTGAAGACAGGACCATTGTATATGTTCCTTACATTTTTATTGGCGATAAGGATACTGCAGGCTTGGCTCAATTTGTCCGTTGGCTGGGTCTTGAGAAAAAAACACGGCAGGACCTGCAGCATGCAAATCAAACCTCCTTGGCCAACGATCGCGTTGGAGGATTTGCGGGCTTAACGAATGTTATTTTTAACCGGGCTGCGATCGACAATAGAAGTTTCACAGCTCCGACCATAGGCCGTGATCTCAGGCTTGAGGAGCCACCGTTTGTTATGTGGATCTATGATTCAGCTTTCGGGCATGTTGCGATAGCCTTTGCTCCGGTTGGGGGTGGACAGCAGCGGTCGATCGGTGAAAGACTCTACAGGATATCCTATCAAGACCTGACGGAAGAAATAGGCCGCATCGCAAGGCCTTTTTATGAAAAAGCGATCGAGACTTTTAACGGGATGTCTAGAAGCGATAATGCCTATGATCGTTTGAGACATCTGGGCCAGGCATTTGTGGATGTAAGTCAGCATATTGATCTTACGTCGGCGCAAATAGATAGGATTCGTTATGAACAAAAACTTCGCGCACGCTATTTGAGCCGCTTGGGGATGCAGTTGAATAGCAAGCAGGGTGAAGAGCTGCTCGATATGTTGACCATTTTTTTACAATATTCTCATGACTTTGCTATGTACCATGCAGTAGACCCGGCAAATGACCTGAGTCCGAAGAACCGCGACAAAGATTATTTTTATCGGATCCGTAGACAAGGAAACCAACTAAATTGGCAAGCTGTACGCCCGGTTCCGGAAACCGTGGTGACTGGCGGTAAACCACAAGTTACAAAGCTAAACTGGGAAGTGATTGAGGGAAAACAGGGTGTTGTTGCAATACCCACAACGAACAAAGATGGAATTATAGAAATTGAGATAGAACCGAATCGAACGATTATTTTAGAGCAGGTGCCGGAACAAGACTCTCAGACTTACGTTCCTATTATTGTCGCAGAAAACGAAAAAGAATTAATTGATTCTTTTTCTCAGCGTGTTCGAAGTCAGTTGAAAATGGATGGAGAAACTCTTATTTTGTGGCCAGACCTTGTAAGCTCCGCCACGGATATCAAGCGCTTGCACAGTCCGTATTCGCTTGACGCTTCTATTCCGGCCCTGCGCTGGGCCATGGGGCATCCTGATCCTCAAGTCAGGCGGGATGCTGTGAAGAAATTGTCGGAAATCGGTGGAAAGTTTGCTTTGTCAGCAGTTGTTGAAGCCATGCATCCTTTTTATCGGGGCCAGGCATTAAAGGCTCTCGGCCGCTTAAGTGACAAAACGGCTTTAACTGACAGTGATGTGGAGGTTCGTGAAGAAGCTCAAAAAGTTTTCTTGGCCTATGCAGAGCTTCTTACTAATGAAGCTTCTCGTGAGCATCGAATCACAGGATCTCAAAAAGAGGATGTCATATGGATCTTCAAAGACAATGATTCAGGAGACATAGCAAGAAATCATCTAGCTGATCTTATTATTGAAAATAAATGGGGCCAAGTAGTTGAATTTGCCACTAAAGTTGCGGCTAAGCGTAAGAATATTGACCAAACCCGAAAAGTATTCACAGCTTCACCGGTTTTTCCCGGTTATGATATTTATATCATAGGTTCTTCAAGCCCTGACGAAGCACAAGATAAACGTGTGGAATTGGAAAAATTGCTAGCAGGTGCGCAGACGGCTAATGGGCCACCGGTTATTTTATCCGTGGCTATTAACGAAGAAGCCTCAAGTTCCGGGCAGATTCGTGGTCTTTCAAGCATGATGATAGAAGCAGAAAAGGTTTGGCAGGCAGGCCCCGGCGCTGATAGCGGTCGGTCTTTAAGAGAGACGATTTTTTCAGGTGAACGTAAGGTTGTGATGATTCCTGATGCCGGCATGGCTGAAAGATTTTCGCCCGTTGTGTTTAGTGTGTCAGGTGCGCGTGGTCGCCAAGCTCTTGTTGGAACGCAAATTGGGCATGATGGTTCGCCCAGAAAGCTCGACCTGATCGGAGCTGTTGTACAGCAAGCAAGCACTTTTGCCAGAAGAAGCCAACCGGGTCAGATTGACGTATTTTGGTCGACTCAATTTGCTTATTCATCTCAACCGCTCGACAGTCTTTCAGCAAACACCGCTGCATTTTCAAAGCTTATTGTTGGTTTTGATCCAAAGTCTGTGGATCCAAAAAATATTCATGATTTTGGCACTGCAAGCGTAGATCCCGCCGATGGTGCGATCAAGCAATTTTTTGGAAATAAACAATTTGCTTTCCGTCATCCCGTGGACAAACAGTATCATCTTATCAGCGAATACACCCCCCAAGAGCTAGTTTCTTTTGGCGTGGCGTCCTCTGTGGAAGAAGCGACGGCCAGGATACAAAATCTTCATGGGTTGTTGACTTACAAAGGGTCTACGGCTTTTGATTTTGGTTCATTTACGATCAGTTCAGAAATGTGGTTTGCGATCATGGATTATCTTGATAAAAAAGGTGATTTAACCAAACTGAAGCGTAGAGAAGCACCCAGCGGAAAACGCGACATTGATCCCCAGTTTATTCAACCGTTGGTGGCGTTACTTCAGTATTTAAAAAACCACAAAGTTCCGGAAGGAATTCCTCAGGCCGCTGCGCTGAGGGAGGGCGGACTTGATACCTTAAGACAAGCGGCCAAGGCGGTGGAGCAATTTTTGCCGGATGCAGTTAAAACCCGACTGGGTCTTGGCACTGAAACAGCCGGACAGCTGGCCGAATTTGGATACGAAACGATAGAGTTTTACCTGTTAAATCGTGACAGGGAGGGTATTTTTAATGATCACTCTCAAACCATCAGCTCCTCGGATATTGGTGCTGGAACATTATGGTCTACGTTCAGAAACCCGCTGGATATACTGAACGACCGTCTGTCTTTATTGGCCGACATGACCGGCAAAAATATGATGATCGAGCAGGATGGTAGTGTAACGATTGCGGACGCCGACATCCAAAGCATGATAGATGCTGATGACTTAAGGCGTGTTCGGAATATATCACCCGATCAGATGGCTCGCTTCCAGGTACCCGTACCCGACAAGATATCCGAGGGCGGATTGGTAGATGTGGTTTTAACTCGTGAGCAAGTCATGCAAGGCGCAGTGGTACACGGTGTTACGATAAAAAATTCTATTATCCAGGGAGGTATTTTACTTCCGGGTAGTGAGGTAATCAACAGTGTTCTTCAGGATTCTGTGGGTCAAGTTGTGGCCATTAACTCCTATATAGAAGGATCTGTGGTGGGCCACGAAATTTTTGCGGGTAACAGCTTGGTTTACGGCGTAATTGATGGAAATTCTAACCATCACCTTAAAGGTGAGATCATGAATGATGTTTATCACTATAATTTTAAGGCGACTTCATTGCCCGCGGGACAGGATAGAATTCGAGTCCCTATCGGGTATGATCCGAAGAAAGGTGATAAGACGCAGCGAACTTTGGGAGACAGAGTGCTTGCAGGGTTTAGAGAATTGACTTGGGATTATGTCAGGGACAATGCTGTTCGTGATGCTTTAAAAAGGAAGGTGATAGAACAAATATCAGTTGGCGCTCGACTGGCTGCAGAGCCGGCTGTGTTTGCGGGTCATCCGATCACTTTAGAGGAATGGATGCGTCGAAAGGCTTATAGTTACAATTTAATAGATGATCATACAAGGACTATTCTGGGGGCTGTTTATAATCAATCAAAAAATGAAATGATAGATTTCTTCAGGTTGATCCGTAACTTTAACCCCAATGCCGAAAATATTTGGATTGCCGCCGATGTGAATGTCCAAGACTTACGAGACTCGATCGAGAGATCCTTTAACAATGAAATGCCTCGAGATGCTCAGCATAAACTTCTGGAAAGAGTTTTTTCACCGTTAGATCCACGAACTGTGGATATCCGTGCTGTGGGCGCCCGGCTGACGGGGGAAAACAGACTAGAGACTATAGACTATAGACAGCAGACCGCTAGAAAAGATCTCACCGTTGTGATCGAGACGGAAAATTTAGGTCAATTCGAAGAGATGAAGTTAGCCTTGGATGCCAGGTTGGGGACTTTGGGGGCTAGGCTGGCTTTTGTGCAGGGTGCACCGGGACAATTTAACCCCTCCACTGCGGACGAAAATACCATTGTTATTCCGGCTGATCCTACAAAGCTAGATCAGATTGTAGATACGCTGAGCCAGGTTTTGCGCAACCTCCAACAGCGCACGACTACTATGGCCAGGTATTTTGAAAGTATATTGGCTTCATCCGGAGATGAGAGCGATGAAAATGCCATTAACAGGCTCTATGCCATTTTATCCCGATTGGCTTTTGAACTGCCTTCACCTCAGACTGTACAGCTCCACTTGGCTATGGGCTCCCGTTTATCGCTTACGACAGGTGGGCAATTTGTGGAAACAACTTCAGCCCAAGATTTGGGTGCACGATTGGCTTCTGTTTTGGAGAGCCCGGAGACCGAGTCACATGAGGCAACCTTCAGGGATATTTTAAATGCAGCACTTAGGTCTTTGGGTTCTGTTGCGGATCAGTCGACATTTAAGCAAAAAGCACGAGCCATCGGAGATTTTGTACGCGAAGCCGTGTCAGGTTCAAATGATGCCCGCCTGGCAAAATTAAAAGACCAAGACATGGACTTTACGACGGTGACAGATGCCGCAGTCTTTGAGTTGAACGAAAATGAATTTGTGGAAGGTGTGCTTAAAGTGCGAAGACTACTGGGCAAAAATGGAAATCAAATCACCAATTACCTTATCCTGCGCACCGATACGACACTGAGTGATGAGGCGGCTCTGGCGGCTGAGCGAGATGCGTACCTCAAAGCACATCCACAGGCCTCTATCTTTAAAGATATTATTTTCGTGCCTCAGATAACTACCGATGTAGCCTCACTCTTGAAAGACCCGGATTATGCGATGTATTTTGATGCCGACAAACCGGTTGTTGCGATATCCACTGAGGAAAAAGGTCTGATCTCATCGGATGAAAAAGTTTTGGCCGTGCAAAATGTGAGGGGCTCAGAGACCAATAGTGGGTTGTACGAAGTCTCTTCAGCCATCAGAATATCACCCGATGGATTGATCAGTGGCGTCCAAAAAGACGGCAATCTCTACCGTGTGAAACTTATGGCTACAAGATTATTTGAGCTGATTCGGCAATATACAAGACAGCAAGTATCGGTAAGTGCATCTGCATAATTTTTTCGGCTGCGTTCGGTGACTAGCTTTATCCCGATCCCAAATCCATCGGTCACCGGGCGCAGCTCAAAAAACAAGGTGAGGGTGAGGGTCAGGAGGCCAGTTTAGGTTAGGGTAAAGGAATAGGTTGTTTTTTGTACATTGAATATTCGGTTGACAAGACCGAGTTTTCAATGTAATATTTTATCATGCTCAAGCGCTTTCGCGAACTTCAAAGTCTACAAAAAAACATTGGCCAATTTCCAATCGTCGGAATTTTGGGTGCCCGGCAAGTGGGGAAAACCACTCTTTCTCAAATGCTGGCCAAAAGCCTTAAGATGCCGGTCACTTATTTTGACCTCGAAAATCCACATGACTTGTCGCAATTAACGGATCCGATGCTTGCTCTGGGGGATATGAAGGGACTGATCGTTCTAGATGAGGTTCAGCGTATGCCCAATTTGTTTCCCATATTAAGAGTTTTGGCGGACAAAGAAAAAATGAAAAGAAAATTTTTGATCCTTGGGAGCGCTTCTCCACAACTTTTGAGGCAAGCCTCTGAAAGTCTTGCGGGACGCATTGTTTATCATGAGCTTTCCGGGTTGTCTTTGGAAGAAGTGGGTGCAAAACATTTGAATCGTCTTTGGCTTCGGGGTGGTTTCCCTCTATCCTATCTTTCAGCATCGACTGCGGGAAGTCATATTTGGCGGCAGAGTTTTATCAAGACCTTTTTAGAGCGTGATATTCCTCAGCTCGGTATTTTAATTCGTTCGGAGACTCTCCGAAGATTTTGGATGATGCTTGCCAACACACACGGACAGACTTGGAACGCCTCAGAGTTTGGGCGCTCTTTTGGAGTAGCGGATACAACCGTAAGAAATTATCTGGATCTTCTCACCCATGCGCTTGTTGTTCGCCAGCTATTACCCTGGCATGCAAATATTTCCAAGCGGCAAGTGAAGGCGCCAAAAGTGTATATTAAGGATTCTGGAATTTTGCATGCCCTGCTAGGAATTCGTTCCGAATCCGATCTCCAACATCATCCAAAGATCGGCGCTTCCTGGGAAGGTTTTATCGTTGAAGAAATCATTAAACGTCTTCAGCTGGAAAGAGAAGAGTGTTATTACTGGGCTACTCATGCAGGGGCAGAATTAGATTTATTGGTGATGAGAGGCCGCCATCGTATCGGATTTGAGATAAAGCGTACTGCCGCGCCTCAGGTCACGCCCTCGATGCGTGGCGCTTTGACAGATTTAAAGCTCACGCGGCTTGATGTGATCCATGCGGGTGATAAAACGTATCCACTTGCGAAAAATATACGCGCTGTCGCTGCATCGGATTTACTTCAAGAGGCAAAACTCTAAAAATACCCAGCCGTTGTTACAGGTTACGGTACCGGGTTCGAACCCGGTACAAATGTTAAAAAGCGCTTACTTTTGGATAGAATATTTTAAATCATTATATGCGTAACTTATTGAAATTGTTCAGGTTATCGTGCATAATGAGAGAGTCATTTTCTACCCAATTTTGGGGTTTTTTCGTTTACTTTTCTCTTAAAATTCTTATTTAAAACATAAAGGGTAAGTTGTTGACACTATCCAAGAGCTTTTCGAAACCTCTAAAAGCAATTTCTCTAACCCTTGCTCTGTCCTTTTTGGGCGAACAATTGCTTTGGGCTAACCCCGAGATCAAGCCTTTTTCTTTCCCAAAAGATGACAAAGTAGAACTTTCATTTCAATTTCCTCAGTCTGTTGCGACAATCGAAGACTCATACCAGTCACAAGGTCACAAGGTCACCAGGTCACCAGTCACCGGTCACCAAAAAACTATCTATCTTTTTCAAGATGCGCATACCAATGAATCGGGGCAAAGAAACCTGGCCAAGGCATTGGATACGCTTTTAACCCATGAAAAGGACATCCGGTACGTTTTCACCGAAGCGGGCGTGGAAGACAACTCCCTGACATTTTTGCGCGAAAAGGCGCCACTTCATGCCAGGAAGCGAGCCAGCGATATTTTTCTTAAAAAAGGCCTTTTACATGGCGCTGAGCTTCTACAGCTGACATCCGACCATGACTTTACCCTCTGGGGCGTGGAGGATATGGAGCTGTACATAAAAGCTCTTGAGAATTATCGCGATGTGGCCAGCGTTCGTCCCAAACTAAAGGATTATCTGGCCAAAATTAGATCCACATTGACGACACTTCAGCCAAAAGTTTTAAACCCTCTGTTGGATAAATTCCTGCAGGATTATGAAAATTATCATCGTGAAAAATCCTCTTTGACGGATTATTTTGGATCTCTCATGCGCCGGGCTGAATCACAGGGTTTATCTCTTTCAGACTACACACATCTAGCCCTTTTGCGTGAGCTGACCCTAAAAGAATCCCAAATCGATTTTGCCAAGGCCAATCAAGAGCAGGCTCAAGCTGTCCAGTCTCTAAGCAAAGAAGATCAATCGGAGCTGAATGATTTGCTTAAAAACAAACCCGGCCGCGTGGGAGCCAATGGACATGCGCAGAAGGCGTTTTATGCGCTTTTGGAAGAGAAGGTCACAAGGTCACAAGGTCACAAGGTCACAGCTTTTCCTCAGTTGGAAAAGTATTTTACTTATCTTAAGCTTTCGCGGCACTTAGAGGCTAAGCAGGTTTTGGAAGAGTTGGCCAAGCTTGAGGCTGAGGTGTTTGCAAAGCTTGCTGTGACAGAGGACGAGCAGGCTTTCATTCGATCGGCGCGGTTACTCAGCCTGTACGAAAAATTATTCCAGCTCACTTTGACTACGGATGAATACGCTGAGTACCAAAAGCTTTCCCACGGGTTTTCTATCCGCGAGCTGACCGGCTTTTTGAATAAACAAATTATGCAATTAAGTTCGTATTACGAGCGCGCGCTGTTTCTGGAGTCGAGCTATGACGAAGCTGTCCAAAAATCCGAGGAATTTTATGACCTGACCCTCAAGCGCGACGAAGCCTTTGTCGAGAAAATGCTCAAGAAATTGGATAGCTCTCCACTCTCCACTATCCACGATCCACGATCCGATGTTCGGAAAGCTGTCCTCATCGCCGGCGGCTACCACGCGGCCAACCTCAAACATATTCTAAAATCCAAAAACATCTCTTACGTCTCGATCACACCGCAAATACTGCAAGAAACCAATCAAAAGAAATACGAAGCGATTCTTTTGGGGCAACGCATCACCCAGAAATCCCAAACTCCGCCGGCTTTATCGGCGCCTTCTTCCGGCCGCTTTTTGATGGCGATGGCGCTTTATTTGACGCCATACCTTGCCGACTATCAAAACATAGCACAAGTCAAACAGGGCACTCCTTACGTTGCGACCCCGCAGCCTGCGGAATCGGTACCTTCCGGAGCGCGTCTAGCCAAAAGACGCCAACCCAGCTGGAAGCCACAAACTCAAAAAGTCGCCGTGATAGGCACAGGCTATGTGGGTTTAACCAAAGCCGTCACATTGGCCACTGACTGGGGTCATGATGTGGTAGGCGTGGACATTGTGGCGGAAAAAGCAGCTTCATTGGCACGAGGCGAGATGCCCAAAGAAATGTATGTGCCGGGCATGGACAACTTGCTCAAAGAAGCTGTCGCAACAAATAAACCAAACTGGGTGGTATTTACGACGGATTATGCCCAAGCTGTGAATGGCCGTGATATTATTTTCTTGGCTCTTCCTACTCCTCAAAGTGACTCCGGCGAAGCTGATCTGAGATACATGGCCGCTGCGATCACGAGCATAGCCAAGCTGGTTAAGCCGGGTGAAGAAAAAATATTAGTTGGAAAAAGCACGGTGCCGCCTGTTCATCTTGTTGATGGCAAAGTTGTCGATACACTTAAGTGGTTTCAAGAGATCGCTGCCAAGCACTTGGCTCCAGGAGCCAAAATTCATATTGCTTGGGAACCTGAATACCTGCGTCAAGGAAGCGAGCTTTTTGATGATCGCGGCGGCGTGGATGAAAATGGCGTGGCGTCCGAAAAAGACCGGGGTGTTGGACGCGTTGTCATCGGTGCTGATGATCCCGCAATTCGCCGAAAGATCAGAACTCTTTATCAAAACCCAAACCCTAAACACCCCAGACGCGATCTTCCGTTTGTTGAAATGAGCACCTCTAGCGCCATGTTGGTGAAATATGGAGCCAATGGGTGGAGGGGGACTAAGATCTCTTTTATTAATTTTTTAAGCTGGTTTACTCGTGTATGGGGCTATGACATCACCCGCGTTGCTGACTTTCTTGGAGAAGATAGTCGTATTCTTCGTGCATTTCTTTATGCCGGTATTGGTTTTGGAGGCTCTTGTTTTCCCAAGGATTTTGCGGCACTTGTTTTTATGGCCGATATTTTGGGCGTGCCTTCCGGACTTTTGCGGGACGTGCAGGCTGTCAATGACGCTCAATGGAGATTATTTTACTTGGATATTTTAAGGACGTTGAATAAAAGTGTTGTAAATAAAACAGTGGTTCTTTTGGGCGCATCCTTTAAGCCCGGTACGGCTGATATTCGAGAGGCTCTCTCTATCAAGTTAGCCAGCAAATTGCTTGAGGAGGGAGCTATCGTCCGTGTTTATGATCCCAACAGCAAGGCTGCGGCCAATATGGCACTCCACAGCGATGTGAAACCCATGGCTTCTGATACTGGTGGCCATTCAAACCCAACGTATTACACGCCTCCTGCGGATTTAATAGATGTTGTCAAAGGAGCCTCGGCAATTGTTTTGGTGACGGAGTGGCCGGAATTCCGACAAATCGATTTTGCAAAGTTAAAAGAAATGGCTTTTGATAATGATCCCAGCAAGCTACCTGTGATATTGGATGGTAGAAACATTTTAGATGGGTCAACAATAAAATCACTGGGATATCCTCAATATGTTTCGATTGGCAGGGGGTTTGTCGGCAAAACTCAGATTAATGATGAAAGATTTTATGCCAATTTTTTAAATAATAGCCTCTGGCTGGCTTTGGCTACGCGTATTTCATTTGTCACCATTCTTACACAAATTGCTCATGAGGTGGAGGGTGCCAATATTCGAGATGTGCTTAAAGGGCTTGGGTTAGATCCGGTCGTCGGTGATCAATATCTTGTCCCTGGGTTGGGTATTGGCGGGGAGCATTTGCCTGAATCGTTGATTTTTTCAAGGCTTCATGTGGAAGAGCATCTGAATGGGGGAACTGGAATTTTGGGTTTATATAGTGAAGCGCAAATCGGAGATCCTGACGATGGGCATATCAGCTATGTTGGGCAAGCCATTGAACAGGAAAAGAAGTTGTCAACTGGTGAAGCCAGTTCTGAACGGAGAATCCCATTTGCAAGCGCGATCTCTTTTTTGGATGATTTTCAGATAAAAAACCATTTAAGGCAAATTCGAATTGCAGCCGGCGTGGATCCGGATGCCGGTCGTTTGGATGACAAGACGGTTGCTGTGCTGGGATTGTCATATCGCGCAGCCTTACTTGGCGAGCCTGTGAGTTCGGTCAGAAATTCTCCATCGATTCGTCTCATTCGCGAACTATTGAGATTAGGCGCCAAAGTCCAAGCTAGCGATGAAAACCGACAGGCAGTACGAAGTGCCAGGAACAAATTAAAAAGATCTACAGGGGTCGAGAGGCTTGATTTTATTGGGACATCCGGCGGTGAGCCCTACATGGCCATCGCAGGCAGTGATGTACAAGTGATCGCCTTGGGTTCTGAGAGCTTTAAGGATTGGCAGCGTTTATTCTTTGATGAAGATGGAAAGCCTAGAACAGCTTCCTTAAATATTGTGGATATCCCTCATTTATACGATAAGCCGGAAGCCATGATCGAAAAAGGCATCCGCTATTTTTCGTTGGGTTACAAATCCGGCGCGCGCCTCTCAGGATTAAAGGACTGGTTTGTTCAAAGGCAGCACGAGCAAGTCATTAGCAAACTAAATCACATTTTTGGTTCAAATGAGTATAAAAGAATTATTGAATTTTTGGGATTGAGGGTCGGTGATTTACCGGCATTCACATCCTTCCGCCGGGACAAAATCGAAAAATATTCACCCGTGCCGCAGTACGATGACCAGTCTGAACATGACCGACTGACTTACAGAGATGAACTTAAGTTGGCCAACGGGGATACCATCGTATTTTTCAGCAAACATATTTATCAAAATCCAATTAAAAAAGCATTTTATCAGGAGCGCACTGTAGATGCCTTTGCTTTACTGCAAAAAGAGATTAATTTTTATCAGACTCTTTCACCCCATCAGCTTAGCCCGGAAGCTAAGCTGACTGGCGTTGGATCCACAGCAAGTATCATTCTGAAGCCGGTGACAAGTATTTTCAGTGCGAATAACAGTGAGGCATATTTAGAGGCGCTGGGGCGGGGTTTAGCGGCACTTCATAATTTACGCATTTTTCATGGAGGGCTGACGGAGGAGCAATCCGCAAAGATGGCGCGCATCCACACCGGTCTTAAGCGGGTATTGTTGCGCGAGCATGCCCACTTGATCCGGACGGTGGGTGGGAAGCCAAGTGTTATTTTTTATGATTTTTCGCGCGCATCGAGGGAGGCTCCGGTTGCACTCTTAAGTCACGAATTCAACCAAGTCTCCGACAGTTTGACCGACTCTGAGAAAAAAATATTCCAAGATGCCTATCGTGCTGAGTTTTATGTCAATGTCTTAGCCTCGGATGAGGTGTCTTCCAATGTGTTGGCGGATATACCCACGGTCTTAGTTGTCGAACAAGAAAGAGTGGCTTATTTAAGAACTGAATTACAAAAATGGATCCTCAAAAACCCCGATCGCAATATTCAGTTCATTATTGCATCCAGTTTTAAGGCAGCTGAGGGCATCCTAAAAGCGGCCAAGGACATGCCGGTTGTAAAGATGGCTATTTTGCCCTCTGGGATACCCTCCTTTATGAGTCCGGACGGCCGGGGATTCATTGTTTATGGGCAGGCTGCATCCGCCGGCTTGCCGGTTTATTCTCACAATGCTATCGAGCTGTTGGATCGTCTGAATAAAATGGGTATTCCGACAGCTATGAACACCAGCAATCCAAATGATTTAAGGCAAACGGTAGTCACTGGACCCGCCTATCTTATAGGCCGTGAGGATGATTTTATTCGCCATTTTGACCGATGGTTGGACAGATGGATGAACGATGTCTCGCCGGTGTCACAGCCCGTAAAGGTGGCTCAGTCCGGTGCCCGGCTGGCTGGTCGAAATAAAGGGACTTCGGGTTATTGGGTGACTTTTGGGCTTGGGCTGACACTTACCTTGCTATCAAATATGTTTTATAACGAGAGAGTCATTTCTTCTGCACCCGCAGTTCTACCGCGTAGATCGCTGGATACGCTTGATGACTCTGTTGTGTTCTTTTGGACCGCGCTGACAATTTTGGTGTCGTTGGTTTTCGCTCGTCCCGCAGGACCTAGAACTTTGACATTTGTTTCTACGACAATGATGGCGGGGCTTTTATTTTTCACGGCGTCTCTGTCTCGTCGAGGCCAAGTCTTTATTCCGGACGTCCTTCAAAATAATATTTTATGGGCATCTCCGGTGGCGGGCCTTGTGGCCGCAGGGCTTGCAGTGGGAGCTGTAGTCATAATCGACCGCATCCAAGAGGTTTTGAAGGGCGATCGCTACGGCGCGCGGCTTTCTGAATCACTCAAGCTCGGGGACATTATTGATATTACGAATATAGCCGAAAGGCAGCCCGCTGACTTTAAACCGGGAGATTTGATTGGAGTGAAAAAAGTTGAGAGGACTCCAACGATGAAAGCATTGACACAGGGTCATGTTGTGAGTTTATCACCAAAAATTAAAGTAGCCTTGGCGCAAGTGGAAAAAGTTGAAAGAGGACATATTCATTATGTTCTATTGAATTCCCGGGGTGAGTTGGCTTATGAAATGAGCCTCACTATAAAGTTAACATCGTCGCATGTTGGAAAGTGGATAGACACTCTTCCATTTGACCCCACCAATCTCGCAGCAAAAAAGGATCCTAAGGCCAAAAAGCTCAAAATATCCAAAGGTATGCAAAAAGTACTCTCGGCGAGAAATATTTTGAGCCAATCTGTTTTGTCCGTATCCGCCACCCATCCTGCGTATGCGGCTGTGTCTAGTCTGCTCAGTTTGCCTCAGGATGAAAGCGCTACTGAAAGATATCCAAAAGAGATTAAAAATATTCTCAAGGCTCATGGCCGCACATTGTCTTATGAGGTATCTATCAAACTACGCGAGGCTTTAGCCGCGCTCGTATCAGCTGACACGACAGATATTGCCAGAATTTGGGTGGGAAGTATAAAGGATGATGAGCTTCCTGTTCAAGACGGCATAAAGTGGACGGCCAATAGTCGTCACACTATTTACACTGAGTTGAATCTTTTTTTGAAAGAGATGGGATTAAAGTACCCACTTAGAAGTGCGATCATGGATATCCGCGATTATTTTGATCCCCTGGCCGCCGGCGATAAGTCGGGTATAGACGCCAAAGTGGCCTATCTTGAATCTATCTATTCAAATTTATCCACAAATGGAGATGCCCCCCAGAAAAACGCTGCTGGATATCTTGGCAGAGCAATACAAGCAATAAAAGATGTTAGGACAGCTTCTCTTAAAACTGGTGCGCGGTTGTCAGGTAGGTTCAATGTAGATTTTAGATTTATATCAGGAGGCGAGGCATTGCTTTCTGCTGATACACGTACTCTTGATCAAAAAATTAATACCGGCGAAATTGTTTTTATTCGAGATCCGGATGGCCTTGATGAGGTTCATGATGAAATATCTCGAGTGCCATCTTTTGGCGAAAATCCGATCCATCAGGGCAAAATAGCCAACATCACCTATAAAGAGTCTCAAATGGGCAGAGGACTGCTAATGTTTTTAAATGAACACTTACCGGGTATTTTGAACAGCCATTATGGCAGCCCGATATCATGGAGAGACATATCTGGTCCCGTTGATATCGTGCAGCCAAAATTAGGCTCATTCGAAAATATTTATCAGATCATAGTGCGCATGAAGTCAGGCAAAGTTGCGCTTCTTGCAGGTCATGTTGCCAGAGATACGGTTTCAAGTGCAATTTTAGAAAGCGATATTGTTCAGCAGCAGTCTTTAACCCGACTCAACTCATTTTATTTGCCGAGGTTGTACCAAGGCGCTGAGCTGACCGTGGATGAAATTCCACTGATGCTTTATGTGGGAGAGTGGAAAACCGGATATCATGAAATAAGGGTCGATCCCACAGTAAACACTCAAGGGTTTGGGCTTTATTTATGGGAGCATGGAGCCGGAATTAAAAATGATCTCGCCCTTTCTGTGGAGCAGGCTCGGGATATCACCCGACAAATTTATATGATTCTGACTGTTTACAATACGCTCAGGCTTGATTTTGTCTATGTTAATGCCGGAGACTTTGTCGCCAAACCCACTCAGGATGGCGGCTATGATGTGAGTCTCATCACGACCAGAATGCCTGATGGTGATGAACCCAAAATTACTTACCGAACGGACAGGGCTGAGTTTCGATTTAAGGATACGTTCTACGAGTACTTTGCAGGCCTCTTGTCACAGAGCGCTCAAGATAATAGCTCAATACATACAAGTGACAAGTTTCAAAAAATCCGGTTTGCGGATTATGAAACGGTGCTTTCGGGTGTAGAAGATGGCCTTGCTGAGATCGGGATAAAGTCTGGAGCTTCTCGAGAGCAAGCAAAACTTGCCGCGAGAAGAGACTTCATTTTATTCCTAAATCGATTTACAGGCCGTTTTTCAAAAATTTCAGACAAGTATGTTAAAGAAAACGAAGCAAAAATTCGTCAGTCGATAAACACCTATTTAACCGGCGCGCGGCTGGCAGCTGCGGTCACCGGCGCCCGCCTGCCGGACGGACAGGCACCAGACACCATGTCACCAGCTCATCAGCGGACAGAGGACAGAGGACAGGCGTCAGAAAACCTATCTCCTGTCTCCTCTGCGCTGGCTCCTGGGCTTAGTGCTCGTCTAGGTGACGCGGTTTTGAAACTTGCAATTCACACGGCGCATGCTCAGCCGACGAAGCTGGTTACCGGCGGGACTGCTGATTTACCTATTCAGATAATCGCTGATCAGGCTGCTATTATTTTAGAACTTAGTGTTCCTGAGGTTGGAACTTTAATAGTCAGAGAAGGTGGCGAGTATGAAGTTAGGATAAGAAGAAGTCCTTCTGATCAACAAGAAGTCACAACTCTAGGTAGAATTATAAATTTAAAATCAAATACAAATGATTTTGTTTTGTATGATCCTACTTTGGTTCAAAGTAATAAGTCTTTGTATGCGCTAGTTTTCGAAGCTCTTGATGAAAAGAAGCGGCTTCCTGAGTCGAATATGAAGATCGGTTTTAGCACTCAAGATGCCCAGCTTCTAAAAAATATTCGTGATCGTCTTGAGCCTTTGGACAAAGCTCTGGAAGGTCAATTATTGGGTCCAAATGGAATATTTGATTTATCCGGTGAAACTCCCGCAGGTTTTGAGGTGGTTGAAGCTCGCTTTCCGGAGCCTTTTGAAAAAGTCCCGGGTCGTCGCTATATATTTATGAAAGAAATGGCAGCGGGTGAAGAGGTTCTTTACTTCGCCGTAAGATATGCACGGACCACAAGACAGCTGGAAATCTCCACTGATCAAGCTTTGGAGTGGGGATATGTGCAGTTTGTTCGGTATATCACCGGTAACAATTCACCGCAACCTGAAGTCATAAAACAAATTATCGAAGGTGATATTCAAGGCCATACGATCCAAGAAATAAAAACCCTAAAAGCTTACTCCGCATTACCTCGAATCGTAGGAAACCAAATTGGCGAAGCCCTCCGTAAAGCCGGCAGCCGGCTAGCCGCTCTACTCCAAGCTGCTTAAGCCGATCTCTAGGACGGCTTTTTGGTAAACGGTTTTACGAGGGCCTACTGCGATGATATGGATGGCATGGGCTCTGATGCGGTAGACAATGTGGAAGCGGCCAACACGATAGGATTTTAGACCTTCCAATTTTTCAATAAGGCTTTTTCCGGAGGCGGGGGCATGTCTTATTTCATCCAAAGCCATGCGGATTTTACGTTTTAAATCCGGCGGTAAATGCGCTAAATACTTTTTTTCTGCCTCTGAGATCAGCAAAGCTGAGATCATTTGGACAGATTGAATAAATCGTCCAACGATGTGTATTTGAGCACCTTACCTTTTTTGTGCGCCTTAAGACCTGCACGAATTTGACGCATAAAAGAAGGATTGGATTGAATTTCTAACGTTTCTTTAAGGCTCTCCAACTCGTCCGCACTCAAAATAACAGCCACGGGTTTACCATTACGCGTGATCACAATTTCATCATCTCTTTTTTCAATGCCATCCACGAGACTGCTTAGCTTACCCTTGACTTCTGAAAGTGAAAGCGTTTTAGTCATAGCTCCCTCCGTTGGTCTGAATTCTAGTCTACTTAAGTATGCGGGGTAATTGAAGGAGGGTCAAGTTTCGATTCTATGTTAATTTGATATACTATCGTATATATGATATACTATAGTTGTGAGGTGAGAAATATGGTCAGAACCCTGGTCTCCATAGAAGAGAACGACAAAAGATGGTTGGATAAGTATAGCCATCAACAAGGGAGATCTACGGCTGAGATCATCCGGCAGGCGATTAAAGAATTTCAGAAGAAGATGCGTGCTGATCAGCGGAAGCGTATTCTTGATAAAACATTTGGCATCTTAAAAGACAAAGAAGATAGTGTCAAATTCGTACGTAAGATCCGCGAGGAGTGGGAATGACAGCCAAGTACCTTTTGGATTCCACCGTAATGATCGATAGTTTAAACGGTGTGGTGCAGGCGAAAGATTGGCTTTCCAAACTCGGGGATGATGAAGGTGTCATCTCCGTGATCACGCGTGCCGAAGTTTTATCTAAAGCCGGAGATGAGTGGGATGCGGTGCGGGAGTTTCTCAACGAGTATAACTGTTTGACAATAGGAATGGACGATGCCGATATCGCGGCGGGTTTAAGAAACACATATAAAATTAAATTACCTGATGCATTTCAGGCAGCCCTTGCTCAAAACAATGACCTCACACTGGTGAGCCGTGACCAAACCGATTTTAAAAAACTTCCCGACCTAAATTTCAAAATTCCTTACAAAATTTAACGATTTTTCAACTACTTAAATATTAAGCAAATATTAACGCACTTAAGTCTTTTTTGATTGCACTCTGCGCAAATTTGTTATAATTATGTGTGTCGCATTAATATCAGTTATAACCTTTTAAGGGAGCTTCTATGCCGAGAAAACGTTTTTGGGTACCGGGTTTGTTTATCGTATTTTTGTCCGTCGTATTTTTAACGCAAGGTTCATCACTGTTTGCTCAGTCGGCCGCGGCACCCGCCGCATCGACGCCATCGGGCCCGGGCGGGACACTTTGGGATATCATCGTCTCGGGTGGCGTCACCATGATCTTCTTGGGGCTCATATCGATAGCGGCGACAGCTTCGATTATTTATCATTTCCGGTTTGTGACGCTCAAAAAGCTCACGCCACCTGATTTCACAGAAAATCTTTTGTTCCTTCTTGAGAAGAAAGAGTACGACAAAGCCGTCTCCGTGTGCCGTCAGCAGGAAAATATGATCTCAGCGATCGCGCTCAAAGGTTTGCAAAAGATCTCTCGCGGCAAAGCCGTCATCGAAGAAGCTGTGCAGTTCGAAGGCAAAGCGCGCATCGAAAAGCTGTGGGGCAACTTGAGTTATCTCGGTGATATGGCCGTGATCGCACCGATGTTGGGTCTTTTGGGTACGATCTTGGGTATGATCGAAGCTTTTAATTACCAAGCTTTCAAAGCAGGTATCATCAAGCCCGTGGTTTTGGCACAGGGACTTTCCAAGGCCATGATCACGACGGCCTTTGGTTTGATCATAGCCGTGCCGGTGCTTTGCTTCTACTCGTATTTCAGAGGGCGTATCAGCCAGATCACATCCAATGCGGAGCGCGCGGCTTCTGAGATCCTGCACGTTATCCAAAAATGATCCGATTCGAGCCTTCTGAACATATAAAGAAGCGTCCCGAGATCAACATGACGTCGATGATCGACATCATGTTCATCAATCTGCTATTTTTTATGTCCTTGTTCGTTTATTTTCATTTTGAAAATGAGCTTAATATTTCGGTTCCCAAAGCCAGCGCTGCCAAAGAAGCAGCCGCCTCTTCACAAGAGATCATCATCAACATTGGCAAAGAAGGCAGTGTGGTGGTGGGCCAAAAGACCATGGATCTATCTGAGCTCTCGGCTCTTCTTAAGCGCACATCCGCACTTTATCCCAGGCAGGCTGTGATCTTGCGGGCGGATCAAAAAACGTATCATGAACGTGTCGTTCAAGTGCTCGACACTTGCGCCAAGGCAAACATTTGGAACATTTCCTTCGCTACGACCAAAGAATAAACAACCAGCTAATCGCTTTGCTTGTTGTTTTTGTTTGTACATTATTTTCTTTGCCTGTGTATGCAGGTGAAAAACAAGCGGCCGTTTCCAATGCCGGATCCTCCGCGACGCTGGATTTTGCCAACGGGCTTTATGCGCGCAAGATGTACGGCCCGGCTATTGCTGAATACGAAAAATTCCTAAAGCAGCATCCCAACTCTCCGGAAGTATCATCCGCACGGTTTCGCTACGCGGATTCGTTCTATTACACACGGGATTACGCTTCGGCGATCGCGCATTTTGAGATCTTTATTCGTAATTTTCCTCTGGATAAGCGTATCCCGATGGCGCTTTTTCGTCTGGGGACAGCGCGTTTTTATCAAGGCAATCCCGCTCAGGCTATTCGTACATTTTTAAAGCTTCGTACTTCGGAAGACCCAGTCATCCGCGCCGGCGCCAATTTTTATATCGCCAAATGCCTGGATAAACGCGGAAAGACCGCGCGCAGCCTCAAGATGCTGGAAAATCTGATCGCTGGGGAAACGCAGAGCGAGTATGCCGCTTATGCGGGTGTCGAGATAGGTGATCATTATATAAAAGAAGGTAATTTTGACGAAGCGCTCAAGGGCTATAAAGTAGCCGCTGACAACCCTGAGCCGCAAGATCTCTCGGCGCAGGCCAAATACAAGGTTGCCGAGATCTATTTTAGCCAGAAAGAATACGGCCAGGCAGCGCTGTATTATCAAAAAGTTTTCGAAGATTTCATCACCAATATGAAAGACAAATCTCTGCTGGGGCTTTTTTATTGTGATTTCCAGACACAAAATTTAGAGGCAGCCGAGAATCGGTACGAGTCTCAGAAGCAAGCCGTGGATGCCAGCCGATACAAAGCGGAGGTGCTTTTTTTGATCGCCAATCTTCTGGCGGACAAGGGGCGCAGAGACGAGGCGATTGCAAAATTGGATCTAGTGTTGCTGGATAAGACGGCGGATGATCTTTTGAAAGAAAAAGCTCAGTTCAAAAAGGCCGGTATTTTGGCATCATCCGGCAAGAATGATCAGTCTTTGATCGAGCTGGACAAGCTGACAGCTGCTTCCAAAAATAAACCGCGGGCACTTTTTGAAAAAGCTCAAGTTTTGGGAGATGCAGGCAAGTTCAGTGATGCGTTGCAAAGCTACGAGCAAGTATTGACGCAATTTCCGGACTCCGATCAGGCCAAAACAGCCTTGTTTCAATCCGCTATTACCTGCCAAAAGCTGGGTCAAACGGACAATGCCAGAAGGCGTTTTTCGCAATACGCAGAAAAATACGCCTCGGAGCCAAACGCAGAGCTGGCTCTTTTGCAAGTGATCCAGATCGACCTTGATACAAAAGCTTTTCAATCAGCTCACCGGGAAGCGCTGGATTTCATCCAGTCTCACGGAACGAGTCCCAAGATCGATATCGCTTATTATAAAAAATCCGTCGCGGCCACCGGCCTTAAACAATACGAGGACGCTGCCAGCGGGTTTAAGGCCATCGTGGATAATTATCCCGGCTCGAAATTATCCGCTGAATCGCTTTATGGCCTGGCAGTGAGTTATGAGAATAGCGAAAGATCGCAAGAGGCGCTGGCCACATACGAAGATTTTATGAGCCGATTCTCAGATCATGCGTTGGTGCGGGATGTGCTGCCTCGTATCGGATATTTGTATGTACAGACGGAGCAGTTCGAGAAGATGAGCGTATTTTATCAAGATCTGATCTTCAATAAACCCCAGGTCAAAATCGATACGGACGGCGCTTTTTGGCTGATCCAGTATTTGCTGGATAAGAAAGATTATGATGTGTTGAATCGTATCCTCGATATGCTGCCCACAAGGTTTGCTGATAAGAACCTCAATCATGAGATGGAATTCTTCAAGGGTGAGGCAGCTATGGGAAAAAAAGATTATGAGCAAGCAGTCAGCCATTACACTCAAGCCTTGTCATCAAAGCCGGAAGGCAATTTCGTGCCTCACGCATATCTGGGCCTGGGGATCGCCCAGGCAGCTTTGGCGCAGGACGCGGAAGCTGAGAAAAATTTCAATGAAGCGCTCAAATATGACAGCGAGATCAAGGTAGCCATGCGGGCGCGTTTTGAGATCGCCAATCTAAGGCTCAAAGCACAAGACTTAGAAAATGCTGCCAAATCTTTTATGATGGTCGCAATTTTATACGAGGATCCCAAATACACGCCTCCATCGCTGTACAAAGCGGGCGAATGTTTTAGGGCTCTAGGTAAAGTGGAAGAGGCCGTCAACGCCTTCACCGAACTTAAAAACAAATACCCTGACAATGAATGGACGCAGAAGATCTGATGGACTGGAATCGATTTCGTAGAGGACCTTTCTTTTTACCGACTCTGATCGCGCTTTTACTGCATCTGTGTGTGGTGGCGATCGCTATGTGGCTTCGTTTGCCGGGTCAATTCGAGAAAGAGGTCGCGCAAGAGGATATGCTTCGTTTCAATGTAAAAGCCGTGGATACAAGCCCGCTGCTCATGAAACGGGATGCCACCGCTACAAATCCCAACCGCCTTGAGGACTCGCTTCGATTTTATAAGAAAAGCGGCAAAAGCGAAGCCACCTTACCCATGGATGTGCCGGTACAAGCGCTCATGGAGAAAGAGTCGTCTCCGCAATCAACCGTCTCCGATGTGGCCCCCAAGCAAATGGATCTACAAGAGACCGATGTAGATATTTCTAAAGACATGCAAGCGATTCTCGTGAAGTCAGAAGAAAATCAACTGCGCGACGTTGTGCAGGTACAACCCAAAGAAACCGAAGGTTTTTCTGATGCATTGAAGCAGGCTGAGCAGCAAAAAACAAAGGCTACCGAGCTATTGCAGTCACTCACCGCTCCGCTTCAGAAGATGAATCTGGCTGCTTCTGAGAACGTTTATGTGGACCCTGATGAAGGGATGCCTGGATTTACACCTATGCAAGGCTCTTTTGGAAATGCCGATATGGATCAGGGCGTGCAGGAGTCCAAAGGTGATATCCTGAAATATGAATCCATCGACGATTTTCTGGACATCCAGGTTTTTACCTACGAAGATCCGTTTGATAAGCAAAAATATTACATGATCAAGATCTATGCGAAGAAGGGCGCCAAAGCGCTCAAGGTCATGCCCAAGGAGATCCTTTTTGCCATCGATTGTTCTCTCAGCATTTCCCCCGAGCGTTTGGACGAGTTTAAGCGCGGTATCAGTTATTGCCTGGCTAATTTAAATAGCGATGATCTTTTTAATATCATCGCGTTTCGAGACAAGGCGATCCTATTTTCACCGAAATCAGTCAAAGCAACGGCTGATGTCATCAAGCAAGCTGAGAAATTCGTATCTGAGCTTAGCTCCAACCGCACCACCGATGTGTATGGAGCTTTTGAGAAGATCGTGAAGGCGCCATTGGAAAGAAATCCCTCCAATATCGTGCTTATTTCGGACGGACGTCCGACGCATGGCGTGGTCAACTCTCGCGAGCTGATCAATTCCATATCCAAGCTCAACAACAATGTCCGCCCGATATTTGCTTATAGCGGCGGTTCGAAGGTAAATCGGTATTTGCTGGATTTTATTTCTTATCAAAATCGTGCGTGGTCCCAATTCATCAAAGATCGCGGCAAGATACACAAAGGGCTGGGAGATTTTTATGCCAAGATCAAGGATCCTGTATTTTTGAACCTACGCTATCAGCTGAATGGCTTGGGCACCGAAGAAGTGTTTCCCAAAACATTGCCGGATTTTTACAAGAACGCCGAGTTCACACTTTATGGCAAATATTCCACCGAAGATCAGTTTTCCATGCAGCTTTTGGGAGATATCGATGGCAAGACAAAGGAGCTTATTTTTTCTCGCTCTCTCAATGAGGCCGTTAAAGGCGGCCCGGATATCATGAAGGGTTATGCATTCAATAAGATCTACCATCTAATCAGCCAGATGACGGGCAGCGGGCAGAACAATCAAACTTTGAAAGAAATACAAGACCTGAGCACCCGTTATAAAGTCACCACGCCTTACTCAGCCGATCTCGAATCCCAGGACGGATAGGCTTCCAAAAAAGCCCTTTGATTGGGGTATAATAGGCCCATGAATTCATCCCGATCATTAAAAGTTTTGCATCTGACGACCCATCTAAACTTGGGCGGCATCACGAGTTATATCCTCACATTGAGCAAGGCATTATCCCAAAAAGGCCATCGGTGTTCTGTGCTCTCGTCGGGTGGCTCTCAAGCGGATGAGCTGGCTTATGCCGGAATACCCGGCTATGTTTTTCCGATCAAGACCAAGAGCATCTTAAATCCTAAGCTTTATTTGGCGCTGCCTCGGATGGTCAAAGCGGTAAAAGATGGCCAATTCAATATTTTGCATGCGCATAGCCGGGTGACGCAGGTTTTGGCATTTTGGATCTCAAAGGAGACGGGTATTCCGTTCATTAGCACCGCCCATGGGTTTTATAAGGCTCGGTTGGGGAGAAGGATTTTTCCATGCTGGGGCCGGCGAGTTGTCGCGATCAGCTCCCTGGTGGCTGAGGAGCTTCAAAAAAGTCATGGTGTATCCAAAAAAAAGATCCGCATCGTGCACAATGCGCTGGATCTGGATCATTTTCAAAAAAAACTGGCTGCACAAAATAAACAAAAAATACGTGATGGGCTTGGGATCCCCGATGGAGCCTATGTTTTGGGCTCGGTCTCACGGCTTGTACGCGACAAAGGGCATGAGGTTCTATTGGCAGCGCTTCAAGAGATCAAAAAAACGCATCCTCAAGTATTTTTGGTGATCGTCGGTGATGGGCGGGAGCGGGAGAGACTGGAAAACAAAATACGAGAGTTTCATTTGACCGGCTCGGTGCGGATGATAAAAGGTGTCAGTGAGACAGCTTCTATCTTGCCGGCATTCGATCTTTTTGTTCATCCAGCGACTTATCGCGAAGGTTTTGGGTTATCGATAGCAGAAGCCATGGCGGCGCGGCTTCCGGTGTTGACGACGGATATTCCAGCGATCAATACTTTATTTCATGATGGGATAGATAGCTGCATCGTAAAGCCCAAAAATGCAGCTGCGCTGGCCGGCGCAATAGAAAAGTTCATGTCGCAAAAAGCTTGGGCGCAGAATATCGCTCAAGGAGGCTATGATCTGGCTGTGCAATTGTGCCAGCCGGAGCGTATGGCATCTGAAACCGAAGCTGTTTATCTGGAAGTGCTGCGCAATGCCTAAAGAGCTAAAACTTAAAGATCTACGCGTGGCGATCTTCGAGACGCGTCATTCTAAGACGATGGGCGATCTGGTGACGCTTCATGGCGGTAACCCTATCTTGGCACCGTCCATGCAAGAAATACCACTCGAAAACAACAAAGCCTGTTTTGAATTTGCTGAGCAATTATTTACAGGCAAAATAGATATCCTTATTTTGTTGACCGGTGTGGGAACCAAAGCTCTGGTCTCTGTTTTAGAGACACGCTATTCCCGTGATCAAATTTTTGCAGCGCTCAAAAAAGTGGTGATCGTGCCTAGAGGCCCTAAGCCGATCCGCGTTCTCAAAGAATGGGGCATTCCTTATGCGGTTGAAGTCCCCGAGCCCAACACCTGGCGCGAGCTCATGCATGAGATCCGTGAGATGCCATTATCCGGCAAGCGAGTGGCGGTCCAAGAATACGGTATTGCCAATGATGAGTTGATGTTGGCTCTTAAAGATCGCGGCGCTCACGCTTTGCCTGTGCCAGTTTATCGGTGGGCATTGCCGGATGATATCAAACCTCTTCAAAAAGCGATTACTCAGATCATTAATGGGCAGATCGATATTGTTTTGTTTACAACCTCGGTGCAAATTGATCATCTATTGCAAGTGGCACGATCGATGGGTGTAGAAAATGATTTGCGGGCTGCCATGAAACATGTCGTGATCGCCTCTGTGGGCCCTGATTGTACGGAGACGATCAAAAGCCGAGGTTTTGCGGTCGATATAGAGCCAGAAAGCCCTAAGATGGGCCCGCTGGTGCAGGAAGTTGCTGAAAAGGGAGCGCATCTCGTGAGGAATAAGAAAGCTATATGACAGCGACACATGATCCCATACGGGAATCAGCGTTTATGAAAGCTTGTCGCTGCGAGGCAACTCCCTATACTCCGATCTGGCTGATGCGTCAGGCGGGGCGATATATGAAGGATTATCGTGAAGTGCGCACTCAAAAGAGCTTTCTTGAGTTGTGTAAGGATTCGGATCTCGCTTCTCAAGTTACAGTTCATGCTCAGGAGTATCTGGGCGTTGATGCCGCGATCATCTTTTCTGATATCTTGTTGATCCTTGAGCCGATGGGGTTAAAGTTGGATTTTATCAAGGGCGATGGGCCAAGTATTGCCAATCCCGTGCGCAGCGGAAAGGATGTCGACCAATTACGTCTTGAAGATATCACCCCGTCACTTTCCTTTGTGATGAAAGCGATACAGATCACGCGAAAGAACCTCAAGCCCAATATTCCGCTCATCGGTTTTGCGGGAGCTCCTTTTACGCTTGCTTCGTACATGATCCAAGGGGGGTCTTCCAAAGATTTTACACTCACCAAAGAATTTATGAAGGCGGATGCCAAAAGATGGCAGACGCTCATGAATAAAATCGTAGATGTCACAGCTGATTATTTAAATGAGCAGATCCAATGCGGTGCCGATGCGCTTCAGTTATTTGACAGTTGGGCAGGTGCGCTGACACCAGATGAATACCGGCAATATGCCATGCCTCACACACATAAAGTAATTCAAAAATTAAAAACTGGGACTCCGATCATTCATTTTGGGAGTAAAACAGGGCCGTTTATTGAGCAGATCGCAGAAGCGGGTGGTGATGTGATCGGTGTCGACCATCGGATCTCGATCCTGGAAGCTTGGCCCAAAATAGGTTATCATCGTGCTATTCAAGGTAATCTCGATCCGGAGCTGCTTTTGGGTGACATTTCGGATATGGAAAAGAATGTGAAGCGGATCTTGAATGAGGTGGGTGGGCGGCCCGGGCACATTTTTAATCTAGGCCATGGCATTTTGCCGACTACGCCTGAGGAAAATGCGATCAAACTTGTAAAGATGGTTCACGAACTTAGCAGGAGAAAGTAAGTTGAAAACAGCCGTACTGTTGATCGGTTTTGGCGGGCCGGCCAGACCCGAAGAAGTAAAGCCATTCTTGTTCAGTATCATCGATGGAACCAAGGTGCCTGAGGCTAGGATCAAAGATGTATTGCATCATTATGATGTGATCGGCGGAGTGTCTCCTTTCAATGAGGAAAGTTTTAAACAGAGAATGGCGCTTGAGAAAAATTTGAAGGCTCGCGGCGTTTCCATGCCTGTTGGGCTGGCATTTCGACACTCCAACCCAGGATTTAAGGACGCGTTTCAGATATTACATCGTCATGGCGTGGATCGTGTTGTCGGATTCGTATTGGCGTCCTTACGGTCGTTTGTTAGCTTCCAATGGTATCAAGATAAGGTGCTGGAGGGTATGCGCGAAGCCGGTGCTCAGATGGAGATCGTGTATACCGAAGATTTTCATCTGCACCCACTTTTTATAAAAGCTCAAGCTGAAAAAGTGCAAAGCATCCTTTCAGCTTTTAGCCCTAAAGATAAAGATTCTACTTTTGTTGTGTTCACAGCTCATTCAATACCCGCCTCTATGTGCGAGCAGAGCACCGGAGAGAATGATAATAACTGCTACGGCCATCAGTTTTATGAGGTCGCGCGCTCAGTAGCTCAGAAGCTTTCTTTGGGGCCCAACTGGGGGGTTTGCTATCAAAGCCGTACTGGGAACCCGAGAGATCGCTGGCTCGAAGAGGATGTAAATGAATATCTCAAAAAGATCGATCGAAAAAAATACAGGCAGGTCTTGTTGGTGCCCGCCGGATTCTTGTGTTCAAATGTAGAGATCTTGTATGATTTGGATGTCGCTGCCAAGCAGACTTGTGCTGAGATCGGGCTCGGATTTTACCGGGCGGAGCCGGTAGGGCAACATCCGGATTTTATTGATATGATGGCTGAGCAGATATTGAGCGTATGTCCCGAATTCTCCAAATTATGATAGGATGTACATAGGCCATAAGGAGGCTTACGCCACTTGACCGAGATAGAACAGAAGTCCGTCAGTCAAAAAGTCGAAAGTTATCTCAATAAACAATCTAAAAGGACGATCTTTTTAGTAGCTGTTTTGATCGTGCTTCTTGTTTCGTCATTTGACCTGATCCCGCACGAAGAGCATCTTTTTTCGATCGTTATTTTTTATACGATCCCAATCTTAGTTGTCACTTGGTTCATTGGCCGTGGATCCGGTGTATTTTTTTCAATTGTTTGCTCATCCATTTGGCTGTATTCCGACTATATTGTGCAAATCACAAAGGGAAATGAGTTTTTCTTGCCTCTATATTTCAACATGGTCATGCGGCTTGCGTTTTTTCTTTGGATATCCACGATGCTTTTTGATCTTAAAAAGGCTCTTGAGCTTCAGTTCATCCAAAGCCGCACAGATTATTTGACGGGTCTTGCTAATCGCCGCTATTTTGTGGAATTGGCGGAAAGAGAGATCGCTCGCAGCCGCCGGTACCATCACCCATTTGCGTTCATGTATCTTGATATTGATGATTTTAAAAAGATAAATGACACAGGAGGGCATCACGCTGGCGATAAGTTGTTGGCAACCATCGGACACACGTTAAAAACCTCGGTTCGCGGTACGGATGTGCCTGTGCGGCTGGGCGGGGACGAGTTTGCGGTTTTATTCACCGAAACAACAGATCAGTATTTAGATAAGATCTTAAACCGTGTTAAAAACAACGTGATCGCGAACACAGAAAAAGCCGGCCACAAGGTCACGTTTAGTATCGGCTGCGTGTCTTTTATTCGCACGCCCGAATCCATCGATGAGATGATCCAGCGCGCAGACAAGTTGGCGTATGATGTGAAGACGTCCGGCAAGAACAATTACAAAATAGAAACAGTTTCGTAGTATTCCTACCTCTAGATCCCAGCCCCATAAAAAAATAAAGCTCAGTGTCGAAAAAGTCATCTTCGGCGGTAAAGGTTTGTCGCGTGAATTGGGAAAAACGATCTTCGTGGATGGTGCTCTCTCAGGCGAGCTCGTCGAAGCGGACGTTCTGTCCGAGAAGAAGAATTATATAGATGCCAAAGTTTCTGAGGTTATCACGGCATCTCCAGATCGCATGACGCCGCCTTGTCGATATTATGGATGGTGCGGTGGGTGTCAGTATCAACACATGTCTTATAAAGAAGAAAAAAGGATAAAAAGCGAGCAGGTGCGCGAGATGCTGGGTTCGTATGTAGTTTCGCCCGATCAGATAGAGTTTATTCGATCTTCAGAAAAAGAATATGGTTATCGAAATAGTGTGACATTTCACCAGACAGAAGCGGATCGCAAGAAAAAGCCGCTAGTTGGATTTGTAGGAACGGACAATGAGACCATTATTCCGGTCTCAGAATGCTTGTTGTTGGATCCAGGTCTATCTGCTGTTTGGACAAAAAGCGGCCGTACTGTTTATAAGGAAAAGAAGCTGACCTTCAAGCTTTCGGAGAACAAAGAGATCGTTTCGGACGTGGAGGAGCGGTTTTTTAGGATAAAAGTTGCGGGAATTTCTTTGATCACAAGCTCCAAAGGGTTTTTTCAGAATAATTTAGCCGTGACTGAGCTTTTAGTGAAAACAGTTTCAGGGTGGATAGAGGCTGTGAAGCCGCAGCTTTTTTTAGATCTTTATTCGGGGATGGGCTTGTTCAGTTTATTGTGTGCTCAAGATATTCCGAATGTTATTTGTGTGGAGGAAAACGGACCAAGTCTCGAAGCCTTAAAAATGAATGTGGAAGAAAAGAGGCGGGCTGGAGTCGATATTCTAATGGGGCAGGTTGAGAGGATTTACACTAACCTTATCAAAGAGAGATCTATAGCCGGAGCCACGATCCTGATGGATCCTCCTCGACAAGGTCTGGATAAAAATTTTGCGATGATGCTGGCGCATTCCGATGCGAAACAGATGATCTATATTTCCTGTGATATCCCAAGCCTTGCAAGGGATCTGACGCTGATGCTCTCAGCTGGAAAATTTGATGTAAAGCGCATCGTGCCATTTGATATGTTTCCTAGAACCAAACACATCGAAGCAGCTGTGTTGTTGACTTCAAAGACATCTTAATCTAGTTTAGAAGTATAAGCGGAGGAACTCATGGAATTATTGAAGGGTAAAGAAAACGCCGAGAAAGCCAAATCGCTCGACGTTGCCGAAGAAGCGCGCGAGACTGCCTGGAAACATCCCAGTTTTGTGGGGGAACTTTTTACCGGCAAGGTGAATTGGCAAAGTCTATTTCCATTTCCTGAACAATCTTCGGAAGATAAAAAAATTGGCGACGAATATCTCATAAAACTTGAAAAGTTCCTAAAAGATAAACTCGATGCCGACGCGGTTGATCGTACCGGGCAAATTCCAGACGAAGTGATGAAGGGCTTGGCTGAGCTAGGGTGCTTTGGCCTCAAGATCCCCAAAGAGTATGGAGGGATGGGTTTTTCTCAGATCAATTACAATCGCGCGATCGCCATGGTGGCCAGTCACTGTGGATCCACGGCGGTTTTGCTTTCAGCTCATCAGAGTATTGGAGTGCCACAGCCTCTTAAGTTATTTGGGACCTCGGAACAAAAGAAGAAATACCTGCCTTTATTTTCAAAAGGAGCTGTGTCGGCATTTGCGTTGACCGAGCCTGAAGTGGGTTCTGACCCTGCCAAGATGAGTACCACCGCCACGCCCGTGGATAATGGAGATGCTTATCTTATTAATGGTCTTAAGCTTTGGTGTACCAACGGACCTATCGCGGATGTGTTGGTTGTGATGGCTAAAACACCATCTATCCTTGTGCGTGGCAAGGAAAAAACCCAGATCACAGCATTTATCGTCGAAAAGGGCACGCCCGGTTTTGAAGTTGTCCATCGTTGTAGCTTTATGGGCCTTAAAGGCATTCAAAATGGACTGCTCAGATTTAACAATGTGCGGGTGCCAAAAGAAAATATAATTTTGGGTTTGGGCCAGGGGCTTAAGCTGGCGCTTGTGACACTCAACACAGGCCGTTTGACAGTGCCTGCGGCTTGTACGGCGATGGCCAAAAAATCCCTTGTTGTCGCTCGTGACTGGGCCAACAAACGTGTGCAATGGGGCCAGGCGATCGGTCGTCATGAGGCGGTGGCCAGTAAGATCTCAATGATGGCGGCTACTACGTTTGCCATGGATAGCGTCACTTGGCTTACGTCTGCGTTGGTCGATCAGGGCAAGTCAGATATTCGTTTAGAGGCTGCCATGGCTAAGTTATTTTGTACGGAAGCCTCTTGGAAGATCGCGGATGATTCTGTACAGCTTCGCGGGGGACGTGGGTATGAGACGGCGGACTCTCTCAAAGGTCGCGGCGAAGAGCCGATACCGGTGGAGCGGTTCATGCGCGATACGCGTATCAATCTGATCATCGAAGGCACCAGCGATATCATGCATTTATTCATCGCGCGCGAGGCGATGGATCCCCATCTGAGACGCATATTACCGATGATGAGCGGGAAGGCGGGTCTTGGACAGATCATCAAAACGATGCTTCATTATGCGTATTGGTATCCGCGCCAATGGATGTATCTGTCTCGTTGGAGAAATCATGCCAAAGTGACGGGGCATATTCGCAATCACATCCGCTTCATCGAAAAGACCAGCCATAAACTTGCACGCGATCTGTTCCACTCAATGGCCATTCATCAACAGGGACTTGAGAAGCGTCAGCAGATCTTGTTTCGGTATGTGAATATCGGGACTGATTTATTTGCCATGGCAGCTGCTTGCTCACGCGCTGCTTATTTGACCAGTCAAAATCCGTCTGACACAGGCCCGGATGAGTTGGCGGATCTTTTTTGCCGTGAAGCAGTGCTTCGCATTAAACGCGAATTCCGTGCACAGAAAGAAAATGACGATAAGATGATCTATCGTCTTGGCCGTAATTTTATGGAAGGCAAATATCAGTGGTTGGAAACCGGGATCGTTAAGTAATTGGCACTTGAAAATGTTTTTTCCTGGTCCAAGTCAAGAGCCGAGCAGTTTGATGAATGTCGGCGTAAATATTTCTATGACCGATATGTTTCCTGGGGTGGCTGGGATGCCTCCGCACCCAAAGAAGCCCGCCTTGCCTATATTCTCAAAAATCTAAAAAACCGTTGGGCTTGGAAAGGTGAGACGGTTCATCATGTCGTTGAACACACTCTTAAAGAGTTGAGATCCGGAAAAGCCGTAAACCCCCCTGATGTCTTGGCGCATTTAACGGAGGTCATGCGCGCTAATTATCGTTCATCAAAATCCAAGAAATATCTGAACGATCCCAAAAAATCTCTGGGACTTTTTGAGCATGAATACGAAAAGCCTGTAGCTGACGAGGTTTGGAAGACGATCCATGACGAAGCAGAAGCCTGTCTGAGGCATTTTTTGAATTCGGATCTCTATCGCGAATTTCAAATGGAAAACAAGTCCAATTGGCTTGTGATCGAAGATCTGGAAGAGTTCGAATACGATAAAGCCAAGATCTATGTGAAGCTGGATTTTGCCCGCAAAAAAAACGGCATGATAGAGATCTATGATTGGAAAACGGGAAAGGACGAGAATGAAGCCGCTGTGCAAATGGGCGCGTATGCCATTTATGCCATGAAAAAATGGTCCGTGCCTTTGGATCAAATTCGTACGTTTCTTCTATATCTCTCCAATGACAAGCCGACGGCCAAAGAATTTAAATTAAACGAAGCACTTATCGAAGACACCAAAAAAATCATGTCTCAGAGCATTGCTTCTATGAGAGAGCAGCTTATAGATCCTATTCGCAATATTCCCAAACCGCGTGAGATGTTCGCATTCACCGATAATGATCGCTTTTGCAACAACTGCAACTTCAAGAAGATGTGCGAAAAATTTAACTCCCCAAGAATCCAGCCTTGAACGAGAGATGCTCGCACAAGCCGCCAAGGGATACCTCCCTTCGGATACGCCTGCCTGCCGGCAGGCAGGCTCCGAGGCCCCTGCGAGGCCTCTCGCTTCTCGGGCTCCTCGGCTAAGTTAAAACCTACTGTTCCCTGCGCCTCGTCGTCCCGGGACTCCTCCGGGAGATATCCCTTGTCGGCTTGGGATG
>CAYODQ010000014.1:0-44837 GCA_964402785.1 uncultured Planctomycetia bacterium
CGGAAGTCAATTTCAGACCCATCTTTGAGAATCAAAATGGCCGCATTGTTTCCTTTTATAACTGACGCATCATCTTTGAATAACTTATACGTATCCTCCGTGAAACTCTCACTGGTATTACTAAACGCCAAAGCATCCGATGGGCGCATATAACTCGTAAAATCCGAGATCCTTTTTTGCATGGCCGCGAGTTGCTCTTTCTCGGTCAGCGCTACCTCGGCTTTCCAACGCTCGCCGCGCACTCTCTCTTCATCCGTCAAACGCGAGGTTCGCTCGGACCCAGCCTCTGCCAAACTCTCTTGTATACCGTCAACCGTCGCTGATGTCACCAAATACCGACCTATCCCCAGTCGCTGCAATGTCTTGGCGGCCGTTACGTTAAATGAAGTGAAATGCAAAAGAGCATCTCCAACACGGCTCATATGAAAACCAATATCCCCAGCCTTATCCAATAGCTCGTTCATGGATACGCCATTTTTGATATCCTCGGCAGCGGCCACAGCCTTGATGGTGGCAAATACGGACTCAAAACGGTCACCCAAAATCGTATCCTTCTGGGGATCGCCGCTTAAACGGCTTCGAAGCTCATAAAAACCATCTTTTAAGGTCATCACATGATCGGAGTTAAGCGCTATGGTAGCGGCTGAATCCACCAGCTTGTCAAATTCTTCAGGCCTCATTTGACCAAAATTTCTCTGTATTTCAGGACGAAGTCTTAGGCGATTCCAAAGAGCTTCTTTCAGGGTCTTATCCACTTCAACTCGGCCATCTCCCAAGTGGCGGGCTATGGCGCCTTCATTGGCCTCCGGCCGTGCATGCTGCGTTTTTTTATCAACATCCTCTCGTTTCATCACAACCGCTTGCGCCACCTCTTGAAACAAACGTACAAGCGCTATGGACTTATCATAAAAATGGCTATGCGCCTTAGCATCATGCAGAAGCAAAGCGTCAAAAGCGCCGTGTCCGGCACCCAAAATAAGCGGACTGCTGTTGATAAATGCTTGTATTTCATCGACGGCTCCTGCTTTGAAGTTCTTAAGAACGGCCGACGCTTTTGCCCTATCCACATCGGTGCCGCCTTTTCCATCCGCCTTGGCGATCATATTCTGCATGTCTTTACCGGTGGCATAATAAATGCCCTCTTGGGCTTCCAGCTCGGCTATTGTCTTACTTTCCATGATATTATCGGTTTCAACAACCACACCGCTTACCACCCGCTTGACCTGATCTTTGCGAATCACATAGGCACTCACACCCAACTGGCTTCCGGCAAACCGTATCATGGCATTTCGGATACCTTGATCCACCAAAGCTCTATCGTCAGCACCGGCGATGATATTGATCTTTACGGTTGTATCTTTAAGTTCGGCATCCTGCTTGGCGATCCTAAATGCAGTCACCGCACCCACAGCCAAAGCGGCTTCTTTGCCGTAACCTGCACCCATTAAAATCGTTTCCTTGGTGTCCACTTGACCGTTTTTAATTGACCGAAACATATTAAAGGCTGTGATAAACGCAAACGTCGCCTGTTGAGAGCGGGCTTTGAACTCGGCCATTTCTTCGCCTGATTTTTTGCCTTGATTTTCTGTGGCCTGCTCTTCTCTCAGCCACGTGTCGTATAAAACAAATGTCTCCGCCAAGATAGCCCTAGCCTCTTCTCTGAGAGCATTTAATTTTATTTTGTCTTGGTTCAAGGCGTCTATCAAGCTGTCGGTATTGACACCTGCTTCGTTTTTCTTGTGAAACCCTAACAATTTGGTGGCGTATGAGTGCGCGATAGTTGATATAATCTTCTCTTGCGCTTCTATATCAGCGGCTGTTTTATCCTTGGCTTCTTTACGCTGCATTTGCTGCCAATCATTGAAATCCTTTTCGAACTTCTTTAGCTCATCTTCGGTCAGGTGTCGGCTATCCATGGTCGCACGCTCGTGCATGGAGTCCGCCAGCTCTCTCTGATATTCCTCTTGAATGCGTTGATAAGCTTTACGGTTAGCATTTTTCCATTCTTTGGCGGAGCCTGTCTCAAGCTGGCGCTTAAGCTCGCGTTCAATTTTCATTTGAAGCTCAAGGCCGCGTTCGCCCTTGAAGCGAATTTTCAAATCTGCCACATCTTCTCCCATCTTTTTTGCTTGAACCAAAGCACTGATGCGATCGTTAAACCATTTCTCATCTTTATTTTCACGTATTTGCTGAAGCTTGAGTTCAAGATATAACATACGCATATTGGATTTGAGAATGGCCTCTTCGCGAGTGGTGGCTTCCATTGCAGGGTTTAGTTTTTCAAACTCGTTAAAATTAAACAGATCCATGACAGTTTCGAACTCAGAAAGCGTTTCATAAGCCTCGGCATATGGCTTGGCGAATGTTTCGCGAGCCATAAGGAAGGTAGGATCAAAATTTAATGTGGTTGTTAAGCGCTGTCTCTGTGAGTAGGTTAAAGTAGCTGCCAGAATCGACAATTCTTTGGCTTTTTCGTCGCCAAACAAATAATGCAAATTATCGCGCTGGGTGTCAGCAGTCGAGCGACTGGTGCCTGTAGCGCGGTCTGTAAATTGAGACTCCGACTGCCCGCCACCCACCAAGCGAGCACCGCCCTGTGTTCTCATCGCTGCGATAGGTTCGCCCGCTATCCGTGCTTGCCCTTGGGCTTTAAGTTTAGCTAGCTCAGCTTTGGCGTTGGCAATCTTAGTCTCAAGAACGCCCGCGCGACGGCGAGTGCCGGATGGACCTCTGTCGCCCCCCATGAGCGGATCTCTTTCCGCTTCTTGGATACCCGCCAAGCGCTTGGTATCTTCCGCAATTTGTTGCTCCAATAAGCGGACCATTGTCCCCGGGCTCATCGTTTCAATGGCATGTTCCAATGCAACTCGAATATCGCCGGATGCCTGCTCTCTTGCCTGGATAAGCGCAATCAGCATCCCTTCACCCGTGGTTTGATACTCAGCGCTATCCACGTCCAGCACCTGCTCGATCTGTCCAGAGATACCATTGATAATTCCTATGGTTCCCGTACGAATATCAAAAATATGATCCTCAATTTGATCGTTTTTCCACCCATGAGATTTTTTAACTTCTTGTCGAACTGTCAAAGCATGTGGATTGGCCAAGAAACGAAGCGTGATAGGCCTCCCGTTTTCATCAACCACTTGTAGTGTATGTTCGAAAGGTGCAAAAGCGGGCTCCTGGGTCATCACAAGAGGTTTCGCTGAGGATGGCTGCACAGATGACTGCGCAACAGTTGGCGCCCCCGCTTGAGTCAGCTTGGCTTCGGCTTGAACATTTTTAGCTTCCAACTCTGACCTCCTCAACTCGATAACTTTTCTTGCCGATTCTATTTCATGGCCAAGACGCTGATTGTATTCTAGATTGGCATCAACCATCGCCTGAGCATTTTCGCGGCTCATGCTAGGATCCATTTCCAAAACCTCTTCTAGCGACGTAGGCTTAAAATGGATCTGCAAAAGTCTTGCTTCTGATGACTTCAGCCCATCTGCGGTTGTCGCGCGCAACGCTAAAGCCTCTGCTAGTTGGATCAGCCCCATCGCCGCGTCATAGGTATATGCCGACTCAACGTTCCTCATGTAAGCCCATTTATTAAAGGTATCTTCATCTAACAAAGCAGCTCTTGACGGATTCATATCGCTCAGCAATGCAAGCAGTGCACTTGATGCCCTATTTGCTCGCATAGCAACCGGAGACTCTTCTGCCGCGACATTTAGAAAATTAGGCAAGGCTCTCCAAGCTCTATCCGCCTCTCTATTCTCTTCAATTATTGCAATTTCTTCAGCGGTGATAGTTTCAGTTGAAGCTTGGGTTGCGGTCGTCGTCGGTCGTGGAGCAGCAATCAATCTAGCTTGCGCGGAGGAGGACGTTTCAGCGCCTTTATCAACAATAAAGGTTTGTCCTTTGGTTATAAGGCCATAAACCTGCAAAATAGCTTGTTCCGTCTGGGTATCGGCTCGCCCGGCTGCGCGACGCAACTCCTCCAACATAGACTCCATGGCGTCATCATAGTACGGGTCAGCATCATTGACTTTTCTCTTCACGGGACCCGATATTTCAATATCACCGGTACGAATATTGAAGACCATCACTACATTGCCCCTGCGAACGGTTAGATTCTTTGAATTTGCCCTAACCGTGACCTTTGCGACACCATTCTCGGTAACATCCTCATATGTAAAATTAAAATCTGCAACGGCTCGTCGCGCAGAAGAAGCTGTCTTCACAACGCGTGCTGGCTGCGCCGCAGATGTCGGCGTGACAGTTGGCGCTTCCACTTGAGTCGGCGCAGTTGTAGATACGGTATTTTCCACAAGCCTAGCTTGAGGAGAAGCTCCATCCGTGCCGGTGGCCTTAAGCTCTATAACTGGGGCTTGTTGGACATCGGAAGTCGTCTGGCTTTCGGAATAAGCTGAGCCATCCACCGGCGCATCCAGTGCGGTCGGATTTCCCAGCACATGCATCACCTTGGCTAGATTAACAATATGTCCACCCAGCCCGGCTGTCGCTAAAAACTGTCCAAATTGTTTAATAGACGATGCAATATCGACACCCTGCTCTTGTGACATGGCCAACACGATGTCAGCCATAGTGGATCCCTTATAATTATCCCATGTCAAATAAAGCGCATCTCCCATCAAACGAAAACCCTCAAACCGATTCCCTGCCTTCAATGTGTGAGCGCCGGACTGCATAAGAGCAGCAGAAACTTCTCCCATTGCATTTTTAAGTCTAGTTTCGGCTACAGCCTTAATCTTATCGTTGCGCAGCGACATAGACTGAAACATCATCAAAACACTGGCATAACCAATCTTATCCTGAGGACTCATTTGAGCCCATTGATCTGAATTAACAAGTTTGGCCATGACATCCATAGCCTGGTCTTGACGGACATCCAAATCCTGTGTAGGCGCAAATCCTGGTTTGTGCATACCCAGCTTTTGTTCGATAAAGTCCATCAAACGATGTGTATCCACCACCGCAAAATCACGCCCTGCCACTTGTTGTCGACTTATTCTTTCTTTCCTAAACGCTTCGGCTTGATCCCGATTTTTTTGCATATCAAACATATGAATGCGGCCAGACGCCAATCCCCGCGCAAAAACCAAAGCGCTTTCATCGGTAACCTGTATACCCGAACCTACCAGAGCACTCATCACTTGACCATAGCCTTGAGGCGACTCTAGTCTCGAGTCTCCTGCCAAAAGCAATAAACCATCTGCAACCGCATGACGCGCCTGCTCGGTTCCTTGAGCACCTATCAGCGACTCCCTAGCTCCATCTGTTAAATTTTCAAAATATGGCTTGAATGCTTTGCTCTCCATGAGCGAAAGCACTTGCGCATCACCCGCACGAAAAGCCGCGCTTAAGATAAGGCGAGGCATATGGGTTGCAAGCGCCGCCATATCAAATGTGCCGGTGGCCTCTGCTATTGTCTCAGCTAATGCTTGCCTCATTGAAGCAACTGCGCTTTCGGCACCCATCGTCGTCAACGCTCTTTCAATCAAAGTGCCTGCGGGCGATGTGATCACTTGTCCCGCAGCCACTTGCGCCGCGATCATTAAATGGCCATAATCACCTCTAACACCACCCTCGATATGCAGATTTTCTGAACGCTCGGATACAAGTCTCAAGAACTCGGATCGAGACGCAGAGTTAAGTGATCTGAAGGCAGGAACAACGTTAGCAGTCACTTTTAATTGCCTCAAAGTATCTTGCGCTGCTCGCGCAAGAACAGAATCGGATGAGACAGTGCTTTCTAAAAGATAAGCCACAGCCACATTCGTGACAAGAGTGCTTAAAGATTGTGTAGATGTCAGAAGAGGCGCTTGAGCCACCACGGCCCGCACTAAATCACGCGCAATATTTCCTTGCGTCTGACCTTCTGTCGAAGCGGTTCTTGCAAAAGCCTCTTGCTGAAGCATATTGGACAATGCCTCCGCTTGTTCCCGCGCAAATCCGCCGGCGACCAATACATCAATAGCGGCTTGGCTAGTGAACGCTGGAGAAATCATAACGGCATGCAAAGCACCCGCTGCTATAAGCGCCTGTGTGTTCTGAGCGAATAAAAAGGGTGATTCCCTGAGAAGATCTTGGATGCCCATCTGAATCTCACCGATTTTAGCTTTCTTTTCCCCAGTTATAGTCGCAACAATGCTACCTACTTGAGAAGCCTGTCTGGTATTGGCCGCATAAGATGCACGTGCTTCAGAGATCAAAAAGTCCAGGGCTTCATTACCCGTTTTAAATGCTTCTCCGCCTCTAAAACCCTCCAAATCATTTATCGCTAGCACCACGTCGCGTAGAACTGATTGTGTATCAGCTGACCATGCGCTCATGGTAGATAATTCTGTTAGGTTCGCACGAAGATCACTAGAAAGCGAATCAGGCAAATTTAATTGTGCGGAAGCAACCGCCATCTGAGGCGTTGCGCGCATGAAGGCCACCTGCACAGCCGACATGCTATTACTTTGTACGGCATTATTGTTCACCGCCGTATCCGAGCCGCCGGGACTTAAAAATTCACCACCGTATTGCTCCACCACATTGCTTAAGTTGGGACTAAAACCGGCTCCTGCCAAAACCTTACCCGCGGCCTTACCAATAACAGTCTCAGCGACCGTCTCCTCAATATAGCCCCCAAAAGCTTGTCGAAGAAGCCTAGGCCCTAGCACCGCCGCTTCCACGCCAAACATGCCGGCATAACCCTCAACCCCTCCACCCAGCGCCGCACCTGTGCTCAGAGCACGTCCCACTGATGTGCCAATCGTTTCAAAAGCATTTGCCAAACGAGTACCCGACACCGTCTGTCCGGCAACTTTGCCAATCTGTCTACCTACAAAAGAAGTTCCTTTTACAGTGACACGGCCAAGACCAGCCCCTACCAAACCAATGAAAGGCCCTGCGAGCATAAAAACGCCCAGCATAGTCGGATTTCCAATCGTGCTTCCGTAAATAGCATCGTACAAACCACCTTGACCGGCACCCAATACACTTTGCCAAACGGCTTTTCCAAATTCTTGTTGAAGATTAAAATCATCCCAAGTCTCATCCACGCGCCTGAGCACACCTTCGGCGGAAGACTCACCATATCCGATCTCGGCTAAGGGTAGAACCAATGCGCGATTCAAACCCCATAAACTGCCTGAAAAACCCATCATACCCACAGCTGTTAAAGCAAAGCCTTGCGCAAGACCTGAGATTCCCGATCCAAAAGCGCCTGCAGCCAGCGCCCCAATCTCTTGCCCCATGACGTTATAACCTATTTTTGAATACATGTTCGAAATAGTGTTTTGTAAAGTCTGCGCAAATCCGGGTCTGGAAGCAGCTTTTGATCCCAGTTCCACCACCGATGTTCGCAGCGCGCTTGCCGATGCAACTGATACCGCCGTGTTGTACGCTAAGCTAACGAAATCTGCCACGGACATTTCGGTCCCCCGCACACGGGAATTAAATAAACTTCCGCCATGAAAGCCAAAAGCATTACCCCATGTTGAAACGCCGCTTGTCAAAAGCCGTAAAGCCATATTTCCAGTATTAATGAGAGCAAGTCTCGTCCAGCCCTCGGCCCGGTCAAGCAAATTACCCGAACCATACAATCTTAATGCATTCTCCGTTTCGCTCCATTTTTCAGCGGTGGTAAAGCCATTGACCGTGGTACCCACTCCAAAATAAGTCTGATCCCGGCCCAACAAATTGCCATCCGCCGCCAAAGTCCAGCCCACGGCACCTGCCGCCATAGATGCAAGTGCTGCATAACCCAGCGCCACTAAGGTGGCTGTAATTGTTACCGGAGCAGCGACAAGCAGGACAACCCCAGCAGCGACGGCACCTGCCGCAGCAGCCCATGTTCCACGATGACGATTTTCCACGATTAGAGAACCGACACCTATCTGAGCCGCATGTATCGCATCGGACGAATCAAAACCAAATGCTGTGGCCAGCCAAGGCGACTCTCCTTGTGACCGGATAATACGATCCGGTGTATAGGGTTTTGTTTCATAAACAAGTGCGCCACCCGTTTTGGCATCCACATAGCTAGACACCGAGCCTGGGGCAACAGGAGAGCTACTTAAATAATCATCAATAGCGCTCTCAGAAATGCCGGCAAAGATCTGAAAATCTGATAAATTTCTTAAACGGTCGGCGCCTGAAATATTACCCTGGGCCGCCAAAATATTGGCAGCGCCCTCCAGCTGTGAAGGAGCATTAAACATCTCCATTGCCAGAGATTCGTTATCGACCTTTAAGAAAACACCAAAACGACCATTTTCCATCGCGCCAAAGTTCATGATCGTCTGCAAAGCTCCAGACTTACGAAGATCATTCCCGCGCCCAGACAAAAGCGTATCCAACACATCCGCAACACTCGTCATCTTGTCAAATGCGCCTATCGTTTGGGAAGCAACACGGGAAATATCTTGCGTTTTTTGCGTGTAGTTTTCAAACACGCCCTGTCTCATCCCGGCAAATGTGATCAAAAGCTCTACTGGATTTTTGCGCTCATCCAGCACGCGCTGTGAATAGCTTTGCGAACCCACGCGAGCCATCTCGCTAGCCACCTCTCCCATTTGGTTGTACCCAAATAAAGTACGCCCAGCTGCGGCATCCATATCCTGTGAGTTTTCCATAAAAAGCCTGTAATTATTAGCATCCATAGTCCCAAAAGCCATCAAGCTCGCCAAAGGATTGCCAAACGCTAGATTCAGACGCCCTGCCAACTCTTGTGCATTGGCATCCCTCAGCCTAGAAAGCGACTGCGTAATCCCCTCGCGTCTACCCGACCCAAACTCTGTTTGCATGGCAGTGCGCTTGATATCTGAAGTTGCGGACATAAATTTGGCATAGTCGCTTGCATTCATCGTTCCTTGCGACAGAAGAAGTGACAAAGCATCCACTTTTTGCAGGGCCAAGCCACGACCGGATAGAACGCCACCCTCCGCATTAAGCATTTCGCCACCAACTTTCATGATTCGGTCACGAGAACCGAGCATCTGGGCAATCGTGCGTCCCATTGCTTCCGCCGTCCCGGTGCCGGAGCGCAAGCGATCGAAATTGGATTCGTTGGCACCAAATGCCATCAGCAATTGAAACACACTTAGATCTTGTAAGAATTTACCATCATTTATAACCGTGCCATCATTTGCCTTAAAGCTACTTCCCTCGAGCCTACGACCAAGCTCGGTGGTATCAATACGAGCCGTGCTGATACGAGCTCCGGCAGCCTGAGCCTCCAAATCTGTCACGGTTGATGCGATAAGCTGATCCAATAAATCAGTATTTTGCCCGTACGTCATCATGAGTCGGAATGGATTGAGGCCGCGAAGCAGTTGACCATCGGACTCATACGAGACTTGGCCATCCGCGCCCACAACTCGACGAGAGCTTGTGATGTACCGACCGAGGAGTTGATTGCGATCATCCACTGAGATAGCCGTTTCATTTCTCTCAGCTAAATTTTGAGCAATAGTAGATGCGATTTGTCGGCTACCGCCACTTACTTTGCGAATATCATCTAAAGATTGTAAAGCTGAGAATATATCGATGATCGCCGTCGCTTGATCACGCAAAGCGATGGACTCATAGCCATGACCTATGGCCAGGAAATCAGCCAGGACATTGGCCACTTCTTGGCTGTTATTGACGAGATATGAAAATCTTTGCTTCGAATCTTGAGGGTTCGCATCCCCAAAAGTACCCAAAATAAATACTGTGCTAAGCGCGCGATCCAGGTCACCCATCAGCAAGGCATTATATTTATCGTGTCCAATGATGGGATTGATCGCTCTTCCCAGATCTTCACGATTGGTGTAAAGCTCCTCAAATCCATCGTACGTGCCCACAGTCAGATAAGTTCTCAAGGCAGCGTCAAGGTCGCTTGTCGCCAAAGAGCGAAATCCATCAACCTGCCCCATGATTTCGCCCGTAAGACCGCTGACACGAGATCCTCTAGCATGCAGTTCATTGAATTGGTCTGCTGTTCCAATTGTGATATAAGTGCGTAAGGCTTGCGCCAAAGACTCCGTAGCTAAATCGCCAAACTCCCTAACGCTCAGGAAATCATTGGTGACATTGGACACATTCAAACCTCTCGATTCAAGACGTGAAAACTCTTGATTATCCAAAGTCCCCAAAGAAATATAGGTTTGCAAAGCGCTCCCGAGCGATTCCAAAGATAAATTTCTAAATCTATCAACGGTGAGAAAATCATCGTTAACTGCGGACACGCGGGCGCCTCTATCGGCTAGGTACAAAAATTCCTTATTTTCCAAGGCGCCTAGAGACGTAAATGCTCTTAAGCTATTTCCAAACAGATCACCGTCTCTTGCGGCAATATCAGCGTAATTCTCGACAGAAAAGAAATCATTGGTCACCTGAGTAACGGCCGAACCACGACTAATGATAGAGGAAAGCCCATCAGTCAATCCCAGCCCACGCGCCAGCTGCATAACCATCTGTTCCGCAAACTGCTCCGAAGTCATATTGATCTGCGGAGTGTCGTTTGTCATCATGCGCAATGTTTCAGGACTAAACATGATCCCCCGAACATCATCGGAACCGCCGGGTCTGACATTTAAGAATGCGTTAATGGCCGCCGTTAAACCTTGTCCATAGGTAGCCATAATTTGAGTCCCCTGATCTCCGGCAAAACTAAAATACAAGCCCGCCAAATCTTGAGATGAGCGAACAATGGGACGACCATAATCGGCTGCCAAAACACTATTCACAACAGACGAGGTGTGCCCAACATTCGAAACATAAGTATTGAGTCGAGTCTCATCAAAATTTCCTTTGGAATCCAAAGCGCCCGCGAGATATCTTTGGAATTCTGACTCAAATGACCGATTGACAAAACCCGCGAGTGAAATATTGACACCTTCCATCGCAAGCCCATCATTAAATACAGATTGGATATCACCTCCACGGCGCACCATACTCTGTAGATTATTGGAATTCAGTGAAGCAAAATTTGAAAACAAACCAAAATATTGGTCTCTAGCGCCGGAACCAGGAGCGTCTACCGAGTCCGTCAAGACACCTCCGATAAGTGATGTGACGCCATTGGAGCGCAAATAATCCAGTCCTGCCTGTGTAACCAAGGAAATATCTGCATTTTGATTGGCAAAACTAGCCGCGCCCGAACGGAAAGCCAAATCCGCACGACTGTCGAATGAATTAAATGCATCCTCCAAGCCTCGCAAAACACCATAATTATTCAACCGAAGCACGCCCTGCGCATATTGGATGGGATTATCACTCGCAGCCATGTATTCAAAGAATTGCGGCGTAAATAAATTTCTATCCTGAGCAAGCATGGAAGAAGGTCTAAAATATAAATTAAGTAAGCTTGAGAAATCCGAATCCACATTACCGCTCAAATACGATGTAAGATCAAGCCCGCCTATAACTTTATTGGTAATATCACGGCTATGAGTACCTAGCTCAAGGAGCTCGGAAAAGCGATCGTATTGCATGATCCCCATAAACCGTGAGGCCGCTTCTTCGGTTTGCATTCCGTTCCATAAAACTTCAACAGGCCTAACGCCCAAAATGTTAGACATAGCTTCGCCCGATCGGAACGAATTCCCTGCCACGCGATCGTTGTTGGCCATGGCAATAATTCCATAAGACTGCAAGGAGCTCATCAAATCCATGGGTGAGGATGCGTCTTGTCTCGAGGATACAAAAGCACGCATAAACTGCTCTTGGCTTAAGCGCCGATCGGCCAAATGGGCAAATAAGGTGTCGCTTTGCGCACCCAGCGTCATCAAAAATTGCATAGCTTCGGCCTGAGAGTTGACTCGTGCCGGTGATACCTCGTTAAAATCTCTAACTCGATCGGCGGTGCCTCCCGTACGGATATTCGATAATATATTGTTGCGTTGTTGGACGGCAACGTTTTGTGCTAGCTGTAGCACAAGAGCGTATTCGGCGTTAACAGGCGCTTCGCCAGAAACTCTAAAGGACTCGATATCTCTGGCCGCCACATCCACCGCCGTGCGTGTATTTTTATCAGCGCCCATGCGATCCAGTTGAGTGCGGATAAAACCTTGCTGCTCAATAAGCGTGCCCACCCGCTGCCCAGCATTATCGAGCACCGCTCTAAATGAATCAGCCGCACCAAGACTAGACCCCACTCTTTCGCCTGCTGAATTTCTAACGGCAGCCCAGTCTTCAATTCGAGCAGAGCCCCACCACTTGGCACCGCCGAATAATGCCTGCGCCACACTTGAGCCCAGATTGGCCAAAATACCATTATTGGAAATGTGTGGCGCGCCCCCCTGAACGGGCATACCATTTATATCCACACGCTCGCCAATAACTCCACCCTGCGCTTGCAGAGCAGAAATATTTCCAGTTGACTCATCGTAAGCACCGCCTGCATAACGGACGATAGACCTATTGCGTTCAGTGTAATTAGCTGCCATACCTAACAATGATCCTGCAAAACCTGCCGCGAGTGCAGCACCCCAACTGCTACCGAATTCCGCTGTAATGATTTGGGGTGCCAAACGAGCACCAATTTGAAGCGCTTTGGTGAGTCCTGTCCATGAAGCAGTCGGAAGGGGTCCGCTGGTATTTGTATTGGCTTCATCTGAGAGCTGTCTTGATGTAGGTGTTGTTCCCGTCAAAGATCCCACTGCTGACATTGCACCGGCAACCAACAAACCCTTGCCCATACTGACAAGTAAATTACCCATCTTATATTGGTCCTTGCGCGATCCATCGGGATTGCGATCAAAGAAGCCCGCCGTGTAATTGGTGGCAAGACTAATACCTTGGTTTACTGCCGATTGTATGACGCCATTGACTATGTTGGATACAAAACCTGGATTAGTACCTCCCACAGCCAAACGTGACATCACTCCATTGCCGCTAAGCCCCTGCGTCGCAAGCGAGATTGCGAAATTTATAGCCGCCGACGTCAAACTGCCGGTTGCGGCATAATCCACTGCAAATTTGCCAGCTAAAAGTGCAAGTGATGTGCCGCCAGAGAAAAGCGAAGCTGCCACCGCAAGACCCATACCGGCATAATTCACAAACCTTGCACCAAGGCTTTGGGATACCTTGATATTATTGACATCCGAAACTTTCTCAGTCGTCATATCTGTCAGACGATTGGTCGCTCTATCCACATGCAGCTGACGGATCCCCAGAGCCGCATTCGCTCCATAACTAAAGGTTTGCACCTCAATGACACTGCGATTACCCTTTTGAGTGACGCTACCAATACGCGCGTCCGCCTTCTGATCCATGAATGTATTGGTGTGCACGCGTTGGGATATGACATTTCCAAAATCATCATATTGAATATCGTAAATACGGGTTGTCTGATAAGAATTATCGCGGATAAAATGACCGCCCGTTTTTTGGGCTATGGACTGTCGACCATTGATCTCAGCAATACGTGCGCCAGCCACGGCATCTGCTGCGCTGACTTGCGGGCCCGATGTGCCGTTGGCAAAATAAGTGTAATTGTTGTATCCGATGACATCGCCACGCAAGTTGTAGCGCTCTGTTTTTTCGAGAAGGCCGTTGGTTAAATTAAATTGTTGAGAGTCCGAGCGATAAGTAGCCCCCGTCCCCACATCCCAAAGTCCCCATGCATGGCGCTGAGGGTTGCCGTCGTCAGCCGTGGAGGGCCTATAAGTATCGATTTGCTGCAAGCGATCGCCGTAATTGGCTTGACTGGCTCGGCGGCCGCCTTCATAGATGAAAAGTTCGATGGAGTTGATATTGAGAGTTTTGCCGTCTTCGAGGAAATGGTTTGTGGCTTTGGTTTCGGTTTTGCCGTTTTTAGGATTCACCCACTCGATGGTGCCGTCTTTTTCGTAATTGATGGCATAGTCTTCAATTTCACGGCCTTTGCCGAAGCGGATATCATAAAAAACGGAGCGACTTAAATTGGCATCGCTGATGGAGCTGATGCCGAAGGTGGGGCGGGAAAAAGCGGTTTCATTATAAAGCGGAGGTGCATTGGCATCATAATTATCCAATCTCTCGGGGGACACCACCGAATCTTGTCTGGTGCTAGGTGGGATACGAGAGCCAGCCCCGAGTCCTGATGAATAGATATCCGTACGCGAAAGCGCGTCTTCAAAATCCGCATCCGCCGCACGGTTTTGATTCACGCCATACCTATGCACGAGGACTTGGTCGACAAAATAATTGCCCTGATCATCCTGAGCATAAACGTTGGTGTAATTTTTGATCTCACGTCCGGCCACATTGCCGACAAAAACTCCTCCAAAACCCTCTAATATCACTGAGCCCACCGAGCGATCAATGCTGCGCAAAAGCGCTCCATCTATATTTCCGGTTTCAGTCAAGCGAACGTTTTGCCCATCCGTACCCTGGTACATCGCTAAATCTTGGCCGATTTGAACACCCTGATTATTAAATACATTGCGATAATTCAAACGCTCTCGCCCAGCTGCTCCGAGAAAAGCTCCGCCTTCGGCCTCCCAACTAGATAAATTACCTTCTCGATCCGTATGAAGCCCATCGAGGCGGCGCAAAGCACCATCTTGCAAAATGCGCTCCATCGAGACAAAACCATTATCTCGAGAAAGGCCTGCTCTTACGTCGTTTAAGATCCAGAAAGCATCTGCGCGGGTGAACTGCGAAACCGCACGACCCTCTAAACCGTTCATTAAATTATCCACATTGTCGCGAGTGGTCAGATTTTGGACATATCTTTCGCGGGCTGACTCAGCGACATTAGACGTGCGGGTAAAAACTTGTCTCCATGTCACATCGGCTCCGGCATCCGATGCCGACTGACGCACGGCTGCTACCTGCTCCTCCGTAGCCATGCTGCGATTGACGGCAATGCGCACGAGCCCATCTTGTGTGCGCGCTTCAAACTGCCCGCCGATAAGTCCCCATCCACTCGCCGCTCCCAGGATGGACTGACGAAGATTGGCGGAAAATCCTTCATTCGTGACACTGTTTTCATACAAAGTTAAAAGTGCCCCCGGTGTGGCCTGATGTGTTTGACGGCGACCATCCACCATCGCCACTCTTCCCTCTATATTGGCGCGCTGTGCCGCTCCATCCACAACTGCATAAACAGCATCCTGCCGCACATAAATAAGCGACGCGTCTGGAGTGCCTTGCACTCTTTGCGCTGTGGCAAAATAAAGTCCGTTGTCATTTCGGAATAAAGCGCTGGTCCCGTTAAAGCGCTGTTCAAGCATTTGCACCGTCTGCTCTTGTCCAGCCAACGTGCGGCCAGGACCGCCAGCTAGAACAAACTCCTGCGTGCGGAATGTAAAATCTGTCGGCTGACCACTTCCAGTGTCGAATGAATAATTTTCGATATTGGATGCATGCAATGAACCGATACGCGTGCGGCCATCACTTAACAGAATATTGACATCTTGTTTGGGATTAACGGACATAAAACCTGAACGTGTAAAGGCAATTGTTCCGCCATTTATAATCAAGCCGGAATCGCGGCCATTATCGCCGGTGATCAGTCCCGATGTGTTGCCGACCACATTGAGTTGCGAGCCCTCTGATTTATAAACCAGCTTATTTCCATTGCGAGTCAAAACAAATCCGACATTGCCATTGGAAAGCGAATGATAATCTCCATCGTCCTGGATATCGGCTGTAGTGACAATGCCCTTGGGTGTATTATCGATGAGGGACGGCGAACCACCTCTTTCACTATATAGTCTTGCACCACCGCTCACATTGTATTGACCATAAAGCTCACCACTCATCGTCAATCCCTGAATATTCACCCCCACCGTCGCACGTCCTCCGCGACCATCATCCACACTGTGATTGCCGATATTCACAGAAGGTCCGGATGACGTGACAAATGAATCACCGCTCTCAGAAGTTCTCATATTGATACCACCCACTGTCAAGCTTTGACCGCCTTGGATACGGAGTGAACCGGCATCGGTTGTTTCAATTCCAAAATTAACCGTCTCGCGGATATTAAAAGCATCCACTTTGCGAGTCACTGTGCCTTGCTGACCCGGGTTGTAATAAACATTGGAGGTCTCATCCGGCAAAGCCGCGGTTAAACGTCCGGTGAAATTGGCATTTTGATGATCAATAAACGGTGTGTCATAAACAAACGCATATCCACCACCCTCACCGTCTGTGCTAAAAAGTCCGGCGCCCGTAAGCTCCAAACCAGTGCCGGGCATCATGTATCCCGGTCCGAGAGTGGCGTTCACAGCTGAATGAATCGACATATTGCGATTGGCCTTGGCCGCCTCAACCACATTGCCATTTTCATCTCGATACGTCACTACATTGACAATGGGTGTTGTAGCGCTATTGGTATAAGAAAGCGTGCGGGTTGCTACTTCTTGGCGCGCACTCCCCGTAAACTCGGTGACGTATTGGTTACCCGCTACAAAATCCTGTGTACTGTTTTGTCTCAAAGCGGCATTTAAATCGGCCGCATTGGCCCGCACCAAGCCCGTCGTCCCGCCTTCATAAAGTGAAGTGGTTTGGAATGTAGTAACTCCAGCAGTGTTTCGCACCGTGGTCTGATCATGCAAACCATATTGTTGGATATGGGATTGCATGGCGGAGCTATTGATAAGTGTGTTTTGTAAATTATTGATAGATAGTTGACCATTTGTAACGGCTGAAGTGTAAGAAGCGGTTGAAGCATCCGGAGCGCGAAGGAGTGTATTGCGCGTCACGTATTCGACTGCCACATTGGCATCCCAGCGACCCAGCTCATTTTGATAAGCCATATTGGTGTTAGGCCCTAGGCGAGAATCCATGACAAATGTAGTCGTCTGAGAATTATCTCCAACAAGGGTGGTTGTTGTTGCCTGCGTGCGGCCGTTGCCAACATCCGTAAAAGTAGTGCCCGGTGTTACCACGGGTGCTGTCGGTACGGTCGGGCCAAAAACATCCGCAACCGTATCCACGATTGTATCCAGTAGATTGCGATCGCGCTCCACATCGGCACCTGGGATACCCATCGTCGGCGTCACCGCGCTAGGCGCTGTGGGTGCTGCAACAGGAGCTGGTGCAGGTGAGCTAGCGGCACGCGCACGCTGCTCATTAACTCGCGCGCTATACTCCCGCATATCCTGCCCCGAATCATCGATGCCGTTTCGCGTGTTGAGATAAGAGCTCAATATATCTTGTTGGCTGCAATCAAAACCGCAATTCGCCACAATATTATCCCAGCGCATTCTTTCGTAAGAATTCATACGATTGTAATCGGTCTCTGGAACCCAAGGAGCTTCTCTTTCCTGCTCTTCTTGAAGCGCGGAATCTGGAATGTCCAAAACATATCCTCCGCGCCCATCCGATACTATGGCATAGGTTGATATTTGATTTCCGGACGCATCTCGCACGATTTGCCTGGACGGCGCGCCATTATGAGCGTATTGCGTTACAATCGTTGTGCCATTATCACCCGCTCTTTCGCTACGCGCGACTCTGCCATTTTCAAAAAAGCTTGTAACTCCTTCCGAATCATGCGTGCGAACAAGCGTATTACCCTCATAAAAATAATTAGTTTCCAATCCCACATGATCAACAACACGCGATACCCGTCCGGACTGATAATAAGCCGTGGTTCCATCATCGGAGACCGTGCGATCCAAAACATTGCCGTTATAAATATAATTAGTTGTAACGATACTTGTTGAATGATTGGCGACGTTTCGCTTTGTTTCTCGTACCCACTGGATTCTACCTTCAGCGTCTAACTGGGCATGCTCTATTTCCGCGCCTTCTGAAAATGTTTTTTGCCAAAGTGCTCGACCTGTGTTGAGATCAAAATCTGTCTGCCTCACCGAGCCATCAGAATTTCTTTGAGACGTATGCGTCAGCTGCCCCGTAGCATTGTAGAAATAATCCACGGGAGTGGATGGGTTATCCATATTGTCCGTCAATTGCCGCATCACGCGGCCTGTATTCAGATCATACTCCGTCGTTACAATAGTGCCGCCATGAAGCACATCACGATGATCCAGCTGAGTCGAGGTAGAAACAACCTGTCCAGCAGTATTGTAATTGTATCGCGTGGTGCCTTCGTTGTTGATGACGGTATCCACCACACTTCGGCCATTTAAAATTTTATACGTGGTCTCGCCGACGCGACGGATCGTACCGACACTCGCGAGAGCTTCCCACTGATCCCCGCTGGTGCCCGAGGTGATATTGGTGATATCAAACGATGTACCGCGAACCGCATTGCCAGAGGCGTCATAATAAGTGCGATTGGCCGTGTTGGTGCCGGACTCGATGGAGTCCACATACTGCATGGCTCCATTGGCCGCATAATGGTAATAATCCACATTGACTATATTACCGGCGGCATCACGGTTTTGGACTTGGTCAATAATTTGTTTGCCATTGACCTCGCGGTAAAAATAATTGCTGGAAACAGATTTGGTGATACCCGAGCTAGCGCGAGTGGCCATCTCTTCCCATAAATCACCATTGGTTCCGACAGCGGATGCGGCGATATTAAAAACAGCGCCGCTCGTGGGCGTGCCGCCTGCATTGTAATAGGTGCGTTCCACATTAGAATTGCCCCAGGTCACATTGTCGATATAGTTGATACGATCCGGATCGCCATTTAAATAATGATAATAAGCCACCGCGACAATATCTCCGCTAGCATTGCGCTGCTGGATCTGATCCACCACGTTTTTGCCGCCCACGGCTGTGTAAAGATACTGTTCATACGCTCCCGTGCTCGAGTTTGTCGCTCTCTCCACATCGCCACTGGCATTGTACGTGTAGCGAGTCGTGTTGTTGCCCGATGTGGTTTCGCCCACTACAAGCTCGCCCCCGACTTCGACAAGCGATGACGTGGATAGAAGCTCGGAGCCGCGCCATACTTCTTGACGATAAGCCTGATTCTCACGCGTGTTGTTGTAATAAACTCTGACATCTGTGCCACCCTGGCCCGGGGTGGATGTGTAATAAGAATCCGCTGCCATATGCGAAGCAAGTGCACCGTAATGATACGAAGTGGTCACTCCACCCTCGACAACTCGATCCACTTCATATTCATTTCCAACCAATTTAAAATAAGCTGTGCTTTGAACCGCGCCGGAAGCATTGTAGGTTTCTTGGCGAACAGGGTTGTCATTGGCATCATAATAATCCCGCGAATAACCGCCGGCATTAGCCCCCGTCGTGATTGGCGTCTGAGAATAACGCTCGCCGTTAGAGGAGGTGCCAAATGTTGTCGTCACACCATTTTGCGATATGCGAGTCGCATTGCCATTGGAATCCAGCTCCACATTGGAGATTTCCTGATCCTGGGCATTGTAAGTAATTTGCCGATAAGGATCGCGGCTTGTATTAAAAAAAGTGCGGATATATCCGCCGGCACTGCGAGCTTCTTGCGTATGATCCAGCTGGCCAGAACTATTATAATGGTAATCCGTGCGTGCGCCGTTGGTGTCGACAATATAATCCACTTCATACTCGGATCCCACGGGTTTGAAATAAATCGATTGGGCCAAACCTCCATCCGCAAAATAAATAAGCTGAGAGATGGGTTTATCATTCGAGTTATAAGCGGAAACAATCCGGCCGCCATCCGTGGCGGGTGTCGACACGGTCATCGACCCATCCCCATTGTAAGAATAGTTGGTGGTCACTCCTTCGGTTGTCGTGGAGTTGGGACGAAAACTATTGCCGATCTGAGTAAATGAAGTGGTGCTAAAAATCTCGCCACTTGGACGATAAATAATTTGTGAAACCGGCGTGCCATCCAGCGTGTAATTAACCCGCATCGTGCCGCCATTGGTCATGTTATACGTCGCATAAAGCGGATTGCCTTCATTATCCCGCACCACATTCTCGGTGGCATCTATCGGATCGCCTGGATCATACGCAGAGCTGGTCAAAGCCTCGGGAATGGCCTGTATCGGTGTCGGTATTCTATCTAGCTGCATGCCTTGATTACTGGCCCACGTATTTAATTTATTCAATAATTGGTTTTTATAACCGTTACTATCTCCGCTTATTTGAATCGACTCTCGGACAAGCCCCGCCAAGGTTGAGGAAAATTGAATATGAGAATTTGTGCCAACGGAATGGTTCACAGCCGGCAAAGATAGATTAGGATCCGTCGTGGAAACGGAGATATCCCCGTTCTCAAAAATGGTGTACTGCATGCTTTCATTGATAACTTGCGCAGAGCCATCCGGCGAAAAGTTAACCGCAGGTCCCGTGGACTCTACCGGAGGTGTAAACAAGTCAAACGGCTCAGGCCCGGACTCAACCGGAGGCGTAAATACATCGAACTGATTTGTCGGAGGCTCGGTGTAATTATTGTTAGCTGGCGGTGGATTAACGGCGGTGCTGGGCGTAGGCAACATCTCGGCTAAGCGCGAATTTATGACACCAAAATCAGCATTGCCGCTATTGAGTCTGGCATATTCCACCACATTCATTAAATCGTACCGAATAGCCGCCGCCTCTTCATTGGACAAAAACCGACGAGCCGCCAAATCTTCCACAGCCCCGGTGTTGGTGTTGACGCGATAATTAAACACATCATCTACGCTGATATTGACTAATTCTTGATTCACCATCACATGTTGGCCGCCGCCATGGTAATCAAAAACATTGGCATTGGTTGTCGCGGGCGCAGGCGGCTCAGGCTGTGGAGTCGGGGGCGGCGGAGCCGTCGCTTGCGTACGATAAACATAATCATAAAGCCGTGTAGGGTCCGCCATGGCCGGACGATTACCATCCGAATATGTCTGTGTAGACAAATGGCTTCCTCCCTGCCAAATCTCGGAGCGATACGCCACGCCATCATCGTTGTAATACATACGGTTCTCGGTACCATCACTCATTTGCGTCGCCGCATAAAACGACTTGGCTGTCATGTAATAAGTCAAAGCGCCATAATGATACGTCGCCTCCCCAACTGGTGTGGGTGTGCTTGGGGTAGAAGCTGGTGGAGGAGCGGCCTGCTGTTTAAAACGGCCTATAAATTGCTGTAAATAATTCATTAAATCCCAATTGTCAGCTCCACCTGCAGCCGCGGACTCTAACTGAGATATTACGGACTGATATTCGGCGCTATCGGTTTGATAAACATACATATGTCCGTACTCACCTGTGGACGCATCATATGAACGCATCATCACCGTGCCATTTATAGGATCAACAGAATAGTGCATATTCGAATTATTGATAAACGCCAAGCCGTCAGAAGCAACATAGGTTGCCGTCATGTAATAAAACTTAGCTTGATCCCCGGCAACCACCCCCTCATACCGGCCATTGACTAAGGCCTGAAGCGCATCATCGCCGTGCTGCAGTGTCTGATAAAGGATGTTTAGATCTTGACCAAGCGCGGACGAGTTTAAATTGGCAACATTGGCATAATCTCCCCAGAATGTCGCCTGATTTTTAAATGCCAAAAATTCCAACTCTTGCTCACTGAGCACATCCATCAGTCCACCCACATACTGCTCAGCATGTGTGGCTTCATGGATCAACACAGCCGCCAAAGACTCGGCAGATTCGCCCATAAAGCTTTGGTTCAAAACAATCACATTGCGGTTTTTATCAAAGAAACCAGCTGCGCCCGATGCGGCGCCTGAAAAATCCGCCACACTCCCCCATTGGACGGCAATGCCATTGTTGGACAATGTATCCAGCAGCGTGCCGTAATGGGATTGGGCGACTATCTCAAAAATAGAATTTAATTTTGCGACACCAGAATAATAATTCGCTTCGGGGGATACGTAGATGGACTCATGGTCCAAAGCCACCTGCGACGCGCGAGATGCCGTCACAACGTTTTGATCCGTGAAAGAAACACCGAGTTTGTAATAAAAAATCGGGTCTGACGTAAAATCTACCGACTCCGCGACCCCCGTGATATTTCCTTCGGAAGCCAGCGGAGTTGCGGTCGCCACCGTGCCGGCTGGATCAGGCGCGGTGGCCAAATTAAAAGACGGACCGCCCCCACCCCCGCCCGGAACATAATTTGAATCCGTGTTCCCATATGCGTTGTTACCGTAGATCGTCAGGTTCGTAGCGGAGCCATCGGTCTGAAAAGCTTCGCGATTACCGTAAATCGTATTGCCATAAATCTGGGTTCCTGTGCCCGTGTAAACACCAATACCAGGGCCGCGACGACCGATGCGGGCGTTGTCATAGACAACATTGTTACGAATGATATTGTAGTCGGCCGATCCACCGCCGTATCCATTATAAAGATGCACACCCCAGCCTGAGCTACCATGGATACGGTTGCCGTCAATAATATTGTGGTCTGTTGATACATAAACGCCATGGTCGAAATCAGAAGTGCCGTTGTTGTAAATATCATTGTTCAGGATTTCATGATAATTTGTTCCCTCATCGGCAATCATGATGCCCTGCCCCGGAGCATTCATAATGACATTGTTTTGTATACGAATATGATGCGCACCACTCGACATCTTGATCACATCTCCCTCATTGGGCGTCGATAAAGATGGGCTTGAAGCGCCAATCAAATTGCTGCCATCCAATGTCATCCCGCTAATCACGATGTACTGTTTGGATGATCCGGAGAAGTCCAAAACACGATAAGCGCCATCATTGCGAAGAGTCACACTCTCGCCCGGAGCTGCTGCTATGGTAACCGCACTATTCCAACTAGTGCCACCCGGAATATTCCATCCCGATGTATTGTAGGTGCCACTGCGAAGATAAAGCGTGTCACCCGGACGCAGCTGGCTAATCATAGACGCCGCATCGGAAGTGTTGGCATACAACACCCGACCATTGCCTTCTGGTAGCAGGACTGGATCAGGGGTTGGTGTTGGCATAGCAGGTGGATTAGTCGAAGGTGGTGGTGTTTGAGGGGCTGTAGCCTCATTAAAAGACGAGCCGCTTCCTCCTGAAGAACGACTGATCGCGTCTTGAATAGTTTGGTTAGGGTCATCGGGTGGCTGTAAGGGCGAAATCCTCTCCTCATCGTTATTCCAAACAGACACGTTAGAGGTGTCACTTCCCACCACGATCTCGTTGCTGTCATTGCCATAGATGTGATTGTTGTATATCTGCGCATTCGCTACGCCATACATAACTTCCATGGCTAAGACATTTCCATAAATCGTGTTGCCATACACCAAAGCTCCGCTACCGGAATAAATACCAATCCCGACGCCTCGAGCTCCGGCGGTTGCATTATTAAAGACAGTGTTATAACGAATCACATTGTTGTCGGCAGATTGTCCGGCATACCCATTGTAAATATGAATCCCCCAACCGGAGTTTTCATACACACGATTATTTTCGATCACATTAAAGCTGGTCGAAATATACAAACCATGATCAAAATCGCTCGTGCCATTTTGATAAATGTCATTGTTAATAAACTCATTGTAATTGGAGTTATCAGTCACCAAAATTCCCTGCCTCGGAGCATTGATAATCGTGGAGTTTTGGATGCGAATATGATTAGCTCCGCTGGTTATCTTGACTGCGTCAATAGACACATTTTGCGCATCAATGGTGAGGCCATTGATAATAATGTACTGTGTGCCTTCTCCCGCAAAATCCATCACGCGATAGCCGCTAGAAGGCCGGATCGTAACAGATGCACCAGGAGCAGCTGATACAATCACCGCATTATCCCAGCTTGTTCCGCTTGGGATATTATTGGTGAAATTTGTATCATAGACACCGCTTTGGAGATACAGCGTATCGCCCGGACGCAGCTGACTCACCATGGACAACACATTGGATGGATCTGCATAGAGTGTACGACCACTGCCCGTCGGTAGAGGTTCTGGGTCCGTTGTGCTAGGTGGCGGTGTCGTCGACGGAGGTGTCGTTGTCGGTGGTGTTGTCGGAGCTGTGGGTGCCGGTGACTCATCTGTCGGTGCAAACGGATCAGTGGGATCTGTTGTGGGTGGAGGCGTTGTGGGCGCAGGAGTCGTCGGCGTGGGCGCAGGTGCTGCTGGAGCTGTGCCTGTTGTCGTCCGCTGCAAATAACCTGACATGCGCAATAAAACATCCGACACAAACTGGCGATACCCACCCGCTTGATTGGGGTTTTGATAATTTAAGAAATAGGCTATTTCGGATGAAGACGGCTCGCGTCCCAAAATATCGCTATAAAGTGACTTGATTTCATTGGTTTTTTGTTGCGTGGTCAACGAGCTAAAGCTGGCTCCCGTCGACGGCGTCACGCTGGAGGGCGACCCTACGCTGGTGCCTGCCGCTTTGGCATTTTTAAAGGCCCACACAATATCCAAAAGCCCCAAAGAGCTGCTATTCCAAGCCGCAAGCTCCGTAGAGGACATGGAAGAACCAAACACATTTTGATACATGATCTGGATCGCATCCGCACGAGAAGCCAATGCAAAACCGTCAGGGCCAATTTGAGCCTTAGTCGCCGCTACTCCGGACTTAAACCCATTTAGCTGACTGATCATCGTTTGATATGAAGATTGATGCGAGGATATTTTGCTGACACTGGCTCCGACCTGTAGAAGACCAATAACATAGTTGAGGGCGTTGGTGTAACTACTATCCCCTGGCTTAAGCGTGGTGGTAATCATTGCGCCGCCATTGAGCATATCTCGAGAAGCGAAGCTCAGCGCACCCGTCGCCAGATTAACGGTTGAATCGATAGAATACTCCGTTTGTCCCACAATGTTTCCTGCTTCCGACAAACGATAATCAACAATCTTAATTTGGCCATCAAGAGGATTATTGACGATCACATTATGTTCGGCACCGTTGGCATCCGTATATTTGTACATTAAAGACGCCTCAGACTCATTCAAAACGCTGCCGGATGTCGGTGCGGTCATATTGAATGAGGAGCTTTGAGTCGTAGTTGAGGTGGTAGTCGGCGCAGGAGCCGACGATGTCCTGAAAACCGTGTTTGTGGTAGCTGTCCCGGACTTAAACCCATTTAGCTGACTGATCATCGTTTGATATGAAGATTGATGCGAGGATATTTTGCTGACACTGGCTCCGACCTGTAGAAGACCAATAACATAGTTGAGGGCGTTGGTGTAACTACTATCCCCTGGCTTAAGCGTGGTGGTAATCATTGCGCCGCCATTGAGCATATCTCGAGAAGCGAAGCTCAGCGCACCCGTCGCCAGATTAACGGTTGAATCGATAGAATACTCCGTTTGTCCCACAATGTTTCCTGCTTCCGACAAACGATAATCAACAATCTTAATTTGGCCATCAAGAGGATTATTGACGATCACATTATGTTCGGCACCGTTGGCATCCGTATATTTGTACATTAAAGACGCCTCAGACTCATTCAAAACGCTGCCGGATGTCGGTGCGGTCATATTGAATGAGGAGCTTTGAGTCGTAGTTGAGGTGGTGGATGAAGTAGAAGCGACAGGCGCATTGATAACACTAAAGCGCTGATTGTACTCGGCAGAGGCCAGCATCGTAGCTAATACTTGATCCGCGCCGCCACTGGGCCAATTGGCGATCCAATCATTGATCTCGGCTTGGCTAGGCTCTCTCTGCAGCACAGTCTTATACAAAAAAGTCAGTTGCGCTTCCTGGCCAAATTGACTATCGAGTTTATTCTGATACTCGGCCGATGCAAAGATAGAGCGGCGAATATCAGCTAGCGAAGTGGTGCTGGACGCGGCAGCGCTCAACTCGGCCTGAGATGGGCTGCGACCGAGAATGGAGCGATAAAAACTCGTGATCATGAGGGAGCGACCCGCATTGGGATCCGCAGTATCAATGGGTGCATTGCCGCTTTCCCGGACCACATTCTTAACCTGGTTGTTGGCGTCGTATTCATAACGATCCACCGCGTTGGTAAGATGATCCGTAATTCTGAGCACTCTCGCGCGGCCGTCCACGGGGCTTATTTCATATTGTTGAGTTCTCAACAGAGTGCCGGTGGCGTTTTTAGTGATAGCGGTTGTCAACTGGTTGTTCACGTCATACGTGAATGTCGTGGAATTTTTGGTTAAATTATCTTTGGATTCAACGATACGGGACTGTCCATCCACCCCCGCTTCAAAGCGTGAGCTTGATATGGTCTGGCCCTCTCGATTCACAACCACGGAGGTCGCCACTTGATTGTCGCTGCCGTAAGTATACGTTGTTCTGTTTCCGGTCAAATTATCAATGGACTCTCTAACCCGAGACTGTCCATTTAAACCAATCTCGTATACCGACGATGTGTTGACTTTTCCATCTGACAGAGGTGTAAGCTCGGTCATCAAAAATTCGATGGCCTGCCGCGTATCCATGCTCGAGTTGGCAATTTGATCAATTTGGCTTTGGGTTGCAAAACCGCCCAACATCGTGCTAATAAGGAAGCTTGCCTGCTGTTCGCGAGTCCCTTGGCTATTTACTTTATTGACAAACTCTTCACTGCGGAAAAACTGCTGGCGAATACTATCCAGTGAGCTTCCAGACGCAATCCAGCCATCAATTTCAGACGCAGAGGCAGTGCGGCCGAGTATGGTGGTGTAAAGTCCGGCAATCGCTTCTCGAGTTGTGCTGCCTTCGTTGATCGTGCTTGATGAGGCGATTTGATTGTTGGCGTCATAGGTGAAAGTTGTGACATTATTGGTTAATTCATCCGTTTCACGCACAATCCTTGCCCTTCCATCCACACCAATCTGGAAGGATTGGCTTGACAGAGCAAGGCCGTCTCTATTTAAGGTTTGAGTAGACTGAGTTTGGCCGTTGGCATCATAGGTGTAGGTGGTGCGATTGCCGGTTAAAAGATCGACCACATTGTCCAAGCGGTCTGAACCGTCGACATTAATACCGTAGTCCTGGATAGAGAGCTCACGTCCTGCGGAGTTAGCGACGGTGGCCGTTAAGAGGTGATTGCTGGCGTCGTAGGCGTAGGTGGTTTTGTTGCCGGTCAATTTGTCGGTGGATGTTTGAATACGAGACTGACCATCAACACCCTTCTCAAAGGACTGAGTGGTGATTTCTTGTCCGCTGCGATTGGTAACAGAAGCGCTTTGGATTTGATTTTTGGCATCATAAGTATAAGTTGTCTTGTTGCCCGTTAAGTTGTCAACGGACTCCTTGATACGGGATTGGCCGTTTAAGCCGATCTCGTAATTGGATGTTGAGAGAGTTACCCCTTGTCTGGTGGTCACACTGGTTGTCAGCTGATTCTTGGCATCATAGCTTAAGTTTGTAACCGCTCCTGTCAGAGCATCTGTTTGGCTAGCCACTCTTGCACGACCGTCCACACCTGTCTCGTAATTGGCGGAGGCAATGACTCGGCCAGAGCTGTTGGTGGTGGATGTGCTGGTGATTTCATTGTTGGCGCCATAAGTAAAGGAAGTGGTGTTGCCTGTCAGACGATCGATTTGGCTGGCAATTCTTCCGCGGCCATCCACACCGATCTGGAAGGTTTGATCCGAGAGAACCACCCCGTTAAAGTTGACGGTTTGAGCGGACTGAGTTTGGCCGTTGGCGTCATACGTGTAAGTGGTACGGTTACCTGTCAGAAGATCAACGACGTTGTCCAAACGATCTGAACCATCGACATTAAGGCCGTAGTCTTGAATAGACAGCTGCAACCCTGAAGCGTTGGTGACGGTGGCTGTCAAAAGATGGTTGTTGGCATCATAAGCGTAGACTGTTTTGTTACCGGTTAAGCTATCAGTGGATTCTTTGATGCGAGATTGACCGTCGACACCCTTCTCAAAGCTGGAGGTTGTAAGAGTCACATCTTCTCTTCTGACAACACTAGACTCCACTTGGTTGCTGGCATTGTAAGTAAAGGTTGTAACCGCTCCTGTTAAAGCGTCTGCTTGGGTGGCAACTCTTGAGCGGCCGTCAATGCCGGTTTCATAAGCGGCGGTTGAGAGTGTCACGCCACTTCGGACTGTAGACGTAGATGTCACTTGGTTCTTAGTATCATATGTGAAGCTCGTGACAGCACCCGTCAGAGTATCTGTTTGGCTGGCAATACGAGCCCTTCCATCCACACCGATCTGGAAGGATTGACTTGAAAGAGCAAGGCCGTCTCTGTTAGCCGTTTGAGCGGACTGAGTTTGGCCGTTGGCGTCATAAGCATAGGTAGTGCGATTACCCGTCAGAAGATCAACCACATTGTCCAAGCGGTCTGAGCCATCAACATTGATACCGTAGTCTTGGATAGAGAGTTGTGTGCCGGCTGAGTTCACAACCGTTGCCGTCAAAAGATGATTGTTGGCATCATACGCATAATCAGTACGGTTACCCGTCAGATTATCGGTAGATTCTTTGATACGAGACTGACCATCGACACCCGCCTCAAAGATGGATGTAGAAAGAGGCAATCCTGAACTATTAAATACGGTGGAGGCGGCAACTTGGTTACTAGCATTATAAGAATAAGTTGTTTTGTTGCCAGTTAAGTTGTCGGTTGAGTCTAAAATACGGGCCTGGCCATCGATTCCAATTTGGTAATTGGAGTTTGAAAGAACGACATTGTTGCGAGTGGTGACGCTGGTTTGTAATTGGTTGTTGTTGTCATATGCAAAGTTCGTAACCGCTCCTGTCAGAGCGTCTGTTTGGCTGGCAGCTCTTGCGCGGCCATCCACGCCAATTTGGAAGGTTTGGCTTGAAAGCGCGGTGCCAGCGCTATTGACAGTGCTGGTGGATTGCGTTTGGTTATTGGCATCATACGTATAAGTTGTTTTGTTGCCGGTTAGATTATCAACTGTCTCCTTGATGCGAGACTGACCATCCACACCCTCTTCAAAGGAGGAGGTGGACAAGGTCTTGCTGGAGCTGTTCACAACAGTGGAGGTTGCAACTTGATTGCGGCTGTTATAGGTATAGCTAGTCCTGTTGCCTGTTAAATTATCTACAGTGTCCTTGATGCGAGATTGACCATCGAGTCCGATCTCGTAATTGGAGCTTGATAATGTCACGCCCTCTCTGGCAACAACACTGGTCTTGATCTGATTGTTGTTGTCATACGAGAAGTTGGTGATAGCCCCTGTTAATGCATCCGTTTGGCTGGCAAGGCGAGCCCTTCCATCCACACCAATCTGGAAGGATTGGCTTGACAGAGCAAGGCCGTCTCTATTTAAGGTTTGAGTAGACTGAGTTTGGCCGTTGGCATCATAGGTGTAGGTGGTGCGATTGCCGGTTAAAAGATCGACCACATTGTCCAAGCGGTCTGAACCGTCGACATTAATACCGTAGTCCTGGATAGAGAGCTCACGTCCTGCGGAGTTAGCGACGGTGGCCGTTAAGAGGTGATTGCTGGCGTCGTAGGCGTAGGTGGTTACATTTCCTGTCAGCGCATCTACCGTTGATGCTTGACGGCCGCGACCATCCACACCTATTTCATACACCGTATTTGAAAGCAATGCACCGGTGCTATTGGTAGTTGTTGACCCAGCCACTTGATTTTTGGCGTCGTATGAATACAGGGTCACATTGCCCGTCAAAGCATCTGTCGTCGTACGTACTTGTCCGGTGCCATCAAGCCCAATGACATACTCTGACACAGACAGGGCGATCCCAGCCTGACTGGACGTAACACTTCGCGAAACCTGATTATTGGCATCATAAGAGATCTTCGTAATATTTCCCGTAAGCGCATCCGTCGTCTCACCTGCCCTCGCCTCCCCATTCACCCCAATCTCGAATTTCGTGGTGGACAAAGTGCGGCCAGCGCTGTTGACCGTGACAGACGACTGCGTCTGATTATTGCTATCATATGAAAACTTAGTCACATTGCCGGTCAGAACGTCAGCGCTGGATTCAATCCGAGCTGTTCCATCCACACCAACCCCATAATCCGCGGTGGATATCGTGACTCCCTGCGAATTGACCGTCGTGGTCGAAGCTGTCTGGTTATTCGCATCATAAGCAAATGTAGTGCGATTGCCCGTAAGAACATCCACGGTATCTTTAATACGCGCCGTTCCCGTCAAACCAATTTCGTACGTAGTCGCCGAAAGGGTTAAACCGGTTTTATTTCTTGTAACGCTGCTGGAGAGTTGATTGTTGCTGTCATACGAATATGTCGTAACATTTCCTGTCAAATTATCGATGGTGAAATCCACAACAGACGTTCCATCTAACCCTATTTTGTATTGTGTTGTAGAAAGAACAGTCCCGGACGGTATGGTTTGTAAATCCACCACTTTGACCCCATCAATCGATTCGTACCAAGCAATGTCGTTGGGATCGTCGTTGAGTGGCTGCCCCCACGCATCCGCACCCGAATGAACCGAGATCTGATTAACCGAGCTTATACCGCTTGGAAGTTTCACTTCGACTTTGCCATCTGCGGGAATCGTAAATACCCCTTCTAATGGTTGATTTTGATCTCCCAAGCGCACACGAAATACACGGCCCGCTTGATCCGGCGGAAAATTAAAAACAATAGACGTGTAACCGGATAAATCGATAGGCCCGCTGGTCCAAACAGCAAAACCCTGGCCATTCGTCCAATTGCCACTCGCTCCAGTGGCTATCCGGACTGTAAACGTACCCCCCTCTTCTTGAAATTCAGCTGTCGTAAATGTTGTGGCCGAAACAGGTTCGCCGCCGGGTGCAAATGTATAGGTTGTTTGCGTTCCCTCAACCTCCCCCGGAACCGTAAGCGTGGTGCTGCCATCCGTATTCGTTGTTGTGGCTGTAAAAGGTGTTGCAAAGGTATCCGCGTCCGCACTAGCTGGCGAGGTAGCGGGCTCAAGCAATGCCGTCGATTGATTTATTAGGGGCTCTGTGGAATTTACTACGGTGGTAGGAGAAACTACGGTTGGATCAGCAGTTACAATCGGATCTGACGTGACCACGGGATCGCCGCGTGTCGGGGCTGTATTAACATCGGCACCCGAAACAACAAGACTCTGGGTTTCGCTATTGGTTGTCATTCCATTTTCGTTATAAAAATAATCGGTGGTTTGTTGCAATAAAAGATCATTAAACTGTTCTAGGCGCGCATCCCCTGTTACGTTTTGTACCCACACCTCGTTCGAAATGGTCGTGCCATCCGCATTTGTGGACGAAGCAGCTGTCAATACACCTGTTGTCTGATCGTATTCAAAAGTCTTGATCACACCCGTCAACGCATTCTTTTCTGCAGATGCGAGCGCATCTCCTGCAGGCCCGCCAAAGTAAGTCACCTCGCTCACGAGTTGCCCGGCGATCACGCTTATTGTATCATCCGGCTTTGTCCCAACCGCAATATCCCCGGTTTGCGTCGAGCGTGTTTCAGATTGGATCAAATTACTCTTATCATCATATATATACGCCGTTTTTAGAGCTGTTAAAATAGAATCGGATTCGCTGATAATAGAATTACCCGTAGCTCCTGAAATGTATTTCTCGGTTTGGATCAGAACGCTTTCAGGATTTTCATATGACACCGAAGCAAGCTGCCCATTTTCTCCATATGTGCTCACAGCCTGAACACCTGTCAACAAATTCTTATCAGTGACCACCACCGCCTCACCTTCGGCACCGCGCACAAAGGTCTGGGTGCGTATCTGCTGATTAGCAGCAACAGCCTGCACGTTACCCGAGTCCGAATCGGTCTCAATCTCATTATTAACCAAGCTGGTAGTGACGCTTTGACCCGTCAAACCTGTGTTTACATCATTAATAAAGATTGTTTCAAGCATGCGCAGATGATCAGTCTGGCTGCTGATAGCAGCTGCGCCGCTTACACCCTGCTCATATTTATTGGTTGATATTATCAAGCCATCAAAATTCTTGGTAACCGATTCAGCCAATAAACCCGTTTTATCGGAGTAAGTATTGACCGTCTGCAAATGTTTGAGCGGATCTGAAACCAGAGCTATACGGGAAGCGCCGTCTGGACCCGTCTCGAAACCGGTCGTCTGAATAACCAACCCCTTGGAGTTCGTAATTGTCGATTCCGTGATCTTGCCTTTTCGATCGCGAATATAATCAGTGATCAAACTCTTAAGTTCGTCCACGGACTTGACCACCCCATCCGTCCCATCAGCCAAACGATTGAAATAATCGGTTTGTAACATTTGACCAAGGTTATTAATAGTTTTGGCTGTCTCCATACGCCCTTCTGGGTCGTAAGTATATTTCGTTTTCGTGTGGCGCAAAAGATCGCTAGACTCGCTCACAGCCTCTACGTGATGTGGAAGCATTGTGAAAAGCTCTTCGCGAATCTTCTTGCTATCGGCATTTGTAGTATCAATCTGCGTTAAATTACCTGTCTCGGTGTACCGATATTCTTGTGTCAAGCCAGTAAGCAAATTGGTGCGTTTTTGTGCCTTGTCGCGACCATAAATATCCTTGTTAAAAATAACCGTTTCAATAACCTGACCATCTTTGTTCTTGGTCTTGGATTCACTAGCACTGTTATCTTTATTATAGGAGTACTCGATAAAAGTGCCGGTCAAGACATTGACCTGCTTAACAATTCGGTCTTGCTTATTGGAGCCGCGGGAATAGAGCTGCTCGGAAAGCAAGAGGCCCTCCATATTGGTGGTTTTGGAGCCACTGAGCACGCCGCCCTGTTTGAAATCATACTTGGTCTTGGTGCCATCCAAAAGATTCTCCGACTCAATCACACGATCCTGGTTGTCCCAAACACGTGAAAACTTATTAACGCTGATTACATCTCCATATATATTGTATTCCTGGGAATAATTGATCGATGCGTCACTATTATAGGTATAGGTCGTTTTGTGGTTATTCTGCAGATTGATTTCTTCCGACACAACGCTCACATCCTTGTTCCTGCTATTCTTTTTGACGGTGTACTTGGACACGGATTCGAGATCATCAAGCTTCATCTCCGACAAGGAGTTCTTCCCAAGAAAATTCTCAAATGCTTCGATATTCCAATTCTTGACTTCGGTGATACGGTTCTCCCCATCATAGGAGTAAGAAGAGACCTTGCCAGCCTTTTGGGCGTCGTCCTTTGTGAATTGAGATAATACATACGCCACACGGTTATCATCGTACTTGCCTTCGTAAAAACTTTGAGCTGTTACTTTATCTTTGGTTAACTTGGATGCATCCAAATCACGATACCCACCTTTAAAAGCGGATTTGTCACTACCCTCTTGCTCAACAGACGCTTTGATGAATTTTTCGATATCCACTTCAGTGGCATCAAAAGTCATTGTTGATTTGATATTACCAGCCTTATCATAATCAAACATTGTAATGGATGTCGGGCGGCCGGATTCATCTTTTGTTCCTAATGTGTACTTAAGAAGCGACTCACGTCCTTGGCCGCTGCGACCAGGCCCTTCGGGCACTACCGCAAGTTCAGGCCTCGCCTCGCGAACTTTGTTGATAAATTTCTCATCAACAGAGCCTCGAATGATCAAAGCGTCCTGCTTCGTCTTGATCATCTCTTCGCGTTTAGCTTGCTGCTGTTTTATGTAACTTGGGAGAAAAGAAGCTGATTGCTGATGCGTCTTCTTTTTTGCCGAATTGTAATCAATCGCGGCCCATGCGACATCCCGAACTAAAAAAGTCGCCAACACAAGAGCTGCGACCGTTTTTAAATTCCGGGAGTATCGGCTTTTAAACATTTCTTCAGCAGGTTGAAGAGTTTTGTTTATCATCGCCTTATTCTCCGTTTTCGTTAAATTCGTTTGATTTGCAACTCTTTTTAAAAGTGGCTTCATTATGGCCAAAAAAAAAGTTATTGTCACGTGAAATTTTTTTGACTGCATTGCTATAAACTCTTTTTGATTCTTTTTTGTAACTATGAATAACTTCCCACGCGTATCTCATACTCAAAATATACCATCAGGTCACCTCAACTTCAAGTCGCTTTAAGCAAAACTTATCTAAGTATTAATTTTACTAACATTTGCCCTCTGAGCAACATCCACAAATGCATATGCCTGTGTTATAATGTGCACATGGCACAAACAGGAAAAGAGCGTAGAAAGTTTTTTCGCCACCCATTAAATATCCCTATCAAATTACGGATCGAGGATGGCGGCAGCCCTCTGGATGCCAACTCTAATGATATTTCTTTAGGGGGGCTCAATTTTAGCTGGCCCAAAAAATTACCCAAGGGCACTTTTTTGACCATTGCCATTCCCGTCAAAGAAAAGATCTTTGACGTACACGCAAAAGTTGTCTACTGCAAAGAGGATCGCAAAACAGCTCGTTTTTTTACCGGCGTTTCCTTTACGGATTTTCCAAGTGCTTTCAAAGCTAGGCTTGCCGAAGAAGTTCTGCAGATCATGGAATATCAAAAATCAATATCCAAGGAATTGGGTTACAAGATTTCCGAAAACGATGCTGCTGAGCGTTGGGTCAAAAACAGCGCCTCTGATTTTCCGCCCATCAAGCAATAAGCTTGATCCAATCTTCTGCCGCTGAAAAGCGGTGCAGGTATTTTTCGCTAGTTAATTGATCGTATCCATAATCCATCCACACAAAATCAACCCCAGCATTTAGACAAGTCTCTGAATCCACACGGCTATCACCGATATAAACAACGCTATTTTTTTTCTGTTTCATTTTTTTAATAACAGTCTCCATCGCAATGGGGTCTGGTTTGGGTGGATACCCGGCATGCATGCCAATGACATGCTCAAAGTGATGTTCCATCCCCAGCTCTCTTAGGATCTGAAGGGTGATGTCTTGGGGCTTGTTGGTGATGATCGCCTTGGGTGTCCCGCCCAGCGGGCCCGATAAAGCCTTGGCGACACCCGGATATGGCCGTGTTTTTCGAACGGGCTTTTCACGATAGGCCTGCTTAAATCGAGTCACCGCACGATCAAGTCTCTCCGAAGATAGTCCAAGAGACGGCTCCAAACATTTCAAAAGCTCATGGACACCCAAACCAATAGCGTTTTTGACCTCCCCCACGGCGTGGCTCAAAAAACCCTCATCCACCAAAACAGAGTTGGCATAAAATGCGATGTCCGCCACGGTATCGACCAGCGTCCCATCAAAATCGAATAATACTAACTCATAGGTTTTCATCATTCGCAATAATAGCTATGTGCTGCTTGATAAATCATGCCCGCACATACTCCTTATATACCCAGGACGCTGCCCAAAAGACGCACTGCCTTCCACTTTGTCCGCGTCTCTCTTAGGATTAACTAACTCTTGAAAAAACCTTCTGATAGGCAATTTTTCCGGATTTATTTAAAAAACTAAGAACGATATTGCCCCTTCGAGGCAGTTTAGCTTTTTCGAACACAGGCAATCTTTCAATGACTTCTTTAGGCATGTCTTGAACCACATAGGCCGCAACAACTGACTCAGTGAACGGTTTGTTACTCCAAGTCAATGTCAATATTCCCTTTTCGGAAACGGTATAATTAATCTCGTTTGGTTGCTTTTTGAATTTGTCGACCCACTCTTTATTGAAAGGCGCATCCGAAACCATGAATTTCATACTCGAATCCGAATTAAATACATACCGTTGATAGGGATAAAACGCTGGATCCTTTTTATCGTGCACCGGTTTTACGCTCACAAGATCCCATGTTCCAACCAAATTCTTCTTGGTAGCAGGCTCACTCACCTTTGGACTAACCGCGTTGGCCGTTATGGAAATCAACATACCGAATACGACACTGCAAACTAGCTTTTTCATAACCACCTTCCCTGATATGATCCATCAATATTTTAGGGGCGTATTCTATCAACCCTGTCAGCAAACATCAATGTCTCCCCGGCTACGCCGCCAGGCTTCACACAAGTCGCTCAGATGCTGCTCCATTTCTGGCTTTCTTCGCGGGTCGCGCAAAATATATGCCGGATGATAAAGTGCCATTAACTGGACACCCGGATAGTTGTTGTCCTCAAAAAATCGCCCCACCTGATCCTTCATAGAAGAAGATGCGCGATCAGGGAACAAACACTTTAAAGCCGTCGCGCCCAAGAGACCAATAAAAGTTGGCTTCACAAGCTTGATCTGCTGGTGCAGATAAGGCATGCATTTTTGAACTTCGAGCGGCAAAGGTGCCCTGTTCTTTGGCGGGCGGCATTTGACCACGTTGACAATCAACCCATCCTTATCAGTGATAAAGCCTTGCGCGGCCAACAGCTGATCCAATAAGCGCCCAGATCGACCAACGAACGCCTTTCCCGAAAGATCTTCATTTTGGCCCGGTGCTTCGCCCACAAAAAGGACTTTCGAGCCAGGATTTCCACGATCCACAACGATCTGTGTGCGGCTTTGGGACAAGGCGCACAACTGGCAATTGGAATTTTTTAGCGCCTGGCTGAGCTGAGAATAAGAAATGCCGGCACCAGACGCAGCGTTATGCATTTGATCCAAAATACTGACACACTATCTTATAAAGCTCATCGGCATCATAAGGCTTGGAAATGAATTCCTTAACACCTTCTTGTACAAAGACATCTCTCATCATCTCTCGAGCCGTCAACACCACGACCGGTATGCGGCGCATAGACTCGTCCCGCTTCATCTCGCGAATGAACCCATACCCATCCATCACGGGCATCATCACATCCAGCACGATAACATCAGGCTTAAAAAGCTTGAGCTTCTCAAGCCCCGCCTGCCCATCCGCAGCCACCTCAACGCCGTCACAACCCTTACTTAAAAAGAATGCTTGAAGTACATTCCGAGCCGCCTCTTCATCTTCGATAATCAAGACTTTTTTTGACATGAGCGAGCCTCCATCCAATAAAAAACGCTTCGATTATTGTAATCGAAGCGTGATTTATTTGATAGACGCTATTTTTAAACGGGGTATTGTTCGATGAACTCTCTATCCATAGGAGACAGATCGACCAGTTTGGCGGCGATTTGCACCAAAGGCTCGGTCGACGCAGGCTTACAGCGAACCACATACGCCTCGCAACTGATGGATTTTTCTGGGAAATGAATGCGCACATCTAAACGCGTTCCAGCAAATAAGGGTCGGCGATAATTAAAAATAACAGCATTGGTGCTTAGATTGCGGCTGGTCACCACGGTCCAGTCTGCAGGAGTCGACGCTTCTTCATTTTTTTCTGAGACTCTCAAGACGAGCTTACTGCGAATATGACGATGCAGTCTTTTTTCGAGAAGCGTTAGCTGACTCATTGAATTCTCCTTTTTGTTTATAAAAGGTTAACTAATCTGTTAAGTAAAGATAGAATAAATCAACCTAGAGTTCCTGTCCAGATATTATTTTAGGCGAAAATTTCTTTTAGGAAATCAACGAGCTTAGACCAAGACTTTTCATCAGCCGCAGCATTGTAAGCCATGCCTTTGGCGGGATCATCTCCTGCCTCTTTGACCGTGAAACTATGGACAGCCCCCTCATAACTTTCAAATCGCATATCCACGCCGGCACCCATCATTTCTTTTTTGAACGCATCCACTTCCTCGGCCGGCACAAAGCCATCAGCGGCCCCGTGGCAAACCAAGACTTTGCCTTTTATGTTTTTTGCATCCTGAGGATTTGGCGTTCCCAGAGCGCCGTGAAAACTTGCCACTCCCTTGACATCTGCCCCGCTTCTAGCCAGCTCCAAAACGGTTGTGCCTCCAAAACAGTACCCGATAGCCGCTATCTTTGCTGCGTCCACCATCGGATGAGCCTTGAGCACGTCCATTGCGGAAAGGATCCTTGCCCGCATAAGCACGCGGTCACTTTTATAAATACCCGCTTGTTTCCCTGCTTCTTCATGTGTTTGTGGGCGTATTCCTTTACCGTACATATCCACGGCCATGACGACGTACCCAAGCTCAGCCAGCATTTTTGAGCGCATCTTCGCGTATTCTCCTACACCTTTCCACTCATGCACCACCAAGATACCAGGCTGCTTATCAGCCATTGCCTCGTCATAGGCTAGATACCCCTCAAGAACGGCTTCGCCATGTTTATACTCCACCGTCTCGACCACAACTTGTGCCTGAGCTGAAGCGCTGGCGATCAGCGCAAAGGACGCAAATAAAATGCCGGCGAGCTTAAGCTTCATAGATTATTAAGATCCTTCTTCATTTGATTGGCTGCTTTTTTAACATCATCCGCAAGCTGTTCAGAGGCTGACTTTTTCTCGCATCCGACAACCGCCAACGCCATCACCAACATCAAAAGCCACGATATTTTTTTCATTTATTTTTCTCCTTTGGTTTTTATATTCAAAATAAAGATATCGTCCAAAAAAGCTGCGTTCGTATGCGCCTTCAATTCATCCACGAGCTTACTATTGAACCGGGCGTCGATTATATCATGATGCTCCGTCAAAAACCTCATGAGCCTAGCTTCGCCATATTCGGCTCCGCCCTGATTCATGGCTTCTATGACCCCGTCCGTAAATAGCAACAGCCGATCTCCCTCTTTAAAACTTTGCTCCCCTTGAAAATACTGCCTTTCACCCTCCTCCAAACCCAGCAATGTCGTCTGTGAGGTGAGACTTAAGACTTCGGATCGGTTCACGCGGTAAAGAAATTGAGATGGATGCCCGTAGTTTGAAAAAAGCAGGCTGCCTTTCCCAAAATCTAAGAGCGCGCAAAAGCCCGATAAATACATATTTGTCCCTTCGAAATCCCTGAGAATAAAATCGTTCAGCCGCTTCAATAACTGCGATGGGTCTTGGGTCAGCAGCGACAACCTCTCGAATTCGGCGTGCACCCGGTTCACCAAAAGCGCCGCCGGAACCCCATGCCCCGTCACATCGCTGATAAATACCAATAAACGATCCTCATCCAAAAATCGGATCTTGGCATAATCACCGCTGACATAACTGGCGGGGATATAAGTGACCCAGACATCCGCTTTGGGATGCTGCGTAGATTCGGGGACCAGCGTGCGGTGCACGCGCCTGGCCATATCAAGCTCCGCGTCGATTTGGTGGTTTTGCTTCTCCACTTTTTTGAGCAGTACAAAATTATGGATATTCCGCTCGATCTCTTTTCTTCGGATCACGATAGATATGAACGCCGCAATAAGGATGAACAATGGCCCATCAATAAGCGGGTTGAATCGCGGCAAACTGGGCACGGGATAGTCCAGAATATAGATCACATAATCATAGGCTGCTATGGATGCGGCCATGTAAAGCGCTGTCAGCATCACGATCTCACTGATCAGCCACGGGATCAAAAGCGAGGTAAAGAGAAGTGCAAAAGCATAATAAAAAACAAAGATAAGCTGAGTCTCCGGATACACCACGGCGATCCCGGAAAAAGCCCACAAAAAGAACAAGGTGTATACGATCGCGGCCGCTTTTGAATCCGAGCGTTTCGAAGCCCGCTTATTCCAGGAGTAACAAATGAACGTACCAAAAAGGAGGATGGCCCAAAACGACATTTCCCAAGCCCTGAATGTATCAGCCGCAAAAAGTAATTTGCGGATCAAATATTGGCCGGAGACCCCAAAAAACAGGAACGTCGTGACAAGACAATACAAAGAAACTCTTTGCCTGAATAAAGAGAATTCTCGGCGCAAATATTCATCGCGGTATTCATCTGGAAGCGTCTCAAGCGAGCGTTTCATATAACTTGCGAACAGTATATCTCGGGGTCCTGCCGCTGCGCCAGCTCGTTTTCAGGCAAGTGCTTCGCCTTGCCAGAAAACAAGCACTCTGGCTCCGCGTCACCCCTCGCCTCATCCCCGTAATGCCCATATGAAGACGAACGAAGCCTTAGCATCTAGCCGGTAACACAACTCACTTTTACTCGTTCCCGTGCCTTTTTGTCGTGCTTATGAGTTTTCTGTAAATAGAAAGGGGAGCCGCCAACCCGAGCGATTTTGCGAGGGTTTAAAGTCCCATTTGCCGCCGCACGAGTAGATATAGGAGTTCCTTCGGCGGCAAACGGACTTTTGGCGAGGGGTATCCCCGCTATTTACAGAAAACGAATACGACAAAAAGGCGAAAGGGCGAGTAAAGGTGAGTTGTGTTACCGGCTACTTGCTACGAGCGAGAGAGTATTTCGGTGTTACGGATTAATAGGCGCGAGCGAGGTTATAGCGGGTTTTTTCGGAAAGTTGACGGCGTATTTTTTTACGCACCGAGCGGGTGGCTCGAAATAGAGGGTTGAAGCAGACATACGACAACAGAGGTGAATTGGTTATCGTCTTAAGATGACTTGCTGGCTTCACTTCTTCCTCCTGTCACTTGTTAAATTTGTTCATAAACATAATTTACATGACAGAAGGCGTGAATACAAGGCTATCTAAATATAATATCTATTAACAAATAACTGCGTCTAACTCAACCTCTATGAGCATTTCAGGCGCCACAAACCCCTTCACTTCGACCATGGCCGTCGCCGGGCGTATTTCCCCAAAAAACTCCCCATGCGCCTTTGCGATCTTCTCCCAATTCTTGATCTGGGTGCAATACACGCGAGTCCGAACCGTGTCCTTGAGCGATGCGCCGACTTTCTTGAGCGCTGCCTCTATATTCAGGATCGCTTGTTTGGTTTGCTGATACTCATCTCCCACGACTTTGCCTTGCGCATCTGTTCCCGTCGTGCCGGAAACGAATATTTGCTGACCCACTTTCACCAACCGCGAATACCCGATGATCGGCTCCCACTTTGATCCGGTGGATAAATTCTCTCTTTTTGTCATTGGATGATCCTATTTCTTAAGATAAGCTTTGATGATTTTTTGTTCTTGCACAGGCTTGTCGTTGGCGCCAACCGAAGTATTTTCGATCTTCTCAACGACTTCGTAACCCGATATCACTTTGCCAAAAATAGTATGTTTCAAATGCAGCCATGGCGTCTTGGCAGTGGTGATAAAAAACTGACTGCCATTTGTGTTGCGGCCTGAGTTTGCCATCGCCAAAATTCCCGGCTTATTGAATTTCACATCGGGGTTGGTTTCATCTTCAAATTCCTTGCCCCAAATAGACGCTCCACCCGTTCCCGTGCCGGTCGGATCTCCGCCCTGGATCATGAATTCCTTGATGACACGGTGAAAAATAATACCGTTGTAATATCCTTTCTCAGCCAATTGTGTGAAATTTTCACATGCCTTTGGCGCCACTTTTGGCATAAGCTCCAGCTCAATATTCCCCTGATTTGTTTCCAACACCACGATCGGTTCGCTCATGATCCCATCTCTCCTTTTAAACTTTCCATCGCGGCTGCGATGTCTTTCATATTTACACCCATATCCATTTTTTGATATCCGGCCGGAAGCTCAAAATAATCAGCCGGCGGCGATTCTTTTTTAACATTCCGATATTCCGTAGACCAGCTACCATCTTCCGCCATCATTTTGACAGGAAGCCCGTCCGAGCGCATCCATTGATAGATCACCTTTGGCCCCTGAGGCGTATCGCTGGTGACCCTAAATTTCTCCGTGTCTTGGCCGTCAATTTTTTCATGGCCTTCGGATACGCGCTCAAGCTCTCCAGATACTTTTGCCACACTTCCAATGCTATCGATCAAGCTCAGGTCTTGCTCCATATACATGTTTTGAGGCATCAGCATCCAGCTTACATTTAAGTCGCCGCGAATGATCATGACCTGCCCCTGCGTTTCCATCCGAACTTTGTCATTTGAAGCAAACATCTTGGATTGAGTCACTTTGCCGTCCACTTGCTGCACAACATCCGCCGAAAAATCAGGCCATGTCTGCTCAGCCGATACCGCTGTGTGAAAAAAAATGATCCCAAAGGCGATCCATAAACTAAACGCGCTCTTATCCTGAAACGTCATCGTGCCTCTCCTTTTGTGTGATGCGCTATCGTATCATTCTCGCTCACCAAAAGTCGAGAATGCTATAATCAACCTATGAATGGGATCCTACTTATGTTGGCCGCGGACGTCGCTTTTGCCGTGATGGCGGCAGCCACCAAACACACTGGCCAGCACATATCCGCCGCTCAGATCGTATTCGTCCGCAGCTCCATCTCTACACTCGCACTGATCTTGCTTATGAAAGCCAGGGGCAGAAGTATCTTTCCGGCTGAACCGGGCTTGTTATGGGCCAGGGGCATTGTTGGATATATCGCGCTTCAATGCTATTTCTGGGCTTTGCCGCAACTGACGCTGGGCACCGGAGTCATGCTGAATTACACTGCACCGATCTTTGCCGTTGCGCTTTCTTTTCTATTTCTAAAAGAGAGGCCCTCCCCGGCTGTTTTCCTGAGCTTGGCACTTTCTTTTGTGGGGGTCTTTTTTTTAACTTCTCCAGAACTCGCTGCCAAACCACTCGCTATTGCCGCTGGTTTATTATCGGGCTTCCTGGCGGGGTTTGTTCATGTCTTGATCCGCAAAGGCAATCGAACCGATCCGCCTATTCGCATAATTTTTTATTTCACATTATCTTCAACGGTGGGATCTGGAATTTTATTGGCCGGAAGTTCATGGACACCGCCTTCGACAGAGGCTTGGGTGGGGCTCGGCGTCATCACCGTCAGCTCACTTTTTGGACAGCTCTTTCTGACCTATTCGCTTCAAAAAGCGCCCGTATGGGTCGTGTCACCTTTTGGCTATTTCACACCTGTTTTGGGATTGCTATTGGGATACTTCTTTTGGCATGAAAAAATGACCACGGAAAGCCTGCTGGGATGCACTCTGATTGTCATTTGCGGCTGTTTAATGCTTCGGTATTTTAAACGCCTTGGGACAAAGTCATCTTCTTTGCCGCGCTGATCTGATCCTCTGGAGTACGCCGCAGATCCCGCGCAATCCCAAATAGCGATAAAAACCAGATCACCCATTTGGTTGGATCCCAATGATACCAACGGATCCCGTTGCGGTAATCCATCGGAAACTTGTGATGAAAATTGTGATAGCCTTCGCCATTTGTAAGAAACGCTCCCACCCAATTATCGCGCGCACTTATTGAAGCATCGTAGGGCCTGGAGCCGAAGGTGTGTGCGAACGAGTTGATAAAAAAAGCTGAGTGATGGACCAGGCAAATACGAGCGGCTACACTCCACAGAAACGCCCCCAATAAATGTCCTGTCAGCGCTCCGATCAAAAGAGGCGTCACCACGCTCGACACAAAAGCCCACCGTTGAAAATACCGATGCTGATGCATCACAAGCGCATCTTTTTGAAGATCTTTGGCGTTGTTGTAATCGATATCAAACCACCAGAATATAAACCAACCCATATGCGCGTAAAAGAACCCGTTCTTGATATTGTACGGATCTTTTTCGGTGTCCGTAAACTGATGGTGGGTGCGATGCATGGAAGCCCACTTAAGCGCAGACCCTTCATAGGTGGCTGCGCCAAAAAAAAGAAGCAAAAAGTTTATGATCTTTCCGGATTTAAACGTAGAGTGGGTAAAAAAACGATGATAGCCCATGGTAATAGCAAAAGATGTGGCTACGAAATAAAAACCAAAAAGGATTATTTCGCTGCGATGAACACCATGAAAATAAACATGTATCGGCAGCCAAACAAACGTAACCAGGTGCAAGGCAGTGATAAAAATGATCCCGGGCCAAGCATTGTCCCTTCTATGCCGCATGTACGGATCTCTCTGAGTGCTGAGGTGCGGTGACAGCCAAGCGAGCGGATTTTATTTGCTCGCTAGGAGTGCGCCGCAGATCCCAAGTCAGCCCACACTTTGAGAGTATCCAGATCATCCATTTGGTCGGATCCCAATGATACCAACGGATCCCGTTGCGGTAATCCATCGGAAACTTGTGATGAAAATTGTGATAGCCTTCGCCATTTGTAAGAAACGCTCCCACCCAATTATCGCGCGCACTTATTGAAGCATCGTAGGGCCTGGAGCCGAAGGTGTGAGCAAAGGAATTGATAAAAAAAGCGGTGTGTCCCACCAGGCAAATTTTGGCAGCCACGCCCCAAAGAAGAGCGCTCAGCCAGTCACCTGTCAAAACACCCCAAACCATTGGCAGCGCTATTCCCGATGCAAACGCCCAGAGCTGAAAATTGTCATGTTGGTGCATCACTAAAACGCTTTTCTGAAGATCCTTGGTGTTGTTGTAAGCGACGGATTGTTTATAGAACATAAACCATCCCATATGCGCATAAAAAAATCCACGCTTAATATTGTAAGGATCCATGTCCGTATCGGTAAATTGATGATGGCGACGATGCATCGAAGACCATTTCAGAGCAGACTCTTCATACGCCGCCGCCCCAAAAAATAAAAGCAAAAATTCTATGACTTTGCCCGCTTTAAAAGTGCTGTGAGAAAAAAACCGGTGATACCCCATTGTGATCGCAAGAGAGCTTGCAAAAAAAAGAACGACGAACATCCACATGTGCTGGATATTCACGCCCTTGTAATAGCAATAAAGCGGCAGTCCGATAAATGTCCCCGCATTCATGATGGGCATCCAAAGCACCGCTGCAAATCGATTCTTGCGGCGCTGCAAACTAAAGCCATCAAAAGGAACTTTTACGCTCTCATCCATATTAGACACAGCCCTCGATACTGAAAACTCTATTGTAATACGCGCAGAGAATATATAAATAAAAAAAGAGGCCCCGATCTTGTGAACCGAGACCTCTTCTTTTAATTTAGAGCCAGGCAGCTACCTACTCTCCCGACGAGTTGCCCCGTAAGTACCATCGGCCTTGGAGAGCTTAACTTCCGTATTCGGAATGGGAACGGGTGTGACCTCTCCAGTATGGCCACCTAGCAAACTTCACGAAGTGATCCGCCGCGATTTGTGGCGGATGACTTCAAAATCGTATAAAGAACGATGACAATTTCATAAGGGAAGACGAGTATAATATTTATCTTAATATTTCGTGGGTATCCGTCACACGAATGTGACGGACCCCATCATGAAAATTAAGGTCAAGCCGGACGACTTATTAGTACCAGTTAGCTGAAAGCCTCACGGCTCTTACACATCTGGCCTATCAACCACGTAGTCTTCGTGGAGTCTTCTGAGAGGGTTAACCCCTCTGGGAAATCTTATCTTAGGGGGGGCTTGGCACTTAGATGCTTTCAGTGCTTATCCTTTCCAGACATAGCTACTCGGCTAGCACACCTGGCGGCATGGCCGAAACA
>CAYODQ010000015.1:0-43682 GCA_964402785.1 uncultured Planctomycetia bacterium
CGTGAAGGTGGACACACCGTGGGCGCTGGCGTTATCTCGGAGATCTTGGGGTAAAAATGGCCACCGTCGGAATACAAAAAATACGCATTCGTTTAAAAGCTTACGATCACCGGGTATTGGATCAGTCAGCCAGAGAGATCGTGGATACAGCTAAGCGCACAGGCGCTAAAGTTTCCGGACCTATTCCTTTGCCCACTGATTGTGAGTTGATCACAGTTAACCGTTCGCCCTTTATCGACAAAAAGTCTCGTGAACAATTCTTTATGAAAACGCACAAAAGACTTCTTGATATCCTGAACCCTACAGCCAAAACGATCGATGCTTTAAGAAAGCTTGATCTTCCCGCTGGTGTGGACGTAGAAATTAAATAAGAGGCCAACATGCAGGCAATTCTAGGTAAAAAATTAGGTATGACGCAGTACATGACCAGCACAGGTCAGATGATCCCCGTGACGGCCGTCGAGGCGGGGCCATGCGTTGTTGTTGACGTGAAAACCGAATCCAAAAATGGATATAAATCTGTTCAGATCGGCTATGGCGACAATGTTAAAGAAAAGAATGTTTCAAAGGCCTACAAGAACCAATTCGCTAAGAAAAACCTAAAGCTTAAAAAGGTGTTGCGAGAAATCAGGTTGACTCCTCAAGAGAATTTTGAGATCGGCCAAGAGATCAAAGTTGATATATTCAAGGCGGGCGATCTGGTTGATATTCAAGGCCGCTCGATCGGTAAGGGTTTTGCGGGGGGTATGAAGAAGTGGCACTGGAGAGGTGGTCCGGGTAGCCATGGATCCATGTTTCATAGGCGTATTGGTTCGGTTGGCGCAAGCTCGTTCCCATCTCGTACTTGGCCTGGTCATCATATGCCGGGGCATATGGGAGATGTGCTCCGATCTGTACAAAACCTTGAAGTGATCAAGGTTGATCTAGAAAAAAATTTATTGTTGGTAAAAGGTTCTATACCGGGCTCTGATAGCGGCTTACTTTATATTCGCCGCTCTCTCAAGAAGCCTATGGGTGTACAAGCTAAGCAAGCTCCGAAGACGTCTACTTCCAAGGATCCTCTCAAGGCTTCTAAGAAGGCAGCAGCCGGTGGCGGCGGAAAGAAGAAATAATGCCTGAACGCAGAAAAAAATCTCAAACTAGAAGCACTGTCAAAAAGTCTGCATCTAAAAAGAGCGCTGACAAGAAGATCGTCAAAGTTAAAAAGGGCGTTGTTAAAAAGATCAAAAAGGTCTCGTCTAAGAAGGCGGCTATCAAAGCAAGCGACAAAATTGGTTCGTTGACCGTGTATGATATGAACGGCAAGTCTGTTGAACAGATCACCATCGATCCTTTGTTTCATGAGGGTGCTGTGAACACGGATGTGATCCATCAGGCAGTTGTTATGTATCAGGCTGGTATGCGTGAAGGCACTGCAGCTACCAAGGATCGTGGCCATGTATCGGGTGGCGGTAAAAAGCCTTGGAAGCAAAAGGGGACAGGTCGCGCCAGACATGCTTCTATTCGTTCCCCCTTGTGGAGAGGCGGCGGTACAACATTCGGCCCTATGCCGAGAGACTACTCGTACTCAATTCCGGCACAGCTTAAGAGAAAAGCAGTCGCTGAGGTTGTTAAGGATAAAGTTGTTAGCGGCAAGCTTTTTATGCTCAACCAATTTGAGCTCGACAAACCAAAGACCAAGGGAGTGATCAAGGTTATTAAAGCGCTTAAGATAGAAAAGCCTTTATTTTTGGTTGACAAAAAATCAGATAATCTTGTGCTGGCCTCCAGAAATATTCCTGGGGTTGCGCTTAAAACAGCCGAAGAAGTGAATGCCTACGATGTCGTATCTCATCGTGAGTGTGTGATGACTCAAAATGCTTATAAAGGACTGTTGAAGAGGTTGAAGTCATGAGCGAATCAGCTAGCGTTATAAGATCACTTTTGCGCACGGAAAAAGGTTCGCTTCAGTCGGCGGATAATAAATATCTGTTTGCTGTTTTAAAGAGCTCAAACAAGATCCAGATCCGCAAGGCGGTTGAGACAATTTACAAGGTTAAGGTTTCCAGTGTTAATACGCAGGTAGTCTCTGGAAAAAATAAAAGGGTTCGTTACCAGGCAGGCAAGACTCCTGATTGGAAAAAAGCGGTTGTTACTCTCAAGCAAGGCCATAAGATAGATTTGGTATAAGGAAAACACATGGGCATTCGTACATTTAGAGCATTTACACCATCGCTTCGCTGGACGGCGGTTTCGGATTTCGAAGAACTTTCTCCTAAACATAAAAGACCGGAGAAGAAGCTGACTGAAGATTTGAGACGTTCCGGTGGACGTAATTCCCATGGACGTATGACTTCTCGTAGAAGAGGCGGCGGTCACAAAAAGCTTTATCGTATCATTGATTTTAAGCGCGATAAGCATGGCGTTGCTGGACAGGTTCTATCCATCGAGTATGATCCAAATCGTACAGCTCGTATTGCTCTTATTGAGTATGCAGATAAGGAAAGAAGATATATCATTGCACCGCTTAATTTAACCGTTGGTATGACGGTTATGAGTGGGCCTGGTTCTGAGATTCAGATCGGAAACGCTTTGCCGGTTCGCGAGATACCGCTTGGAACGCAGATCCACAATATCGAGCTTTATATTGGTCGCGGCGCCCAGATCGTTCGTAGCGCTGGTGGATACGCAACCTTGATGGCTAAAGAGTCAGATTACGTTAGCATTAAATTACCGTCAGGTGAGGTTCGTAGAATCCTTGCCGATTGTTATTGCACGATCGGGCAGATCAGCAATCTTGATCATGAGAATCTTTCCAAGGGTAAGGCTGGCCGCAATCGTTGGCTGGGACGTCGTCCCGCATCACGCGCAGTTGCCAAAAATCCGGTCGACCATCCAATGGGTGGTGGTGAAGGTAAATCGTCCGGTGGTCGCCAACCGACTTCCAGAAATGGACAATTTGCCAAGGGTCTTAAGACCAGGACAAAGAAAAAACCAAGTTCAAAATACATCGTAACAGGGAGACCTCGCTAAATGGGTCGTTCAATATCAAAAGGTCCGTTTATAGAAGAAAAGTTGCTTAAAAAAGTAGTTGCTATGCAGAAGCAACGTGAGAAAAAGCCGATCAAGACGTGGTCTCGGCGCTCAACAGTTACGCCTGATTTTGTAGGTTTGACGATGATGATTCATAATGGAAAAGCGTTCAACCCTGTATTTATCACAGAAAACATGGTTGGACACAAGCTCGGAGAGTTTTCTCCGACCCGCATATTCAGGAAGCATGGCGGTATCACTAAAGTTGTTTCAGAGCTGACTTAAGGAAAAACAATGATTTCAAAAGCCAAAGTAACGTTTGCTAGAATTGCGCCGCGTAAAGTGCGTTACGTTATCGATTTGATTCGTTCAAAAAGCGTCAATGAAGCGCAGGCTATTTTAAATGGATCGCCGCGACGAGCGAGTGGCATTATACAAAAACTTTTAAATCAGGCTGTGGACGCCGCACAGCGTAACTCGCAAATCGCTGCCAAGGATCTTAAGGTTTCATTGGTTTTGGCGGACGGCGGACCTATGATGAAGCGTTTTCGTGCGGCCACGATGGGACGCGCCAATCAAATTAAAAAACGCACTAGCCATATTCAGCTTGAGCTTGATTTGATCAAGAAGGGTGTTATGCCTGTTAAGACAGCCCCTAAAAGCACGACGACAAAATTAGCTGCACCCGTAAAAGCGGATACAAAAGCTAAAAAGGTAACCAAAACTAAAAAATTGGCAGGAGCTAAATAATGGGTCAAAAAGTACATCCCATAAGTTTTCGTCTGGGATACATCAAGACATGGAGTTCTCGCTGGTATGCAAGGCGCCAGGATTTTGCCCGTTTTTTGCATGAAGATATTCAAGTGCGTAAGCATGTGCAAAAAACATTTGCTCAGGCCGCTATCGCCAAAGTTGATGTGGAACGTGCAAGTGATAAGATCCGTGTATTTGTGCACACGGCGCGTCCCGGTGTCATTATCGGCCGCAAGGGTGCTGATATCGATCGCTTGAGGGAAGATCTTCAGAAGATGACCGGCAATAAAGAAGTGCATATCAATATTGTTGAGATCAAGAATCCGTCAGTTAATGCTCAATTGATCTCAGAAAATATTGCTCTTCAGCTTGAAAAGCGTATCGCGTTTCGTCGCGCTATGAAAAAATCTATACAACAAGCTATGGATGCGGGCGCAAAAGGTATCAAGATTCAGACTAAGGGTCGTTTGGCGGGTTCTGAAATAGCACGTGCAGAAGGTTATTTAGAAGGTACCGTGCCTCTGCACACACTCCGCGCTGATATTGATTTTGGATTTTACGAAGCCAACACAACTTACGGTAAAATTGGTGTTAAAGTGCTTGTTTACAAGGGCGACATTTTGAAGGGCCTCGAATCTTCAAAAAATGACAAAAAAGATGAAGTTCTGATCATGCCGCAATCGGGATCAGAAAAGACCGCCACGGAGGGTTCTCATGTCACTCCTGATGCCTAAAAGAGTCAAATATCGTAAAACACAAAGAGGCCGTCGCAAGGGCTCGGCTCAGCGTGGATCGCATTTGTCGTTTGGCGAATACGGTCTCCAATCGCTTGAGAATGCATGGGTTACCAATATCCAAATTGAGGCCGCTCGTGTGGCCATTGCCAGAAATGTCAAGCTTGGCAAGGTTTTTATCCGCGCCTATCCAGATAAACCTATCACAAAGAAGCCTGCGGAAACTCGTATGGGAAAAGGCAAAGGTATGGTAGAATCTTGGGTTTGCGTCGTCAAAAGGGGGAAGATCCTTTTTGAGGTCGAGGGTTTACCGGAGTCAGTTGCCAAAGAGTCTATGAGGTTAGCAGCTTCGAAATTACCTATTCGTACACGTTTTATTTCTAGAAAGGTGGCGATCTAATGAGCCGCCAAAAGGCCAAGGATTTAAGAAATTTAACAATTGCTGAGTTGCAGCAAAAGCGCAACCAGTGGGAAAACGAGATCCAGGATCTTCGCAATAAGAAGGTTTCTGGACAGCTTGATAAGCCTCATTTTTTTAAAGCAACGAGGCGGCAAATTGCCCAGGCATTAACGATAGAACAGGAAAAAAAGAATGAGTCAGCCGGTAAGCGATAGAGTTAATTTTAGAAAGAAAAAGATCGGTATCGTCACGAGCGACAAGATGCAGAAGACTATTGTTGTTCAGGTGCGTCACAAAGTTCGTCATCCGCTTGTGGGCAAAGTCATCGAGCGCGCCAAGAAATACAAGGCGCACGATGAAAAAAATGAAGCCAAGACGGGCGACAAAGTATTGATCCAGGAGACACGCCCTATTTCGCGTGATAAAAACTGGAGATTGGTAGAGATCATTGAGAAGGGCCGTGGAAAAGTGGTTCGCAAGCAGAGCTCTTCTTCGGATGTGAAAGACGCGCTAGAAGGTTTGCCTGAAGGTAAGAAAAAAGTTACTCCTACCGTAGCAACCGCATAAATAATAGGACAAATATTATATGATCCGCATGAGAACGATTTTAGAAGTTGCTGACAACACGGGTGCCAAGAAAGCCTCTTGTATCGGTGTGATCGGAAGATCCGGAAGATTGATAGCGGAAGTTGGTGATGTGATCAGCGCCAATATCAAGGAATCTTCTGCTGATGCGACTGTGAAGGCCGGCGAAGTTGTTAAAGGCGTGGTTGTGCGAACGAAAAATAAGATCAGACGCGCGGATGGTACCTCTCTCAGATTCGATACGAACGCCTTGGTTATCATAGATGCGCAGAGAAACCCTAAGGGCACCAGAATCTTTGGACCCGTTCCAAGAGAATTACGCGACAAAGGCTTTATGAAAATTATTTCACTTGCACCGGAGGTTATTTAAAGTGAGTTTGAGAATTCGTAAGGGAGACAAGGTTAAGGTACTCTCGGGCCGCGATCGCGGAAAAACAGCAAAAGTATTGCATGTGTACCCTAAGAAGAACAGGGCGTTGGTCGAGGGCGTGAATATGGTCAAGAAGCACGCGCGTAAAAGCCAGCAAAATCCTCAGGGGGCAATTTTGCAACAAGAAGCTCCAATTCAGATTTCAAATTTGGCATTGCTGGATCCTGCTTCCAATAAAACAACTCGCATCAAAACTTTGATCGCCGCCGACGGATCGAAACAGAGGGTGGCCTCTAAAAGCAAGGCGGTATTGACGTCATGAAAAATACAGCAAAATTAGCAAATCTTCAGGAAGTATATCGTAAGCAGGTTGTTCCGCAAATGATGAAGAAGTTTGGTTACAAAAATGAAATGCAAGTTCCTTGCATCACGAAGATCGTCCTGAATATGGGTGTCGGAAAAGGCGTGGAAGATATCAAAATCGTCGAAGCCGCCGCCAATGAAATGACGAATATTTCCGGTCAACGCGCGGTTATCACCAGAGCAAAGAAGGCCATTTCTAACTTTAAGATCAGGCAAGGCCTTCCGATTGGCTGTCGCGTAACCTTACGCAAAAGAGTGATGTACGAATTCTTGGAAAGATTGCTGCGTATCGCACTTCCTCGTGTCCATGATTTTCGTGGGATCAGCCCTCGTGGTTTTGACGAAGCCGGTAACTTTAGCTTTGGTATTACCGAACAAAATATATTTCCCGAGATCGACACTGATAAGGTGGTTCGTTCACAGGGCATGGATATTACTTTTGTTATAAAGAATTGCCGCTCAAGAGAAGAGTCTTATGAGCTTTTGACTTTGTTTGGTGTGCCGTTCAGGCAGAAAACTGAGAAGCCGCAGCCCGTTAAAAAGGCAGCGACGGCTCAGGTTGCATAAAGGGGATTTATGGCAAAATTATCGTTGATGTTAAAGCAAGCTAGGCCACCGAAATTCAAAACGCAGGCTTACAATAGGTGTCAGCATTGCGGCCGTACGCGTGGGTATTACAGGAAGTTCAAGCTTTGTCGCATCTGTTTGCGCGAGATGGCTTCCAAGGGTGAGATTCCTGGTTTGTTGAAAGCTAGCTGGTAAGAGGAGAATTATGTCTTTATCTGATCCGATAGGTGATGCACTGACAATGGTGCGTAACGCAAGCAGAGCGCGCAAAGAGCGTGTCGATCTGAAGGCGTCCAATATGATCGAGTCTATTCTTAAGATCCTAAAGCGCGAGAAGTTTATCTATGACTATCGCCGCATAGAAGATAAGAAGCAGGGCGTGCTTCGTGTTTATTTAAAGAAAACAGGTGAACCGATCCGAAAGATCACTCGCATCGTGCGCGTGTCTAAGCCGAGTTTACGTATTTATACAAAAAAAGACAGTATTCCCAAGATATTGAGCGGTTTGGGCCTCTGCGTGTTGTCAACGCCGGATGGAATTTTGAGCGGCGAAGAGGCGAAGAAACGTAATGTCGGTGGCGAATTCCTGCTAAAGGTCTGGTAAAATGTCGCGTATCGGTCAAAAACCCATTGAAGTTCCTAAAGGTGTAAAGCTAGTTGTTGATCATAGCCTGATCAAAATCGAAGGCCCAAAAGGCAAGATGGATTTTTCCCTTAATCCACGTATCAAAGCAACGCTGAAAGAAAATCAGCTTGTTTTTGCGCGTCACTCGGATATGAAGTCGGACAAGGCGTTGCATGGCACAATGCGCAGTGTGGTGGCCAATATGATCAAGGGTGTTACGGACGGCTTTGTTAAGGAAATGAGCATCGAGGGTGTTGGTTTCAAAGCACAGCTTCAGGGCAAGCAGTTGCAGCTGTCACTTGGTTTTACTCACCCCGTTACATTTGATATTCCCGAAGGATTGACAGCTGAGACACCTAAGCCCACGATCGTGATCGTTAAGGGTATCGATAAAGTTAAAGTAGGCCATTTCGCGGCGAAGATTCGCAAAGCATATGAAGCCGAGCCCTATAAGGGCAAGGGTGTTCGCTATGCTGGCGAGGTTGTGCGTCGCAAGGCCGGAAAGACGGTAACCAAATAACATGAAAGCAAAAATCAGAGAAAAATCAAATAGGATCATCAGACATTACAGGATCCGTAAGCGCGTGATCGGAACAGCAGAGCGTCCACGTCTTTGTTTGACATCCAGCTTGCAGCATATGGAAGCACAGTTCATCAATGATTACGATCAAGTGACCTTGATGGGTTTGTCCACGCGTGGAAAAGATTTCAAAAAATCTTCGGGATTGAAGCAGGGTGGTAACGTAAAGGCTTCTATCCAGTTTGGAAAATTTGCCGCAGATAAGGCGCTGGCAAAGGGTATTAAGAAAGTGGTGTTTGATCGTTGCGGTTATTTGTATCATGGCCGCGTAAAGGCATTTGCCGATGCTGCAAGAGAAAAAGGTCTTTCTTTCTAAGGAGAATAGCTTTTGGTAGACAATAAGGATTTTAAGGGTAAATCTAAAAGTAAGCCGGTCAAGTCCGATATCGTAAATGTTCCTTTGAATCAGGCTGCAGTTCTAGCAGTTGCCGAAGAGGTTGTGGGCGGCGGTCCCGAGAAGAAAAGGTTTGGCGGAAAAGACAGGCAGAAGAGACCCAAGCGTCAGCAGGATGTTCAACAGGAATTTGCTGAGAAAGTTGTGGCTGTCAACCGTGTGGCCAAGGTCGTAAAGGGTGGAAAAAGGTTCTCTTTTAGCGCATTGATCGTTGTGGGTGACTTTAAGGGAAGAGTAGGCTTTGCTCTGGGCAAGGCGAATGAGGTTCAGGATGCCATTCGCAAGGGTATATTCCAGGCCAAAAAAAACATGATCAAGGTTTCGCTTAAAGGCTCGACAATCCCGCATGAGATCGTGGGTCGTTTTGGAGCGGCGAGAGTGATGTTGAAGCCGGCAATGCCTGGTACAGGCGTTATTTCGGGCGGTGCGGTTCGCGCCATTTGTGAGTCGGCCGGTATTAAGGATATTTTAACAAAATCGTTGGGATCTGATAACGCCATCAATGTGGTGCGAGCCACGGTGGATGGTTTACAAAACTTAATTGGGAATACAGAAAATGCTGGATAAGCTCAAAAGACCTCACGGTTCACATAAAAGACGGAAGATTGTAGGTCGCGGTCGCGGCTCTGGGCATGGCAAAACATCCGGACGCGGAAACAAAGGTCAAAACGCGCGTGCTTCAGGCGGCGTCAGACCTGGTTTTGAAGGTGGTCAGATGCCCCTTATTCGCAGGATCCCGAAACGTGGCTTTACATTTGAACCAAAAGAGAAGTTTCAAATTGTTTCACTTGAGCGTTTGAATAATTTTTCATCGGGCACTGAGATTACGCCCGAATCATTGCGAAAAGCAAAAGTTGTCAAAAAGTCTTGTTTGATGGTCAAGATCCTTGGAACGGGTGAACTGAAACACCCGCTCACTATTAAGGCGCATGCATTTTCAAAGTCTGCTTTGGAAAAGATCAAAAAGGCTGGCGGGAGTGCTCTTCCGATCGCTTGCGGAAGCGCAGCGTAGGTATTTAACAAATGCTCCAGGCTTTTGCCGATACCCTCAAAATTCCAGATCTTCGTAAGAAGTTGGCGATCACTTTTGCGGTGATCGCTGTATTTAGATTGGGAACGTTCATCCCGACGCCGGGTATTGATGGTGCCAATTTAGCAAAGTTCTTTGATAATTTAGCCAGAACACAAGGTGGGAGTTTGTTTGGCGTCATGAATTTATTTTCAGGCGGCGCCATTCACAGGCTGACCATTTTTGCGCTGGGTATCATGCCTTATATTTCTAGCTCTATCATCATGCAGCTACTGACGGTTGTTATCCCATCTTTTGAGAAATTGGCCAAAGAGGGTGAGATCGGAAGAAAGAAGATCAATCAATACACACGGTACGGAACCGTTGTGCTATCGGTTATCCAATCTTTCTTTATCGCTTTATGGCTTGAAAATCCAGATCGGTTTGGCGGTTTGCAGATCGTGGCATCTCCGGGATGGGGTTTTAGGCTTCTCACTGTATTGACGCTCACGACGGGTTCGGCGTTCATTATGTGGTTAGGTGAGCAGATCCAAGAAAAAGGCATTGGGAATGGCATGTCGATCTTGGTAGCGGCGGGTATTTTGTCTCGCGTCCCGACAGCCACCTTTCAGATCATCCAATTGCTTAAGCCGGCTGCTTCCGGTAAGGGGCAAATTGATTTCCTTACAGTTATTTTTATGCTGCTCATCATGGTCGCTGCCATCGTTGCAGTCATTCTTTTAACACAAGGCGAGCGCAAGATACCTGTACAGTATGCAAAGCGAGTCGTTGGGCGGAAGGTGTTTGGCGGCCAGTCTACTTTTATTCCGTTCAAAGTAAATAACGGCGGTGTGATGCCGATCATATTCGCGCAGTCGATCATTTTGTTTCCAGCAACTATTGGTATCTTTATCCCCAATCATTTTATTCAGCAGGTTTCAGCAGCGCTATCGCATGGCAACTGGGTGTACGAGCTTATGACCGTCTTGTTGATCGTGTTTTTTGCCTACTTCTATACGGCCATCGCTTTCAATCCTGTTGATGTGGCTGAGAACATGAAAAAATACGGTGGATTTATACCGGGAGTTCGTCCCGGGAATCCTACGGCGGAATATTTTGATTACATTATCAATAGAATCACTTTACCGGGTGCCATATTTTTGGCGATCATCGCTGTTGCGCCTGATATTCTTGGAAAGGTGCTAAATGTTCCGCATCAGGTTGCTGATTTTTTTGGCGGAACAGCCCTTTTGATCGTTGTTGGTGTAAGCTTGGATACGATCAAGCAAATTGAATCTCAGCTTTTGATGAGGCATTACGAAGGCTTTATGAAGCACGGCCGAATTAAAGGCCGGCAGCGCGCGGCTTACTAAAGGATGCGATTAGTCCTTTTAGGGCCGCCCGGCGCAGGGAAGGGCACTCACGCCCAGGTTCTTTCTAAAGAATGGAATGTGGCACATATTTCCACAGGAGATATGCTGCGCGAAGCTTTGCGTGAGGGTACGGCGCTTGGTTTAAAAGCAAAGTCATTTATGGAAAAAGGCTCTTTGGTTCCGGATGAAGTTGTGATCGGAATCGTGCGAGAGAGGCTCTCGAAAAAAGATTGTCAGGCTGGTTTTGTATTGGATGGTTTTCCGCGCACTCAAGAGCAGGCCTCGAGCTTGGATGCGATGCTGATGGATCTGAAGCTGCCCTTGGATATGGCGATCGATTTTAAGACGTCCAAGGAAGTGATCATTCGAAGATTATCGGGAAGAAGGGTTTGCTCGAAGTGTGGTCAGACCTATCACATGACTAATTTTCGACCCAAGATCGAGAATGTGTGCGATAAGTGTGGCGGTGATCTGATGCAACGAGCGGATGATCGTATTGATGCGATTGAAAATAGGTTAAAAGTTTATCTCGAAACAACCGAGCCGCTTTTAGAATATTATAAGAAGAAAAAAGTTTTGTCAGTTGTATCTGGCGATCTGGAAGTAAAAGAGCTGAACGAGGCTCTGAATCAGTTGTTTGAAAAAAAGGGCATGAAGAGGCTTGGTTCTCAAGTCAAAAGCTGAGTTTGAGGCCATGCGGCAAGCCGGTAAGATCGTCGGCGCGCTTCTTCGTTTGATGGAAAAAGAAACTAAGCCCGGCATGACAACGCTGGGTTTGGATCAGATCGCGGAAGAGTTTATAAGGTCGCAGGGCGCGGAACCCGCTTTTAAAGGCTATTATGGTTTTCCGGCTTCCATATGCGCATCGGTGAACGAAGAGGTGGTTCACGGCATACCGGCAAAAAAAGTTTTGCGGTCTGGTGATGTGGTCGGTGTAGATGTTGGCGTCAAATTGGATGGTTTTTTCTCGGACGCAGCCAGAACGTTTGCGGTTGGTGATGTAACCGACGACGATAAAAAATTGATAGCAGTTACCTGGCAGTCGCTTTATCAGGGCATAGAAAAAGCGGTTGCGGGAAATAGGTTGGGTGATATTTCCTGGGCTGTGCAGAGTTACGCTGAAAAGCATGGTTTGTCAGTGGTAAGAGAGTATGTGGGTCATGGCATCGGGCGGCAATTGCACGAAGAGCCGCAGGTTCCAAATTATGGAAAGCCCAATCAGGGGCCGGTTTTAGTTGAGGGGATGGCGTTGGCGATCGAGCCGATGCTGAACCAAGGCACCCATGAAGTGCAGGTGTTGCCAGATGGATGGACCGTGGTGACAAAAGATCGGAAGCGCTCAGGTCATTTTGAGCAGACGATCATCGTGGGTAAGGGCAAACCAGAAATTTTGACCGAGTAAAAAGGATTATGCCAAAAGAAGAAGCAGTACAGGTTGAAGGGGTTGTAGTAGAAGCGCTGCCCAATGCGATGTTCAGGGTTGAACTGGGCAACAAGCACTTGGTTTTGGCACATGTGTCCGGTAAAATGCGTATGAATTTTATTCGCATTCTTCCAGGAGATAAGGTGATGTGCGAACTTTCGCCGTATGATCTGACGCGCGGAAGAATAATTTATCGGGTAAAATAGTTTAGGAGGGCTGAACGTGAAGGTTCGTTCCAGTGTTAAAAGAATTTGTGATGATTGTAAAGTGGTGCGCAGAAAGCGTATTGTGCGCGTGATCTGCAAGAACCCGAAGCATAAGCAAAGACAAGGATAATAAGAAAATGCCAAGAATCGTCGGTGTCGATATTCCGAAGGAAAAGAAGGTTTACGTGTCATTGGGATACATTTATGGTATCGGCAGGCCCATGGCGGTGAAGATCTGCCAACAGGCTGGCATTAATCCGGATGTGCGTGCAAAGAATTTGACAGAAGAGGAAGTTTCGAAGATCACGGCTATCATTCAGAAAGATTATCGGACGGAAGGTAATTTGCGCCGCGAGATCGGTATGAACATCAAGCGCCTCATGGATATCGGTTCTTACCGCGGTTCTCGTCATAAAAAAAGTTTACCTGTGCGCGGTCAGCGCACCCGGACCAATGCGCGTACGCGTAAGGGCCCGAAGAAGACCGTCGGCGGACAGAGGAAGAAAGATGCAGCACCCGCCGCCAAACCCGCAGCCGCACCCGCTGGCGGAAAAAAGTAATTTAAAGAGGAGTCTATTTCGTGGCAAAAGCAAAGAAGTTCAAATCTAGAAAAAAAATCGTACGCCAGGTATCTGAGGGCATTGCCCATATTTTGGCGAGTTTCAACAACACCGTAGTTACGATCACAGATCGGACAGGTAATGTTGTGTCGTGGGCGAGCTGCGGTTCATCTGGTTTTGCTGGATCCAAAAAATCCACACCATTTGCTGCGCAGGTCACTGCTGAGAATGCCGCGAAAAAGGCTGTTGAGCACGGTATGAAAACCGTCGAAGTGTTTGTTAAAGGTCCTGGATCAGGACGTGAGTCAGCTATCCGTGCATTGCAGGCCGCAGGTCTTCAGATCAGCGTGATCCGTGATGTCACACCGATACCGCATAACGGCTGTCGTCCGCCGAAAAGAAGGAGAGTCTAAGATGGGTCGCTATACTGGAGCTGTTTGCCGGCTATGCCGTCGTGAACGGGTAAAATTGTTTTTAAAAGGCACGCGGTGCTACACACCTAAATGCGCCGTTGAAAAGCGTGAGTATGTGCCGGGTATGCACGGCCAAGGTCGGCAGAAGCTTTCGGATTATGGTGTGCAGCTTCGTGAAAAACAAAAAGTTAAAAGAATTTATGGTGTGCTTGAGCGTCAGTTCAAATTTTATTTCAAACAAGCATCCCATTCCAAAGGAGTGACCGGAGCGAGCTTGTTGTCTATTTTGGAAAGCCGACTGGACAATGTGGTGTATCGCATGGGTGTGGCGGCCTCTCGTTCTGAAGCAAGGCAGATCGTCCGACATGGTCATGTTGAGGTCAATGGCAAGCAGGTTAACATACCGGCTTACTCGATCAAGGCCGGTGATAAGATAGCGGTGCTTGGAAGCGATAAGCTTAAAGAGAGATACAAGACCGTATTGGAGCAAAATAAAGACCAAAAACAGGCGGCTTGGCTAGATGTGGATCCTGCTTCGTTTAAAGCGACCGTGAAGAAGATGCCGGAGAGAGCGGATGTGCTTATGCCGATCCAAGAGCAGCTGATCGTCGAGTTGTACTCCAAATAAAAGCTTACACGGATAGTTGATCACAAATATAAATAGATTTCTAGGAGGGGCATATGGGAATTGCGTTAAGGTCGTTTGAAATACCAAAGAGATTAGAGTGTGACGAAGAGTCGCTGAATGAAACTTATGGCAAGTTTATTGCTGAGCCGTTCGAGCGTGGCTATGGTGTGACCATTGGGAACTCCCTGCGCCGTGTGCTCCTGAATTCGCTCGAAGGAACCGCCGTTACCTCGATCAAGATCGAAGGTGTCTCTCATGAGTTTGCCTCTATTCAAGGTGTTCAGGAAGACATCACAGAGATCGTGCTCAATATCAAAAAGCTCGTTCTTCGTTCCCACACTCGCACCCCAAAGACACTGCATATTGATGTGGATGAGAAGGGTGCCGTGACGGCGAAAGATATCAAGACTGACGATACCGTTGAGGTCGTGAATAAAGATCTTCATATCGCGACACTCACAAAGAATATCAAGTTCAAGATGGAGCTTGAAGTTCAAAAGGGCCGTGGATACGTATCTGCTGACAGAAATAAAAAAGAAGGTCAGGCGATCGGCGTGATCGCGGTAGACTCTCTGTTCACACCTGTTCGTAACGTCAACTTTCATGTTGAAGATACGCGTGTTGGCCAGATGACGGATTATGACAAGCTCATCATGGAAGTTTGGACCAATGGCAGCGTTTCTCCTAAAGATGCGATGCTGTATGCTTCCAATATTTTGCAGCGCCATCTTGATGTATTCGTGAATTTTGGAAAGCTTCCCGAAGAGGATCTCGCTTCCGACGTGTCCGAATCAGGTGCTGACGAGGCCTATAAACGTTATGCTCAACCCGTATCAGATCTCGAGCTTTCGGTTCGCAGTGCGAATTGCTTGCGCGAAGCCAATATCAAGACGATCGGTGAGCTCGTGAAGAAATCTGAAGCCGAAATGCTGAAGTACCGTAATTTTGGCAAAAAATCACTCAATGAGATCACTCATATCATCAAAGAAATGGGACTTTCATTTGGTATGGATGTGGACCTGGACAGGGTCAATCAAATGACAGGGAAAGGTGAATAAGAATGCGTCACCGCCGACAAACTAAACGATTTAATCGCAATCCCAAAGAACGTAAGGCCATGCTTGAGAATATGGTTTCAAGTCTGCTCTTACACCAACAGATCACGACCACTTTGCAAAAGGCCAAGCAAGCCAAGCGGTTGGCCGATAAGGTCATTACGTTGGGTAAAAATGATACGCTGGCCTCACGCAGGATGGTTTTTTCCTATTTGCAAGACCATCAGCTGACGTCCAAGCTTTTTAAAGAGGTGGCACCTCGCTTCAAGACCAGAGCGGGTGGCTATACACGTATTCTTCAGCTGTCCCGTCGTAAAGGGGATGGTGCAGAATTGGCGCTCTTGGAGTTGACTGAAAAAGAGATCAAGATCAAGGAAACCAAGGTTAAGACGAAAAAAGACACCAAGGATCAAGACCATAAGCACGATCACAAGCATGATCATAAACATGATGAGATCGCGGATAAAAAGCAAGAAGCTCCGAAGCAAGATCCGAGCAAAACTGGTTTCCTTAAGAATGTCTCCAAGTTCTTCCGCAACAAGGGAGGCAGTTGATCTAATCAAGTCAACGAAGGGTTTTACCGTCGCCTCTTTTAGTGATAAAAGAGGCGATTTTTTGTTATAATTACGGTCTCATAAAAAAGGATAGAATATGTTGAAAATAGCTGAGCGCATGGCAAAAGTTTCGCCTTCGGCGACTCTTAAATTGACTTCCAAAGCCAAAGAGATGAAGGCTAAGGGTTTTCCAGTGATCAGTTTTGGGGCTGGCGAGCCTGATTTTGATACGCCTGAGGCTGTCAAGGCCGAGGCTATCAAAGCGCTTCAAAGCGGCTATACCAAATACACGCCCACATCAGGAATTCCTGAATTAAAAGAAGCGGTTTGCCGCAAATTTAAAGAAGATCAAGGCTTGGTTTATGGGCCTGAAAATATTGTTATCTCATGCGGCGCAAAGCACTCACTTTATAATTTAATTCAGGTGCTTTGCGAAAAAGGCGACGAGGTGATCATCCCGTCACCCTATTGGGTGAGTTATCCGGAGATGGTTTATTTGGCAGGAGCCACACCGATTTTTGTGGAGACGACTCAAGCTGAAGGATTTGCTTTATCGGCGGAGAAATTAAAAAAAGCAATCACACCAAAAACAAAATTGGTGATCCTGAACAGCCCTTCCAATCCTACCGGCGCCATCATGGATGAGAAAACGTTGAGAGCGATCGCTGATGTGATCGTAGAAAAAAACCTTCTGTGTATCAGCGATGAGATCTATGAGTATTATCTTTATGGCAATGTGAAGCATGTGTCGATCGCTTCTTTTAATGAAGAGATCAAAAAAAGAACCTTTGTGGTTAATGGCACATCTAAAAGTTATTCGATGACCGGGTTGCGTATCGGCTATTTGGCGGGTGATGCGGAAGTCGTTAAGAAAATTGGTATCTTGCAGGATCACTCGACGTCCAATCCCACATCCATCAGCCAAAAAATGGCGGTGGCGGCTTTGTCGCTTCCCAAGAGTTATCGCGAAGAAGTGCGTCAAAAATTTCAGCAAAGAAGCCAGCTTATGTTTAACATGCTGTCCAAGGTGAAAGGATTCAAACCTTTTACGCCTCAAGGTGCTTTTTATGTATTTTGCGATATCTCTGAAACAGGCATCCCATCCGAAGTCCTATGTGACAGTTTGCTCGAAGGGATCCATGTGGCCTTGATACCTGGAAAAAGTTTTGGGTCTGACAAACATGTGAGACTTAGTTTTGCGTGCAGCGAAAAAGACATTGAAGAGGGTATCAACCGTTTAATCGAGTGGTCGAAGAGAGGGAAACAATGAGCAAAACAAAAATTACCTTAATACCGGGCGACGGGATAGGGCCTGAAGTTTCTCTGGCAACCCAGCGCTGTGTGGAAGCAACCGGCGTGCAAGTGGAGTGGGAAGTGGTGCATGCAGGCAGTGACATTATGGAAAAAACGGGTACGCCGTTACCGGACAATGTGCTGGAGTCTGTTCGCCGCAACAAGATCGCGATCAAAGGGCCTATCACCACACCTGTAGGTTCTGGTTTTAGGTCTGTCAATGTTGCGCTTCGTAAAGAGCTAGACCTTTATTCTTGTCTTCGTCCTTGCAAGCTTTATCCCGGCATCCGCAGTCCGTATGACAAGATCGATATCACAATCGTACGTGAAAATACGGAAGATCTGTACGCTGGTATCGAGTTCGAGACAGGTACTCCCGAAGCCAAAGATATTGTCAAAAAGATCATGGAATTAAACCCCAAGGCGAAGATGCTTCCGGATCCAGCTATCAGTATCAAGCCCATATCTTACAAAGGATCCGAGAGGATCGTCCGGTTCGCATTTGAATACGCGCTCAAGGCTAGCCGCAAAAAAGTGACGGCTGTGCACAAGGCGAATATCATGAAATGCACGGACGGGTTGTTTCTCAAGGTTGCGCGAGAGGTGGCTGCTCGTTATGAAGGTAAGGTCGCATTTGAAGACCGCATTGTCGACAATATGTGCATGCAGTTGGTGCAAAGGCCGGACGAGTATGATGTGTTGGTGCTGCCAAATCTATATGGCGATATCGTGTCGGATCTGTGCGCGGGACTTATCGGCGGGCTGGGTATCGCTTCGGGCGCCAATATGGGAGATGGAATAGCGCTTTTTGAGGCAACACATGGCAGTGCGCCTAAATACAAAGGGCTGAATAAGGCTAATCCAACGGCAATGATCTTGTCGTCCGTTCTCATGCTTCGATACATGAAAGAAGAGGCAGCGGCCAATAAACTCGAAAATGCGGTTGCGGCTGTGCTCAAAGAAGGTAAGTCCGTAACGTACGATCTCAAAAAAGATCGTCACGATCCGACGGCGGTGGGCACCAGTCAGATGGCGGATGCCATCATTAAGGCCATGAAGTAAACATGTCGCGGCCTGCAGCCAAGATCGTCACAACGGAGCGTCGATTGCCGGATTGGCTGAGGCGTGATCTGTCTCCGGGGCATGAGGCAGTAAAAACGGACATGCTTCTCAAGGAGCTCGGGCTTCACACGATCTGCGAAAGCGGCCGATGCCCGAACCGTGATGAATGTTATTCGCATAAGACAGCGACGTTCATGGTGATGGGCGATATTTGCACGCGCAGCTGTAAATTTTGCTCGGTGAGTATTGGTAAGCCCGAAGCCTTGGATATGGATGAGCCGCGGCGGCTTGCCGAAGCAGTTCAAAGGCTGGGTTTGGATCATGTCGTGGTGACGTCGGTGAATCGCGATGATCTGTCAGACGAGGGCGCTGGGCATTTTGTGGAAGTGATACGTCATCTTCGTGCACAAAAGCCTGGACTCATGATCGAGATCTTGACGCCTGATTTTAAACGCACACAGACGGAGGCGGTCAGCAAGATATTGGCTGCCGGCCCGGATATTTTTAATCATAATGTCGAGACGGTGCCGCGCTTGTATAGGTCGGTCAGGCCTCATGCGATCTACGAGACCAGTTTGCAGATATTCAGGCAAATTAAAAGCCAGTCCGATCAGGTTTTGACAAAAAGTGGTCTTATGTTAGGATTAGGCGAAACCGAGCCTGAAGTATTGGCAGTTTTAGAAGATCTGAAGGCGGCTGGTTGCGATATCTTGACCTTGGGGCAATACCTTCAGTCAAGTCTGCTGGGTTTGCCGGTTCACACATTCGTCCATCCGGATGTATTTGAGTCTTTGAAGCATAAGGCATTTGCGATGGGTTTTAGCTGGGTTGAAAGCGGGTCTTATGTGCGCAGTTCTTTTCACGCGAAAGAAAGTTTTTTGGCGCTCAAAAATTTTATAAAAGAAAAACACGAAAGAATCGGAGTTTAATATGCAAGAAGCAAATCGTCTTAAGCGTCTCGGGCTATATCTTTTTTCTATCCTAGATGATCTCAAAAAGCGTGCTCGCGAGCGCGGTATGGATGTGATCGATTTTGGTATGGGAAGCCCTGATCAACCCACGCCGAAACATATCATTGATGCTCTCTGCAAAGCTGCCCAGATCACGGAGAATCATCGTTATTCGCGTGCGGATGGAGATGTAGAAAAGCGTCTACGTCGGTCTATTGCTGCCATGTACAAACGCAAATTCAATGTGGATCTGGATCCGGATAAAGAAGTGTTGCCGCTTATTGGTTCCAAAGAAGGTATTGGACATCTGTCGACAGCGTTTCTCAACAGCGATGATATCGCGATTGTTCCGAGCCCAGCCTACCCAACGCATTTTAATGGAGTCTTGATTGCGGGTGGGATTCTTTATAGCGTGCCACTCAAGGCCGAGCAGGGTTTTCTGCCGGATTATTCTGTGATTCCTACAGAAGTTGCCAAGATGGCAAAGCTTCTATTTTTTAGCTATCCCCACAATCCCACGGGCGCTGTTTGTGATATGAAGCTATTTGATAGGACGATCGAATGGGCCAGGGGCAAAAATATCATCGTAGCACATGATCTGACGTATTCGGATATTACGTATGATGGTTATAAGGCGCCTAGTTTTATGCAGGCCAAGGGATCGAAGGAATTTGGTATAGAATTTCACACGCTCTCAAAGTCTTACAATATGACTGGCTGGCGCATTGGTTATGTGGTCGGAAATGCGGATATTTTAAAGACGCTCAATAAAACAAAAAGCTACCTTGATTTTGGCATATTCCGCGCCGTACAAGAAGCCGCTATTGCGGCGCTCGATGGTCCGCAAGCTTGTATCGATGATATGGTTAAACTTTACACCGAGCGTCGCAATGTTCTGGTGGACGGGCTTAATGCGATGGGCTGGAAAACAGAGAAACCGAAAGCCACTTTTTATGTGTGGACACGTATTCCTCTCAAATATTCAGCTTTGACAGCGCTTGAATTCGCCACGTTAATGTTGGATGAGATAGGTGTCGTTGTTTCGCCGGGTACCGGGTTCGGGGAGTATGGTGAAGGTTATGTGCGCTTTGCTTTGGTTGAGCCGGCTGAGCGTATCCAGACCGCGCTTGGGAAGATCAAAGGTTTTTTAGACAAGAAGGACTAGTTTGCACAAAAACCACACGCTTGTCCTGATCGCAGCGTACAACGAAGAAAAAAAAATTAGATCTGTTATCGAAGCCGTTCGCAAGAGCGGCTTTTTTGTTTTGGTGGTGGATGATGGCTCTCAAGATAAGACCGTAGAGGAGATCCGTAAAACAGACGCCCATTTTAAGTCTCATAAAATAAATCAAGGTAAGGGTGCCGCGCTTAAAAGCGGGTTTGAATGGTTTTTGGAATCAGATTTTCAGGCGGTAGTCATCATGGACGCGGATGGTCAGCACAAAGTAGATGAAATCCATCATTTTGTACACGCTCTATCACAGGGGCATGGGGATGTGATCGTGGGAAATCGTATGAATGACCGGAAAGGGATGTCTTTTGTGCGTGTGTGCACAAACCACGGCATGTCCTGGCTTTTGTCTAAAGTGGCAGGCCAAGATATTCCTGATACGCAATGCGGCTACCGGGCGCTCACCCGGAAAGCGGTGGAGTCTCTCAAATTGACCAGCGATCGCTTTGAAGCCGAATCTGAGATGCTCCTGCAGTTGGCCAAAAAAGGACACAAGATTGCGTCCGTGCCTGTGTCCTCGGTGTACGGCGATGAGGTGAGCAAGATCCATCCTATTCGTGACACCATACGTTTTTTTCGATTTCTCATCCGCCATTCAAAAAAGTAATTATTTAGAATTTTGTGATATTATCTTCCTGTCAGAAAAAATAGATTGGGTGCTTCTTAGCCGAAGTTAAAAGGGAAGAAGGTTAAAATCCTTCGCGGTCCCGCCGCTGTCAGTCGCTGAAGTGCAGCTGAGTCCAAACGTCACTGTCCCGTGAGGGATGGGAAGACGGGCTCGGTGCGACAAGCCAGAAAACCTGCCCCGTCACAAACCATCAACCGCTTTTTTCGTGGAAAGGGAAAGCGATGCAAAAAGTACTGTTTATTGTTTTAGTAACCATTCTGTTTATTACTCCGGCCTTTGCAAAAGACAGCTCACAAGAGCCTACGCTGGAAAAAATCCTACTGTCACCCATAGATACCATATTTGATCTGGGATCTATTACGGTGGGAGGCGGGCGTATTCCTTTGGCGAGGGGGCAGAAGAATCTGATGGATACTCCGCATAGCGCCTCTTTTGTTTCTCAAAAGGAAATTCAGGAGAGTCCGAAGGCTTCCTTGGCGGAAGTATTGGCATCGCAGGAGGGGTTGACGTATACGGACGATCTGGGTCAAGGCTTGGGTGCGCGTTTGGATATACGTGGATTTGGCGGGGAGGCCAAGCAATCTTTGGTGCTTTTTGACGGGATCCGTGCGGTGGAGCCTTTTGATAATTCCACATCATGGACACTTTACCCTAAAGAATATTTACAAAATATTGAGGTTCGAAAAGGCGCTTCATCGCCGCTGTACGGAGAGGGTGCTTTATCCGGTGTGATCGATCTCACCACCAAGAGCCCGACTCGTGATTGGAAGGTGGCGGGTGAAAGCGCATGGGGAAGTTATGGGCTTCAAAAGTATTTTGTCGAAACCAGCGGAACGACGGCTGGCGGTGTAGGTATTTATGCTGGTGCTCGGACGGTTGATACTGAAGGCTATAGGCAAAATTCATTTCATGAAGGGACGACGACGTTGGTTAAGGCTGAGGCCCGAGTAAACGAGCTCTTGTCACTGCACAATTCTTTTTATTATGCTGATCAGGAGACGGGTATTGCCGGGCCGCTTTTGCCGGCAGAAGTTCTCGCGAACCGCCGCCAAAAAGATCCAGACGGTCAATTTGGCGATAAATTCACCGACGAGCTTGTACAAAACGGGCTTCGAGTGGATTATTGGGGCGAGCCTATCGATGTGCAGTTTTCCAATCTCATGGGTTATCGGTTACGCGATCAAGACTCACTGCAGAGCTTTGGAGGGGCTTTTCCGGGAACCAGCATCAATGCAATCGGCACGGAAACATTTTCAAATGTGGTGCAAGCTTCCAAGGAATGGACAAATGGGAGTCTGGGTCAGCAGTGGGTGATGGGTATGGAATGGGCGATCGATGATATCCATAATCCCTTTTTGTTTGAGGATAAAACTTTCGGGCCTTTTAGAAGCGAGCGCTCGATAGACCGGCGCATGTTGGGTTATTTTGGACAATACCGCGCTGAGCTTTGGGAGAAGTTCATCATGGATGCCGGTCTTCGATATGATGATATCGATTGGAACATTTATGATCTGCGAACTCCGAGCGCTGAGAAGAAGAAAAAAGCAACTCACTTGAGTCCGAGTGCGGGTTTTGAGGTTAAGCCCGTGGAAGCTCTTGCCCTTTTTATGAGTTGGGCGGAAGCCTTTAAGGTGCCAGATGCCAATACGCTTATTTTTGAGACGCCCAATATTTTTACGCCGAATCCTTCGATCGATTCATCTTTGGCTCGCCAAACCGAGCTGGGGGCGAGGTGGCGCCATGGCGTTTGGGGTGAGCTCAAGGTGGCTGGGTATTTCATTGAAACGAAGAAAGAGATCCTGTTCAACGACATCACCAATACCAACGAGAACTTCGATACGAATCGTGAAGGTGTGGAGCTAAGCGAAGATTGGACGTATTCGGACAAATTGCGCGGGACTTTGCGGTATACCTTTGCAGACTCGGAGTTTGACGGGGGTGTATTTGACGGCAAACAGATCCCCTTGGTGCCAGCCTCGCAATGGATGGCCAGCGTTTCAGTGCTACCAGACCCGAATTGGAGCGTAAGTTTTTTTGCCAATGGAGCGATGGAGCGCCATGCTCTCAACGATTTTAATAATATTTTTAAGGCCGAGGATTATTGGACGGCCGGAATATCTGCGACCTATCACCGCGACAGCTGGGAGTTTTTTATCAAAGCGGACAATATTTTTGGTGAAGAATACAGCTCCTTCACAACATCCGATGGACAAGCCGTTTTGAATCTGAATCCTGCTCCCGAGGAGAGCTTTGAGTTTGGGGTGCGAATAGCGCTATAATACACCCATGGATTCCAGCAAAGGGTTAATGGGGTATTTGTTGCTATCACTCGCCGCGCATGGTGTGGGCGCGGGTATCGTGGCTTATGCGCCTCAGGGCATGCCCCAAAAGGCGACCCAAAGCGAGCCTATCGAAATATCCTTTGTTCAGTATGCGGAGCCACACACATCAAATCCCGCTGAACCGGCTCAGCGAAAAAAAATAGCACACAAAGCAAAAGGAATTCCGATCCCAAGACTCAAGCCCGAAGCTGTTTCGGAGAAGCTGCCTCCCAGCGAGTTTGAAAAAATGATGCAGACAAAACTTCGAAAGCAAGAAGAGCAGCTATTGAAGTTATCCGCCGATACGCGAGTGCCGGAGGTTAAGACGCTGCCGCAGACAAGCGCTGAGCTTTTGTCCGACCCTGTCAAAGGTAAAATATTTGTCGGTTACTTTGGGAGCGTCAAGCATCAGATCGAGGAGCTTCTGGTGAATAAATACGCCAAAAAATCGATCGGGCGCGGTTCGGTTTGTCTGTTCTTTGTGCTCGACCGAAACGGCAGGGTCGTGAGTGTGTCTGTTGTGGATGCTGAGTCTTCTGCGGATGAATATTTAAGGGATCTTGCGATCCAATGTTTACGCGAGGCTGCTCCGTTTGGAAATTTCCCACAATCGCTTCACACGGAACGCATTTCTTTCAACGTCACGATCTATTTTGAAGAGCGTTAAAATGCCCCAGGCTCGTCCACAAGCAGTGAAAAAAAATAGCCCGCTATTTTTTGGTGTGCTGGTATTGGCTTTGCTGATCCGAGTCGTCTATTGGTTTACCAGCCAAAACAGCCCGTTTTACGCGCCCATGCTTCTGGATGCTCATTATTATGATGGTTGGGCGCGGCAGATCGCTGTGGGCAATCTAGGCGAGGGTGTTTTTTACGGTCTTCCGCTTTATCCATTTTTCCTGGGTGTTATTTACAAGCTTACCGTTGGTTCGTTTGTCGCAGCCAAATGGGTGCAGATCGTTTTGGGTGTGGCCACGGTCGGCCTGATCTACAAGATCGGCCGCGAGTTATTTGATTCCAAGGTAGCGCTGGTCTCAGCATTGCTGGCTGCTATTTACGGACCTCTTTTTTTTCATGAAGCCATCCTGATTCCGGAGTCGATAGGGGTCCCTTTGTATGCGCTGGCGTTTTTATGGGCCATACGGTTTTGGGATGCCCCCAGTATTTTTTACGCAGTGCGCCTAGGCATCGTGTGCGCTTTGGCGGCTTTGACCAAGGCCGGGATTTTGATGTTCGTGGCCTTGTTTTTGATCTATGGGCTTCTTAAAAGAAAACCGATTCAAAAACTGGCGATTTTTGGAGCCACTGCGCTGCTCTTCTTGTTGCCAGTGACTTTGCACAATGTGGTGCATGGAAAGGATCTAGTGTTTTTAACGGCTCACTCGGGCCTTAATTTTTATGTCGGCAACAATCCAAGCGCCGAGGGAACATTTAATGCGCCGGAGGGCATGGGCAGTAATGTGGAGTCTCAGCGTATGGATTCCAAAGCGATCGCCGAGAGGGAGATGGGACGCGAGCTCAAGCCTTCGGAAGTTTCGCATTATTGGTCAGAAAAAGGCTGGAAATTCATACGATCCAATCCCGGAAAATTCTTAGAACTCTGTGGGCGCAAATTGATCTTATTTTTTGACTCGCGAGAGCTTTCCGATGTGGATGACTATTCTTTCGGTGCTTTGTTTAATTCATTTCTAAAATATCCTTGGCCAAACTTTGGCGCGCTGGTCCTTTTATTGTTCGCAGGAGTTTTGGTTGTCGCGGGTAATCCCAAGCGGGACCTGATCCTTCTTTGGGTAGGCGCCTATTTGATCGGCATGATGTTCTTTTTTGTGAATGCCCGATACCGGCTTCCGATGTTGAGTATCTTTATACCGATCGCAGGGGCTGCAACGGTGCATTTTTACGAGGCTTTCAAAAAGGGTGATTGGGCACGATTAATATTGTTTGTGGTTTTGGCAGCTGCTGGTTTTGGCGTATCGCATGTTCACTTGGTAGGCACGGATCCATCCAGAAACTTTGTGAATGCGGGGGATGCTCTGACACTTGAGAAAAAATTTCAATCAGCCCAGTCCTTGTATGAAGAAGCGATCAAGCTCAATCCAGAAAATGCCAAAGCGCAGTTGGCCATGGGTCTCAATATGGAGAGGCTTGGACGAACGGAAGAATCGAAAAAATATTATCTCAAGGTCTTGGATATCGATCCTGGAAATTACCAAGCTCATAATAATCTGGGTCTTTTTTATGCCGCGCAAGGCGATGAAGCCGGAGCGTTTGATCATTTCAATGCCGCGCTCAGCGCTAACCCAAACTCCTTTCAAGCACACAACAACCTAGGGATGCTTTACGGAAAAAGGGGTGATGTGGCAGCAGCGGCCAAAGAATTTGAAGAGTCCATTCGAATAAACCCTGCCGGCGCCAGGGCCTATTCCAATCTAGGGCTTATTCGGTACAAGCAAGGGGATCGGACAGGAGCCAAGGCTCTATGGGAAAAGGCGCTTTCTGTGGACCCTGGTTTTGAGGACGCCAAGAGAGCTCTTAGCCTTCTAAGCCAAGCCGTTTCCCCATAAGCACTTGCAGCATGCCAATTGTTTTGACAGGGGCTGCCCCATGCCTTTATAATACTGGACTAAATTTTTAAGGAGGTTCAAATGGCAATTCGAGTGGGTATTAATGGTTTTGGTCGTATCGGCCGCAACGTATTTCGTGCGGGTTTTAACAACAAGAATATTGAATTTGTCGCGGTCAACGATCTTCCCGTGCCGCTGGAAACCCATGCCTATCTTTTAAAGTATGATTCCATTTTGGGTAATTTCCAAAAGTCCGTCAAGCCTGAGGGCGACTCTTTGAATATCGAGGGCAAGAAGCTCAAGGTGTTGAGCTACAAGGATCCGGCACAGATCCCTTGGGCCGATCTGGGTGTTGATATCGTGGTGGAATCTACCGGTGCTTTTACCGATAAGGAAAAAGCCGAAGTGCATATGACCAAAGGCGGCGCAAAGAAGGTTATTATTTCAGCTCCTGCCAAAGGCGAAGACATCACGATCGTGATGGGCGTCAATGACGACAAATATGAGCCGAACAAGCATCATATTATTTCCAATGCATCTTGCACGACCAATTGTTTGGCTCCTGTCGCCAAAGCGATGGTGGATCGTTTCGGGATCGTAAAAGGTCTCATGACCACTATTCACTCGTACACCAACGATCAGCGTTTGATGGATCTGGGTCACAAAGATTTCCGTCGCTCACGCGCGGCCGCTCTTTCGATGATCCCGACCAGCACAGGTGCTGCAAAAGCTATCGGGCTTGTTGTTCCTGAGCTCAAAGGAAAAATGGATGGCGTGGCTATCCGCGTCCCAACGCCGAATGTATCGCTGGTGGATCTCACCGTCGAGCTTTCGAAGGGCACGACCAAAGAAGAACTCAACGGTGTGTTCAAAGAATACGCCAATGGCAAGATGAAGGGTATTCTTGAGCTTTGTGAAGAGCCTTTGGTTTCCAAGGACTTCCAAAACAATGCAGCATCTTCTATCGTGGATGCCGAGCTGACAAATGTCATCGACAAGAATTTTGTCAAAGTGTTCAGCTGGTATGATAACGAGTGGGGTTATTCGAATCGCGTAATCGATCTCTGTGCTTTTGTCGGCAAGTCCATGCCGGTATTGGCTCACCGTTAAGCTCAGGCCATGGCTAAGAAGACGATCCAGGATTTTGACCTAAAGGGTAAGAGAGTTCTTATCCGCGTGGACTTCAATGTCCCGCTGGATAAGAGCCTCAATATCACCGACGACAACCGCATCCGCGCGTCGCTTCCCACCATCCAGTACGCTTTGGACAAGGGCGCGAAAGTTATTTTGATGAGTCACTTGGGAAGGCCGGACGGAAAGCGTGTGTCTTCGATGAGTCTAAGCCCTGCCACACAGAGGCTCTCCGAGCTTCTTAAAAAAGATGTTATCCAGTGCTCCGATTGCATTGGGTCGCATGCCAAGCAAGAAGCTTCTGTTCTAAATGGCGTGAAGTCTGTGGCTGTCCTGGAAAATCTCCGTTTTTATCCTGAAGAAGAAAAAAACGATGCGTCTTTTGCAAAACAATTAGCCGAGTTTGGTGATATTTATATCAATGACGCTTTTGGCTCAAGCCATCGCGCTCATTCGTCCATTGATGCGGTGACCAAATATTTGCCGTCGGGTGCCGGACTTCTCCTCGAAAAAGAGATCCAGTATTTGGGCGAAGCTATTCAAAAGCCCAAAAAGCCATTTGTGGCTATCCTCGGTGGATCCAAGGTGTCCGATAAGATCGGCGTGATCGAGAATCTGATCGATAAAGTGGACAAGATCATCATTGGCGGTGCCATGGCATTTACTTTTTTTAAGGCCAAAGGCCAGGCGATCGGAACATCCCGATTTGAAAAAGATAAATTGGATCTTGCCAAGCAGATATTGGAAAAAGCGGCCGCTAAGAAGGTCAAGATCGTGCTGCCTATTGATAATTTGGTGGTGCAGAAGTTCGATGAAAATGCGCCCGCGCGTGTGGTTGAAGGCAACTTCCCTGAAGGTTGGGAAGGTGTGGATATAGGCCCCAAGACAGCTGAGCTTTACAAAAAAGAGCTTTCGGATGCCAAGACGGTGGTGTGGAACGGCCCCATGGGTGTATTTGAAATGAAGCCTTTTGCAAAGGGTTCTCTGGCCGTTGCGCAAGCACTGGCAGATATCACCAAAACAGGTGCTGTGACCGTGATCGGCGGCGGAGATACAGCAGCCTGTGTGATCGGGTTTGGTTTGGATTCAAAGATGACGCATATATCGACGGGAGGCGGCGCCTCTCTCGAGTATCTTGAGGGAAAAGTGCTGCCGGGTATCGCCGCACTTTCGGATAAATGAAAATGAGCCTACGCAAACCGATCATTGCTGGAAATTGGAAGCTCAATAAGACCATCAAAGAGTCGATCGAGCTTGTGACGCTTCTTAAGAGAAATTTGCAGGATGTGACGACGGCGGATATCGTCGTGTGTCCTGTTTACACTGCTTTGGCGGATGTGTCAGAGGCGCTTATGGATTGTGATATTCGTGTAGGCGCACAAGATCTTTATTGGGAAGAGAAGGGTGCGTTTACCGGGGAAGTGTCAGCTTCTTTGATCAAGGATGCGGGCGCTACTTATGTGATCATCGGCCACAGCGAGCGAAGACAGTTTTTTAATGAGACGCATGAAACGGTGATGAAGAAAACGCGCGCTGCTCTCAAGCAAGGATTGATCCCCATTGTTTGTGTGGGAGAGCTTTTGGCTGAGCGCGAGGCCAATAAAACTACCCAAGTTCTTGAAGAGCAGTTGGCCGGAGCGTTTTCATCGTTTTCTCATGACGAGGCGTCCAAGGTTGTGTTGGCGTATGAGCCAGTATGGGCTATCGGAACCGGTAAAGTGGCCACTCCTCAGCAAGCGCAGGATGCTCATGCGTTTATCCGCGGATGGTGGAAGAAAAAATTTGGCGAAGATCTTGCCAAGTCCGTACGTATTCAATACGGCGGCAGTGTCAAAGCTGATAATATCGGGCTTTTGATGCGGGAAGAGGATATAGACGGAGCGCTCGTAGGTGGAGCTAGCCTTGAAGCGCAGAGTTTTTCAGATATCGTTAAAAATGCCAGTGTGGCGGTGAGGATTTAAATGTACGCATTTCTTTTGATTATTCACGTGATCGTGTGTCTTGTGCTGATCCTGGTCGTGCTTTTGCAAGCGGGCCGCGGCGGCGGATTTTCTGAAATGATGGGTGGCGGGCAGCCTCAGTCTTTGTTTGGCACCCAAACCAATCAATTCATGGTGAGAGTCACCGAGGCGTGCGCTGTGATCTTTATCATCACCTCGCTCTCGCTTGGATACATTTCTTCACACAAAGGCAAATCGTTGGTTGAAAAGCAGATGGCTGTTCAAGATATTATGTCCAAAGTACCGACCATCCCGCAGCCGCCAGCAGCTCCTCCGCAGGCGCCTATTGCACAAGAAGCAGCTCAAGCTACAACGACAGCTGCTGTGGCAACCGAAGCCGCCGCTCAACCGGCGAATGCTGCGTAAGTTTTCAGGGGCGCGGCTAGCCGTGCCCCTGGATAAGGCCGCATTTCTTTTATTCATCGTTTTATTTCTAGCCGCATTTCTTTTTCCTCCTGTTATTGCTTCGAATGAACAACCTGTCCGAGGCGATGCGTTTGTATCTTCATCGATCGCTGAGCCTACACAATTAATACCGCTTTTTGCCTCTGATTCGGCTTCCGCCGAAGTCTCTCATCTTATTTTTAACGGGCTCGTAAAGTATGATGCGTCTCTCAGGCTCACAGGCGATCTGGCTGAGAGCTGGACGCTTGAAGATGGCGGAAAGAAGCTCATATTTCATCTTAAGAAAAATGTGAAATGGCAGGATGGCGCACCTTTTTCCACAGCGGATGTGGTGTTTACTTTTGAGAAACTCAGAGACCCAGCTCTTCCGTCTCCCTATGGAGGTCTATTTGAGAAAGTAAAAAACGTTACTGCAAAAGATGATATGACTTTGGAGGTGATCTACTCTGAGCCTTTTTCGCCTGGGCTGGGAAGCTGGGGGATGGGGATATTGCCCAAACATCTCTTGGAGAAAGAAAATTTGGCCGCTACGTCTTTTTCGCGCAAGCCTATTGGCACAGGCCCTTATAAATTAGAGGCTTGGAAAACGGGGCAATACTTGGTTTTGGCGGCCAACGACCATTATTTTGAGGGTCGGCCGTATATTGATAAGGTGGTTTATCGGATCATTCCTGACGCGGCGACCAGTTTTCTTGAGCTTCAAACAGAAAACCTGGATGGCTCCAATCTCACGGCGCTGCAATACGCCCGCCAGATGGATACGAGATTTTTTAAAGAGAAATACAAAAAATACGAATGGCCCGGCAGCACGTACACTTACCTTGGATACAACCTTGAAAGCCCTCTTTTTTCAGATAAGAACGTGAGGAAAGCTATTGGGCTCGCTATTCCCAAAAAGGAGATCGTAAAAGCAGCGCTTCTCGGCCGAGGACAAGTGGCGACGGGTCCCTATTTGCCGGATAGCTGGGCGCATAACAAGGATGTGTTGCCGACATCTTATGATCCCGAGGCGTCCAAAAAAGTGCTGGCAGAGGCGGGGTGGGTGGATACGGATGCGGATGGTATTCTGGATAAGAATGGCAAGAAATTCTCGTTCTCACTTCTTACCAACCAAGGCAATGATGTGCGAAAGCTCGTGTGTGAGATCGTGCAAAGTCGTTTGCGATCAGTTGGCATCGAAGCCCATATCCAGATGGTCGAATCGAGTGTTTTTCTGAAAGAATTCATCCATAAAAAAAGATTTGAGATGGTGATCCTGGCTTGGAGTACGGGGCTTGATCCGGATCTGTATGATGTGTTTCACTCATCCAAGACGGCGCCGGGACAATTTAATTATGTATCCTACAAAAATCCCGAAGTGGATCGTCTCTTGGAAGAAGGCCGGAGGGTTTTCGGCGAGGAAAAGCGCGCCCCTATCTATAAAAAAATACATCAGATCATCGCGGATGATGAGCCTTATACTTTTTTGTATGTTCCACATTCTTTGATGGCGCTGCATACACGATTTCGCGGAGTGGAGATGACGCCGTTGGGACTGGGTTTAAATTTTATCAAATGGTTCGTTCCTCAAATGGAGCAGCGTTATAACTGATGGGCAGCTTGATCCTAAAAAAGATCATTTCTAGAGCTCCGCTTTTTCTGGGCATCACTTTTCTTAGTTTTGCCGTGATCCACCTGTCTCCAGGTGCGCCCGGGGATGCATCAGGCGGGATGGATATGCGTATTTCTTCCGAGTCCCGCGAGAAGTTGACGGCTTTGTATGGCTTGGATAAGCCCATTGTGCAGCAATACCATGACTGGCTTATGAAAATAATCCGCCTGGATCTGGGCGTTTCTTATATGGATGGTCAAAAGGTGATGGATAAGATAGGTGAAGCGGTGCCAGCCACTCTTCTGCTGCAAGGCACGTCACTTTTTTTGGTGCTACTGATCGGTGTTTGGGTGGGTTTGTTTACAGCCTCGCATCATAATAAGTGGCAGGATAAGTGTTTGGCGGTGATCCTCATCGGCGCGTTTTCGATACCATCATTTTGGCTGGCCGTCATGATGATGTCTTATTTCGGTGTGACGCTGAGGCTTTTTCCTGTGTCCGGACTCCACTCACTTTTTTACGAAACCAAAGATAGCTGGTGGGTGATCACGGATATGGCATGGCATATGGTGCTGCCAGTGTTCGTTGCTTCTCTGGCGGGTGTGGCGGCGATGTCGCGATATATGCGTGCTGAAACACTCAGGATCTTAAAAGAAAATTTTGTTTTGATGGCGCGTGCCAAAGGACTGTCTCGCGAAGCTGTCATGCGGCGGCATGTGCTTCGCAACGCTCTTTTGCCCATTATTACGATCCTGGGTTTGTCTATCCCGGGTCTTTTGGGCGGCAGTGTACTTCTGGAAACGATGTTTTCTATTCCTGGAATGGGACGGTTATTTTATAGCGCCGTATTTACGAGGGACTATCCGGTGATCATGGGTGTTTTGGTGCTGGGGGCGTTCTTGACGCTTCTGGGTAATTTAATCGCAGATATCGCTTATCTGTGGGTCGATCCCAGGATACGTCGCGGGAGCCGGTCGTGAAGATCTCGACTAAGTTAGCTTTTGCTTGGCTTTCAGTGTGGGCTCTATTGGCAGTGACATCACCATTTATTTTTTATAATCACGCGATCCAGATCGAGCTAGATCAAGCGCTGCTTCCGCCGGGCAACGCTCATTGGTTTGGGACGGACGCATTGGGCAGGGATCTTTTTTTGAGAGTGCTTTGTGCCAGCTCCGTTTCTTTGGGCGTAAGTGTGTCGGCGGTTTTGCTGTCACTTGTGATCGGCGCATGGATAGGAGCTATCTCGGGGTCTATGGGAGGCACTGTCGAAAAAGTTTTGATGGGACTCGCGGATATATTTCTCTGCTTTCCAGTTTTCTTTCTTATTTTGGCGGTGGTGGCCGTAGTGGGGGCAAGTTCTTATCATTTGATATGGATATTGGCTTTATCCGGATGGATGGGGAGCGCGCGCTTGGTGCGTGCAGAAACGCTAACCCTGAAGGAGCGCGAATTTGTGTTGGCGGCGCGATCAATGGGGGCTTCGCATGCCCGGATCATCGGCAAACATATTTTACCCAACACCATGCGGATTCTTTTGGTGAATGGTGTTTTGAGTTTATCCGGCGCTATTTTGATCGAGGGCTCTCTTAGTTTTTTGGGTTTGGGTGTGCAGCCGCCGGTTCCCAGTTGGGGCAATCTTCTCATGGACAGCCGAGCGGTCCTGGGTACTGCGTGGTGGATGAGTTTGTTTCCGGGAATCATTATTTTTTTGACGATCTTATCGCTCAACACACTTGGTGAGGCGCTTCGTGAAAAATTGCATACTTGAGATCCAAAATCTCTCGGTCAAATTCAAGGCGCATGGGAGAGAAGTGCATGCCGTGCAGGGGATCGATCTTGAGATCGAGCGCGGCATGATGACGAGCCTTGTGGGGGAGTCGGGTTCCGGTAAAAGTGTCACCGCCTTGTCATTGACACGTCTTCTTGTGACGGCCCAGGTAACGGGTGCTGTGGTATGGCATGGTGGAGGCGCACCAAGAAATCTCCTGCATATGCCGGAAGAGCATTTGAGAACCATGCGCGGACAGGATATCGGCTATGTTTTTCAGGATCCCATGACGTCCCTCAATCCGCTGATGCGTATCCAAGAACAGCTAAGGGAAGCGATACAAATCCATAGATCTATGACCATTCGTTCTTGTGATGAACGTATCCGGGAGAGCTTGGAGTCAGTGCATTTACTTGAGGCCGAGCGCGTTTTGAGCAGCTATCCGCACGAGCTTTCGGGAGGTATGGCGCAGCGCGTGGTGATTGCTATGGCACTTATCAATTCGCCAAAACTTCTTATTGCAGACGAACCTACGACGGCTCTGGATGTGACCACAGAATTTGAGATCATGAAGCTTCTGGGTGAGCTGAGGGAAAAGTTTGGTCTATCGATTTTATTTATCACGCACAATTTGCCGCTAGCGCTTCGGTATTCAGAAAAAGTCGTCGTGTTGGAAAAGGGTAAGTTAGCAGATCCGGAAAGCGAATATGCCAAAAGGTTGTTTCGGGCCGATCTTTCAAAAGCAAAACCCAGAACCAGGATAGTATTTTGATGATCCTAGAAGTCGGTCATCTTACAAAGTCATACCGCGCACAACATCACGTCCTGAAGGATATTTCCTTTAGTTTGAAGGAAGGCGAGATCCTGGGTATTGCGGGTGAGTCGGGCTGCGGAAAGTCAACACTGCTAAAGCTTATCTTAAAATTGATCCAGCCGGACAGTGGCCGCATCACGTTTAAGGGGAAGCGTATGGCGATGGTTTTCCAAAATCCTGTTTCGTCGCTGGATCCGCTGATGCGCGTCGAGCAGGTATTGCGAGAAGCTTTTGAATTAAAAAAGTCACGATCTCAGAAAGATTTCCGAACGCAAGCGCTTGAGATGCTCCGGGCGGTAGAGTTGCCACCAGATTATTTATCCAAAAAGCCGTACCAGATGTCAGGCGGGGAGTGCCAGCGCGTAGCTATCGCGAGGGCGCTTATGATGGAGCCGGATTTGCTTTTATGCGATGAAGCTGTGTCGTCACTAGACGCTCTCGTGCAGGTGAGTATCCTTAATTTATTTCTAAAAATATTTGAAGAGCGGAAGATAGCTTGTATTTTTGTCTCGCATGATCTGCGAGTGATACGGCATCTCAGTGACCGTGTCCTGGTGATGCAGGCGGGCGAGATCCGGGAGATGGGCTTGACCGCCGAGCTATTTAAGCAGCCAAAACATGCCTATACGAAAAAACTCCTGATAGCCTCAGGCTTAGCTTAGTTCTTGCCTTAGTTGGGTTGTCGATTTATAATAATCCCTTTCCATAACTCTACCCAAAGCAACAAGTTATATGAAAAAATTACTCACATTTCTGATGGCGGGCGGTAAGGGGGAGAGACTTTCTCCTCTGACGAAAGATCGTGCCAAGCCGGCGGTGCCGTTTGGCGGGCTGTACCGTATCGTCGATTTTACTTTTTCCAATTGCGTGAACTCAGGCATTCGCCGCATCTACGTCCTCGTACAATACAAATCCATGTCGTTGGCGCGCCACATTCGCATGGGTTGGAACGTGCTCAACTCCGAAGTGGGCGAGTTCATCGACGTGCTTCCGGCGCAGCAGCGCATCGATGATCATTGGTATCAAGGCACGGCAGACGCTATTTACCAAAATATTTATTCTATTCGCTCAGAGGATCCCGAGCAGGTTCTGATCCTGGCCGGCGATCATGTGTACAAGATGAATTATAAATTGATGTTGGATTTTCACCGTGAAAATAAAGCGGATCTGACCATCGGCGTCGTACCGATACCAATCGGCGAAGCAGATCAAGTCGGCGTCATCCAAGTGGATGCTTCCAATCTCGTGATCGGATTCGAGGAGAAGCCCAAAGTCGCAAAAACTATCCCAGGTGATCCCAAGCATGCGTACGGCTCCATGGGCATTTATATTTTTGAGCGCAATGTTTTGGAAGAAGAGCTCATCGAAGACGCTGCTCTCGACACCGAGCATGATTTTGGAAAAAACATTATCCCCAAAATGATCCAAAAAGGTAAGCGCCGCGTCATGGCGTATCAGTTCGTGGATATGAATAAAAAAGAAGCTTTGTACTGGCGCGATGTGGGGACGTTGGATGCGTTTTATGAAGCCAATATTGATCTCATCCAGGTGACACCGCATTTTAATTTATATGATCGCGAGTGGCCGATCCGCACCTATCAGCCGCAATATCCGCCCGCTAAGTTTGTGTTCAATCAGGAAACCACGGGCCGCAAGGGTATTGCCGTGGACTCCTTGGTGTGCGACGGCTGTGTGATATCCGGTGGCGTGGTCGAGCGCTCGATCTTGTCGGCCAATGTGCGCGTGAATAGTTTTGCGGAGGTGCAGGATTCTATTTTATTTGAAGATGTGGACGTGGGCCGTTATGCCAAAGTCAAAAACGCCATCATCGATAAACATGTGCGTATCATGCCCAATGCCACCGTCGGCTATGACAAGGAGCTGGATCGCAAACGCTTCACGGTGACACCCAAAGGCATCGTGGTGGTCGAAAAGGGTGCTGTGGTGGAGGCCGTATGACAAGACCCACTGTGATCAAGATCGGTCCTTATGAGCTTAAATCCAGGCTTATTGTGGGTACGGGTAAATATCCTGACAATGCCACCATGGTAAAGGCGCTTGAGGTTTCAGGCGCGGATATGGTGACCGTGGCTGTGCGCCGTGTCAATCTGGATCGCTCCAAAGAGTCGATGTTGGATCACATCGATCCCAAAAAATATATTTTGCTTCCCAATACAGCCGGCTGCTATACCAAGGAAGATGCAGTGCGCATCGCTCGCCTCGGACGCGCGGCCGGTCTTTCTAATTTAGTGAAGCTCGAAGTGATCGGGGATGAGCGCACGCTTATGCCGGACACCGAGGCGCTTTTGCAAGCGACCAAGGAGCTTGTCAAAGAAGGTTTTGTGGTGATGCCGTACACCAACGATGATCCGATCATGGCTAAAAAATTGGAAGATGCGGGTGCTGCGTGTATCATGCCGCTGGCTGCTCCCATCGGATCCGGGCAGGGTATTTTGAATAAGATCAATCTTCAGCTTTTGATGGAAAAAGTTAAGTTGCCGGTGATCGTGGATGCGGGTGTGGGCACGGCGTCGGACGCTGCTGTCGCGATGGAGCTGGGCGCAGCCGGAGTTCTCATGAACACCGCTATCGCTGGCGCCAAAGACCCGGTCAAGATGGCCGAAGCGATGAAGCTTGCTGTGCAAGCAGGCCGCCTTGCGTACGAGGCTGGCCGTATTGAGAAAAAAATGCATGCCAATGCGTCGAGCCCAGCTACTGCGGGGCTTGTGCCGGCGATCGAATAACAGACAATAGTCTATAGACCATAGACGATAGATAAAACAAAAGGAAATACAGTGAAAAAAAAGGCGAATACATCTCGGAATTACAAAATAGCGGTTATCGGTGGAGACGGCACAGGGCCTGAAGTGACGGCCGAGGCTATCAAAGTTTTGCAAGCCAGCTCCAAAAAGCACGGATTTAAAATGGATCTGACCTATTTGGATTACGGTGGCGAGCGCTATCTCAAGACCAAAAAAATCATCTCCGACAAAGAAGTCATGGCGCTTAAGAAATACGACTCAATTTTATTGGGCGCCGTCGGCCATCCCGATGTGAAGCCGGGTATTTTGGAAAAGGGACTGCTACTCAAGATCCGCTTTGATCTGGAACAATATATCAATCTTCGCCCCGTCAAGCTTTATCCCGGCGTCTGGACACCGCTTCGTGACAAAGGCCCTGCCGATATCGATTTTGTCGTGGTTCGTGAGAACAACGAGGGTCTGTATGTCGGTGAAGGTAAATTCATCAACAAAGGCAAAAAGAATGAAGTGGCTTTGCAAGTTTCTCGCAATACCCGTAAAGGTGTCGAGCGCTGCATCCGCTATGCGTTCGAATTTACGCGTAACCGCAACAAACGTAAAAAGCTGACCCTTTGCGCCAAGACCAATGTGCTCACCTACGCGCATGACCTCTGGTGGAGAGTGTTCAATGAAGTGGCCAAAGAATATCCTGATGTGACCACCGACTACGCGCATGTGGATGCCACGTGTATGTGGATGGTGAAGAATCCCGAGTGGTTCGATGTGATCGTGACGGACAATATGTTTGGTGACATCATCACTGACCTGGGCGCCATGATCCAAGGTGGTATGGGTATCGCGGCGGGCGGCAATCTCAATCCAGAGGGCGTCTCGATGTTCGAGCCTATCGGAGGATCTGCTCCCAAGTACACCGGCAAAAATGTGATCAATCCTCTGGCGGCCATTTGTGCGGGCGCCATGATGATCGATACACTCGGTGAGAAGACAGCGGCCGCCGAGATCGAAAAAGTGGTCATGGATATCACGCAAAATAAACTCAAGTCGCTTGCAGCGGGTAAGATGGGCTACGGCACGCGCGAAGTGGGTGATCTCGTGGCGGGTGCCATCCGATGAAGATGAAGCAAAAATCCAACTACAACGTCGCCATTATGGGCGCCACGGGCGCCGTAGGCGAGGAAATGATCAAGATCCTTGAGGAGCGAAAATTTCCCGTTGCGGATCTGAAGCTGTTGGCTTCGAAGCGCTCCGTTGGGAAAAAATACCGCTACCGAGGCCGTGAGATCGCGGTGCAAGAGCTCACCAAGGACTCGTTTGATGGGATCGATATTGTATTGGCAAGCGCCGGCGGATCTATTTCCAAAGAGTTTGCTCCTTATGCTGTGAAAGCTGGGGCAGTGGTCGTGGATAATACCAGTTTTTTCCGCATGGATCCCAAGGTGCCTCTCGTGGTGCCCGAGATCAACGCAGGTGATATCTGGAAGCATAAAGGCATTATCGCCAATCCCAATTGCTGCACCATCATCATGCTGGTGCCTTTGTGGCCGCTTCACAAGGCGTTTGGTATCAAGCGTATTTTGGTATCGACGTATCAGTCCGCATCCGGCGCGGGAGCCAAGGCTATGCAGGAGTTGGAGGATCAGGCGAGAGAAGTTTTGGCGGGCAAGAAAGCCACCAAGAAAGTATTTCCTCATCAGATCGCGTTCAATTTATTTTCTCACAACAGCTCCATCAAAGAGCATGGGTACAATGACGAAGAGCTCAAGATCATCCAGGAAACACACAAGATATTTCATGCGCCTGCGATCCGCGTGGCGCCTACATGTGTACGCGTGCCGGTATTTCGTGCTCACTCCGAGTCGATCACGATCGAGCTTAAATCCAAACCAGATCTTAAAAAGATCCGTGCGATCTTAGCCAAAGCTCCCGGCGTGAAACTTGTCGACGACCAAGAGAAAAATTATTTCCCCATGCCTATTGAGGCTTCCGGCGGAGATGATGTGTTGGTCGGGCGTATTCGCAAAGACCTGTCTTCGGACAAGGGTGTCAGCTTATTCGTCGCAGGTGATCAGCTTCGCAAGGGCGCTGCTTTGAACGCTGTCCAGATCGCCGAGATCTTGTGCGGCAAATCAAAGTCGTAATCGCCTTCCAAGGCACCCAATACGGCGGATGGCAATCTCAGCTTACCGGTAAAACGCTCCAAGAAGTGTTCATGGCTTCCTTGGCGCGGGCTTTGAATGAGAAAGTGCATGTGCAAGGGTCTTCCCGGACGGATGCCGGTGTACATGCCAAGGCTTTTGTCGCTCACTTTAAGACCAAGAGCCTCATGACAGACGAGAAGATCTTGCAGGCGACCAATTATTTTCTTCCGCCTGATATTGTTATCTTATCGGCCAAGACAGTTAAGCCTTCCTTTCATGCTCAATATTCCGCCAAAGCCAAAACCTATCAATACGTGATCTGGAATAGTCGGGTGAGGCCGCCTTATGATGTGGCGCCATACGCTTTGTGGAAGCCGCCAACCATGGACGTGGCCAAGATGCGGCAAGCGGCCAAGTTTTTGGTAGGCAAGCATGACTTTAGCGCTTTTCGAGACAGCGGGGAGGACGAAAAAGACCCTGTTCGTCGTATTCGGAGTATCAAGATCGCCAAGGCGGGCCCCAAGATCTCTATCACCGTGATCGGGGATGGCTTTCTGCGCCATATGATACGCGTGATCGCCGGTACCTTGATGGAGGTTGGGCGAGGTAGGTTCACGCCGCAGGAAGTTCGCATGATCTTGCAGTCCAAAGACCGAAAAAAAGCAGGTCCCACCATAAAAGCCCAGGGTTTGACTCTCATCAAGGTTCATTATTGACCCTTTCATAGGTTAACTAGGTTTAACAGTTTTCAACAAACTTCGACTACTCACTTTAAATAACTTTAAATAATTTCCATAACATGTTGAAATATTTAAGGTTACATCTTGATAAATTTCCAATCCCATGCCATGCTTTCGCCAGACTAAAAAAATTGAAGGCTAGAGAAATGGAGTTGGTGGTATGAAAGTACTCGTTCACTTGAATCACGGATCTGATAAGAGTTACATGATTCACTTTGGCAATAGGGCGACCAGGAGAGTTATCAAGAGTGTTCTGGAAATTGACCAGCCCGATGCCGCTCAAGTTCTTTATAGGTACGCCCAGATCCTTAAATCCGTACCTGTCACTGAAGTCCCCAAAAAAGATAAAGCCAGAGCTACTCTGGAAGCTGACTTCGTGGTCGGTCACCAAGGCTACATTGCTGAACGCCTCGCTTAACCGCCCAAAGGTACCGGGTTTGAGCCCGGTACCACGTCTACGAGCGAACCGGGTTCAAACCCGGTTCTGTATGGTGGTTTGGGTTTATGAATTCACGGTAGTTTCGCTGTCGATTGAAGTCGTTGGATCCAAAGGCGTCGAAGTATGGATCGTTATCTACCACCGTATCATGCTGACCCAAGGCGTAATGTCTATAACTTGACCAGACGTAATCTTCCGGTCGTGAAACGATATAGGCTCGTACGGGGTTTAGCTCTATGTAGCGGCCGCATTCAAACATATATCTCTCGTCGGTTATCGGTAAACATCTATAACGACCCTGCCAAAGCTGCCCTACAAAAGCCTGTTGTGTTTTATACCAACGAGTATAACCAAGTAGCAGTGAGTGCATGATACTTGGCAGCTGATTACCTGTTATTGGTCGAATCAATATATGAAGATGATTTGGCATCAGACAGTAGTGATGTAGCTGATAGGGAAGCTTTGCTTTGGTGTTTAGCAGTAACTGCTTAAAAGCGCGATAACCACCATCAACAGCAAAAATTGGTGATTGGTTGTTGCCTCTGGCTATCACATGGTAATACAGCCCATCCTCAAATGGTCTCAGTCTTCTTGGCATATAACCTCCTTTTACATACTAGACACCGACCCCCCTCATTTTCGTTCATTTTATTTTAAAAAATATTAAACTGAACCGGGTTCGAACCCGGTACCTCAACAAAAAACTTGTGATAGTGGATATAGAAAGTGTTAATTAATAAGAAGTTACAGAAAATTAATGTGAATGAGGCGTACCGGGTTCGAACCCGGTACCAGAGAAAAAGGGGGAAAAACGCGAGGGGTTGTGGGTTATGCACAGGATATCCACAATATATAGACTTGCGTATTTTTTGTTAAACTTGTTAAGAATCCATTGACAGAAACTAATCTGACGCGTAAGATTTACAGTCCAATCATCAAAAAGGAAATGGCAGATAAAATAACTGCCTTGAAGAATAAGCAGGATAAACAAAAGGAGGGTCTCTTGGAACACTTTGAAGGGTTCGAGAGGGGTGAAAACGTCTACACGGTGCAGGAACTTGCGAATTATCTCCGCATGAAGCCCCTGACCATCTACAAACACGCCTCCGGCGGCAAACTCCCCGGCTTCAAAGTCGGCTCCCACTGGCGCTTTAAGAAAGCGACCATCGACCAATGGATCCAGTCGCAGGAGATCACGAATCAGGGCAAAGGTTTTCTCTCTAAGATATAGAATCGAGGATTAAGAGTTGGATAATAAAGAAATGCAAACCAAGTTGTGCGCGATTCTTTCAAAGCAGTTGTCAATTTCATTAGATAGAATCACCCCAAGCTCTAACATTGCAACTGATTTGGGAGCAGATTCTCTAGATATTGCGGAAATCGCCATGATGATCAAGGAAGAATTCGATTACGACATGACAGACTCTCAAGTCTTGGGTATAAAAACCGTGGGCGATTTATTGATTCTTCTCGAAGGTAGGTACAAGTCAAATGAGTAAAAACGAAAACTCATTTTTAGTTGAGCATACTGTCTATTTTAACGAGACTAATGCTGTTGGCGGGGTTGTTTATTTTTCAAACTTCGTAAAATGGCAAGGCATGGTTCGCGAAAAGTATTTTATCGATACTGTTCCTGAGTGGCGCGACATAATGAAGTATATTCAAGCTGGTAAGTTAAACATGATTACCGTTGAGGAGCATTCTTTTTTTTCACACCATGCTTTTTTTGGTGATAAGATTATTATTAAATTACAAACGACCAATATCAAGAAATATAGTTTCGATATGATTTACACTATGATAAACGCGGAAACAGAGAAGCTAGTCTATGAAGGCTTTCAGAGGCTTACATTTGATGATTTTTCTGGAAAGTTTATTGAGATACCCCCTCCCATGTTAGCATCAGTCAGGAAGTATCAAATGACTAGCGAATTCTCAGAAACTAGCAAGCTTAGGAAGTTTTTCTCTCTGCAAAAGGCATGATTATCTATGCGATTGGTGCTATAAGCATAGTTTTTTTTAATGCCGTACTTTGGTATCTAATCTTACAAAATAGAAAAAGAGACCGAATTGTTCGCGCTTACCTTGTGTGGTCAGCGTGTATTGCTTGTTGGTCTCTTGGCTATGCTGTAACTCTTTCCGGGCTATTCTCAAGAGACGTCACTCTTCTGTGGAATCGGAGTTGTCACGCATTTGCAGTGCTTATTCCTGTGACTTTTTTACACCTCGCCTTTGCAATATCAAAATCTAGAAGATTGGCTAGAAATTTATTTGTTTCAAGGGTTGCTGGTTGTCTTGCGGCGGTGCTGGTTTTATTGGTTTTTACTCCTTTATTTGTTAAAGATCTTTGGAGTATGGGCATCTTTAAATATCAACCGCTTGGCGGGCCGGTATATGTTTACTTTGCTATATTCTTCGCATCATTGGTTGCTTACGGATTGCTGGAGCTTGTCCGAGCATATTGGCGCGCTCAAGGCAATGAAAGGGAGCAAATAAAAGTATTTCTTCTTGGATCTGTCATTGGGTATTTGGGAGGAGCCAACCTATTTCTTCAAGCATTTCATTTAAATATTAATCCGACCGGAGTGTTTGCCATATCTTCGTATGTATTATTTACGGGTTATGCGATTTATAAATACGGCTTTATGGACATGGAAATCATAATAAAGAGGGCGACGGTGTTTGCGGGTCTTTTTACATTTGTTTACGGAGTCTTTATGTCGCTCACTTTGCTGTCGCAGGAGATTTTTCAAAAGTCTCTTCAATGGAATCAATTTTATTCAATGATTCCAAGCGTTGTAATTGTTACATTTACGCTCCGTCCAATAGAAAATATTCTCACCAATATGACAGAAAAATTCCTCTTTCAAAAAAAATATGATTATAGAGAGCTTCTTCGAACATTTACAAACGAAGTTCTGACTATTCTTGATTTGCAAAAATTAACAGAGCAAACAATAGCTGATCTAACGAAAATAATTAAGCTTGAATCATCAGCAATTTTGCTTTTAGATTACGATACCAAGAGTTACAAAATTGCTGCGAGTGTGGGTGTTAAAGATAGGGAGTTGATATTTAAAGTGGACGACGCCCTAATTCATTACCTTAAGCAATCGCGCCAACCTTTAATTAAAGATAAAGAAGCAGAGTCTATGGAAGGTCACAGCTTTCTTCGCGATGATTTCAAAAAACTTAATGCTCAGCTTTGTTTGCCAATATCTCATCACGACGAGCTTTTGGGTGTTCTTTGTCTAGGTATGAAAAAATCCGGCGAAGAATTCACACCGGAGGACATTGATATTTTAATGACCCTAGCTCGCACAGAGGGCATCGCCATCGCCAACGCTCAGCTCTTCGATCAGTTGTCTAAAACTCAGGCGGAGGCTGCTCAACGAGAGAAGATGGCTGTTATTGGGACTCTGGCAGCGGGAATTAACCACGAGATATGCAATCCGCTGGGAATTGTGCGTGGACAATGCGAAATGTTTCTTTTGAATTTGCGTGACGGGATCTATGGTGACAAGTCCAAAGAAGATCTGGTTAAGATCTCAACCGATATTATGAATAAAGTTATTCGCGAAACAGATCGCGCCACGGCCATCACCAAGCGGTTATCGGGATTTGCCAAGCCGGCTAAGAAAATTGATACTGAGGAAGTTTTTGTTGAAAAGGAGACAGACGAAGTGATGGGGTTGGTGGGACATGACCTCAAGCTCAGCAATATCGAATTCAAAAAACAATTCGATCCGGGATTTCCGACGATCTTGGCGGACCGCCGGCAGATCCAAGAAGTGCTATTCAATATCATCCGCAATGCCGCGCAAGCCATGGACAAAAAAGACGGGCAGATCACGCTCTCGGGCACTACTTTGAATGGCATGGCCGTCATCAAGATCGCGGATAATGGCAGCGGCATTCCCAAAGACAAGATCGGGCAAATTTTTAATCCGTTTTTCACCACGAAAGAGCCGGGCAAAGGTACGGGGCTGGGTCTATTTATCGTGAGGCAAGTCGTGGAACGTAATCATGGCACTATTTCAGTCGATAGCCAAGAAGGTACAGGCACTACTTTTACTCTAACATTTCCGATCACGCCGCATATAAAGGCCATAGCCGCCTGATGCCTATCATGGTCACGATCGATGATGAAGTGGAATTCACCAATCTCATCGAGGGCTATTTTGGTGCGCGTGGTTTTGAGGTTTTTGTCGCAAACGCAGGAGATTTTGGGCTCAAACTCGCCA
>CAYODQ010000016.1:0-39581 GCA_964402785.1 uncultured Planctomycetia bacterium
GGCCGTTTGGATGCGCTTATGGTTTTGTTGTAAGTCGTTTGGAGACGGCACGAGCTCATCTTTTTCTATCAGGCGAGCTGGAAATCCACCCGACGCGGTGCCTTTAATAAAGGACATCAACCACCGCGTCTTGCATTTTGTCCGAGCCTGCCTGCCGGCAGGCAGGGATCCAAACGACTTACAACAAAACCATGCAGCCAAACGGGTAAGGGCGAACAAAAGAGACAGCTCTTAGCGGCTAGATGATACGACCTAGGTGTGTGATTGCCAATTGGCTTTGAGGCGGGGGCCGGATTTATCGCGGACGGTGAGCTGGTTTTGGGTCCAACTAATTTTGTAGTTTCCGTTCGGCATTTTATTTTTTTCTAGCCACTCCGTGAACTGCCTGGGGATCCTTTCTTTGGCGGCTGGATTTAAATAAAGCGCCAAATTCCCTTTGACCGGCACATCATCTTTGAACAGGAGTCCGCCCTGTATGATGATCCCCCTTGATTCGAAACTTTTAACCCTTATCATCTCAACACCCGCTGAGCTGCAAAGAATCTCAAAGTTTAATTTGGCGGGACCAAGCGCTTCGGGTTTTTGCCCGGGCCAAAGTGATTTGATCCACGAAAAACTTTCGGAGCACCAAGCATGGTCCGCAAATATATTATCTGCGCTAATGCGGATCTTGGCTTTCAATGAGGTGGTTGGTACAAAAAAAAGCACGCCGGGGCCGCCGGTAACCAAACCCTTACCCTCTGCATTCAGCAGATCCGCGCGTGCAAACGTAAAACCATTTAGGTAGCTAAACCGAACACCGCTAAGACGCACAGGTCTTTGGATAAAAGAGGATGCTACGCGAGAGGAGATCTGATCCAAAAGAGGCGTCCAACCCACTAGAAAAACGATGGCTAGTAGAATCGCCAACCCTATTGCCGAGCGGCCGGCTTTAAAAGACATATGGGCTAGGTTTATCCTGCGCTTTTTAGGAGCTTGATCGAGCTGTCTTTTTTCACAACTTTAATGAAAGCGTCTACGACACGAGGATCGAACTGCGTGCCCCGATTAGCAGCAAGTTCTTGTAAAGCCTCTGCCTCTGTTGCTTTTCCACGATAGGGCCTTCCGCCCACTATGGCTTCAAACGCATTGAGAACAGCCAATATCCTGGCGCCCACCGGTATCGCCTCACCCTTTAATCCCTCGGGATAACCCGTACCATCAAATTTTTCGCGCGAATACAAAATGATCGGAGCCACCGTTTTTAAACTTTCAAAATTTTGAACGATCTGAGCTCCATGCACCGTATGCTCCCGAATGCGGCGACGCTCTTCATGCGTCAACGTGGAAGTTTTCTTTAAGATCTCCTCAGGAATACCTATCTTGGTGGTCTCTTTAAGAAGTGCGGCATAATTCAAAGCCTGCGTCTGCTCTTCGTTCAGCCTGAGCTCGGAAGCCACCAGTAAAGCCAGTTTCGCAAATGATTCGGGTGTCAGGTGTCCAACCTGCGGCACGCGACTTCCCAACACGACCGCCAACGATCGTATCGTGCTAAGTGTCACCCGTCTTTGATCCTCATACAATTGCGCATTTTTTATTGCGATCACAGCTTCTTCCGATAGCGTCGTCAAAATTTCCAGATCAAATGAATTAAAATCCTTTTTGTCTTTCTTATGGGAAACCGTGACCACGCCGATCACATCTTCGTCGATCAAAGGAATGCATAATATTTTTTTTCGGAGTTGAATATCGGCGTACTTAGCAACACGTCCCACCAACTCTTGTCCCAATTTAACGCGACGACCTTTAAGATGGTTCTTTGGAAATCCCACAAGCGCCTTACAGATCAAGGCGCTTTCATCCAAAAGATAGATGGAGCAGCGCTGCACACGCAGAACCTGCGCGGTTAAATGCGCCAATCTCGATACCAACTCATCCAAATTCAAAGTTGAATTGATGATGCGATGAACGGTGTGAACCGTAGAAAGCGCAATAGCCCTAGGCCTTATCGTCGCCGAAAGTCGTGCCAACTCTTCTGATTTGGCGCTATTGGATAACAAAACCTCTATATGCGCGCACAGAATCTGCTCAATAGGCAATGTGATCTTTGCTAAAGCGCAAGCAAACACCCAACCAACCACTTTTTCGCCCAAGACCAGAGGCACAGCCAAACCAAATCGATTTGAGGACAAAGCAAATTGAAATGAAGCAATTTTTTTGGGTTTTTTGCGAGAGGCTGCTTGAAGAATCGACCGAATATAGGCAGAGCGCTTCGTGTCAACATGCCCCCACAGCTCAAAAGAGGCTTTAGAGCTAGCATCCACAACGCGCGTATCCGGCGCGATCTTGGAGGCAATGGCCCACGTCGCACCCGGCAAAAAAGACTCCATAGCAGCCGGCAATCTTTTAACAGCGGCTTCTTTTAAAAAATAATCGAACAATTCACTATCGCTTGCGATATTTCCTCCCTACACCCTCTCAAACGGCTCAAAAAATTTTTTGTATTCATCTTGCGCGTAGCGGTCGGTCATGCCTGCCAAATAATCACATATCACTCGCGGGGCGCCTTCTTTTTTTAAACGCTTTTGACTGCCCGGCGGAAGCTGCTCTGGCCGAGACATATAGACTTCGAACAAAGCTCTCAAAAAACGCCTCGCCTTATCACTCATCCGGACCACGCGATAATGTCGATACAGTTTCGTCTTGAGAAACAACCTCAGCTCATCACGCTGCTCAGAAAGCTCCGAGCTGAACGAAACGATAAATCCCGACCTATTCATGGCGTCTCGACAGGTGCGGATATGGTGCTTCTTTAAATTTTTGAGGGATTGAGCAACAAGGTCGGTTGCCTCAAGATTGATAAGCCCACGAATAATTTGATATTTTCGCACTTCGGCGCTATCCGAAGACTTTGTCTGCGCAGTCTTCTTAACACGGCGCCAAAGCGCCAATTTCTCCAGATCCTCTTCTTTGATCAAGCCTGAGGTCAGACCGTCATCAATGTCATGGTTGTCGTAAGCGATCTCATCTGCCAAATCAACAACCTGGGATTCCAACGAAGGCGAAAGAAAAGGCTTGAATGGCCCCATACCGCGCCGATGCGCCTCGGCAATCAACTCCGGATGTTTAAAAAGCCCTACCCTCGTCTCATAAGATAAATTGAGTCCTCTAAACCCAGGATATCGCTCCTCAAGGTAATCCACGATGCGAAGGCTTTGCAAATTGTGATCAAATCCACCATGATCCTTCATCAGCTCGCGAAGCTCATCTTCGCCGGCATGGCCAAATGGGGTGTGCCCCAGATCATGTGCCAATGTGATCGTCTCCACCAGGTCCTCGTTCAATCGCAGCACGCGCGCAATGACTCGCGCGACCTGGGCTGCTTCGAGAGAATGCGTTAAACGAGTTCGGTAATAATCCCCTTCATGATTGACGAATACCTGCGTTTTGTATTCCAAGCGACGGAAAGCCGTGCTATGTATGATACGGTCACGATCACGCTGGAAAGCTGTGCGGTAAGGATGTTCTTTTTCGGGATAAACACGGCCAGCACTTTGGAAACTTTTGGTTGCGTAAGGCGCCAAAACTCTTTTTTCTTCATTTTCTAAAGTAGACCGACTCACCACCCGCAAAGAACCACCAGCACTCATTGTGTACGATGAGCCCACTCGATGATGGGGGGCTTGCCATACAGATCCATGAGAAAATTGATACGGGAAAGGCTGAGCGTAAGCACTCTCTTCTCCTTTGCGAGAAGCTTGGCATTCTCTTCCACACCATCTAGCGCAAGAAGCACGTTCGTATGGGCAGATTTGTTACTTTTTTGGCCCATCACGAGATCCAGCACCTGCCTCTCAGTGGCTTTTTCTTCGGTGATCTTGCATACCCAGCACCGACCATGCCCCTTGGCGATGATATCTCGGGATGACGACTCAGGAAATAAACTCACCTCGGGCTTTGTCCTTAAAATTTCAGAAAAATGCGGCAATTTCCTCTTTTTTTCACCCATCTCCACCAAGTCATTTTGAAAATCCGACAAAAGCCCGATTAGGCGGTCACCCACATCCGTCTTAAGCAACACCTCTTCTTCGGCGATGAGCGCAAGAACTCGTTGTAAAAAGCGCTCACTCTTATCACCCGTATTCAAAAGAGATAACTCTTTTGGCCCATACACCTCCTTGAGCCAAAAACGAAATGTTTTGCTATGAAAACGATAAAAAATACCTGTTTTGATCAAAAGCTCATGTGAGATCAACTCATCGATCTGACTTTGCACTTCACGCTGGTTGCGATTCACGGCCTGCGCGATACCTTTCAGCTTGTTATTGCCCTTGGATATTTCAGATAGGATCAGCAAATGACTGCCTTTGGATACGGCCTGCGTCCAAGGTGAAATAAGCTTCGAAAAATACTGATTTAGAACCCCCTGAGACTCATACAACATCTTCAGAAAAACCTCGGCAATCGTTTGGGCCGAAACCAAAGCTTCGGACTTGGACAATGCCAGCTCTTTGATACGAGACACCAATGTCTCCAAGAAAAAAGGGTGTCCGTCGGTACAGGACACCAAAAAAGTACTTAAGGTACGCGAAAGCTTGAGCGAGCCCAGTTTGTAGTCAATAAAATTGAACGAGGTCTCAAAATCAAATGCCTCCAAATACACACGCTCAAAATTACCGAACAATAAAGCAAGTTTTTCGGCAAGGATTTTACGGCTCTGGGAAAAAGAAGAGCTCGATAGAACGTACATGGTATCTTTTTGAACCATGATCCTCTTTCCAAAATCAGAAAAGGCGTTACGAATACCAAACTCTCCCAAACGATGAAACTCATCCAGGATGACGATCGTGTTAAGCCCGGTCTCTTCTTTGAGAACATGCGTCAACTCGAAAAGTTTGGAATACGCCTCTTCGGCGTGACGTGATTTAAGAAGCTGTGCGATCTCTCCAATCCTCGCCACTGTTTTGGGGATCAAGGGTTGAGCTTGTTCGGTCAAGTTCTTGAGAGACTCGGTGGGAGGCACTTCAGCTTTCTGGATCAGATACTGGAACAAAACCGATCGAATGAATTGCTCAACAAAATAATCAAGCGCTTGCAGTTTGATCTCGACGTAAATACATAGAACTTGCGGGTCACGGAACACATGCAAGAATTGACGAAGGATGGAGGTTTTTCCAAGCTGCTGGTGGCCTATGATCGCCACATTTTGGCGGTAGCCTGACTTAAGGGCGGAAGCACGCTTCATCAACAGATCAACGACTTCCTGGCGGCCAAAAAAATCCTGCCCAACAACCGGATCGCTAAACATCGACTAACCTATCCTATCTCGCCTTAGCGTAAAAAATTAAGAGGATCTTCAGGTTTAGAATTTTTTCTGATCTCAAAATAAAGCTCCGGACTGACTCCCTTCCCGGATCTTCCTAAGCGCGCAATCGGCTGGCCTCTGCGAACCTCCTGACCAACCAATACCAACAACTCGGCGTTCCGGGCATACACGCTGGAAAAACCATTGCGATGATCCACAACCAGCGTCTGACCAAACCCTCTCAGGCTTGGATCCGCATAAGCCACAAACCCATCAGCCGCAGCTGAAACAACAGCGCCTTCACCGCCAGAGATAACGATACCCTTGAGCGATACCCCATCTTCTTGTTGGCCAAACGGAACTAGAACTTTACCCTGCGCGGGCCAAGAAAAACTGGCCGCCTGTGTAAGAGGTGCCCATCCACGGTTCACGGGCTGCCCCATCTCTACGCGCTGACTATGATACCGCCCGCTCGTGCACCCCGTCAAAAAAAATATGTTCGCGCAGACCAAAGTAAACAATAATTGCTTGACAAATTTCATCGCAGAATCGCATCTCCCTTGACTTCTTTTACCCATATAATTTTTGCTTTAGCCGGCTCAGATACTAGGCGTGGGCTTGAGAGCGCCGAGGCGCGCTATGGAATAGCGTCGCCTGCCTGCGGCAGGCAGGCAGGCACAAGCGAACAGCCGCGCAACGACGCAGATGAGCCGGAAAAATCAAAAATCATGGAGCGGGCGACGAGAATCGAACTCGCGTCTCAAGCTTGGGAAGCTCGCATACTACCATTATACTACGCCCGCGTGAACCCCATGATGTTACCGCAAACTAAAACCGGGTCAACTCCCTAAATTCCCTATAACGTTTCTCAATTTCAGGTTTTTTGAGGGAAGCAAGCCTGTTCAAGCTAAAGCTTTCTACATTGTATGAGGCCAGCACCGAGCCATATATCACTGCTTTTTTGATGGATGAAGCTGTGAGCCGACCCGTCTTTGCCAAATAACCCATAAAGCCGCCCGCAAAGGTATCTCCGGCGCCTGTAGGGTCAAAGATCTTCTCGAGTAAATAAGCGGGAACCGAAAAGGTAAAATCTTTTGAAAAACAAATGACTCCATGCTCACCTTTTTTGATCACAACCAGCTTAGGCCCTCGGGAGAGTATCCAGCGGGATGCGGCCAGTAGATTGTATTCACCGGAAAGCTCTCGCGCTTCGCCATCATTGCACAAAAAGACATCGACGCGTGACAACAACTTGACCAAACTCGCTTTTTTATTCTCGATCCAAAAATTCATAGTGTCGCAAGCTGTCAGTGTCGCAGACTTCGTCTGACTGAGCACCGAGTGCTGTATATCTGGATCGATATTGGCCAAAAAAACGGTCTTCGCGAGACGGCTTTCTGCTGAAAGATCAGGTTTGAAGTTTAAAAAGACATTGAGCTCTGTTTTAAGCGTCTTGGGGTTGTTGAGATCAAATGAATAGCGCCCATGCCAACGAAATGTTTTACCAGGATGCATCTTGATCTCATGCGTATCCACACCCAGCTTCTTAAGAAGTGTTAAATGTTTGGCAGGAAAATCCTCTCCAACCACCGCCACTGCTGAAACGGGCGAAAAAAATCGCGCGCTTGAACTAAAGTAAGTAACGGAGCCGCCGAGAGCGTCGACTGCCTTGCCAAACGGCGTCTCAACCGTATCCAATGCCATCGAACCTACAGCCAATATTGTTTTATTTGTCATCGAAATCTTCCTATCTTCTGTTTTAGACGAGCTACTGTTGCGGATGGATCAACTGCATCCATGACAGATCGTACAGCCGCTATGCATCTTGCGCCAGCACCACACACCATATCCACATTGGACTCATCGATACCGCCGATAGCCACAAATGGAATTTTAATATATTCAGCCGCTTCCGTCACGAGTTTAAGACCGACCTCTGGACGGCCTGGTTTAGTGGGTGTACTAAAAACGGGTCCCACGCCCACATAATCAAATCCTTCCTCTTCAGCTGCCAAGGCCTGATCCAGTGAGTGCGTTGATCGCCCTATGATCGCATCGGGGCCCAAAATCCGCACAGCCTCCACCAGGGCACCGTCCTCCTGCCCAAGATGAACACCGTCCGCACCTGAGTCAAGCGCAACGTCCGCCCAGTCGTTGATGATAAGAGGTACCGAGAAAGCGCGGGTCAGCTTCACCATCGCTTTAGCTTGAGAAAGCAACTCATCCTTGGTGGCATCTTTATCACGCAACTGCACCACATCGGCACCGCCTTGGATAGCTTTGTCGACGATACTTAGCAGATCTTCAAGGCTTCTTTTTTTTCCGTCCGTGATCGCATACAGCGACCAGCTTCGGCAAAGATCGCTTTTCAATGTCATACGCTTCAAATCGCACCTTTTTTATTTTGCCCGGGATGGCTTTATGCAAGATCTTTGTTGATTCTTCCAAGACCCTGAGAGACTCTTTGCAGCGTTGGATATTGGCCATAAACAAAGCCTCCAACCCATCGCGGCCTCGCTCCAGAGACGAGTATTCCTTTCCAACATCTGTGGTCACTGATCGTGATTCTAATAGAAATTGACGGGTTTCGGATGGTAATGACTTAAGAATTGCGGATAGGGCGTGGCGGCATTTTTTTAATCGGCTCGTCAGCACCTTGTCATTCAACGAAAAGCGCGCTATCTCTTCGCAAACACGAAACCCTTCTCGCGAACGATTAAAATTAGCATCTAGGATGCGGTACAGATTTCGAAGAGTGCTCAAAGCGATTTGATCTTATTCACAAGCCCCGTGGTGGATCGACCGGCGACATAAGGAATAGTCTTCACTTTTCCGCCATACGATTCTACAAAATCCCAACCAACGATCTGCTTTTTCTTCCAATCCCCGCCTTTGACCAAAACATCCGGCTTGAGCGCTTTGATGGTTTTCTCCGGCGTATCTTCATCAAAAAAAACCAGATAACTGATACAGCTCAAACCGGCCAAAACTTCAGCGCGTTCTTTTTCTGGATTAAGTGGCCTCTCCGGGCCTTTGAGACGTTTCACGGATGCATCTGTATTGAGCGCCACCACAAGCCGATCACCCAAACCAGCAGCTTTCCCAAGATAACGAACATGACCCACATGCAAGATATCAAAGCAGCCATTCGTAAATACCACTTTGCGTCCGGCCTTACGATCTTTTTGGATCAGAGCGCTTAAGGACTTGAGCGAATGCAGCTTTGAGATCAATTTAACCCTTGGCAATAAGCTCATCGACGCATTCACAGATAATGTGCCCTATCATGATATGGCACTCTTGAATGCGTGAGGTTTTTTTAGTGGGTATGACGATCGGAAGATCGGCCATATTCTTGAGCTCGCCTCCGGTGCCACCTGTAAAACCGATGACATACAGACCCAGTTCTTTGGCTTTTTTGACAGCGAGCAAAACATTCTTGGAGTTACCGCTGGTCGTGATGGCAAACAAAACATCCCCCTTGCGTCCCAAAGCCTCGACTTGGCGCTCAAACACCTTTTCATAACCGTAGTCGTTGCCGACAGCCGTCAGAATGGACGTATCGGTCGTGAATGAAATGGCTGGCAATGCACGCCTTTCTTTTTCATAACGGCCCACGAACTCTGCCGCAAGATGCTGGCTGTCGCTGGCAGATCCGCCGTTTCCAAAAAAAATGATCTTATTCCCTGTCTTGAGACAATCCGCAACCTTTTGCGCGGCCTGTTCAATGGCAGGAACAAAATCCTGCAATACTTGCTGCTTAACTTCAATGCTTTGCTGAATATTTCTTGCGATCGATTCTCTCATAGGTTCATCCAAAGAATGTCCGAGCCATATCATAATAGGCTGTGTGGACGGTTTTAAGTTTGCTGACAGCATCCGTGATGGGAATGCTGACAATTTCATTGCCTTTGAGCGCGACCATATGGCCAAACTTTTTCTCTTTGACCAGACGGACTGCGCCTTCGCCAAAACGCGTCCCCAAGACCCTATCATAGGCTGTGGCGGAACCGCCTCGCTGAATATGACCCAACACCGCAACGCGGGTTTCAAGCTTGGTCATCTCTTCGATCTTTTTGGCCAACATCTCTCCGATGCCACCCAGACGCACATGACCAAACTCATCCAATTTCTTCTCGACCAGAACTTCGCTTCCGTCGAACTTAGCGCCCTCAGCCACCACAATGATACTGAAGTGTTTACCGCGGTCATTTCGCTTTTTGATCACATCATAGACTTCCTGCATTTTGATCGGCACCTCGGGGATCAAAATAAGATCCGCCCCACCGGCAATACCGGAATGAACCGCGATCCACCCCGCGTGACGCCCCATGACTTCGACCACCATGATGCGGTGATGACTCTCGGCTGTGCTATGAAGGCGATCGATCGCTTCCATGGCGATATTGACCGCTGTATCAAAACCAAATGTAAAATCCGTCCCGGACAGATCATTGTCGATCGTCTTGGGCACACCCACAACCGGAAAACCTTCTTTTGAAAACTTAGAAGCAACGCCCAGCGTATCTTCGCCGCCAACAGCGATAAGCGCATCAAAACCCATTTGCTTAAAATTCTTTTTGGCTTTTTCTAAGTTATTGGGATCTTTATAAGGGTTGGTGCGGCTCGTACCCAAGATCGTGCCACCGCGATGGATAATTCCGGAAACAGCAGCTGCGTCGAGTTTGAACGAATCGCCCTCAACCAAGCCCTTCCAACCATTTCGGATACCCAAAACCTCCCAACCTTGATTGAAAGCTGTGCGAGCAACCGCGCGAATAACTGGGTTTAAACCTGGGCAATCGCCGCCACCTGTTAAAATACCAATCTTCATCAAATCATCTCCTTCAAATCGTTATTTTTTGACTGCGTTCTCATCCGGATTTTTCTCCGGCCAATCACCCAGCATGCGCTGGATAAAATCTGTGTGCATCTGCCCCCGGCGAAAGATCGGGTTCTTTAAAATTTCACGATGAAGCGGGATCGTGGTCTTGATAGGCTCGATCACAAACTCTTCCAAAGCGCGCTGCATGATACTGATCGCTTCGCCGCGATTCCTTCCGTGCACCATGAGCTTTCCGATCATAGAATCATAATACGGAAGAACCTTGTAACCCGCATAAGCCATACTGTCCAGACGCACACCGGGGCCGCCGGGCGCGTAAAACCGCTCTATAACCCCTGGAGATGGTGCGAAGTTATTGGCCGAATCTTCGGCGTTGATGCGACACTCGATCGCGTGGCCCCTCAAAGGCACTTTATCTTGTTTGCGGATACTGAGCTTTTCACCCGCTGCGATACGGATCTGCTCTTTTACAATATCGATACCGGTTATCATCTCCGTGATCCCGTGCTCCACCTGCACGCGTGTATTCATTTCGATGAAATAGAACTTCCCATCTTCATCCAACAAAAATTCGATGGTACCGGCGTTGGTGTAATTGACCGCCTTGGCAGCTTTGATCGCAACCTCACCCATTTTTTTTCGAAGCTTCCAGTCCAAAGCAGGTGACGGTGCCTCTTCAAGTAATTTTTGATGGCGTCTTTGGATCGTGCAATCCCTCTCGTACAAATAGATCATGTTGCCATGATTGTCCGCCAAAAGCTGAAACTCGATATGCTTCGGCTTTTCTAAATATTTTTCGATATAAACGGCTGCATTACCAAACGCCTTCTCTGCTTCGTGCTGTGCCGTCATAAGCGCACTCACAAGCCTCACCTCATTATGACATACGCGCATTCCTCGACCACCGCCACCGGCCGCAGCCTTGATGATCACAGGATATTTGATCTTTTTGGCGATCTTAAGCGCTTCATCTTTATCTTTCACAGCCTCTTGTGTGCCAGGGATAATGGGCACGCCTGCTTTGCGCGCGGTTTCGCGTGCGGCCATCTTGTCGCCCATGGCACGTATCGCCTCTGGACGAGGCCCTATGAATTTGATCTGACAAGACTCGCATATTTCAGCAAAATGAGCGTTCTCCGACAGAAAACCATATCCCGGATGGATCGCATCAACGTCCGTGATCTCGGCAGCGCTGATAATGGCGGGAATATTCAAATAACTCTGGCTGGTGGCTGCAGCACCAATACATACGGCTTCATCGGCAAGATGCACATGCGGAGCGTCGGCATCCGGCACCGAATAAACCGCTACGGTGCGCACACCCATTTCTTTGCAAGCGCGAATGATACGAAGAGCGATTTCGCCACGATTGGCTACTAAAATTTTGGAGAACATGAGATCTTTCTGCTAAAAAATTATTCGATCACAAACAGAGACTGGCCAAACTCCACCGGATCCCCATTGTGAACCAAAATTTCAGTTACTTTGCCCCGGACTTCGGCTTTGATCTCATTCATAAGCTTCATCGCTTCGATGATACAGATCACCTGACCTACCTCTACCTGGGTACCCGGCTGCACAAAAGGTGCAGCATCCGGCGCTCCTGCAGCATAAAATGTTCCCACCATCGGGGATTTGATCGTGGCTTTTGCGGGTTGCGGAGCCGAAACTGGCGCAGGTGCAGCAGCATCAACCATCCTGACGGGGGCTTGGGTAGGACGACTTTCATAAATAACTGTTTGTTCCAAAGATCCGCCGGCGCCTTTTTTGAGCCGAACCTTTAGTCCATCCTTTTCGATTTCAATTTCAGAGAGCCCATTCTCGTTCATGAGCTGTATCACTTCTTTGATCTCTTTCAGATTCATAAGAATTAGGCCCTTTCTAAATATTGTCCGGTTCGAGTATCCACGCGAATCTTATCACCCGTCACCACAAAAAGAGGTACTTTGACCGTAGCGCCCGTCTGCACAGTGGCCGGTTTTGTGCCACTTTTGGCCGTATCCCCGCGCACCCCTGGCTCAGTACTGGTTACTTCAAATACCACCGAAGGCGGAAGCTCCACCAAGATCAACTCTTCATCGTTGTAACGGCCGATCACTTCTGTATTTTCGATCAAAAAATCAGCTTGTTTGCCCAGCGTGCTTTTATTAATGATGACCTCGTTGTAGCTGGTCGAGTCCATAAAATGGTACTTCTCCCCATCTGCGTACAAATACTGGATAGGACGGTCTTCGAGATAGATCTCTTCGAACTGCTCGCCGGATCGGAAAGGCTGCTCAAGCGCGGCCCCCGTCTTGATATTTTTTAATTTGGTGCGGAAAATGGCTTGCCTTTGCTGCATACGAACCATCTGGAAATCAACGATCTCATACATCTGGTTCTCATATCGAATCACCATGCCGTTCTTAAAATCACTTGTCGAGATCACGCGTCAATACCTCATTTCCTTTAGGTGTAATTAAAACCATATCTTCAATGCGCACGCCGAACTTGCCCGGCAAGTAGATACCGGGCTCCACAGTGATCACCATGCCTGGCTTGAGCACGGTCTCGCTCCTGGACGACACGCTCGGAGACTCGTGGATCTCAAGTCCCACGCCGTGGCCTGTGCTGTGGCCAAACTGATCCCCATAACCCGCTTTTTCAATTGCCACGCGACAAGCCTTGTCTACGTCGGCACAGGTAGCGCCGGGCTTGGCCGCTTGGATCCCCTTTCTTTGCGCATCCCACACAATATCAAACACTTTCTTGTGGAGGGGCGTCATTTTACCCAAAAAAATAGGTCGGGTCAAATCAGAATGATAGCCTTCGTAAACGACCCCCATGTCCACTAACAATATATTATTATTTTTAACACGAGTCTCGTTTGTCATGCTGTGTGGCATTGAAGATCTTGCGCCCGTAGCGATAATAATATCAAAAGCTGGTTTTTCAGATCCTAGGGTTTTTGTGTAATACTCCAAACGACCCTGCAAATCACGTTCCGTCATTCCGGGTCTCGCCGACTGCTTAACATAATGAAACCCTTTGACGGCAATATCCGCCGACCGGCGTATCAGCCGTATCTCTTCATCATCCTTCTCCAGTCTAAGAGCTTCGATCAAGCCTGACGTTGGTTTTAACTTTTTTTCGCCCACTCTCCTTAAAAGCGCGCTGTAAAACGAGTACGTCACGATGGGCGCCTCAAAGCCAAGATGCTTGACCCCCCATTCCTTGACCGTATCTGCAACGATTTCGGTAACACTTTTTTTATCTCTTAAAATTATTTTAAATCCTTTGGCTTCCGCCTGAGCTTGCTCGAGATAGCGAGAGTCTGTAATAAAAACGGATCCTTTGGCCGACACCAAAGCCCATGATTCGGTACCTTTGAAGCGGCTGATATAGCTGACATTGGGCCAAGAGCTGATAAGAAGCGCATCCACACCCGCCTTGGGCATCGCTTGAAGTAGTTTTTTGAGCCTTAAATTCATTTTTTTCTCTTTTCTTTTGATGTTTGAGATATAAGAGCAATGGCAGCCATGAGGCCAAGCTGATAAGAATGAGCCCCAAATCCGGAGATTTGCCCCTTTGCCACCGGCGCTATCAGTGAATGATGCCGAAACTCTTCGCGCGCGTAAATATTGGATAAATGCACCTCAACGACAGGGATCTTGATAGCCGCCACAGCATCTCGGATCGCTACGCTGGTATGGGTGTATGCTGCCGGATTCATCACTATGGCGTCATAATTTTCTTGGGCTTCTTGGATCTTGGTGACGATATCACCTTCATGATTGGACTGATAGCTGTCAACGGTGGCTTTGTAGGTCTTCGCCAATTTCTTGAGATCAGCGTCGATGGACTTGATGGAAACATGTCCATACACATCGGGCTCCCGCTTGCCCAGTAAATTTAAATTCGGCCCATGAACCACTAGCAGTTTCATATCAAAACTCCTAATTACCCACCACAACAGGCTTTGAGGCCTGTTTCAGTTGAACATGATAATCCTGGCGAACCAGGTAGATGATACCACCAATAAGACTTAAGAGTAACAACAGTCCCAGCCACAAGATCCCGATCGCGGCGGCGTACTCACGACCAATATAAGGCCTCAGAAAATAAATATAAGCACCCTCGCGAATACCGAGGCCGTTAAGCGAGGGAAGCATACTGACCAAATGCACCACGGGGACTAGCATAAAAAAATGCGAAAGCTTTGCGTCCGCTCCCAGCGCCAAGGCTAGCATATACAATACAACAATACTGATGCTCTGACCAACCACCGACAATGCCATGGCCCAAAAAACGGTGGGCTTGTGATTACGAAAATCGTGCAATCCCTCGTAGATCTCTCTTACTTTGGTGCCAACCCCAAAACGATTCAGAAATTTTTCAATAAAATGAAAGCGACGCGCCAAACCACGGTTAAAAATAACAAAAAAACAAAAAAGCGATACCCCCAATAAGGAATAAACCATGATAGGGACAAGAGGGTTGCCCATGTGGCCTATCGTAAACACCAGAGAAAGGCTTGGGATGAGAATAAAAGTAAATAAACCAAATATTCTGTCCATGAGAACCGCCGTCACCGATTTGACGCCGCTTTTGGTTAAGCGGGCAGCGCATAACGCCTTGACGATGTCCCCTCCTACGGACGTGGGTAAAAAATTATTAAAAAAATAGCCTACAAAAGTAAGATTTATAGCTTGAGAATAGCGGATAGGGATCGACTTAACATTAAAGATCAGCTGAAGCCGCTTGGCCATCACCAGAATCGTACCAATAAAAATAAAAACCGAAACAACCAGCAACGTGCGGTTGATATTGCTTAAGGTCTTTAATATCAACGGGATATCTTCCCGCATGATGTAGAAGAGAAGCGCCAAAAAGGCTGCGCTGATCAGAGTCCTTAGGAGAATTTTTTTCATGAAGGTCTCATTATAACAAACGAGATCAGGAATTCAAGATAAAGGGCTTAATTTGCGTTGCGCATCCTCTCGGCGGCAGCTTCTGGAGGTGTGGGGTTCACATAAAAACCGGTTCCCAATTCAAAACCGGCTACTTGGGTCACATGGGGAATGATCTCAATATGCCAATGAAAGCTCGTTTCTTCCTTGCTCTGTAAAGGCAAGGTGTGGATCATAAGGTTGTACGGAGGATCCCCCAAACATGCTTTGAGCTTAGCAAGGGTCGACTTGAGCGTCTTGGCCAAAGCCGGTAGCTCTTCATCCTTGATATGATCAAAATTGGCATTGTGCGTCTTTGGCAAGATCCAAGTTTCGTATGGAAACCGGGCAGCGAACGGGGCCAGCGCCATAAACCCACCGTCATCTATCACCACTCTTTTTTGATCGCGAATATCTTGTTTTAAAATATCACAAAAAAGACAGCTTTCGGATAGCTCGAAATGGCGCTGAGCACCGCGAACCTCCCCCATTACCCGCGAAGGTGAGATCGGTAGCCCGATCAATTGGGAATGTGGATGCTCCATACTGGCACCCGCTGCCTGGCCGTAGTTCTTAAAGATCAAAATATACTTGATGCGCGGATCTTTCCTCAGATCCAAACAACGATCCCGATAGGCGCGCAAAAGGCGCTCAATTTGCTCAAGAGGCATATCCGGCAACTCGGTGGCATGATCAGGGGACTCGATGATCACTTCGTGCGCACCAAAACCTCCGATGCGGTCATAAAGACCATGCGTTGTTTTATCATTGCTCTCTTCAATGCGCAGCGCTGGGAATTTATTGGGCACAACGCGCACCAACCAGTCATTCCCATGAGAAGCTCCTTTTTTTCCATAAGCATGGATCGGCGGAGGCGTCATGGATTCATTCCCGGGACAAAATGGGCAGACCTTGCTCGATTTTTTAATATGCGGAAAAACAAAATCGAGCCTGGGCGCTTCCTGGTTCACGATCACCCATCGGCCTGAGATCGGATCTTTTCTAAGCTTGGGCATTTAGATCACCACCGTTTCGCGTAAAAGCAGAGCCGCTTCTTCGGGAGGCGTAGGATTGATATGAATACCTGTTCCCCATTCAAAACCAGCGCTTTTGGTAAGGCGAGGCATGAGTTGAAAATACCAATGATAATCATTTTCCAGAGATTGCCAGGAAACGGCCTTGGCGTTGTGACGAAATGGCGCCGAATGAAGCACTAGGCTAAATGGCGGATCCTGAAGAAGCGTATTGAGCTTGGCCAAGCACTCCTTGAGCGCCTGCGCTAGATCGCCGAACTGATCTGAAGGCAATTTCGAAAAATTGGCAGCGTGTTTTTTGGGCAATATCCACATCTCAAATGGAGACCGAGATGCGTACGGACAGAATACTAAAAATGAATCATTTTCAGTGACAATGCGAAGCTGATCCTTTTTTTCCTGCTCGATCACATCGCAATACACACAACGCTCGTGGCGTTCATAATAATTCTTGGCCATGGCCAACTCTTCTTTGATCCGCTTGGGTATGATGGGAAGCGCAATCAACTGCGAGCGCGAATGCCGTATCACATCCGAAGCTGAACCGGAAACCAATCCGTGATTTTTAAAAAGGAGGGCGCAGGCGAAACGGCTGTCTTTTTCGACTTCGCCCATCCGCTGGACATAAACGGAAATCACGTCTTTGATAGCATCAAGCTCGAACTCATCAAGATCGTGTTGATGTGCAGGTGTTTCCACGATCACTTCATGCTGCCCCACACCATCATGGAAATCATAAAGACCCATCCCCTCGGATCCGCTAGGATCTCCATCGTTGGATAGAATCGGCATCTTGCTGATGATCGCGCGTACTTTCCATCCTGGATGATTAGCTTGAGTGCCTGACCTTCGGATCGCGTAAACCTCAGCGGTTGTCTGAGACTCCTTGCCCTCACAAAACGGGCATTCTCTTTCGTCCGTTAATTTAAGGGGATGATAATCCGACGGCCGCCAGCCTCGCTCCGTGGCCACGATCGTCCAATAACCCACCACAGGGTCCCGGCGCAGCTCAGGCATGGTGATTGTCTTTGGGGTGCAAATACGGCAATAGATCCGTGGGCCGCACAGTGCCGATGATCTTATTGTTCTTGTCCTGCACGATCAGGATCTCACATTTACTTTCTTTGAACTTGCGAACAACTTCGGCCAAAGTGGCATCGCGGTTGATAATCTGAAAATCTTTTTTCGCAAAATCAACGATGGGCTTGTCCAATTCTTGGATCGTAAGCTTTGGTACCGCGAATTTTTCTAGATTGCGCACGTTTAGAAGACGGCGATTGATGTATTCATAAAACTGCGTAGATGTAATGCGTTTAAAACTCACTGGAAGCGGCACCACAGGTTTACCCTCAATAAAATCCAAATGCGTGCGGAAAGCGCAGCTCTGCGACTTGGGGTCTATGGCCAATAAATAGCGAAGCGAGCTGTCCGGCAACATATGCTCCTCCGACTCGGGGATCGTAGAAAGGCTCACCAGCTCATACACATCTTCTTGCGTGATCTGAAGGCCATGAAATCCGCGCGCGATCTGAAACGAAAGATTACCGTCCTGATCTTTGAATACGGGCGCGTATTTCTCAAGCGTGTCGATGGCATCCGCCAAAAAAACTCCCAGCGCTACATCGGGGTTGTAAAGAATGCCGGCCATGATAAAAGCAGCGTCATCGGACTGTCCGGGGCCTATGCGATGACGAATGTAAAAATAGCGTTGGGTCTTGGGATCGGGCACGCCCTCGGTCGAGACGATAAGGCCGCGACGCATATAGTCTTCGATTTTGTCCTCATGTGCCTCTTCGGCTAATTTCTCACCATCTAGATTCATCGCCAACATCGTCTTGATATCTACGATGTAGCAGCGGCCACCGCCTATTTTGATCCGATGAACCTTCTCAGCTTCTTTTCGAATCTCGATATTGTCACGCAAACCACCCAGATAAAGACCACGAAGCACATCGCGCGAATTGACCCGTCGATCATGGAACATGTGGATGCCCAGGATAGGCTCCCCATTCTCATTGATAAGCTTGTCGCGCTTCTCTCCATCCATGGCATCTTGCGCATAATTAAGAATATCGTCGATGATGCCCTGGCGTTTGGCTTTGACTTCATCGGGATTGCGGCCAAGCGCCCGCACCACGTCGTCAATCGTCGTGTTCACAAAAGTGCGGTTTTCAAAAGTCCCGGCTCCATTGTGCGAGCGGCCTTCAAGAGACTGCATAAAAAGAAGATCTTCGATCTGAGGGGTCGTATCGAGGTGTTCGTATGATCTCAAGAGCTCGTAATCTGCGTTGATCAGCTCTTTCGGTGCTACAGAGTGTAAGTGCATGACCGCAGATTATAGCATGTAAGAATGTTTATTCAAGAAAGTCTCCCGCTTTTAAATTAAAACCTCTTAAAAAATCAGCGGTGGGGAGCATTTTTCGGCCTTCCAGCTGCAAAGCTTTGAGCTCAAGCGAGGATTCGCCACAAGCGACCAAAAGCCCGCCATCCGGAGAAACCCCCAAGATCTTGCCCGCCGAATGCGGCGCTGAGCTCGATATGCGCGGCTTGGCCTCACCCACATGGATACGCTTTCCTTGATAAAAAAAGTAAGACCCCGGCCATCCATGAAATGCGCGGATCTCTCTATCCAGCTTTGCAGCGGATTTTTTCCAATCGATCTGCCCCTGACTTTTTTCTATTTTGGAACAGCGCGTCGACAAACCTTCATCTTGGGCTTGCCATACGGCTTTACCGTCAGCCAAGATCGGCAAAGCTTCCGTCAATACTTCGGCAGCTGCGCGAGATAACTTGGCTTCAAGTGTAGGGGTTGTATCTGTATCGTTAATAGGGATCCTCTTGATCTTCATCACATCTCCCGCATCGCACTTAGAAACCATACGCATCACACTCACACCCGTTTCTGCGTCGCCGTTCAAAATAGCCATTTGCATAGGGCTTGCACCACGGTATTGAGGCAGGATCGAAGCGTGGAGATTGACGGGTGCTATCTTGGGGAGCACCAACCACTCCTTCCTTAAGATCACACCGAAAGATGTCACGATGAACAGATCGGGCTGAAGCGCCGCAATTTTTTGATAAAGCTCATCAGTGCGTGCTTTATCCCATTCCATCACAGGGAAATGGTGGCTCTCGGCCCATTCCTTGATCGGCGAACCCGTCACTTTTAAACCTCGGCCGCTTGGCTTAGAGGGTGTTGTGACGATCAGGCTTGGTTTATAGGGAGATCTCTCCAGCGCTTCGAGTGCCGGGACGCCAAACGCGCTGGTCCCAAAAAAAACGATAGTTAACGGACGGACGCTGATTTGAGTAGCTTCTTTTTTATACGGCCTGTTTTCAAAAGCCCCAAACGATCGATAAAAAGAGTGCCGTTCAAATGATCGATCTCGTGTTGAAAAATACGAGACAAAAGCCCCTCGCCTTTCATTTCAAAGGTCTTGCCATCCAGGCCTATGGCTTCGATCCAAACTTTTTTGAAACGCTTAACAGGCTCGTACACTTCACGCACGCTGAGGCAACCCTCAAATTCTTTGATCGTGCCTTCTTTTTTGATGATCTTAGGGTTTATGCAAACGATCTCCTGCCCGCGGACTTGATCAGCGCTGGCCACAAAAATTTGTTTGGCTATACCCACTTGATTCGCCGCAAGGCCCACGCCATTTTCAGCGTACATGGTATCGATCATATCCTTGACAAGCTTTCGCTCGACATCGGTGATCTTTTTCACTTCATGTGTTTTTTTGCTCAGCACTTCTGCTGGAAATTGTACAACCGGCAAAACAGCCATAAATTCCCTTTCATCCAATTAAAAGCATTGTAACAAAAAAACTTACTGAGGGTCTACATCAGCGGTGATCTGGATGCCGCCTCGCTTAAAATTCGACAAGGTCTCGTTCACTAACTTGATCAAATCCTGAAGATCTTGGCCTTTGACGAACAGATTCCAATAAAAGCTCCCCTGCGCCTTTGAAACCAAAGCAGGTGCGGGCCCAAGCACCTGGATCGAACCAAGCACCGTCCGGCTTAAAAGCTCTCGCCCCAAAAGCATCATCTGCTTCATCAGCGTCCTTTCATCCGAACCCTTTCCGATGATCTGAATCAGCCTTGAAAAGGGTGGCATCATGAGCTCCTTACGTAAAACGATCTCATGGTCATAAAATTCTAAAAAATCATGATCCTTGGCACTTTGAATGGCGTAGTGGTGTGGAACAGACGTCTGGATGATCACGCGCCCAGGGATGTCGCCCCGACCCGCACGGCCGGCCACCTGCGTCAAAATATCAAAGGTCCTTTCGCTGGCACGAAAATCCGGGATATGAAGCGCTGTATCTGCCGATACGACACCAATAAGAGAAACGTTAGGAAAATCGTGTCCCTTTGCGATCATCTGAGTGCCGATCAAAATATCCAGCTCCATTTTTTGGAACGCCCTCAATATTTGTTCGTGCGCATCTTTTCGGGACGTGGAGTCCGTATCCATGCGCGCTATCCGAGCTCGCGGAAAAAGCTGCTTAGCTTCTTGTTCGACCTTCTGAGTCCCGATCCCAAAATAATGCAAATAATTCTTACGGCAACCCGGGCATAGGCGTTCCGGTGCGGCGCTGTGATGACAGACATGGCAAACCACCGACGCTGTGTCGTAATGATAAGCTAAGCTGATCCGGCAATTGGGGCAGCTCATCACATAGCCACAAGCGGAGCAATGCAAATAAGTAGAAAATCCGCGCCGGTTCAAAAGCAGCATCACTTGCTCTTTTTTGGCCAATACATTCTGGATAGCTTCTTCAAGCGGTTTTGAAAAAATACGCTCTCTCTTTGCGTCACGTTGTCTTCTCATATCCACGATATCTACCTGCGGCAGAGGCCTGTTTTCGATACGACGGGACAAATGAACATAATGGATCTGATTTGTTTGCGCTTCATAAAATGTTTCTAGCGAAGGTGTGGCACTCCCTAGGATCAGCACCGCGTTTTCATTTTGTGCGCGAAAACGAGCGACCCTTCTCGCATCGTATCGCGGTGTCTCATCTTGCTTGTATGAGGTCTCATGCTCTTCGTCGATAACGATCAGGCCTAGATCAGGCGTCGGACTAAAGATGGCGGATCTTGCACCCACAATTACCTTGGCTTCGCCTTTTCGTATGCGATGCCATTCTTCCATTTTACGCCCGGCGCTCAACCGACTATGAATAACCGCCACACAGTCCCCAAAACGGGAATAAAACCGGTCCACGGTTTGAGGTGTCAAAGAAATTTCAGGGACGAGGACGATACAAGATTTGCCCTTTTTCAAAACTTCGCGGATCACATGCATATAAACTTCAGTTTTACCGCTGCCGGTGATGCCGTGCAGTAAAAAAACGCGAGACTCATTTTGCTCCACCGGCTGCAACAAAACGCCATAAGCTGCTCTTTGCTCGCTGGTCAAAGTCAGATCATCCGGATTGACACTTTGAGCCGTGGAACCTGTTTTGGGTGAACGGCTTTTCATTGTCAGCTTTCCTTTTTTAAAAGCGGCCGGAAGAACAGCCTCAATGCATTGGCCGCGTGAACACAAATATGTGGCAGCCATCCATTCGGTGAGCTTGAGCATGGCCGGATCCAATACAGGCAGGGCATCGATGACCGCTTCTATCTCTTTTATTTCCTTGACAGCTTTTTCATGAGAAAAACCCACGATATACCCCACCATTCGCCGCTCGCGGATCTTCACATAAACACGCTTACCGACTTGTACCTCTTCCGATAAGGGGCTTGGCACACCGTACTGGTAAGGACTACTTTGGGGAATGCCCAGCGCAACATCGACAAATGGCGCCTGCGGCATTAGCGAATACCAAGCTCTTGCATGATCAACTTAAGATCCTGCCAGGCTAATTTTTTATCATCGGGTGTACGCAATAAATAAGCAGGGTGAAATGTGGGCATCACACGCGTGCCCTGCCAATCATGAAAACGTCCGCGCAGGCGGCTGATCGGCTCCTGTGTTTGCAAAAGTGTTTGAGCGGCAAATTTTCCCAAAGCACAGATCACTTTGGGTTGAATGATCTCAATCTGGCGCATCAAAATAGGGTTGCAGCTAACGATCTCCGTTGGCAGTGGGTTGCGATTGCCCGGAGGCCTGCATTTAAGACAGTTGGCAATGTACACATCTTTTCGCCCGAACTTCATCGCTTCGATCATTTTGGTCAAAAGCTGCCCCGCAGCACCCACAAATGGCAACCCTTGCTGGTCTTCATCAAAACCGGGAGCTTCACCGACGAACATAAGCTCGGCTTCTGGGTTGCCCGCGCCAAATACCAGTTTGGTGCGCGTGCCGGCCAAATCGCAAGACTGACAATTTTTATATTGTTCGAACAATTCTGTAATGCGTTGGGTTTTTGTCGTACCCACCGATGTTGAAAAAAAGGAAGCTTTTGGAACAAAATCGATCCCGAAGGACCGCTCTGTCTTCAAGCGCTGCTCGAGCTGTCGACTCAGATCTGGATTAATGGCAAGCCTCGTATACAATTTGACTGATCTGGGAGGCTGCCTTGGGTCTTCCGTATTTTTCTGCAGCGAGCCGGAATTCCCTAAGAAGCTCTGGATTGGACATGAATTCTTGAATATGAAAAACAGCCTGTGAGACCGAATGAGCTCGGCGAGCAGAACCGTTGGATAGCATACAGCTGACATTACGCGTCTCCTGGCCCGGCAAAGCGCCCAAAAGCACCATGGGTCTGCCCAAACACAGAGATTCGGTGATCGTGAGCCCGCCACCCTTACCCACCACAAGATCCGACGCCGCCATGAGCTCTTGAATGTTGTCGACGAATCCAAATACTTTCATTTTCGGCGAAGCTTTTTTTTGCAAAGAGTCAAAAAGAGATTGGTTGGTGCCGCAAACAGCCAAGATCTGAGGCGCTGGCGTTTGCGCCAATAAACGATTCACCAGCGGCTCCACCAATCCAACACCGCCGCCTCCGCTTGTCACCAACACCGTAAAAAGCTCAGCCTGGATCCCCAGCTTCGACGCAGCATCCGAACGCGATAGCTTATTCGAAAACTTGGCTTCGATAGGGATCCCTGTTACATGGATTTTCTTGTCGGGAACACCTCTTCGGACAAGCTCAGCGCGGGTTTCTTCGGAACCCACTGCATAAAGCTCCGTGTGCGACTCCAGCCAAAAAGTGTGCGGCAAATAATCTGTGATCACGGTGATCAACTTTGAGTGTAGGCGATTTTTTTGTTTAAGATGCTCCGTCACCTCGGAACCCAAAAAATGTGTGCATACGACGACATCCGGATTTACAGTAACAAGGTAGTCTTCGAGCGTCTTGGCAAAAAATGCATTGTGGAGACGTCTCGCGAGCTTCACAAAAAAATAGATGAATGGGATGTCTGTCAGATAATAAAGAGCTCCCCAAAGCCACGACAAGCGGCGTATCAAAAAAAAGTAAAGCCCTTCATACCCTCTTTTGAAATAGGCTGGGCACACCGTGAGCGCATCCAGCGCCTTGACGTCCACATCCGGCCGCGAGCGCAGCGCCTGCTCGATAGCCATGGCTGCCTTGGCATGGCCATGCCCGGCTGATGCGTACAGGATCAGGATCTTTTTTTTATCAGCCACTTGGATGCTTCCCATAGATTTTTGTGCACAAAATCAGGTTTTGTTTCTAAATGCGGTATGTCTTTTTTCTTGAGCCGGCCGGACAAGACCAGAATTGAGCGGCATCCAAAGTTTTTGGCCGCCTGAATATCCTCTTGAGAATCCCCCAAAAAAAATATCTTCTTTCTAGGGATACGATAACCTTTGATCGCTGTCTCGAACAAAAGTGTTTTGGGTTTCTTGCAGCGGCATTGATCGCTTGTTTGGTGATAACAATAAAAAACCTTCTTGATCTTGCCGCCAGCAGCACGGATATCCTTTCGCATCCTATCGGTCATCGATTTTAATGCTTTTTTTGTGATCAGGCCCCGCGAAACACACCCCTGATTGGAAATGACAGCGATATCATACCCGGCCTCGGTAAGGGCGCGCAGGCCTTTCAGTGCTTGAGGCAAAAGAACAAGATCGGAGTCCTTGGTGACATAGGCTCCTTTGCCCGGAAATCGGTTGATCACACCGTCTCGGTCAACGAATACAAGCTGCTTCATTAGCCAAAACGTCCTTTGCTTGTTGACAGATTTGCTCAGCTGTCCAGGAAGCCATGCAAGGCTCACCTAGAGGACAGACTTTCTTATAACAAGGCCCGCAAGGCATATCCGACACCAGCTTTCGGCCGCGACCATACAACTCTATCTCACTTGCACATGTGGCTCCAAAATGAACCAGCACAGGCGTCCGCACGGCGATCGCAATATGCATGGCGGTCGTATCGCCCGTGATAACGAGCTGGCACTTCTCGACCATCCCGGCAAATACGCCGATCGGGTGACTTCCCGCATTGATGATCGGAGCTTTAGCGTTTCGGGCTAGCCATTTGTTGCGCTCCTTCTCGTCCTCACCACCCAACAAAAGAACGGTCGCGTCCAATTCTTCGTACAGGCGTTCGATCAGAGACAAATATAGATCGGTCGATAATTTTTTCCCGGCAAATCTCCACCCGCTGCCGGTATTAAGTCCTACAACAGGACCGGCTGTGCGCGGCATCCCAAACCCTTGCGCGCTGAGCGCGGCTCTCGCCACTTGACGATCCAACGGCTGAACTGAAAACAAATATTCTTCTTGGTTGAATGAAAGCCCCACCTGCTCAAAACATATTTCTTGATAGGTTTTTTGATTGAGACGAAACTTCAGCTCGTCATCGATCCCCAAGCGATAAGCATAATCACTCAGCTCATCAGCGGGGCCGAGCTGCCCTTTTTCATCCCGCACAAACCCTGACTTCTTGGGAGCCTTGGCCAATTGAGCGGCGTGTAACGCTTCGGGCTCTTTGTCCAAATTGATCACATGATCATATCGCGATGTGGTGATACGTTTAAGCGAAGACTCATTGTAAGGCAATAATTCCGCAATAAGCGGATTGTGACGCAACACAACTTGATGCTCCTCATTCACAAGCCATGCGATCTGAGCGCTCGGATCTTGCGCGCGAAGCGCCGCGAGCAAAGGGGTAGTGCGAAGGACATCTCCCAATGCACCCAGCTTGATGATCAAAATTTTCATCGGGATACCCCCCGAGCTCGCTTAGACTCGACCAACTCCCAATATTTGGCCCAATTCACAAAATGCACCCAGGCGTAAAGCACGGAAAATATGAAGCCGTGATGTCCGTCTAAAAAACCTTTTTTCCTAAAATAAAATTTAATAAAGCGCTTAAATGGCTTGGTGTAGATCTCGTAACGCACCTGCCTGGAAGACAGCTCTTTTTTTTCTTCCCAGACCGCCAAAGCCTCACGCGTCGAATATCCATTGTGCCGCTGCACAAATTGGCTGATAGACGTGAACGGATAATGCTCCACCGCCGCCTCAAGCTTGCCGATCGTGCCATCCACATGCAGCGTCTCGTGAATGACGCCGTCATAAGTCGCTTTGGTTCTACGAAACAGATGCAAACTATAATGGTACCATCCGCCATGCTTCATCCAATGTCCCATGAAATAATTTTTCTTTCTGAACTCGAATGCATTGTGCGGCGTACCGGACGCCAACATCTTAAGAACAGCATCCCTAAACTCAGGCGTAGCTCTTTCGTCCGGATCCACATGAAAACACCAGTCGCCGGTGGATTTAGCAATGCCCAGGTTTCGCTCTGTGCAAAAGCGATAACCATCCCAGCGGTTTTGATAAAATTTATTCGTGTAACGGCGGCATATCTCCTCCGTGCGATCGGTGCTAAATCCATCAATGACCACGATCTCGTCCACCCAATCCGCGACACTTTTAAGCGTACCCTCCACCAGAGGCTCCGCATTCTTGGTCATGATCACCGCCGTGATGGTCTCTCTACGAGGAGCGCTAGTCTCGGACGGCGCGATCACTTCGGCTTCTTTTATATTCCCAGTATTTGGCATAAGTTAAAAATGGCAGCATCAGGGCATTTATGGATTCAAAACGCCCCGGCACACCCTGCTTTCTTTTATTGTGGTGAAAATAACACGACAAAAATGCAGCGATCATCATGAGCACGATCCCCGGGACCCATACCCGGCGGCCCTCATCAAGCCACTCTTGGGCTTTACGGGATGTGAGCGCATCCAGATGAGCGATGGACTCGGTAAAATTCTTAGGTGATTCTTGGATCTGTTTTGATTGCATACGGCTATCTATGATACTCGATACCTATGCCCACGTTTAAGTGATTTTTTTAAGCGCGTTATAGACCGTGTCCACGGAAAGCTGATCCAAGCAAGCTCGGTCATGCCGGCAAACTGGAAAATGAAATTTTTTATAGCAGGGTCTGCAAGAAACACCTTCTTTAATGATACTCAAAGGCACCTCGATCCCAAAGGGAGCGTAAACCCTCTCATCCACAGGGCCAAATATCACTGCGGACGGCACACCCATGGCATAAGCCAAATGCGCAAGCCCTCCGTCATTTCCAAGAAAACTGTGGCATTTTTGCAGAACAGACATCACTTCGGGCAAAGCATAACCGATCATGGAAGCGTGTTTACCTTCGAGGCTGCGCGAAACGTCTCGCAACAAAGACTTTTCCGATTCGTCACCGATCAAAATAACTTTTCCGCCCGTATCCTGAGCCCACCGATTGGCCACATCCACAAAGCGCCCGGCATCCCATTGCTTGAAACGTGCATTCTCTCCCCAGCTCCGTCCGCCTCCTGGCGCCAAGGCCAGCCGCTTACCATGATCCACATCAAACTCTCTTAAAAAGCGCTGGGCTGCCGCATGAGTCTCGGCCGACAACTTAAAACTCAGCTTCCCCGAAGGAAAATGAGCCGGCATTGCGACGACTCGTAAAAGATCAGATTGAAATTCAAAAACTGATTTACCTTCATAACCTAAAAAGGGCAGCTTGTGCGTTAAAAAAACACCTCTATTTTTATAATTCAATCCCGCGCGCACACGGATCCCGGCCAAAAACCCTAGAAACGAAAATTCTCTTCCGAGCGAATAATCCAACATCAGATCGTACTTTCGGCTGCGCCAAACTTCCACCAATAGCTTGTATTCGCCTGCCCATGCGAAAAAATTTTTCCCCCTCAACTGCCGGATATGATCACGGTTAAAAGCATAACTTTCGTTCACAGATGCATGGCTGCGAATCAATTCCACGGTACGTTCATTTCCAACAAGATCGATCGACGCATCATGGGCAGCGTTTTTAATACCCTCCAGCACGCGAAGCGTAAAGATCACATCGCCCAAACCGAATGGATTAACAACTAATATACGTTTCACCTGTGCTCTCCCAACACATCCAACAGCGCGTGCTCGACCTCATCCACAGATATGTCTTTCATCGATCTATGGATCTCACGGCTAAGCGTGTATTTCGGACCCCACCTCCTCGGATCGGATCCGACAACATTCGCCGCATAGAGACCAACGACAGGCTTACTCATGATCCACGCCACATGCAAAGGGCCACTGTCACACGAAACCAATGCGCGTGTACCGGGCAAAGAAAAAAGAGCCACTAGATCTTGCAATGTCGTTTTGCCGGCTAGATTGAGCGCCGATCCCGGAGGTAATTCCGAGATGATCTTCTCGGACAAAGCCGCCTCATGATCATCGCCGATAAAAACAATACCTTTGCGCATTCGATCGATGATGCGTTGAGCCAGCTGCTGGAATCGATGGCTATCCCAACGTTTTTCTGCACGACTTGTGCCGGTATGAAGAACAATGAAATCTTGAGACTTAAGTAACGCTGGGTTTAGAACCATACGAACGATCTTCTCAAGCGACTCTTTTTGCACATGAAGCGAAATATTCCCATCCCACGTCTTATCCGAAAAGAGCGCAACAAGTTTTATATTGGAATCGATCTCATGTCGATTCGCGTGATATTTATCGTCAGGCAAGCGATGCGTTAAAAGAAACCCGAGTTTGCGGTCCCAGCCAGCACGGACCGGAATACCCGCGCGAAACGACAGCCAATGCATGTGCTTATCCGCATTAGAAATAAAAACCATATCGAACCTTGCTTTTTTTAAGTCTTTCCGTAGTGCACGCCGATAAGAGGGATTATTTTTAATTTGTCGACCGTCCAACTTGTACACTTCATCAATATCTTGGTGGGGCTCAAAGAGAGGCGCTACACTACGATCCACACCCAGCGTGATCCAGCTTTTTGGGAATGTTTGGCGGAGCAGCCGTATCGCCGGCAAATTCATGAGCACATCGCCCATACGATCCGTCCGCAGATACAGGATCTTCCGGATCTCTTTCACGGTCAGTATGCGTTTCGCCGAGCAAACAGGGTCATGAACAAAATGCGGATATCCAAAAGAAGCGACCAGTTTTCGATGTAATAAAGATCGTATTTGGTGCGCTCTTCTATCGAGGTGTTGCCCCTAAGGCCATGCACTTGAGCCCAGCCGGACAAACCCGAGCGGATCGAGTGCCTGGCCATATAGCGGGGAATATCTTCTTTGAACTGGCTGGCAAAAAAGGGCCTTTCCGGCCTCGGGCCAACCAAACTCATATCGCCCTTGATCACATTCCAAAGCTGCGGCAGCTCATCCAAATTATTTTTCCTGAGAAAAGCTCCCAGTCCAGTGCGCCTATCATCATTTTCCTTGGTCCACACTGGACCCGTGGCCGCCTCCGCATTTTGTTTCATGGTGCGAAATTTATAGAGCATAAAATGCCGCCCATCCTGGCCTAATCGTTCTTGCTTAAAAAAAACAGGTCCTCTTGATCCAACTTTCACGGCGATAGCGATGATGATAAAAGCCGGGGCAAAAAAAAGTAGCGCTGACAAAGATATGATGATATCCATCGATCGCTTGAGCACGCGATTCTCCCAATCCGACAACGGCGAGTCCATGAACGATAATACAGGCACGCTCGCCACATAAGAGATCCTCATTTTTGAAGTGATGAGCCCGAACATATCAGCGAGCCAGCGAAATGAAACCATTTCTTTTTCACACTCGTAAAGCACTTTGAGAACATCTTCACTGGAAAGCTTGGGTTCGGCCAAAACCACTTCATGGATCTGATGATCTTTGTGTAATTTGTCGCCTAGCTCTCGAATACGGCCTACGATCGGTAAACCATTTACATACGAATTAACGGGCGCTTCATCATCCAAGCAACCCACGATCTGCGTGGCAAATCTTGGATGTCGTTTATAATAATCAACGAGTTTTGCAATATTAGGGTCCGTACCGATCACCAAGATATTCCTAAAGCTGCCACGCGCTCGATCTATCCACATGACGACAATGCCCAGCGCCAATCGAGCCAAAGAAATACCTAGCGCCAAAGCCAATCCCGAAAAAGTCAAAAAGGTTCGCGAAAAACTAAATCCGCGAATAAAAAAGCTCATCGCCATTAGAACTAAAGTGCCGGCCAAAACAGATTTTAAGATCTTCCAGGACTCTTGGGTGAATGTGAGGCTGTTGATAGGTCGGTATAAACCGTAAAAACGCAAAAAGAATAAGAAGATAAAGACGATCAGATGGAATGTCCGAAAATATACCGGGTAATCCGAACTGGCCAGTTGAGTGTCAAAATAGCCGCTGACAAAACGAAACCAAAACACAAGATACAAACACAGATAAATCGCTGCACAATCCACGACGATCTGTGCCCATGGCAAAAAATGATCTCTCTTTCTTCTGCGCGGCTGGATCATTTCTGAAACCCAAACGATGCTGTTTTTGTTTGAATAAATGCTTTTATTTCCATCACAAACCTATCCTTTGAGAACCGCAAAGCATTTTTGCGGATGAACTCATGATCCCATTGAAGCTTTTCAAACTGATGCACAGCGCCCACCAAAGATGATTCTTTGGGCTCGGCGTACAAAATACCGGTCTCGCCGCTCAGGATCGTCTCCGTCGCACCTCCCAAACCATACGCTACGACTGGCAAACCGCAGGCCTGAGCCTCCACAGGAACTATACCAAAATCCTCTTCGCCGGGAAATAGCAGAGCCTTGGCTCTCCTATAATGATCCCTTAAGACACTATCCGGCTGCCAGCCTAAAAAAACCGTATCCGATGCCGCCATCTTCTCAAGCCGCTTACGGTCAGGCCCCTCTCCGATCACCACTAATTTTTTGCCCATCTTTTTCATAACTTTGACAGCTTGATCCACTTTTTTGTATGGCACCAAGGCGCTGACCACTAAATAAAACTCTTCTCGAGCCACACGAAAATCGGGCGTGTAATAGTGAGTATCAACAGGAGGATAAATAACAGCCGAGTCTCGACGATAACATCTTTGTATGCGCTTTCGAATATGCTCCGAGATCGCTACAAAATAATCGACACCCGCACTGGACTCGACATCCCAACGACGAAGCTTCTTCATCCACGCCTTGATCGCAATACGAGCTAGCCAATTTTTCCCGCCAAAATAATCATCGAAAAATCCCCAAGCATACCGCATAGGGGTAAAGCAGTAGCTGATATGAAGAGCCTTTTTGTCTTTGCGAATACCCTTAGCCACACAATGACTGGTTGAAATAATGAGCTCATGGCCCTTGGTGTTCATTTTTTGAATGGCTTTGGGGAATAATGGTAAAAAATTCCGGTAATTTTTTTTGAATCCCGGCAAATTCGTCAAACGGCTTGTGCGCACAGGGTGCGCCTTGATGAGATCGGAAACCTTCTCCGGCTCATAAAATAATGTGTAAATCGGGCTATCCGGATATAGTTCGCAGAACACTTCCAGGCATTTTTCGCCGCCACGCATTCCATTAAGCCAATCATGAGCCAAAGCGACTTTGGACGATGATCCTTTCTTCAACGCTCCAGCACCTTTTTATAAACGTCCTGCGTCTTGGCAGCGGTGTTCGCCCATGTAAATGTGCGCGCATGCGCGGGGCCTCTATCCGACATCGTTCTACGAAGTGTATCATCCGTCAATACACGCTTAAGAGTCGCGGCCAATGCGCTCTCATCCGCGGGGTCAAAATACTGAGCCACATCCCCGCCCACTTCAGGCAGGCTCGCTCTATTTGAGCAGATCACAGGCGCCTTACAAGCCATCGCCTCCAAAATAGGCAAACCAAATCCCTCGATCAGAGACGGGAGCACAAAAACGCTGCACATTTCATACAACGCGCGGATCGAATCATCTCCAAAACCTTCCATCACGCGCACTCGCTCTTGGCCTTGGTTGATCAGATCCCAAAACTCTTTGTATTTTGGATCTTTTTTGCCGGCCAAAATAAGCTGATGGGGCACTTCGCTCCGTATAGCCGCAAATGCCTTGACCAGCTGCACAAGATTTTTGTGCGGTTTGAGGCTCCCGACGTATAAAATAATGGGCAAATTGAAATCATATTTTTCTTTTTTATATTTCATCATCTCGGCAGTCGTGGGTGTGAAGTAAAAATCCGACACGGCTTCGTGTGTCACAAATACCCTGCTCTTTAATTTCGGGAACATATTCAAAATATCGTTCTTTGTGTATTCAGAAACCGCCAAAACCGCATCCGCCCTTTTTTCGATCTGCTTTAAGAGTTGCCGCACATAGAGAGCGGCCGGAGATGCACTTTTAAGATAAATAAGATCGTGTACGGTCACGATCCATTTGGCTTTAGAAAAAACAGGTACATTAAAATGCGGCGTATGCAAGAGCTGGCCTCGATGAGCAAGCCTGGGCATCACCAACTGCTCCGTTAACGAGTATATTTTGGCATCGACCTTTTGATACGTGAATCGGCCTTGATAAGCCTTGAGAGCGTTGGGTATGGACTCGGGGCCTAGAAAATGCATCGGCAACGCATCTTTCATTTCAAGAGTTGCCATCACAAGCTCGCGCATGTATCGCCCGATGCCCGGATGAGACCACATGCGGGCATCAAAAACCAGCGGATCCATCAAAACCTCTCCTTTATCCAATCCACGACAAGATTTCGGTCCACCCCTGACAAACATGGGTGACCATCGATATTACATTTTGCTAGATGGCAGGGCGAACAATCAACTTTATTCTGCATCACAGACACATCGCCCACCGTGGGTTTCCACTTATCAAATGCATTGGTTCCGCTGTATATGAATAAAGTAGTCACTCCCATAGCAGCCGCCATGTGTGCGGGCCCAGAGTCGAATCCAACAAAAACCTTTGTTTTGGTCAAAAGACCTTTTAGCTCGCCAATAGAGGTCTTGCCCACCCAATTTTTCCAGGCAAGAGCTTTGTTACTCATCACCTGACGATCCAACAAATCAGCCACCTCTTTGCTTTGCCCGACAAAATAAATATTCGCATGCGGTAGCCGCTTTTCGCATAGATCCAAAAATTTTTTTTTCTCTTTGAGATCCCACTCTTTGGCAGGCGTGCCGGCCTCCAAATGGATACCAATAGCATCACTGCCCAATTCACGGGAGCTGCTCGCATCAGCGTAGATGCACGGCTGAAGCGACCTCGCCCCTACGCCGATCGCTCTCACAATATCCAGCGTGTGCACGTCCTCATGCACATCGTCCCGATACGCTACTTGTTTTGACAATAAAAAACCGCCGCCCGTCACCCCATAGCCTATGCGATACGAGATCTTTGCCATCTTTGCCAACAAATTCTCTCGTATATCTCCTCGCGGGAGCAACGCTAGATCGATCCGCATCTCCTTCAGGCGTCTCACAACCGACCCAAATGAATCGCCTTTGGCCTCAACTTTATGGGATCCTATCGAATACCAAGTAGGATCAAAAACAATCACTTCATCCACATAAGGATTGCCACTCAAAAGTTGAGCGCCCGGAGTATTGGTCAAAAAAATAACTCGAGCCTGGGGGCAGGACTCTTTGATCAGCTGCGGCATGGCTGAGGCACGCACCATATCCCCCAGATGATCCAGTCGAACGATCAGAACTGACTTGAAGTTTTTGGGTAGTTTCTCTCTGCCCGAAGGAAACCCGCTGACAAGATATCCAAAACCATCTAGCAGGCGAACCAAGATCTGCCAACGCCGTTTTTGGAAAAGATATTTCATTTCGCGCAGAAACGATAATAAAATAGGCAGTGGACAGCTTTTACGCCATCTTTCCAGCCGATCTTTTTTCCGTCGTGAAAGGAGCGGCCATGATACGAGATAGGCACCTCACGGATCGAGCGTTTTGTTTTCAGTGTTTTTGCGGTCAGCTCCACTTCGATCTCAAAGCCATGCGATTCTAGCGGTAAACTCTTAACAAAGGATGTCTTGAATAATTTATAACACGTTTCCATGTCGGTGAGGCGGCTCCCATACAACACATTGCACAGCTGGGTCAAAAAAACATTCACCGCTTGATGCCAGATCGATGTGACTCTCTCGCCGCTTTTAAAGCGCGAACCATAAACGATCTCACAACCGGGCTCTTGGATCTTCTCGATCAGAGACGGGATATCCTGCGGGTTGTACTCCAGGTCGGCATCCTGGATGATCAAATACTCACCCTTTGCTTCCTTTATGCCGATGCGAACCGCACTCCCCTTACCTTCATTGTGCGCACACAAAAAAAGCCGGGTATCCGGCGCCTGACATTTTGATTTGAGCACCTCACAAGTGCCGTCGCAGGAGCCGTCATCCACGATAATGATCTCTTTGTCCACCGGTACGGCACGAACCAACGACACCAATTTCTCTATGGTTGCTTTTTCATTAAAAACAGGAATCACAACAGAGAGCATCATAGAAATATATGATTTCGAAAATCAATTAACAAAACGGTACTTGATAAGAGTGGCGATAGCCTCAACACCATGGCGCCAACTTAATTTTTTCCCACTTTCACGTGTTCTGGGATGATAAGAAATAGGAACCTCGACAATACGATGCCCAGCCTTCCTAACCTTAGCCGTAACTTCCGGGCAAAATTCAAAGCCGGTGCAGTCAAGAGATATACCCGTAAGAACCTCGCTGCGAAACGCTTTGTAACAAGTAGCTTCATCTGTGATACCAGCATTGTAGAGCAGATTGGTTAATATATTCAGAAAGCGGATGCCAAAAAAATGATGAAATCGCTTGATCTCGTGCTTTGCGCCAGTCAGATTCTGTAACCACAGCTTTAAAAAACGTCCGGAGGAATAATTCGTAAAGCGAGCTCCGTAGACAACCTTTACATTTTTATCTTCAAAGGGTTTACACATGGTTATAAAATCTTTGGGGTCATACTCGAGATCCGCGTCCTGAATAATGACGATATCACCCTCGGCTTTTTTGAGTCCCGAGCGAATCGCAAAACCTTTACCGCGATTTTTATCGTGCAGCACTACCTTGATATTAGAAGCTGAGTTTTTTATTTCTCGCTCAATAATCTCGCGCGAGCCGTCGGTTGAAAAATCATCGATCAAAATTATTTCTTTGTCGATAGGCACATCCTGGACGCGTCGTATAAGCTCCCGCAGTGTACCCTTTTCATTGTAGATAGGGATCAGCACGGACAGCTTGGACATGCTATCGCCCGGATTTGGCAGTTGAGATGCGAACGATACGCTCTGAAGCTTTTCCATCACCAAAAGGATTCTTCCAATTTCTTCGCACGCCTGCAATACGCTTAGCTGCTTTAAAAATAGCTTCGGGCGCATATCCGGCGATCAAATTGCCTCCGGCAGCCACAGTTTCCGGACGCTCTGTGGTCGTGCGCAGCGTGACACAGGGAATGCGAAGGATACAAGCCTCTTCTTGCACGCCACCCGAATCCGTCAAAATAAGCTCAGCCGAGGCTTCAAGCCTTAAAAAATCAAGAAAGCCGACCGGCTCAACCAAGCGCATCCCCCCGGGAATAGATAGGCCAAAATGTTTTAACATCTTTACAGTTCGAGGATGCGCCGGAAAGAGAAGTGGCCGCCTAAAATGACGAATAACCCTATCCAACCCTTCCAGAATAGAAGCAAGACGTTCTTTTGAATCCACGTTCTCTTGGCGATGCAGTGTCATCAGAAAATACGGCTCTTTTTCGCTGAGTCCGTAGGGAAATGGTCTCTTGCTTTTTTTAGCTATCTCAAGATTCTGATAAAGCGCATCAACGACGGTATTGCCCGTCACAAAGATCTTTTTGGGCGAAAGACCTTCGTCTAGCAGTATTTTCTTGGATAACACGGTCGGCGCAAAAAGATAGTCAGAGATATGATCCGTGATCACACGGTTGATCTCTTCCGGCATTTCTCGATCATAACTTCTTAGGCCTGCCTCAATATGCGCCACTTTCACACCCTGCATCTTGGAGGCCACCAAAGCACCGGCCAAAACACTATTGGTATCGCCCTGCACCATGACAACGCTGGGCTTTTCTTGCTGCAGTATCGTCTCCACAGCGGCCAGCATGCGCCCTGTGTGATGCCCATGACCCATGGACGGCTCCAGATGCACGGAAAGTTTGTGTTTGGGCTCCGGAAGCTCCAACTCTTCAAAAAATAGTTGATCCATCGCATACGAATAGTGCTGACCGGTGTGTAAAATAAAATATTTTCTTTTGGTTTTTTCAAGATATCGAATAACAGGACTGACTTTTATGATCTCCGGACGAGTACCAAAAATAAGCCCGATGTTTTCTGAAGTTTTTGTGTTTTTTTTCAAGAAGTGCATTCCTTTTTAAATATCTCTATCATCCGTGCTGCTGTTTTTTGAATTGAAAACTGCGCACTTCTGCTGAGCGCCGCAGCAGCCATCTTTTGGCGAAGACTCTCATCGCCAACCAAGGTTCTAATAGCCTGCTCGATCGCATCCTCGTCTTTGGGTGGCACCAATAAAGCCGTACCACCCGTGACCTCCGGCAGCGATGAGTTATCAGCCGCCACGCCGGCCAAACCACAATTCATGGCCTCCAGAGCGGGCAAACCAAACCCTTCGTAAAGCGAAATTATAACATACCCCAAAGCGCCTCCATAAAGGGAAATCATGTCCTCTTCGGGGACATATCCCAGCCATTTTACAGCGCCCTGGAGATTTTTAACGGCTATCAATTTCTGAAGCGCTTCTTCAGCGCCGGCAGGCTTGCCTATGATAAGGAGCGACAGATCTGGGTGGCTGGGGCGGATACGGTCAAATGCCTGAACGAGCCGGAGGTAGTTTTTGCGCGGCTCAAGCGATCCCACGCTCATCAAATAACGATTTTTAAGGCCGTATTTTTGCTTTACGGCTTCTATGGCTGACAAGTTTTTTAGAACACGAAATGTATCACGGACAGCCAACGGCACCACGTCAATTCGTTCAGGCGACATACCCAGCAAACGAACAATATCCCGCTTGGTGCACTCAGAGCTGGCGATAAGCTTATGCGCTTTTTTTAAATTGCGGGGCAGCCAATACGTCCAATAGAATCTTGATGCCAAACCCACGTTTTGTGGAAACAAAAGCCCGATCACATCATGCACGGTAACGATTCGTTTAAATTTTCCAGCGGGTGGAGGGGAAAAGCCCGGACTATACAAAGCATCCACGCGTGCTTTTTTGGCTAGCTGTGGCAAGGCGTAAGACTCCCAAAAGAGCCGCTTAGGCGTATTCATATCGGATCTTTGAGCAGGGCTTAGGCGAACAAAGTCAATCCCATTGGGAGAGAAGTCTAATTCTTCCAGCAGATGAGATGCAAAGCTGCCTATGCCTGTTTTTTGGGCGATCAGCGACGAAGCGTCGATACCGATCTTCAACGGGACAAAATACCCATCAGCATCAACGGGCGGCTTAGAAGAAAATTGCGTTTTGTGCGAATCGAAAAATAAGGCTTAAGCTCCAATTTTCCGACACCGGATAGAATGCGCATCCACTGACGAGAAGACAGCAGCCGCTCATCGCCAAAGTCGCGGTGTTTGTAATGATGCCCCGGGACGCTGAAGATAAACACCTTCCCGACACGGAGCGCCTCGGTGGCTGCCTGGCGTATTTGCTCATCGCTCAAATGTTCGAGTACGCCCTGAGAAAAGACCACATCAAAAACATCGCTCCTAAAACTAAGTTTTAAAATATCCTCCTTGGCAAAACGCGTCGAGGCGCGCCAAGCTTGTGCATTTTCGGCGGCCTTAACTAAAACATCCTCATCGCGGTCACATGCCGTTACGGACACACCTGCCATTGAAAGAAAGATCGACATGATCGCCGAGCCGCAGCCGGCCTCAAGCGCCATTCTTGGCTGCCGGTTTAGAATTTCTTTTAAAAAATCCTTGTGTATGGCGAGATGGTCGAGAAAATAATCCACTCCCCCCGCACCGGAATAAAAATCACCCCAACTTTTACGTTCGCTCATTTTTTGATCCCGATGATAAGTAGCTGACAAGCCATCAACCAGCGCATATTTTTCTCACACCAAGCGCCCAAACGCAGCGCCAGCGGACTAGCTTCGTCAAATGTGTTTTTGTCCCTGAAAAAATTGGAAAATGAAACAAATGCATGCGAGTGATCCATCGCATGTACTTCACGTATAAAAAACCCTTCTTTCTCCAGGAGCGGCACAAGTTCAGCGCGTTTAAAATATTGCTCCCAATAATACGTATCGGCGGGTTTTTTAAATACCTTCCGCAGATAAGCACTGCGTTTGAGCGCGCGCAAAGGTGCCGTGATCCGCATAAATAGATGGTTTTGAGGAACCATGAGCACAAACACGCCGCCCGGCTTCAAAACCCGATAGGCTTCTCTTATGGCTTTTAAGGGGCCCTCCGTGAAATGCTCGATCACTCCAAGCGAGATGTATCCGCCAAAATAATTATCCGGATAAGGAATGGCTGCGACATCTCCCACCTTGAGCGGCAAGCTTGGATCAAAAGACAGTGCTTTTTGAAGCGGCGCTTCGTTGTAATCTATCCCCTCGACTTGAAATCCCAGCTGCCGCAAACGGATGAGATAGGGCGCTAGTCCACAGCCGCCCTCCAAGATCTTTTCATTTTTGGGTAGCACGCGTGTAAAAACAGCCATTTGCTTTTGGACACGGTCGTACTTAAAGATCTCCATGATCTCCTCCATGGAAATATCCGTCCAGTTCTTCTCCCAGGCTTTTTTGGTCACCGCGTCTGTTTTTTCGTCTTTAAGCGCTCTCACAAGACTCCCATATTTTCATCCAACGAACACCTTCATAAAATGCTGATAGCGCCGCGTAAGAAAATCCTTCTCGACCATCACGAAATCCCTGTTTTAACACATATATTGAGAAAAAACGATACATTGGTCTCAAGAGAATATGACTAAATCCGCGAACAGCTTTACATTGCTCTCCCTTTTGAGCTTCGAGACTGGTATAAAGCTGCATCTTTTCGAGATGCTCGCGCACCGTTTGAAAAGACACATGCTGAAGATACTTCTTAAGCCGCCCTATCTGGCCTTCTACCTTTAAGATCTCATGTACCGGATTTATAAACTGCGCTTTGCCGCGGCGAAAAAGCCGCACGGGTGCATCGTTTTGTAAACCGCTAGCCACAAAATCCCTACCAAATAAATTGGTGCGTCGGAGTACGGCATATGCGTTTGGGCCGTCCGATTTTTTTATCACTCCTAAGATCTCGTCCCGTAGTTCGGGGGATATGCGCTCATCCGCATCAATGGATAAAACCCATTCTTGCGTCGCAAGACTAACTGCAAAGTTTTTTTGTGAGGCAAAGTCATCAAAAACTCTCGACTCCACCCGCGTCGCCTGTAGTTTGGCGAGCTCGATGGTGCGATCACGGCTGCCCGAATCCACCACCACGATCTCATTCGCAAAAGCCAGGCTCTCAAGGCAAGCCCGGATATTTTTCTCTTCATCTTTAACAATTAACACCGCAGATAAGCCCATTTTTATATTTTCTCAGAAATATCAAATACCTGGCGATCGCTGCGTAGGTACCCCGATCGCGACATCGAAAATCGACTTTTGAGCGCTTGCGGCAGCTTACTTAAAGCCCATATCAAACCCCAAGCAAACTCAAATCGGCCCTGCAATAAAAATAAAAGCGGTCTGATCGGTAACCAAAAGAGGTGCTGCAATAAAAGTCCCGGGTCTGAAAAATTCTTCCAAATAAAAAGATAAATATTTCTCTGATTGATGGCCAAAAGCCGACTTTTCTTAAAGTGCCGCCCAAATGTCGCTTGCCCTTTATGAAACATCCGGCTTTTGGGCTCATAATAGCAGCTGTATCCGCTTTTCCACGCGCGGAAACATAGATCGCAGTCCTCCACCGTCCCCGGCAGATAAAGATCATCAAATCCGCCAAGCTTGAGAAAATAATCACGACGATAGGCACCAAATCCCGCTTGCATTGTGACTCCTTCACGGTCTAATTTGGTCTCGTGACCAGGAAATCGGCTCTCGGATCGAAAGAATCCATACCGGAAGATCATTTTGGACAAGCTCCCCTCATACCGAGCGCCATCAAATGTAAACACTTTGGGCCCCGCGAGAAATGCGTCGGGGTGCTTTTCAAACACGTCAAGAAGTGGCTTCACAAAACCCCTCTCGGCCTTGAGGTCATTGTT
>CAYODQ010000017.1:0-38199 GCA_964402785.1 uncultured Planctomycetia bacterium
AGATTTAAATGAAATCTATTAAAGCGATATTTGTTTTCGCGCTTGCTCTCGGACTTTCAGTCCCTGCGTTTGCCGAAACACAAAACGTCAAAGTAAGCGGTTCGATTGATATCTATGGGTTCTATAGAAGCAATTTCGACCTGTTGGATAGCAATGATGCTGGTACGGTGTTGTTGGGCGGAACAGTTCCGACCCAGTCCCACGCCGGTTCTGCTGCGCAGAGGTCGGAAGCGGATAATTACTTCATGAGCATCACCCAGGTGCAGGTTGATGCTGATCTAACGGATAATGTTTCAACCGTGATCAACATCGTTAATCAACGTGATTGGAATAGCGATTTTGGCGCCAATCAGGAGTTTGATATGACCTTGGATCTTGCTTATGCGCAGATGAAGGAAATATTTTATGCGCCTTTGACGCTGACCCTCGGACGGCAGGATCTGTTGTTTGGCCGTGGATTTATCGTGGGCTGGAACCCTCAGGATCCTCAGGGCACCACACAGGCGGATGAGTTCACTCAGATCCAGGCTTTTGATGCTGCTCGCGCAACATTGGATTTTTCGCCTTGGACGCTGGATTTTGTATATGCAAAGATCGCCGAAGGCTCCAACAACCCGGAAGATGACCGTGATTTGTACATCAGCTATTTGACGTACAAATTTTCTGAATACAATGCCGTGGCAGATCTTTATTATACAGGGGAGTACGATCGCAGAACCTTAGCGGGCGCTGCGGGCACAAGGGACAACAACACCGATACCATCGGTGGTCGTGTGCAGTTTGACCCTATCAGCCAGATCACCTTAGGCGGTGAAATTGCTTATCAGTTCGGAGATTATCGCGGCGCGGTTGGTTCCCCGGCTCGTGATAGAGATGCACTGGGTATTGACCTGTTCGGCGAATATCGCTGGGATTCCAACCCTTGGAAGCCTATGGTTGGCCTGCAATATGTTTATCTCTCCGGTGAATCCGATCTTTCGACGGGTTCCACGCAGAGCTATGGTGCATGGAACGGGTCTTTTAGAGGACCGATCTATGGTTGGATACACGACTACAAAGAAGTGTATTTTTCTACAGCCGCTGCGAATGACCAGGCGGCCGGTCAAAACCAACAGCATATTAGCTTGTATGGTTCGATCCTGCCCATGGAAGACCTCAAGCTGACAGCTGCCTATTGGTACTTTTGGGCTACGGATGATTTCCACACCGTGACCGCAAATCCAAACAGCTCGGTATTGTCTGACGGCATTGGCCATGAAATTGACTTGGCAGCCATCTATAGCTATACCGAAGATGTGACGTTCACACTGATGACCGACTGGTTCATCCCGGGTGATCTGTACACAGCGCCCAATGACGAAAGCGCATTCCAGATGGTTTCAGAAGTCAAGGTGACGTTCTAATAACAAGTTAAGTGTAAGGCGGCCCGGATTCGCAAACACGGATCCGGGCCTTTTAATTTGCCATTTGCCTATAGAATACTTAACATAATATACATTATAGGACATTAAAGGGGTAAGAAAAGAGCCGAATTCAACGGTCGTATTCGGCTCTTTACTTTAATTGTTACTTGCAAGTTGCTAGGCTTTGGATTCGACTTGTTTCAGAATTTCTTGGACATCCCTGTTATTGGATTGGTCTTTGGTCAAAAAGCAGACGCCCACATCATAAGCATTGGCATCATCGGAACCCTCTTCTACGCGAACCACTTTCGCCAATACGCCATTGTTAAAGATCAAACATTTAGATTCGATCTCTTGGCATATTTTGAGGGTGCGCATGTCGAGGTTCATCCAGAGAATGCTGGAAACTTGTGGAGGTGTGTGTTCAGTTTGGAACAATAACCCGGTTTCGCTGATATTCTCTGATACGCCGTTTTGACGAGTATCGGCGGTGCGGTTTTGCGCGTAAGCTTTGTATTCTACGGGCGTCTTGTAATTGAGCCTAAAAAACTCTCTGCGTTCTTTTTCATTATAAGCCAAATGAACCTCCTGTAATCTTGAGACGAATTATACCACAAAAAAAGCCCCGAGAAGGCTTCCCGGGGCTTTTAATTACGAATGAAAAGGCTTAGTGCTTCTTGACGTTTGCCGCTTGTTCGCCTTTGGGGCCTTGGGTTACGTCAAAATCAACTGCCTGGCCTTCATCGAGCGTTTTGTACCCATCACCTTGAATGGCTGAATGGTGCACAAACACGTCTTTTCCGCCCCCGTCGGGCGTAATAAAACCATAACCTTTTTGATTGCTAAACCACTTAACGGTGCCTTTCATTCGACTTCTCCTTATGTTCAACCAGCCTTACGTTAACTCCTGGAACACCAAAAGCGACACCAAAAAGAATGCCGCCAACTTAAATAAGTTGACGGCAAATAACCTTACTAAACTTTTCGGAAGTTCGCTTTAGGTATTTCATTTGGATCAAATAACTTTTGAGCGATACCATAATTACAAGCATCATCATAGCATTCTTAACAAAAGAAGGCAAATGTCGCGATCGGGCGTGTTAATCTTCGTCCGGCGTATCGCTGGTTTCTCGACAAGTAGCGCAGGCGCGATATCCGGCAGCCTTGGCATCTAGCCGAGAGGAAAAATAAACCCATTGCGCCTCAGGAATGCGATCGAGTTCCGGTGAATTGGGTAGATAATAGATCTTGGTGTTTTTTTCTCCGATCAGTTGCTTTTGAGGAGAAAACTCGGACAAATCCTTTTCCCATAACCCGCGTTTGGCGCTATGGGCGGAGCTTTCTGCATTCTTGAGCTCGACTGCATATTTTAAATTGGGCGATTTGATGCGTACTTTCGCATGCCCGGCCTCAAGGATCTTTTGATTTATAAATGTGCCGTCCTGTAAGAACACATAACCCAGTAGGCGGTTTTGATTGTCACGGAGCTTGGCGCCCCATTCTATCCACACCTCTTTGTCGGCTGTGAGAGCATTGTTGAAGGCTTGAGACTCATTGGCTACCTGCCTTATTGCCGGGTTTTTGTTTTCTACGTCCGGAGCGTCCACGCCGATGTATTTAAGTAGTTTGCCGCTTTTAAGGCGTACCGTGTCGCCGGTGACAGCTTGGTCGACGATGGCTGATTGCTTTGTGGTGTCGGCCTGCGCAAAATTTGAGGATAAAACAAATAAAGAAAGTAAAAGGATCGAGCGCTTAGAGGTCAGCAAGGATTTCAAGCGCTTGTTCGGTATCCTTGGTCTTCAAAACAACACATCCAAAGTCTTGATTTTTGCTTGCGGTGCAATAGGCGTACTCAATGTTGATATCGGCTCGGAAAAGCTTGCGCGCAATATCTGCAATGACACCTGGTTTATTTTCGATGTCGAGCACGACCACATCTTGCGCGATCGTATAAACACCCTCATCTTCAAGGATCACCAAGGCTTTGGTCGGATGATCCACCACCAGGCGGATAATGGCATGATCCACGGTGTCGTGAACGGACATGGCCATGATGTTGATGTCATTCTCGGCAAGCGAGTTGCAGATCTGGGAAAGCTTGCCGGGCTTGTTTTCCATAAAAACGGATAGTTGTTTTGTAATAGGCATACAGAGATTTTACCTTTCTTTGACGGTTGGAGCAAGCGTGTTATGGTCGGCCTTGATGCGCAGGCATTTAACTTCGGCTTCAGCCAATATTTCACCATCCGAACTTGATGCGACAGCGATCCCCGTGATCATCCGCGGCGCCACCGATAGCAGTCGCCCTATGAATTCGATTTTTTCACCCACTCTGGCCGCTTTTTTGAGCCGAACTTTTAGCTCGGCTGTCACGGCGGGCATTTTTTCGATCCACGCCAAATTGACGACCATCTCATCCAGCACCATCCCGATCATGCCGCCATGAACGATGTTCTTGAATCCTTGGTGTTCCTTTGTGAACACGACATGCGTTTTGAGCAATTTGGGTTCGGGGTGTTCAAAGTTTAGGCGAAAACCATGTTTATTCTGGCTGCCGCAAACAAAACACATGTGATCATCCTGGAGATCTAGCATTACGATAGGTCGTTTTTCTTGGAAAATGTTTTGCTGGTGATGGCGCAGAGCTCAGCGTGTATTTTTTTATTGGACGCCAATACATCCCCTCCAAATAAGTATGAATTTTTGCCCCAAACATCGGTGATATGGCCCCCGGCTTCCTGAATGATGTGCGCCCCAGCTGCGATGTCCCAAGGAGATAAATTGATCTCCCAGAAGCCCTCAAATCGTCCGCAGGCCACATAGGCAAGATCCAGGGCTGCTGAGCCGCCACGGCGCATGCCAGCGCTTGCCAATGACACTTCTCGCAGCGACGAGACGTACTCATCAAAACGATTGCGGGCTCTAAATGGGATGCCGGTGGCCATCAGAGAAGTTGCGAGTTTGGGGGTTGGCGAAACTTGAATTCTTTTTTTATTGAGATAGGCTCCATGTCCACGTTTAGCCCAAAACATTTCTTGGTGAAGGGGATCGTAAACAACCCCCGCCGCAAAGCAGTCATCTTCCAGGATGCCGATGGAAACCGCAAACATTGGAAATTGGTGGATATAATTGGATGTGCCATCCAAGGGGTCTATGATCCAGCGATAGGTTTTGCCTTCTGCTCTCCCCCCCTCTTCAGCCAGGATGCCGTGATCAGGGAAGCGTTTAGCAATATAAGACAAAATGATCTTTTCGGATGCCTTGTCGATCACGGTGACGAAATCATTCTTGGATTTTTGGGATATCTGGGATGTCTTTAATTTGCCATAATTTTTTATGAGTAGCTTTCCTGCTTCCAGGGCCGCTTCTTTTGCCGTGGCCAATATTTTTTCAGTGGTCATTTTAGGATCCCCATTCTTTGCATTGTTTCGAGTAACTGATCGTGATTCTTGCGGTACGTGAATACATGAAAGCCTATTTCTTGGGCGGCGCCGGTCAGATCGGATCGATCATCGATATAGAATATCTCATGCGGCTTGGCTTGGCATGCTTTGGCAGCGACGCTGTAGATCTTGTCATCCGGCTTGCGGGATCTTTCTTTGTAAGAAAGTATGTGTTTGTCGAAGCAGTCCATGAATCGGTACTTTTTTCGCACATGCTCATAATGCATCGCATTGGTGTTGGATACGAGCACGGTGCGGTACTCTTTGGACACGGCGCGGAGAAGCCGGATCATCCGGGGATTGGTTTTGAATATGTGGTTCCATATTTTTTTAAACTCCACGAAACTCATGCGCAAACCCAAGGCTTTTTTGATAGAGGTGTAAAACTGATGAGAGGTGATCTTTCCGCCGTCATAAAGCACCTCGATGCCGGAGCGAATAAAATAATCTTCGATGTCCTTTGCATTTACGCCGGCATGTTTTGCAAGCTTCTTAAAGGCAGGATCAAAGTTGAAGAAGAGCAACACTTTTCCCAGGTCAAATAATATGGCTTTGATTTTTGGCATGCGGCGTATTATAACAGCTGCATGCTTGCTGTATCTATTCAAAATCTCACGAAACGTTATGGTGGCTTTAAAGCGCTGGATGGCGTTTCATTGGAAGTTCGCAAAGGCGACTTTGTCGCCTTCCTCGGGCCCAATGGCGCTGGTAAAACGACGACTATTCATGCGATCACCGGTCTGTGCAATTTTCAAGAGGGCTCGGTGCGAGTTATGGGTATGGATGTGGTCAAAGATTATAGACAGACTCGCCCCCTGGTTGGTTTGTGTCCGCAAGAATTCAACTTGGATCCCTTTTTGTCGATCGAGCAAGTATTGGTGTATCAGGCCGGGTACTACGGAATACCTGAAAGTATAGCCAAAAAAAGAGCTGCCTCTCTTTTGGATCAGTTCAAACTGATCGAGAAGCGCAAATTAGATTTTCGAAAGCTGTCTGGCGGCATGAAAAGAAGGCTTCTTTTGTGCCGTGCGCTTATGCATGATCCTGAGATCTTGATCCTTGACGAGCCGACTGCAGGGGCTGATCTGGAGCTGCGCCACCTCATATGGGATCATTTAACCGAGCTTAATTCGCAAGGTAAAACGATTTTTTTAACAACACACTACATGGAGGAGGCCGAGCGCCTAGCCAAAACAATCATCATTATCGATAAGGGCAAGGTGATCCACTCAGGCACCAAAGAGTCGCTTTTGGGCAATCAGTCTCTTGAAAAAAGATTTTTGGATCTAGTGCGGGGAGAAAATGAAGTCTAATTGGATCGGATTTAGGACGCTTATCAAAAGAGAGGTGCTTCGTTTTTTTGTGGTCGCCTCTCAGACGCTGGTGCCCCCCGTCATCTCATCCTCCTTGTTTATTTTTGTGTTTGGGCTTTCGATCGGGAAAAATATCGATCTCAATATGGGAGACATGACCTATTTGCAGTATATTGTCCCGGGCCTTGTCATGATGCATTTGATCGAAGCGCCTTATACCAATACTTCGTCGTCGCTATTCATCTCGCGTTGGCACAATCTGATACAAGAGCTCCTGATCTCCCCTTTGTCGTATTTTGAAATCGTGCTTGGCCTCTTGATGGGAGGTGTGGCACGCGGCGTGATCGTTGCAAGTCTTGTTTATGGCGTGTCATTATTTTTTGTGCAGTTTCCTATCTTCTCCCCCATTCTGATGATCTATTTCTTTTTGATGGTGACCGTCGTGTTCGCTTGCCTTGGTTTGATCGTGGGTTTATGGGCAGAGGGGTTTGAGAAATTATCGATTTGGAGCACTTTTGTTTTGACGCCGCTTATTTATTTTGGAGGCGTATTCCATTCGATCCGCATGGTGCCAGAACCGCTGCAATTTTTGGCCTGGGCCAACCCAATTTTTTATTTTGTCAGCGGCTTACGATACGCGATGGTCGGGCATTCGGATGTGGATATTCGATTGAGTGTGGTGCTCGTTTTTGTGCTTGCTGTCGGTTTATTCATGCTCGTCGAGCGTTTGTTTCGTATCGGTTATAAGCTTAGGTCTTAAAGAGAATAGCTATCAATCAGATCTCTCAATAAAGCGGCTCGGTTTTTTGATATCCCCTTGCGTTTGATAAAAAGCTCGGCCGGGCAAAGTCCCGTCCGCACAATTTCCTCAAGAGGTTTCAGGAAAGAAGCCTCATCTTTGCGGGCAAATCGTTTGGCGATCTGAAAAAGATCTCGGACAACGCCGAGCGCCTCGATTCTGCGGGTGGCTGATCTGAGGGCGAGCCTCGGAGCTTGATAATAGATCTCCATATGGTCGGTGGTGGGTATGGATGATAAAAGTTTCTGGGCGCGACCAAATGCATCCCGGCTGTAGAAAAGAGTTTTGAGCAGTGTGGCTGCCGCCAATCCTATGGGTGACGTTTGGCAGTCCACGCTTCGGATCTCGATGTATTTTTTTAGCCTCGCTTCAGTGAAGATCGTGGTTAGGTGTAACGCCCAATCCTCAGCGGAGGCTTGATGACCGCCATAGCCATTCTGAAGAAAGGCTTTGAAGTTGCGTGCACGCACCGTGATCCATTTTGAATGTCGTTGGATGAAGAACATGGGCACATGTAAGGCGTAATCGACGTAGTCGTCCAGGCTAAAATCAGTATCCAGGGCTTTCCAGAGGATGCCTGTTCTTGCGGGGTCTGTATGATGCCAAATATCCGCCCTTCGAGATAGAAATTTAGACCGTCTCCCATCCTCCAAAAAAGAATTGGCAAAAGTTGCTGTGATATAGGGGGATAAGGACATGGCCAGCCGAAGCTTTTGCAAGGCGTCCGATTCACTGGAAAAATCCAAAGAAACCTGGACGGAAGCTGTTTCTTTCATCATTGAGAAGGTTTTGGAGCCCCTCCCCTTCAGGACACGCCGCATCACCGAATACCGGTCTTTTGGCACCCAAGCAATGTTGTTTTGGGTGGAAAAGGGTTGTGCGCCTAGACCTAGCCAGACCACACCCAGCGGCTCAGAAACGGCCCGTATTTCGTCCAAATGGGCATATAATTCGTGGGCATTACCCGCTATTTTTAGGGCTTTTTGGCCACTCAGCTCAATTTGGCCGCCAGGCTCTAAAGTAAGTGAGCTTTTGCCTCTTTTTAGGGCAATAGGCTCCCCTTTTTGGCCTAAAATGGGTGTCCAGTGGTACTTCTGAACCATTTGAAGAAAAATGGCTTTAACCCCCCGCGCTCCGTGATAAGGGATTGCTTCTCCCGTCAGTCTATCAATAGCGAGCTTCTCCCATTCAACGCCAACCTGAAATTCGGAGGGTTTTTTGATACCTGAAAGAAAATAACGCCTTAAATCCTCGCGGGTTAAGTTTGATCTTTTTTTAGACATCACGGCTCAGGCTCATCAAAAGCATATGTGTTATAATACCACCTCAAACTCGATCGGCTTATGAAAATCGCATTTCTTCTATACCCAACGCTTCATGTGAAAACAGATGAAGACACATCATTTTGGATCTTATATGAGCTTAAACGGCGCGGGCACACTGTATACCATTTTGAAAGCAAGGATATGGCGTGGATTGATGGTAAGGTGGTTGCAAAGCTCTCGGTTTCCGCGCTCGATGCCCAAAAAGGTTTTCTAAGGACAAAGCAGGATGCAGCTTGGACCCAGCTTGATGATGTGGGTCTGATTTTTATACGCAAAGAGCCTCCCTTCGACAATGAGTATCTTTATAATCTACAGCTCCTAAGTTTGCTAAAAGACAACGTGATCGTTTTAAATGATCCTGAGGCGATCGCTATGTGCAATGAGAAGATGTTCATATTGAATTTCCCTGATATGATCCCGGATCTTCTGGTCACCAGCTCATGTGAAGAGGCCGCTCGGTTTATCCGGTCTCTCAAATCCTCCGCCGTTATAAAGCCCCTGAACAACAAGGGCGGCGCGGGGATCGTAAAGACGGACTTCGGAGATCGCAACTTGCCTTCTTTTTTGGAATTGGCTACGCAAAAAAATTCCACAAAGATCATGATCCAGCGATATATTCCAGAAAACGCCAAGGGTGATACGCGTATCCTTTTGTTGGATGGCGAGCTGCTGGGAGCTTTTGTGCGAAAACCAACCAAGCGTGATTTTAGAGCCAACTTAAGCATTGGCGGAACCATGCATAGAGCGCGTTTAAAGAAACGGGATCTGGAGATCGCAGAAAGGGTTGGCAAGGAGTGTAAGCAGCGAGGTCTGTCATTTGTTGGTCTGGACGTGATAGGCCCTTATTTATCCGAGATCAACGTGACAAGCCCATCGGGTATTCCGGAGATTCGCAAGCTTACGGGACTTTCGCTAGAGAAGAAAGTCGCTGACTTTATTGAACGTCTTTGACGGTTTGCTGGCCGCACACGCTTAAAAGTGTGACGGTGGGAGCGGTTTTGAGCGCCTCATCATGCGCAAGCATTTCAATGGTCTCCCAGGGGCAGTTTTTCGCACAAAGAGAGCAGCCAATGCAGCGATCTAGATCTACTTCAACTACTTGCTGGAGCTGTGTATGCTCAGCACCCGGAACGATCTCAATGCAATCAACCGGGCAAAATACGATGCAGACTTCGCAGCCGGTGCAGCCATTTTGATTAATGACAGCAAGTTTTGGCGGTGCTTTTTTACGTGCGGGCTTTAAAGCATTCTCTGCCGCAGTTTCTTTGGCCTTGGCTTCGGAATATGGATTGCTGAATGAGGGTGTGCTCATGGGGAAGTATTATATCTTTGCAGAAAGCTGCGTCAAGAGATAACCCAGGTAAAAGATAGCCGCAGAGCCCAAAAAAATAAAAATAGATTCTTTTTCGCTGTGCCGTATGGCGCTTGCCCACAAAGCTCCCGGCATGGCAATGAGCCCGATAACTTGAAGTGATCGGCCGATAAAAAAAGCGCCCTTCCCCACGGTCAAACGGAGCCCTGTCCGTCCAGCCTCAACCATTTTTCATGTGTAAAGGCAGGTATTTTGGTCCAGTCAGTGGGCAAAAGGTCCTGAATGTCATGAGCCTTAAAAGGCGCTTGTTCATAATCGTAGACACCGAGGATCTGTTCTTCATCCAGGACAAAAACATGGGGTATCAAACGTCCATCTTTGAGCTTAGCCTCGACTAGATGCCCTCTCAGCATGGCCTTCGGCAATTGCTTGAGTTTGCTTCGCAGAGCCGGAGATAAGAGCCTATCCTCTTCAGGCAGGTTCACGCTTTTTACGCCCCATGTTTTGGCCAGCTCATCTGATAATGCGTTTTCACGGCGCATTCTCGCATCTTCGTAGGCGCGATCCACTTTGTTGTACATGAGGATGATAAGGGGTACCAGCATAACAAGCCAGCTTCCGAATACAGCTGTCACCCACAAGATGGGTGCTGTCTTTTGGCTCATAGGCCCCGCGTATCTCGCAATAATGGGTGTCCAAAAATAACAGGCAACAAAAAAAGAAACAATGGTGAGGGCTATCCAGCCAAGCCACCAAAAAACTGTACTATCAACTTTCTTGGGTTTCATATCAGTTTGGATATATCCTCTTTGATCTTACGTATAACATCTGCTTCTGTAGAATCATAATAACCCCTAATTTGTGCTTTGTCATCGATAAGTACGAATCTTAGGCTGTGCGCATTGGGATCATCATCAGTGCCGATATGGAAGCTTTTGATCAGCGCATTGACATCGTTTTTTGATCCGGTCAGAAAATACCACGATCCTGCCTCTGCGCGATATTTATCGGCATATTCTTTTAAAACGGGCGGCGTGTCATATTCGGGATCAACAGATATGGATAAAAGATTTACACTGGCCGGAAGTGTTTTTTGGATCATCTGGAATTGCAAGGACATGGTTGGACACATGCCCGGGCATCGAGTAAAAATAAAGTTCACAAGCCATGCATTGCCTTTTAGATCGTGCCGCGCGAAAACGTTGCCCGCGCTTTCGATCAGTTTGAAATCGGCGATCTCTCCGTAAGCTGGCAGCTCGGTGTCGGTTGGTTTGCCTTGTTGGAACCCTGTGTATAGTTGATAAAACAGCACGACCGCCAGCGCCAAACCCAATATCAGCATGGCTAGCTTTGTTGCGTTGAAATGTTTGGCGGACGTCATCGCTTATTCAGGATCAATAAAATAATAATGGTAACGAGATAATAGATAGAAACCGGGATAAATTCTTTGGCGCGCTGAAGTTTGGAGATTTTTAACAGCACCGCATAATAGACGACGAAAATTCCGGCGATCACAGCCCCCGCCAAGTAACGAGCACTGGCCACGTGTGAAAAGAAAGGTAGAGTTCCAATGATAGCTAGGATAACACTAAAAAATAGGATCTGATTGGCTGTCCGGCGTCCATCGGCGTCTTGCGCGGGCTCCATCTTAAGCCCGCCCATTTGATAATCATCTTTATAAACCCAAGCAATGGCATAAAAATGAGGCAGCTGCCAAACAAATAAAATGATAAAAAGACTCCATCCTGGCCATGATAGCTCATGCGTGGCCGCCGCCCACCCCAACAAAATAGGCAAAGCTCCAGCCACGGCACCCACGTATGTGTTGAGGATGGTCATTCGTTTGAGGGGCGTGTAGATAAAGGTGTAACCTAAAAAAATACAGGCTCCAAGCGTACCTGCCAAAGCATCAACAAAAAAGAACAGCTCGGCTAGGCCCAATAGTGCTATCCCCCACCCGAAGATCAGCGCGTTGTTGGGAGGCATGTTTCCGCTGGGTATAGGGCGGTTTTGGGTCCTACGCATTTTTTTATCAATATCTCTCTCCAAATATTGATTAAGTGCATTGGAGCCCCCTCCGATCAAAAAAGCACCCATTAAGACATGCAGCATGCGCAGATCCCATCCACTGTCTTGCGAGCCCAGGAAATAGCCGGCTCCCGTGGTGATAGATGCCAAAAGGATGATCTTGAGTTTCATTAACTCCAGGTACTCAGAAGGCATATCATGATCACCTGTGCTTTGCAGCAGCCGATAAGATCGCAAACATAGCAGGACAAGGTTCATAAGAATAAGAGCCCCAAGCGTTTGATGGGCCGTGCTAAAAAGGATCTCGCTTGTTGTCGGAGTGGCGCTTTTTTCAACGTAATATTTGAACACGTATGACCCAAGCCCTAGAAAAAGCTGAAACAATACTAGAGTGAATGCGAGCAAAGATTGGCCCTGAAATATTTTGCGAGTAGGCTCGTCTTTCGAGGATTTGACCACCAGGAAAAGCGAATGAACGCTTACCATAAAGGCGCCAAATAAATGATACGCTAAAAACTTTCCGCCTGTATGGCGCACGACCGCCCCGGCGATGAGCTGCAGAAATGCAAAGGCTGCGGTTGTTAGGCATAGCCGCTGAAAAGACTTCGCCCAAGGGCTCCTGACAATAGCTCCCTCTCTCCATTCTTTGGACTGAAAAAGCGCCAAGGATGAGACAAGGCAGAAAAAGCTTTGCGCCAGGCAAGCATGCGTCACAGAAACGGCTGTGGGCAGCAAGTAGATGACCGTAATACCGCCCAAAATCGCTTGAGCGAGTACCGCTAATGATGCGCACCATCCCAGCACTTTGACCCATGTTCTTTTTTCCACGATCTGGATGAATATAGAAAGACTTAGCGTGCATAGGCCAACAAAACCGGCAATCACTCTGTGGCTGTGCTCAAATCGAATACCACCGATCATGGGTGGGAAGAACTTCCCGTAAGATAGCGGCCAATCCGGGACGGATAAGCCCGAACCTGTGCTTGTCACAAGTCCTCCCGCCGCAATGAGTATCAGCGTGGCCAGTGTGACAAAAAGATTGAAGCGTAATAAATTTTTATGGTTCATAAGGGTAAGAAATAAACCCCCGCCAAATGATGGTTTGGCGGGGGTTGGGTTTAAAAATTAATTAAGCTGCTTTAAATGCGAAGCTGATTTCTTGATCCTGATCTGACACGGTGATTTTTTGTGTTTGCGTGCCATACTTTTCATGCCAAGCCTCGATCGTGTATTCGCCAGCGGGAAGATTATTGATCTTGGCCACGCCATCTTCGCCTGTTACACCAAAAAATGGATGCTCTAAAACACCGATATGAGCGCTCATCCAAGGGTGCACTTCACATTTAACCTTGACCATGATCTCTGGTTTGGCAAACGTCTTTTTAAGCTTCATGCCCTTGATAGGCATGCCCAAATTGAATCCCTGGCTTTGTGTGGGAAGCGAATGGACGTTGTGAAGGGTGTCGTCGCTGTTTAGGATCTCAAGTTGCTGTCCGGCCATAATACCCAATATTTTGGGTGTGTAGGCGCATCCCAATTGGTTTAGCTGAACCGCTTCTTTGGGTGTTTCAAATTTGCCGGTCACACCCTCTTTTACGTACACGAATACGTTTTTTAATGTTCCGTTGGTGTTGACGATCACAGCATCATTAGCCAGGCCTTCAGGGTGCATGAGTTTACATTTAGGATCTGCATCGGCCTTGATGGTCTCAGCCACAGGAGCCTGCCCTTCAAAAGGTGCTTTTACGGTGATTACGCCGGCGAAGGCTGTTCCGGTCAATGCAATTAGACTTAAATAGACTCCCAAAATCGCTGCTTTTTTCATCTTTATCTCCTCGTAAGTGGGTTAACAATAATAAAAATTTAGTCCCCTATTTTACTAGATGCGGCCCAATTTGCAATAGGATTGTAAAGCCCCTTTTTTACTTCTTCGAGGCTGTTCCTGCAGGGGTTGTTTCGTAGGCGTAGAGATAGTCCCGGATAGCCTCTATTTGCTTTTCGGCATCACCGCCAAGGATATCCGGCAGAGGGCTTTGTCCATCCGAGAAAAAGGTAGGCATCATGGTTCCCTCTTCCAAAACCTGAGGGTCTCTGACCCACTGGTGAACCCAGTTCGGTTTTAGGCGTTTTTTGGTGAGGGTCAGATCGGGCGCCAAGAAGGATGTTCCCATGGATGCGGCCTCCGGACTGACTTGATGGCATTTGACGCATTGTAGTGCATCAAATAGTTCCTTACCGGCCGCCAGCTTTTCAGCCGTTGTGGATGGGATCACGGTGCCATTAATGGGTAGCCGCTGCTTGGATAGATTATTGAAATAATGAACCAACGTTTCAAGCTCAGCGTCGGTTAGCCCAAAAGACGGCATACGATAGCTGAGCCAAGGGCGTATGGGCGTGGGATTGTGTAGGAACTCGTACAGCCATTTTTCTTGAACCTTTGCACCTTCTCCGGAAATATCAGGAGGAGCGGATCCTTTATCTTCAGTGAGCTCGCGCAAAATACCTTGTTTTTCGTCCATGGTGTGGCATCCCGTGCAATTTAGTTTTTGAACAAGTAGACGGCCTTCTTCTGTCTTTTTGTCTTGCTCGGACAGGGTGCGCTGGATCGCTAAAGGCATCTGCTCTTCTGTTTGGCTGAGAACGAAGGTTGTAAGCGATTCGATCTGCTCATCCGTCAGATCGAACTGAGGCATACGAAGCTTTTCATAGTACCCCTTGATCTTCCCGTCATCAAATATGCGCGGGTTCTTAAGTTTTTGGACGATATAGTCATGGCGCGTATGCTCGATGTGGATGAATCCAAAATCAAATTTGTGTATATCCTTCCGGCCCTCATCCGACAAGTCAGCCCCAATGGGTTTGGCATCTTCAAATCCCTTGATGTTGTGACAAGAATAGCAGCCTTGATGGGAGATAGACTTCTTCCCTAAAAATTGCATTTTGTCGTCACCGCTCATTGATTTGAGCTTAGCCTCCGCTTCGTCTCGACGCAGCGTCCCCTGTAAGGATTCCAAGATGAGTTCATCAACAATGTTCATCTTGGCAGCTGGAGCAGATTTAGATTCAAACTCAGCATTTTTCATTGAAAGTAAATAAGCTGTGATGTCCGAGGCTTCATCGTCGGATAAGCGCAGGCTAGGCATACGTGTTTCCGGAGAAAGATGTTTTGGGTTTTTTAGCCAAGTGAACAGCCAATCCGCACTTACTTTGCTGCCCAAACCAGAAAGCTCAGGGCCGTAATTTCCTGCGTTCTCGGCTCCGGTAGATTTATGGCAGCCAAGGCAGCCCAGATCCTTGACTAGTTTTTCACCGCGAGTCTTGTCTCCTGACGCGGGAGCCTTGGTAAGCTGTGACGTTTCGGAGTTTTTGGTCAAATAAGCCACAATACTTTGGATAACGGCTTCGTTTTTAGCTCTGTCTTCCGGTGTGCTAGTGTTCGATAAGTGGAATACTTTAGGCATTTTGGTGGATGGCCTGAAATCTTGAGGGTTATCCAGCCACTTGGACATCCACTCCTCGCTCAACTTGGTGTTGATATGGCGCAGATCCGGACCCACCTTCCAGTGGTTTTCAACGTCGTTAACTTTGTGACAGCTGACGCATCCGAGCTCAGAAGCGAGCTTGCGTCCCTCATTAAGTTTAGTGGCTTTTGGTACTTCAACTACAGCGTTATGACATTTGGCACACGCTGCTTGGGTGTATTGGAGCGGCAGCATTTTTTGATCCCACTTCTCCATTTCACGCCAACCGTGATCTTTTTGCCATTGAACTTTTTGTTTCTCATCTCTAGGCGTGTGCGCCGTCTCGTTGAAGCTGACAGCTTGACCGCTTCCGCCGTGACATGCTGTGCAGCCAAATTTTTCGATCGGATGAGATGAGGTTGAGGATAAATATAGGTCAAGATTAGGATGTGTGCGATAAGGTTGCGGAGCGCTCTCAAACCCCTTTTGGTCGATACCTAAATGGCACGTTGTGCAGCGATCCACTTTTTGTACTTTAGCAAAATGATAATCATCCTGAATATCCTCAAGAACGATCTGTTGCACCTGTAAAGACGGCGCTAAAAAATCAAGCATTGGGGCATTGAGCACTTCTTTGATCAGACTAGGTTTTATTTTGTCCACGCGCTTCTCAGCTAACGTTTTTTCGGAGAGAAGTTGGGCTAGCTCCTTTTGCAGCTCAGCCACTTTACTGCCAAAGCCTGTGACGACGGCCGATTTTTCATCCATGCTTTTTTCCAGAGCCTCTGTTTTGAGTTTTAACGCCTCTGTTTTGGCAGTGGCTTCGGATAGCTTTTTCTCCATGGACGCGGCTTTGGGGTCATGGTGCTTTTTGTATTCTTCTAGATAATAACGGTAGGAGTCCTGAAACTGCTTTTCTGTCTGATAATCCGCTTTGATCTTCGCGTAACGAGAAGTATCTTGATCTAAAGCTTTTTGCGCCGCCTCACGCGCTTTTTGTTGAGATGCGAGTTCTTTTTCCGCAACCGCGATATTGGACTTAACTTGTTCTATTTTTTTCGGATCTATGCTTTTTTCGGTCGCTTTTAGATTGTCCTGCAGCATCTTGAGCTTGAGTACGTTGAATTTTCTCTGATAATCCTTCCACTCGCGTTTGTGATCTATTAGAACCATCGCAGCCAGCGAGCCCGTCAAGAGAACGCTGAATATGGTGAACCACATAAATGTTTTTTGAACGCTGTACAGCTCGGGGGATTTTTTGGCCATGGCTAGATATTAAAAAAGAACTCCGGAATGGATACCAAATACTTAAGGTTGAAAGCCCAGCGCAGATACATTTTGATGGGCAGCGACATCATCATCAGCAGCAGCATCACAAGAATGCTGTATCGGATGGGATCTAGTTTCTTGAACCACTCTTTGAGAAGTGTTTTAGCCAAGATAGCGGGGGTGATGACAAAGTAGGCGCCCAAGACCAAAATGCCCGGCAATTCACGAATGACCCACAGCTTTGGCAAGCTCATGCCCAACCATTTGATATAGACGATCTCAGATAGGTTGATATTTAGAAGCGGTACGACTTTATGCACATCCCATTTTTCAAAAGGCCCAAAAAAGTTCCAATTGGGTCCGCGCATAAAGGTTCCCAATATGATCAGAAGATTCCAAAGAACCCAAAACCCAAAAAGATAACTGGCGATGACCCCTTTGCGCTTTTTGAAAGAATAAAAGCCTGACGTAGAAGGATCTTTGTCGATATACGGCAAAGCACACAAGCCAATAATAATAAAAGTGGGAAGCAGGACGCCTGCGATCCAGGGGTCAAAGTAAACCAGCATCTCTTGCAACCCCAAGAAATACCACGGCGCCTTGCTTGGGTTGGGTGATACGGTCGGGTTTGCGGGTTCTTCGAGAGGCGCTTTTAAAAATATAGCCCACAACACCAGCACCAGCGCATAGGCCAGCGCCGCTACAAGCTCAATAAAAATAAGATATGGAAAAACCAGAACTTTTTCGTCGGACTCGGTTTTCTCTATGGTGGGCTCCCCTTTTTCCATGCGCATATCATTGATGACCGCTTTGCGCATGGCATACCAGGTGAAATAGCCAAAAATAAAGATCATGCCGACGATGGGCACATTGTCGGGTGTACCGACGATCGTTCTAAAATGGTCATCCGTCAAACCAAACAAAAAGAAACTGAGCAATGCCAAAGAAGCTGGGATAGCCACTTTTGGCGAGGTCATGATACGAGGAAACGATATAAAAAGCCAAAAGATCGCAATGCCGGCAGTGAAGATCGATACGGGCGAAGAAATATCGTTGATGAATTGTTTGATCGCAAAAGCCATATTATAAGGGTCCGCTTATTCCGCCGTCTTTGCGGATCCTCCAAAAATGCACCGATATCAAGACCACCAAAACAGTCGGGATCGCTACACAATGCAATATATAGAAGCGAAGCAGAGTGCCCGCCCCCACAAAGCGGCCTCCCAACAAGGCAAAGCGCACATCGCTTCCTGAGGTCACTAGCTGTATATCTCCCAGCGCCAAAAGTGATGCCCCTGGTCCTTCATGACCCAAAAAAGGTGTTGCGCGAGCCATATTGCTACCCACAGTGATGGCCCACATGGCCAGCTGATCCCATGGAAGAAGATATCCAGTGAAGCTTAAAAGCATCGTCAGAACCAAAAGCAGTACGCCGATAATCCAATTGAACTCGCGCGGAGGTTTGTACGACCCTGTCATAAAAACTCGGAACATGTGAAGCCACACGGTGATGATCATCGCATGCGCGCCCCATCGGTGAAGCTCTCTCATGATCCCAAAGGGGACGTGATCGCGAAGCGCCATGATGTCATCGTAAGCATGCTCCACCGTAGGCCGGTAATAAAACATAAGCATGATGCCGCTGACAACAAGCGTCAAAAAAACAAAGAAAGAAAGCCCGCCCGCACACCAAGTAAATCCAAACCGCGCGCCCGATTTGCGCACTTTGACGGGATGTAAATGGAAAAATACGTTCGTCATGACAGAAAGCGCGCGATCTCGATCGGATGTCGAGTATCCATGGCGAAACATGGATTTGTACAGCTGAGACTCGGTAATATATTTACCTAGATCGAATTTTGGTTTTGTTTCTTTTGGTGCGTCAGACATTTAAAAAACTCTCCGGATTATTCCACTCACCCTTTTCTTGCTGAAACTTTTTACTTTTATCCACCAAGATCTGCCCATCTTCAGCAAAAGAGATGCGGTATCGTTCTAGTGGTCTTGGGGCGGGTCCCTCAAAATTGATGCCCGTCTTATAAAATCCGCTTCCGTGACAAGGGCATTTGAATTTATTTTCTGTGTCTAGCCAGTTGGGTGTGCAACCTAGATGTGTACAAATAGTCGAAAGCGCATAGATACCCTCCGGCACTCTCATGATCCAAACACCGAACTTTTCTTTCCATCGCTCGTCCACCTTACCGATCTCGTAATCAGATGGAAAGCCGGCCTTGAAGCTTGTCGGCGGCTCAAAGACAACATTGGGAAAAAGATAGCGGACTAAAATAGATAGAGCCCCGGTGGTCGCGGCCGCAAAACTGACCCATCCCATGCCAAACCAAGATAAGAATTTACGCCGATCCATTTGTGCAGCTGGTTGTGGCGTCGGTGCGGCGGCAGGTTTTGCTGCTACGGGCTGTGTTGGTTGTTTTGGTTCCGTTGGTTCGCTCATATCTCTTTAAAATTTTCCATCGCTGCTAACGCGGCTTGTCGCACATGAATATTTTTATCCGTTTTTGAAATGGATTCAAGAATTTTAACTGAGTTAGCGTTCTTTATCAAGCCTAATCCTTTCAAAGCATTGGTCATCACGGATTCTATGGATTCTTCTGACATATTCAATTCATTTTCAAGCTCGGATCTTTTTAGCATATCGTTCAAAATTTCCAACCCGCTGTCATTTTTCAGTCTGGCAAGTGCGAGCGCAGCGTTCCAGCGGACATCGGATGCGCTATCCTTAAGAGCGCTCTGAAGATCTGGCACGCAATTGTGGCAGTTCAGCGCACCCATCGCGTACGCAGCTGTTTTTCGGACATGCTCCGAGTCATCTTTCATGAGAGCTTGAATTTGAGGTAAGGCTTCAGTGTTTCCGGATGTGGTGATCGCCCATACGGAATGAACCCTGACTTCTTCCGAGGCATCTTGAATACCCGAGAGTAGAGCTTCTTGGGCATTTTTTGTGCGGGAACGCGCTAAAGCCATGGCCATATACGACCGTGTTTTAGTATCGTACCGATCGGCATCCAAGAAAATACCGATCATTTCCTTCAGAACCATATCACCGGGCTCTTTATCGGCGTTTCGATTGAGCTCGTTGGACAGCTCGAATGCTTTTTGCCACCGCTTGGATGGTGCGCTTTTTTTGAGTGAAGCCAGCAGGTTTTCAGGAGTGTCTTGCTCGTGCGTCATCAATACGGCCGCACAGAGAAAAACCGCCATACCCACCGTGATCACAAGAGGAAAGATAAAAAGACCAAAAAAAAGTTTCCGCTTGGGCTCTATGAGCGGCGCATCGTTGCTCATGCGTTGATCGTAGACTGGATGGATGAGAGAAGTTTTTGAAAAGACTCGCTTGCGGCGCTCATTGTTTTTTGCGGTGCGATCAATTTGATGAACACCTGCCCTTGAGAGCCGGTTATGATAGCGCCATTCATGGCGTAGCCCTTTTTAGGTTGGCCGCCGCCAGACATAGCGCCTGGATTGTAAGTGCCCTCCAAAAAAACGCTGGTTACGGAGACACCGTTGATCACTTTCTTTTCGATCCGATTCGCATCTTCATCGCTGGATTCAAACTGCTGCTGCCACCGGAGGATATTCGAATTGGCATCACCGCCCTGCCCCTCCCCGAAGAAAAACACGGCAAGCTCGCCATCTTCAGTGTCTGATTCAACTTTCGGAACTTTGTATTGCGCAGCCCGCATTGGTGAGGTGACGGGTGTTTCGACCCACTCGACCGGAACATCAAAAGAAACACCGCCTATGTACAAGCTTTCGGCGTAGACCTTAGGGGTGAAATATGAAGACGAAATGAGTGCGATGAGCCCAAGGAGTGTAAGTGATAATTTTTTCATATCGCGGATTATCCCAAAAGCCATACCCACTGTCAAGAATCCCTACTCTTCGAATGTCATGCCGATAAAGAAGGTGGTTAGGACGATCGCCGCGGTGATCCAAAATGGATACTTGGGCGATATCAAAAATAACCACCCACCCCATGTGGGCCCTATCACGCGCCCAAGGGCGGACATTCCCTGGGAGACCCCCATTGCCTGTCCCATCCTGGAGGGATCGGCTTTTTTGGATATCAGGCTTGTAAGTGTTGGGCCGTTGAGGCTGCCACCGACAGCCATGAGGCCTAGGTAACACATGAGAATCTTTGGGGACGTCGCGAGCGGGATCAGCATCATTCCTAGCGACATGAGAAGTCCCCCGGTTATAAATAAGGACTTTTCACTAAAGCGTTTTACAAGCTGACGCATAAGCCCGCCTTGAATGATCACGGCGATCAGCCCCATCACAACGAACTGCATGCCCACTTGGCGTGCATCCAGATTCAAAGCGCTGCGGCAAAATAGCGGAAATGATGAATACAGACTTGAGTGTCCTATCGCGATCAGAAGAGCCGAGAACAACATCATGCGAAAGGCTGTGCTGTGTTCCTGAGATATAGCTTTCCAAAATGCGACACTGAACAGGCTGAGTTTTTTTTCTTGTCCCCCAAACTCCGGGCGGCTATTCAAGCTTTCCGGCAGCCTTGTGAGCACCAGAAAAAAACTCAGCAATGACAAGGCCGCTGCCAGGATACCGGGATATATATACGCGCTGTGGATTTGGAACTTTTCTCCAAAATAAAGGATCAGCGTGGAAAAAGCGGGACCCAATACAAAACCTATTCCAAAGGCAGCTCCTATGAGCCCCATCCCTTTTGCACGATCTTTGTGCTCTGTGACATCCGCGATGTATGCCTGTGCGGCTGAGATATTGCCGCCCATGATACCCGCGAATAAGCGTGATACGAATAAGATCAAAAACGATCCTGAGAATGCAAACAAGAGGTATGAAAGCGCAGCGCCCAATGTGCTGATGAGCATCACCGGTCTTCGGCCAATACGGTCCGACAGTGCACCCCACAATGGCGAGCAAATAAGTTGTGCGCAGGAGTAAATGCTGTAAAGAGTGCCCACCATGATGGGTGAGGCATTGTATTTGACGGCATAAAAAGGCAGCAGCGGCAGCACGATACCAAAACCCGCCAGATCGACCAAGACCACCAAGAAGACGGTTAGAAGTGCTACTTTTGGATTACTCTTCGTCAAGATAGATGGTCTCCTCATTGCGCTGCTCTTCTATTTCAAGTTCATCGTATAACTTTGAAGGCAGCTCCAAGATGAATGGCGACGGCCTTTGAATGACCATTCCAACCTGAGCGTCATAACGCATCATCGGGTGCGTCAATACGAGGTGATTTTTAGCTCTTGTGGAAGCTACGTAAAAAAGCCGCCTCTCTTCTTCTAAATTATCCCCGTGTTGCATGGCGCGAGCGTGTGGAAACTGACCTTCCGATAAGCTGATAATAAACACAACTTTCCACTCCAAGCCCTTTGCTTGATGGATCGTTGACAAGACCAGTGGCCGCTCTTCGTTCCTCGGCGGCTCATCTTCTGTAAAGCTTTCACCGCGAAATCCTTCACGCAATGTGACGTCCGGGAGGAATTCTTTCAAACTCTTATACGAATGTGCAAAATTAACCAATTGCTTGAGATCATCCAGTCTTTCTCGCGCATTTTCAAAATTAAGCAGCACGTACTTGGAATAAGCACTCTCCAGGACGGCCTCGATCATGCGGTCGGGCTCCAAGGTTTCGCCGTCACCATAGACTCGTTTGAGCGTGTTCTTGAATTTTGAAAATCCCTCACGCGCCTTTGATGAAAAACGATCCGCGAAATCGGGGGCAAATACCTTTTTAAGATCAGCACCTGCTTTCTCGACCTCCAGAAATATTTTATCCGCTGTTGCGGGCCCGAGGCCGGGTTCCAGTGTCAGCGCCCGCGCCCAAGCCAGCTCATCCATCGGGTTTGAGATGATCCTAAGATAAGACAGCACGTCTTTGATATGCGCTTGTTCAAAAAAACGCACTCCGCCTCGGACGATATAAGGAATGCCTTTTTTGGATAGCTCGAGCTCAAGCTCCGCCGCCTGATAATGAGCCCGAAACAAAATTGCCATCTCCGAGGTATCAATGCCGCTTTCTTGAAACTCCGATAATCTTTGAGAAATAAACTGCGCTTCTTGTCTCCAGTCCCGGACGCGAACCAGCTGAGGCATCTCCCCTTCTTCATGTATACTCTTTAATTGTTTGGGAAATTGCTGAAGATTGTTCTTTATCGAGGAATTTGCCAGGTCAAGAATAGCGCGGCTTGAACGGTAATTGGTGTCGAGGTGAAATATTTTGGCATCCGTGTATTTCTTGGGAAAATTTAATATGTTTTGGATATCGGCGGCTCTAAACGAATAGATCGACTGCGCATCATCTCCCACCACCAGAAGGTTTCTGTGTTTCATGGCAAGTGTCTGGACGATCTCATTTTGCAATCGATTAGTATCCTGAAATTCATCCACCAAGCAATATCTGAATTTCTGAGTCAGAGCTTCGTGTGCTGCGCCGCCGGGTTTGATCAATTCAAGCCACGTTGTCAAAAGATCGTCATAATCTAGATTGCCCGTCCTCTTTTTTTTATCTTCGTACATAGCTTTGATCTTTTGAAACGCGGGCACGAGAGGCATAAAATGTGGGTATTGTTTAGAAACGGTATCAGCGATAGAGCGACCGGAGCTGACGCTAAAACTCAAGATCGTTTGGATGGCCGTCGCTTTTGGCAATTTGACCCCACCCAGGGATGGCTCGATAGATTTTACGCAATGTTTGACGATATCCCGGCTGTCTTCGTCGTCCAGGATACCAAAGTCCGAGCGGAGGCCTATTTTGGATCCGTATTGGTGTAAAAGCCGGTTTGCGATATGGTGAAATGTTCCGCACCACAGACCCTTGGAGTTGGATTTTAGGAGTGTTTCGATGCGGCTTTTCATTTCTTGTGCCGCTTTATTGGTGAATGTCACGAGGAGGATCTCGTCTGGCCTCACTCCTTTGTCCAACAGATAAGCCACCCGATAGATCAGTGTACGCGTTTTTCCGCTTCCGGCGCCCGCAAGAACCAAGGCTGGTCCGTCTGCTTTGGACACCACCTCCCATTGTGAGCTGTTGAGCTCTTTTTCATAATCTAAGGATAATTTGAGGGGTGACTCAAAGAGGTCAGGCTTAAGAATGTATTTTTGTGTCATAACTTCGCGAGTGCCCAGTATCTCAGGCGTTTACCGGAGGCTCTCTGCGGATTATTTGGCTTTTTTTGATATTTATTACCGCCTTACCCTCTTGCAGCGCCACCTCAATCTTGACAGCGTTGCCATCTTCTTGCAACACAACGCCCTCAACCACGCGCCCTGAATCCAAAAAAAACTTAACCTTAGACGGGATTGCGGGATCCGCCACAGGTGGTGTGGGTGGTGGCGTGATCGGTGGCGTTGCGATGGATGGATCGTTAGCAGTGTTCGGGGGTGGATTGTTCTCGGTGCCAATGGGCGGTGTCAGCGGGGCTGCGATCGGCGCCGGTTTTATGTATGTTGTCATGAACGACTCTAGAAGTTTGAATTGGCCGGACATCCCGTCTCTAAATATAAATAATGCAGCGGCGATCACAGCCAAAATCAATACAATAACCGCAACTTGAGCAATTTCTTTATGTGCGAGCTCACTGAATTTGGTTATCCGGCCGCGCCCGTGGTTCTTAGAGTAGTACAACGCTTTGTCTGCCCGCTCCAGCAAATCATCAATGGTGCCAGCGTCCATCGGGTAGCAGGCGATTCCACCGCTAAATGTTACGCTGATCTGATGCCCCTTGATCAGACAGGATCGTGTACTCATATTTTTTCTTAATCGGTTTGCGAGCCTCGCGCTATCGACGGCAGTTTTATTAGGAAACACCATAATGAATTCATCGCCACCAAAACGAAAAGGCGCATTCTCTTCGTCTTCAAGATCAAGCCTCATAGAGCTGGAAAAATACTTTAGAACTTCATCGCCATATAAATGGCCGAACTTATCATTGAAAGTCTTAAAATGATCGACATCCATGATAAGTACTGAAAAAGGCCTTTTGTTGGTTATGAAATCTTCTTCAAGGCGCTTAAGAAAAGGTTGAATTCCTTCGCGAGTATAACAATTGGTTAAGAAATCCTTCGTGGCGTTAATGGGTTTCAAGGTTTAAACCCACAAAATTATTGAATGCGTTTAAAAAAAGGTTCTTTTGGGGGCGCGTCTAGCTGGGCGCTAGAAATAATATCCCCAACGCGTATTTCTTCGCGAGTCCATTCGGGCAGTGTTACGGCCGAGGCGGTGGACTCACGGACTTTTTTGACCACCGCTTTGGCGACGAGCCTGTTGTTGCGAGTAATATTAACAATTGAATCTTTACGAAGCCCATCATCGGATCCTGCACTGATAATAATGAACCCGTACAGAGTGTTGACATTTTCAACTTTGGCAGCTTCGTTTGTTTCTTCCCTGATAAGGATACGACCCAGATCCACAATTTCTTCCTCGACAAGCTTGCTACCCATCTCAGGGCGATTTGTATTTGTCGGAGCCGGCGCAGCGGAATCATCCATCGGATCAAAATATCTGGGGGGAGCTGCCTCGGTTGAGTTTTTAGCTTCTTGCATTACTTGCCTTTTTTCCTTTTCCAAAAGCTCAATCTTTTTTTGGAGTTTGGCGATGATTAAGCCATTGTTTTCACTGTATTTGACAAGATCTGCTTTTTCTTTGGCGATGGTTTCAATTTTGGATTTAAGTTGAGACTCGCTTCGTTTGGCATCAGAAATTTGAGTCTCTAACGCTGTGATATCGGACTGAAATTTTGCTTCCAGTTCAGCTTTTTCTTTTTTGACCTGCTCCAGCTGGGTGATTTGCGCTTCCAGCTGATTTATCTTGATATTGAGCTCGCTCATTGAAGATATAAAGTTTGCTTTTTCGTCCGCTTTCGACTTGATCAGGGTATACATGCCAAAACAAGACACTAGCACAATGACACCGCTTAGCAGCATCCATATTTTGGCGTTATTAAGCACGTTGAGCTACGATCTCCTGGTTTTTAAAGCTAGAACGGAAGACATGTTTCAAGTTAATTTTGATTAAAATATTATTTAAAAGAGATTATCGCTGAAATAATCCTTCTTTGCAATAGAATTATTGGCAAAGAATCAACTGCTTCCTTTGTAAGTAGCCTGACAATAGTATTTTCCGTCTTTATTGACTATCTGCAGTTCGTTAGCGGCCCCGCTGGCCGTATTGGTGGCTCTTATGACCATACTTCCTGTTGTTAAAGAGGTTGTTGCGGCCACTGTAGTGCCGCTGATTGCACCATTGGCCATTTGGGCAGCACCTGACGAGACCGAGGTTGTACCCGAAACCGTAGACCCAGTGATAGCTCCTCCGGTGATTGCGCCTGTGCCTGTGCTCAGGGATGCAGCCGTTAAGGCGCCGGTCACAGACGCTGTTCCACCTACGGTCGCATTACCCGATACTGTCATGGTGACCGCATCCAGCTGCGTGTAGGATCCATACGGCGATGGGTAATAAGTGGAAATAGTAATATTTTCTGCCCAGGCCTGGTAAGCAGTGCAAATCACTGCGATAGCCAAAATCCATGAATACCATTTGTTTTTCATAACACACCCCCCTGATTTTTTAAAGTTCTGGATCTAACCCCATTGATTTTATTTCTCGCCTACCTCCAATAACAGGCTCAATATCCACCGTTGCATCCATGCGCCCATTCCCATCGACATCGATATTGTATGGGCCTGGGTTATAGCCGAGTTGGGTAAATGATCCACCGGGTACCAGCCCCCCCGTATGATCCTTTCTGATTCGTGTCATTGCATCCACAACCCCTGCCTGGGCACGATAATACACTTTGGCACGTGTACCGCTAGCCGCATCCGTGATTCTTTTGCGGCTGTATCCAGTATTTAAACTATAAGCAGCCAACATCGCGAGAATTGCCAAAACCACCATGACGATGGTGATAGCCACGCCTTTTTGATCACCAAGAAATGAACAGGTTCTCATCGCGATGCTTTTGCCCCCACCAATGCACTGGTTCTTAATTGTGAAATGGGTTGCGTGCTTGTCGTTAGCACGATATCGACTTTTATGGGAAGGGATCCGGCGCCGCCGCTAGGTGCTGTTACCATGAACGATGAGTTTGCAGCATCAATACCGGGAATTACAATCGCATTGGCCGGTGGAACAGTTGCAGGCAAGAGATCGGATACCATACACAAAGAGCCGCCCGCAAAACGATAATGCCATCGACCATCATCTAAAAAGTTAGCGGGAGAGTTTAAGGCGTTGTAAGTGCCAGGCGCGTAGTCGCATCTTAAATGCAGCACACCACTCGCATCTACGCTTGCATCATTGCAGAGAGAAATACGCTTGGCTATATCTTCCAACAAAATCACGGGGTTATCCGCAGGGTCTCTGGCTCCGATAATGGGAGTTATCATTCTAAAACCCGATGAATACAGGGACATGGAGACGGCGAATACCAAACCCGTCATCATCACTGCAATCATAAGCTCCAGAATAGTAACGCCGGTGCGGGATCGAATCAGGCATATCATAACGGTGTCCATGTGACGGTGGTGGTGACCCGCCGCGGTTCATCGTCTTCGAGAAGTCCATCCCCATCAACATCGACAATGGATACGACATATTGCTGGTTAAATGTGACATTATCCAAAGTGGCGGCGGGTGGTTGCAGCGCTGCTCCGGGTGTGCCGGGAGTTAAAAGCTGCCCGGCTTGCGTCCACGGTGTATTGGCGACGGCATTTTTGAGATCTTCTAATTTTTGTCTGGCTAGATTGGTTGCCGTATTTTGTTTTCCGCTAACCATTCGCGTAGAGTTGCTAATGGAGCTTAAGGCTGTGACTCCGATAGCAGCCAACAACATCATCGCGATTAAAATTTCAAACAAAGTGAACGCATGATTATTCCTCATCATACGCATAATCATGTTAATAGTTCCCCCCCTCCGCGATTACGGGTGGACCTGTTGGATTGGCTGGATCCGGATAGGTGGCGGTAAAGGTCTTGTTGCCATTTCCGCCATTGGCCGCGTTTCGGGTAAATGTAGCAACGTAACCGGCCGCATTGCCAGCTACGTTTGTAAGATTATAATTTTGTGAAGTCATGTCGATGTTTAGCGCGGTATTGGCATTCGCAACACCATTGCCGGACCAATACGTAGGGTTGGTTAGACGATACACTTTTTGCCCCATATGAATCACACCGAGGTTGGCGCGAGCTTCGTTAGACCGGCCAACTTCAATCGTCCTAAAATAACCCGGGATGGCTAGCCCCGCAAGCACCGCGATGATAACCGAAGTTATCATGATCTCCATCATGGTGAAGCCATGTTTTGCGTGATGATTTAATTTCTGCATAGAAGCGTGCCTCTTAATAGTGTTAATCCCACAATAAATCTTCCTAAACCTTAATAATATTATACACTTTTATAATTCAGTATTCAAATTGTAATAAAAAACCCCCTAGCCATATTATTGGCTAGGGGGTAAGGCTTGTAATCTATTATCAGGCGTACACCCCACCCCTTGTAATACGACCAGATTGATCAATTGTAATTGTGGAGCCCGCAGCTGCACCACCGCCAATTCTTGTGGCCGTGATTACAAATGCTGCCGCCCCTCTACCACCAACTGTGTAGCTAAATATGGGGGTTTGTCCGCCAACTCCTGTATTTGGGTTGTAATCTACCCCTGTGGACATATCAGCTGCAATAACATTTCCAGTAGCTGGCACATCCGCATAAGTGTTATTAACTGCAAAATAACGCATCATTGCTTCTCGCGCCGCAGCCAGAGAAGCAAGCGCTTCTTGAGATCTGGACTTTTCAACCGCCGCCTGGTATGCGGGGATTGCCAAACCGGCCAAGACTGCCAAAATAACTAATACAATCAGGACTTCAAGAAGCGTAAAACCTTTTGTGCTTCCTTTTCTATTTAACATTTTGAACATTGTTTCCTCCAGTTTCGATACACATTTAAAAAATTGTCTTATAATTAGAACTACTAAGCTGATTATAACATGTGATATTTACTAAATCAAGTTTATTTTATAAAATTATAAGCAACTTTAACCAACAGCAGTCGAAAGTTTTATGATGGGTAAGAATAGGGACATGGCAATCACACCTATAATACCACCCACAAAAACCATGATAAAAGGCTCAATCATGATGCCAATCCGCGTCGAAAAAACATCCACCCTTTGCTGAAAGTATTCCCCCGCTTTATCCACCATATCGGGAAGCTTGCCACTTTCCTCCCCAATCTTAACCAGGTTGACAAGCATGGGCGAAAACAAAGGGCTTTCACCCAATGAAGCTGATAGCGATTTACCCTGTTGGATGTCCAGGCGCGTATTGTTGATAGCGGTTTCAAAAATATAATTACCAGACACGTTAGCCGTCACTTCAAGGCTTTTTAAAAAACTAAGTCCGCTGCGTATCAAAAGCGCCAAAATCATGCAAATACGCGCATGTATAATCTCTCCAACGGCCCCTCCAAAAACGGGAAGATTTAAAAGTACCGCGTGAAGAATCCTGCGCCCCTTGGGTGTGGCGATAAATCTTTTGGCAAAATACAGCAGAGCAAATAGCCCGGCAAAAATAAATGGACCGTACTTTTTTAAGGCCAGACTTAGTCCAATAACAGCTTTGGTTAGTGGTGGTAGCTCAGCGTTAAAAGCCAAAAATAGTTTTTGGAAAATAGGTACAATGAACATCATGAAAAAAATAATTGCCGAAAAGGCGGCTGTCACTAGAATGGATGGGTACACAAGAGCAGAAACAATCTTTTTCTTTAAATGCTCAGCCGCTTCCAAGCTTTTAGCAAGTTGGGATAAGACCATCGGAAGGGTGCCCGATAACTCTCCCGCCTCAACCAGGTAAGCCCAATAAAATGGAAACACTTTGGGATGTCTTGCTATGGCATCTTTGAAAGTCGACCCAGCCTTGACATTAGACACAAGCTCTTGAATCACCTTAAAGAGCTGCTCGCTTTCGGTCTGGTCTGCGATGACCTCCAAGGCGCGAACAAATGGTATGCCCACAGTCAGTAAATTGGCCGTTTGAGCAATAAAAAAAAGCAGATCCTCTGCGCTTATCCTGCGATGCCTCTTTTTTTTTCGAGCGGATTTGGCTTTAATAACAACATTCGAATTCACGATCTGGGTTACATAAAGATTTCTTCCTTGTAGGATGCTGATGGCCGCCACTTCGGATGGAGCTTCTTGATTGCCCTGTATAACTCGCCCATTGGTGTCGCGGGCCGTGTAAATATAGATCGGCATTCTTAAAATCCGCCGGCCATGGTGATTCGAAGGACTTCTTCTATAGAGGTAAGTCCAAGATTAATTTTTGCAAAACCATCATCCTCGATGGTTTTCATGCCGTTTTTCTTAGCCTCAGCTCGAATATCATTAGCATTTGCGCGACGCATAATCATATCCTGAATGGTTTCAGTCATGAATAAAATTTCAAAAATTGGGAGGCGGCCCGCATAACCAGTTTTCGAACAGGCTTCGCAACCAACTGATTTGTATATTTTTTTGGATGTGAGCATAAAATTAGGTGGTAGTTGGGTTGGGTTTGGCACAAACCCCTCTTTGCATTTTTCGCATAAACGTCGAATCAATCTTTGAGCAACTACCATAAGAAGAGCCGAGCTGACGAAGAAAGGCTCAACACCGATGTCCGTGAGTCGGCTGAGCGTGGATGGAGCATCGTTGGTGTGAAGAGTGCTAAAGACCATATGCCCGGTCAAAGCAGCGCGAACGCATATTTGAGCTGTTTCAAGGTCGCGAATTTCTCCGACCAGCATCACATCAGGGTCCTGACGAAGAAACGCCCTCAAGCCAGTGGCAAAAGTAAGCCCTATGGAAGACTTAACCATGACTTGATTAATCCCACTGATCTGGTATTCCACAGGATCTTCGATGGTGGTGATGTTTCGATCGGCTTGATTGAGTTCGCCAATAATTGAATAAAGAGTGGTTGTTTTGCCACTTCCAGTTGGGCCGGTAATCAAGATGAGGCCGTAAGGTTTGTTGATAAACTTTCTAAATTGCTCGAGCGTTTCTTTGGGCATCCCCATTTTATCTAAACTCATAGATGTAGCACGTTTATCCAAGATGCGAAGTACCATCTTCTCACCGTGAACGGTGGGGATTGTGGAAACACGAAAATCAATATCCCGACCTTCGATTGTGGCGCTAAAGCTACCATCTTGCGGAAGTCGTTTTTCAGAAATATCCATTTTGGAGATGATTTTGAGGCGAGACATTAGGGGCAAAAACATGGATTTATCAGGAGGAGGCACTTCGTATAGCACACCGTCAATTCTAAAGCGAATCGATATTTTGTCCTCAAAAGGCTCTACATGGATGTCACTTGCCCTATCTTTGACGGCCTGCAAAATAAGAAGATCCGTCAGATTGATAACGGGCGCTTTTTCGGCGCTGGCGACAATGTTGTCCAGTGTCAATCTTGAATCAGACTCTTTTTTGACCACTAATCCGCCTTCAGTTTCTTTATAAGAGGCTTCCACGGCGCTTTTGAGTTGCCCACCGCCCTTTCCAAAAAGAAGCTCCAAATTGGCTTCGATATCTTTAATCGGAGCCACCAGTTTATGTATGTAGCAGCCGGTGATAAGCCGAAGATTATCGAGAGCAATGATATGGGTTGGATCCGCCATGGCGACTGTCAGAGCGTTAGCGTGGCGATAAAGAGGAAGCAAATAATTTCTGCGGCAAAAGTCTTCCGGGACAAGCTTATTTAATTCTTGATCGGAGGCCGGTGTCAATAAATCAGTTTCACGAGAGGCGTAGGATATGTTTAAAGCGCGACTTAAAGCGCTAGCAAGATCTTTATCAGAAACGCCTTCAGATTTTACAAGAAGCCCTACAATTTGCTGCTCGGGGTTCTTTTTTTGAGCTTCAAGCGCTTTATTCAATTGATCTTGCGTTGCCACGCCTTCTCGTAGAAGAATATCTATAATCTTGAGAGCTTTTTGAGGGCTGTTATCCATTGTTGGTTCGGGCAAGAGCATTAGCCTCGCTTTTTAGGTGTCAATGAATCCATGGCTTGCGTAATTTTTTGGTCAACCAGCTGAGGGGCCATAGAATCTAGAGCATAATTCATTTGCTGCTCGACTGCTGGATTGGCTGATTTGAATTCGGATGCGCGGATGAACTCCTGATCCTTGGTAAAAAAAGCATCCTTTTTATCCAGAGCATTCTCAAAATTATTTGCAAATACATCCATTTCATTATCCATGAACTTGGACATGACGCGCGCTAGATCCGTGTCTTCACCCTGAGCTGTCGCGCTATTTCGTCCGAGGCTGGAAGAGCCTCTGACGATATGGGGCGTAATAAATACAATCAATTCCCTTCGAATATCACGCGAACTATCGTATCTGAAAACTTTTCCGATAATAGGGAGGTCTCCCAGGAGTGGCATTTTTTGGACATTTTTATCGTTGCCACCTTCAATGAATCCGCCAATCACAAGTGTTTGATTATCCTTAACCCTCGCCATAGTGCGCAAGGATCTTGTTGTTGGGTCAACAAAATCAGGGAAAAAAGCAGATTGGTTGGCCGTAGAATACGCAGGCTCCAGAAACAGGAGGACCGTATCATCGCTATTGATTTGAGGTGTGATGCGCATCGTCACACCAACGTCTACACGCTCTGGTTCAGTGGTTTCAGTTGCGCTTCCGGCGGTGTCAGATGTTTTTGTGATTGATGCGATAGCTTGGTTAGAAACCAGCTTGATCTCCGCAGCCTCATTGTTCTGCGTTAATATTTTGGGGCGAGCTAGCGTTTTGGTGTCTGAATCATTTAAAATATAATGCAAGGTCGCAGAGAAATTATTGGCATTCAGCAGCCCATACTGAACTTGTGGTGCAGTGGATGCGTTGTTGGCGGTGACGGTGGTAATTCCGTCCGACGTCTCAAGCTCTCCTGATCGGATTGTGCTGTCAGCATTGATGCGATTTTTAAAAAAACCAGGGTTAAATGGAAATTTAGTTGTTTTGACCCCACCCGTTAATGTGGCCAGCGCTCCAGTATCTCCTCCCCATTCAATTCCTATGTTCTTAGAAAGCGTAGATGAGATCTCCATAATATGTACCTCTAAGACAACCTGCATCGGTGGTACATCTAACTCGGCCAAAACCTTTTCAATCTCGGCTATATTTTTGGCGGTGTCCATGATAATGAGGCTATTTGTATGCAAATCTGTAGTAAGTTTCCCTTGAGGTGACAGAAGTCTTTGGGCTAATTTATCCGCTCCTCGGTCAGACGATAGAGATGAGCTCCCTCCGGAAGAGCCTGAGCCTTCGGAGCCAGATGTTTGCGCAAGGTTGTTAATCGTAACTTGGCCACCAACATCTAGTGGCGAAGAAGAAAGTCGCATAAATTTAAGACGAATGACTTTTGTCACCAGCCCCTCAACTTTTGCTTTGCTTAACTGGGTCACAATATAAATATCGCTTCCGGGTTTTTTTGAATACGATAGCCCGTTTGCTGTAATTATGGAGTCCAGAGCATCTTTGGGGGAGACGTTTTCAAAGTATACGGTTACTTTTTTGTTTTCCGTGTCCTGGCTAGCTACGAAGTTTAAGCCGGATTGTTGTGAGAAGAGCAGTAGCACATCCTTGAGAAGAGCGCCATCAAAACTCATGGATATAGTTTCGGTTGTTGATAATTCCAGCTCATCGGATGAGGGTGATAATTCGATTGGTGCGGTTTCATCCAGCGCGCTCTCAGGATACACATTAGGCAAAAATGAAGACTGCGCCAATAAACTGGCTAGAACCCCCACCGTCATTATTTTTCGGCCGAAAATTGCATAATACAACTTAGCTGGTTTTCTTATCATTGCTTGGATTCCTTTTTATATACTGGAGCCTAATCTCTTTCTCGTTGTATAAAACAGTCACACCGCCCTGATCGATATCCCGGATTTCCCCAACCCCGATTTTTGCGCCTACTTTATAGATAGACCCGTTGATAATAGCTCTTTTATCAATACCAGAAATAATAATGCCTTGTATTTGAAATGCGCGTAGCGCAGCCTCATTTTTGGCGGTGTCGTCCTGAGGTTTTTCATCTGAAATATCCATAAATGGATCCCTGAGGGAAGCGCTCTTATACCTCACTTCCGCTGCTAATGCATAGAAAGAAATTACCATCCCAATAACTGGAATTGTAAAAATTGTCTTAGCTAGGATGGCGGCCCTCATGTGTTGGCTAGTCCAAAGAACACGGTTAGCGCCAACGCAATTTTATAAGCCTTGCTGTTCTTGGGGGCCGTAGTGGCAACAGGTGTTAAGAGCGCCACCTGATCTCCGGGAGAGTCACGATTAATTTCGAGTGATGTTACTCGAATGTGTGTTTTTAGGGATTCGGCCATGGCAATAAATTCAGCGGTCTGATGGTAGTTGCCTTCAGCCTCAATACGTATCAATAAACTATCAATATCAGACAACGACGCTTTTTTCTCATCTGGAGAAATGGAGTTAATGGTGAGCCCGCTTTTTGTGGCAAATGAACTTAGCTGCTCTATGATGGATGCTTTGTCAACAAGCTTGCCATCATTGATGCGATAAGGATCCATTTTTTTATCCAAGCTCAGAATACTCGTGTATACCGACTCTTTTTGAGAATAACTTGCTTTCTCTGTTTGCGCAGAAGAGATTTTTTTTAATATAGGCTTGATGAGCATATGCCCCCCCAAAACAGCGCCTGCTATCACCGGAAGAACGATCGCAAGCAACTGCCTGTTTTTTGGGCTAAATTTTAGTAAAAAAGAATCTGCGTAAGCAGGCATCAAACATCTTTTCTAGGCCGGAAACAGTCAACGCTAAATCGGGTGACCGGCGCTGATTTGTATGTAGCTCTCTTGGTTGAGTTTATTTTAATATCGTCAAAGTTGGACATAAAATCCTTATTGGCTAGAAACTGCTGAACCATTTTATTCACATACGCTAACTCGCTTCCAGCAGTCTCGGACGTCAAGACAATCCCCTCTAGGCGCAGGGTAGAATTTGTTAGGCCCGAAGGAAGTGGAGATGAATCGAGCCTGAGTTGTGTCAACAAGACATTTGCCGGAATCATGCGAGGCAATTCATTTAAAGAGTGAGTCATGTAAGGTCTTTTTTCAAAAAAATTTACCGAAAATACTACCTTTTCCATGAGCGCTGATTCCTTTGATTTGATATCAGCCAAGGGCTCGGATATGGACACCACTGTCGAGGCCGGATAGTTGTTTTCGAGTTTTCTTAGTTCAGATTGTTTGGTGGTTGCAAATTGATTCAGCGCCAGAAAAATTAAAAAAAGAGACGCGAGGACGCCAATTATTGACTTGGTGGCCAAGTCCTGTAGATGTTTTTTTTCATCCTCCCAGCTCATAGTCGGGGTTGATGTTGACAACGATTCTGCGGAAACAAGATTGACGCTTTTGTTTTTGGCGATGGATAAACCATAAGCAGCTGCGCGCTGTGAGACGGACACACCATCGCTTCCTAGCGAAGGTAAAAGCGAAAAAATCTCCACAGGGACCGTGAATTCTGCTCGTAACAACTCCTCTAGTTTCTTGGCTTGTTCATCCGACTCCATCAACAAGCATATTTTTGAGATGTTTTGAGATTTGAAGTTTTCCATGAAATACTCAAACGATAGCCTAATTTCAGATACCAGCATTGGTATATCCCACAGGGCCGCCTCAGGATTTGTAGTCAAGGTTAGATGCCGCGTAACTAAAACGCCAGGGCCTTGCGAAATAATAAGTTCAGCTGTTTTTGCATCGTTTACAGAAATCAAGACCTGTGTGGAGGGTGGGTTTTTGGCTGTTTCAAAAAAATATGTTTTGGCGATTGATTGAGACATTAACTCTAACGAAACAACCTGATACCCAGCCTGTTTGAATAAGCCGCAAACTTCATCCACCCAAATCTTTTTAACAGCCATAAATACGATGCCTACTTTATTACGCTGGGTATCAGGGTACGCAACATAGCTGTGATACAGTTCTTTGATATCAAAAGGGACAAATTTTTGAGCCTCAAATTTGACGGCGCCCTTTTCCTCTTTTTTGGGCAAAGAGGGTAATTCAAAGTACCGCGTCATGGACGCGTCTCCAGGCGCGCACAAAGAGATGTTTTTGGATTTGACGCTAGCGCTTGCCAATGCCTTGACTATTTCTTGAGCCAACAACGTCTTCTTGTCGGTTTCGGATGTGTTTGGGGGTACGTTTACGCTAATTTTGGAATAGCCCAGTATCCGAATTTCCGCTCCAACAGTTTTAGTGTTTAGAATGTAGCCGGACGAATTATCCAGATAGATTCCAACGGTTTCTGCAGCAGGCAATGAGCGTACCCTTTTTGTTTATTGAAACAAACTAACCTTTAGTTAATATCGTTTATTCTTGTTAGGCATTCTATCATGTTCCGTGTAAAAGTATAGCAAAAATGAGGCCGTATAATCAAAGCAAAAATAAAAAAATCTGTCGCGTAAAGAAAGTATCGGAAGTCTTTTTTTTATAACGGGTTATAATGGTTTACAAGGCGTGTTAATCCAGCACAAATTCTGGGCTAATTATAGGTTCAAAGCCATCCTTATTGGGGATCACAAATGTAGCTGTTTCAAAAATACCCGCACCAGTTCTTTTGGCAGCATTGACCAAGCCGTAAATTGGTCCCCAGGTGGCTCCTGCCCAATAACCATTCTCGTCGCTTACTTTTTGTGCGCCCTTAAAGATTTCAATCCAACCCATGCCCGTGTTTGAAAGTCCCCGGCCAAGCTTTCTGGATACTCCTGTTGGATATTCGCTTCGCGACTTATCAATAGCTGAGACGTAGGGCTCGGCCTGCGCTGACGTAAGGCTAAAATAGAATGCGATGGCCACAAGGATCATTTTTATAAAAATAGGTCTCATTTTCTCATCTCCTAAGGTTTGTCGTCTTCTTCTTGGTGTTCATCAAAGTCTTCATCCGCATCCTCATCCGAATCCGTATTTTCCGGCTCCACCATTTGCCCCGGCTCCGGCATGGGGGGCGAATCTTCGAGTGATTTGAAAAACTGTTCCGGGGTCATCGTTTTTAGATCGTTCTTAAAACGATCTATCTCTTCTTGGGTGATAGGGTGATCTATCGCCGGGCACTTCTTAAGAACTTTCTCATCAATGTAGATCGGGCAATGAATGCGCACAGCCAACGCCAGCGAGTCTGATGGTCTCGCATCGATTGAAATGGAAGCACCAGCGATCTTGAGATAAATAAGTGCATAATAACTATTATTTTTAAGGTCGTTCACGACCACTTTTTCAACAATTGCGCCCGTGGCGGCTAAGAGATTGACAATGAGATCGTGTGTGAGGGGTCGCGGGAATTTTTCGCCCTGCAGCTCGAGCGCGATCGCATTGCCCTCATAAATACCAATCCATATCGGCACAAGCTTCGTTTTCTCCACATCTTCCAATACGACAACGTATTGGGGTGAAGGAAAAAGCGATACAATTGACACGATCCGCGCTTCTTTTTGCATTAATAAGCTCCCCATTTGCCAGCCGAACTCATTGTATCAGAAACGATCTTAGGCCGCATGCGGAGAATTTGATATTGTTTTTTTTGCGGCTAAAATCCTGTTCTTCGCCGATGGGTGCGTATAAAAAAACCATTCTTCAAACGCGGAGGGATTTGGATTTGATAGGTTTCTTGTTGAAAGCTTGTTCATGAGTCGCTCAAACACCGTAACGTCCTGATAAATGCGCAGCGCATAACGATCCGCCTCCCTTTCGTGTTTACGCGAGATAGCGCTAAGAATCGGCGTGGATAGAAGTTGGGCAGCTGCGCCGATGAGCATTAGTAATGGCAAGCTTACGGGATCCATCAAGAAGGATCTTGAGAATAATTGATTCAAGGCAAATAACCCCATCACACTCAAAAGACCCGCAATTATTACCGTTTTGCCTAAATGCTTTTCAACGTGGTGTCCGATCTCATGAGCCACGACCATTCGGATCTCTTCGTTTGAAAAAGACTCTAAAAGCGTATCTGATAAAAGAACTCGCCGCGTCTTCCCCATCCCCACCACAGCCGCATTGGCTCGGACGGTTTTTTGGGATAATTTTATTTCGTAGCTCTGCATGGGGCTGACATGGCAGCGCTTGCATGTAGCCAAGATCTCGGCTTTGAGCGCCTGATCTGGGAGCGGGATCAATTTATAGAATAGCGGGATAAGAAGAACGGGAAAAAGGATGTTTAGTGTTATAGCGAAAAGGAAACTCAAAAAAGCTGCCCATAGCCACCATGTTTGCGGGGCGATGTCTAGTAGCGCATAAAAAATTAAGTAGATTGCCAAATTAAAGAGCAAAGCTAAAAAAATTTTTTTTGCAAGATCTGCAAGCCACCCGGCCAAAGTTTGGGTCGATAGACCGAATTTTTTCTCTAATAAAAAACTTTTTAAGAAATCAAAAGGCATCAAAAAAAAGGAGACCACTAAATAGATGCTGCAAATAAAAATTATAAGATTTTTGAGGCGGATCCAAAGGTCTGAAGAAAAGCCTGAGGAATACATCCAATAAAGAAAAATAAGCTCACAGGCTGTCTCAATAAAAAAAAGCCACAGCCTGAGCTGATGATAGTTTTTTGCCGAGCGCTTCGTGCTTACAGGAGAGACCACAGAATCCCAATGATAGACTTTGCGTCACAGATTTTTCCTGAGCGTATCATTTGGCGTGCCTCGGAAATCGAAACGATCCTATGATCGATCCACTCATCGTGATCTAGGTTTTTCTTCCCCGGGTAGAGGTTGTGGGGCCGATAAAGCGTCATGATCTCGTTGCTAATGCCGGGTGGCGGATAAGA
>CAYODQ010000018.1:0-35271 GCA_964402785.1 uncultured Planctomycetia bacterium
CGGCTTGCGTGAATATTCTAAATTAAAGGGTGGATTCTTGGGGAGTTATTGGTCTTTGAATTCGGCCGCAGCCAATATCCGAAGCTTTTTAAGTGCCGCCATCTCGATCTGACGCACACGCTCGCGAGTGATGCTGAAAATTTTGGCAGCTTCGTTCAGGGTGTGTATTTCTCCATCTTTAAGGCCAAAGCGAAGCTCTAATATCTCCCTCTCGCGCGAATTCATTTTAGATAGAAGATTGGAGATATGCTCACCACGAAGGATCTCATCTACATTGCCTGTAGCGCTGTTGTTGGGATCTTCGATGAGATCAATGACCGATGCCTCACCCTCTTCTCCAACAGGCTGATCCAACGATGTAGTGCCTTGGTCATATTGCAGAAGATCTTTTATCTTGGCGGCTGTCATTTTCATCGCCCGCGCAAGTTCGGAAGTTTTGGGTGCGCGTTTGTAGCGGTGCAGCAAGCGCTCCCTCACCTTTCTGAAGCGCGAAAGAGTCTCGACCATGTAGACGGGAATACGAACGGTTTTTCCCTGATCCGCCAGAGCGCGGGTCACATGCTGTTTAATCCACCAGGTGGCATAAGTAGAAAAGCGGTAACCAAGTTTGGGATCAAACTTGGTTACCGCTTTCATAAGCCCTAAATTGCCCTCTTCTATAAGATCCAGAAGAGGTACCCCGTAATTGGAGTATTGCTTTGCAATATTGATAACCAGCCTGAGATTGGATCGCACCATGGTGCGGCGTGCCTGAGCATCGCCCTTCTTCACACGAAACGCGATCTTCTTCTCTTCCTCTGCTGACAGTAGAGGAATATGCCGGATATCTTTTATGTAAAGCTTTAGCGCGTCCAATCCGTTACTTCTTCTCTTTCAACACCGCTTGTGCCGCTGCCAGTCTGGCAATGGGTACACGGAACGGTGAGCAGCTCACATAATCTAGTTTGGAACGGTGGCAAAACTCGACCGATGTAGGATCTCCGCCATGTTCGCCGCAAATACCAACCTTGAGGTTGGCTTTGACGCTTCGACCTTTGGATACAGACATCTCGATCAGCTTTCCGACACCTGTCTGATCGATAGACACGAACGGATCTACTTTCAAAATTCCCCGCTCGACATAGAACGGTAAGAACTTTCCAACATCATCACGCGAAAACCCGAAGGTCATCTGCGTTAGATCATTGGTACCGAAGCTAAAGAATTCGGCTTCCTTGGCAATGTCGTCCGAAATAAGCGCTGCGCGAGGGATCTCGATCATGGTGCCGACAAGATACTCGATCTTTGTTTTGCGACGAGTCATCACTTCTTCGGCGACCTTGATGATATCCTGTTTGGTGAACGTGAGTTCCCCGATCATACCGACAAGCGGGATCATGACCTCAGGGACAACGCGCAAACCTTCTTTAGCTAATTCGCACGCCGCTTCAAATATCGCCTTAGCCTGCATCCGATAGATCTCAGGATACGTCACAGCCAAACGGCAACCACGATGACCCAACATTGGATTTACTTCGTGAAGCTGCACAACCTTCTTCTCGAGCTCTTTGACGGAGATCTTAAGATCCTTGGCAACCTTCTGCATCTCTTTACCACTCTTGGGAAGGAACTCGTGCAGCGGAGGATCCAGAAGACGGATCGTAACCGGCAAGCCGGCCATCGCCTTGAATATTCCTTTGAAGTCACCCTTCTGAAGAGGCTCGAGTTTGGCCAATGCCTTCTCGCGCTCTTTAAGGTCATCCGCAAGGATCATCTCGCGAACGGCTTTGAGCCTGTTTTCACCGAAGAACATATGCTCAGTGCGGCAAAGTCCGATACCCTCAGCACCAAAATCGCGTGCGATCTTGGCATCTTCCGGCGTATCGGCGTTGGTGCGCACTTTTAATCGGCGCACATCATCCGCCCAGCCCATGAATTGACGGAAATCATTTCCGAGCTCGGCGTCCACAAGCTTAGCCTGACCCAAAATAACCTCACCCGTTGATCCGTTGAGTGTCAGATAATCGCCCTGCTTCACTTTAACTGTCTTTCCGCTGGCATCTTTCACTGAGAAGGAGCTTCCTTCAATGTGAATAGCACCGCAACCGGCGATACAGCATTTGCCCATACCGCGCGCCACAACTGCCGCATGGCTGGTCATACCGCCCGTAGCCGTTAAAATACCTTCGGCCGCGGCCATACCACCCACATCTTCCGGAGACGTTTCTTGACGAACCAAGATCGTCTTTTTGCCTTTTTTGGCGCCTTCCATGGCATCTTCAGCGTTGAACACAACCTGTCCAACAGCTGCACCCGGAGAGGCCGGCAAACCTTTGGCCAATGGTTTAACTTTTGCTTTGGGATCGATCATGGGGTGAAGTAATTGATCCAGCTGATCCGGAGATACACGCAGGATCGCTTCCTCTTTATTGATCAATCCTTCCCGCACCATATCGCAAGCGATCTTGACCGCAGCGGCAGCTGAGCGCTTTCCGCTACGAGTCTGCAACATGAAAAGCCTGTGATCTTCGATCGTAAACTCGATGTCCTGCATATCGCGGAAATGCTTCTCGAGCTTCTGATAGATCTCCTCAAGCTGAGCGTAAGCTTTGGGCATCTTGTCTTTGAGCTCTTTGATCGGGTTTGGTGTACGAATACCGGCCACGACATCTTCGCCCTGCGCATTCATCAAGAACTCACCGAAGAATTTGTGCTCGCCGGTGCCCGGGTCACGTGTAAATGCAACGCCAGTACCGCTGGTGTTGCCCATATTGCCGAACACCATGGACTGCACATTCACACCCGTGCCAAGATCGTGAGGAATCTTGCTTAAATTACGGTAAGTGATCGCGCGATCATTGTTCCAAGATTTGAATACCGCATTGCAAGCCAGCTTCAGCTGCTCAGCAGGATTTTGCGGGAAATCTTTCTTAGTGCTCTTTTTGACATACGCTTTGTACTCAGCCACAAGATCTTTGAGCGCTTCTGCGTTGAGCTCGGTGTCTTGCGTCACTTTTAATTTTTTCTTTTTGGCCTGCAGGATAACCTCAAATCCATGGTGATCCAACTCCAACACCACATTCGAGAACATCTGGATAAAGCGGCGATAAGCATCATATGCAAAACGCTCGTTGCCGGATTTTTCGATAAGGCCCTTGACCGTCTCATCCGAGAGACCGAGATTCAAGATCGTATCCATCATACCAGGAAGCGAAACAGCCGCACCGGAGCGCACAGAAACCAAAAGAGGGTTTTGGCGTGAACCAAATTTTTTGCCGGTAGCATTTTCAAGCTTGGATAAATTGGTTTTGATCTCGCCTTCCAACCCATCGGGCCACTTGCTGCCGAGGGAATAAAATTCTTTGCAAGCCACGGTTGAAATGGTGAATCCCGGAGGAACCGGGATACCCAAATTGGTCATTTCGGCCAGGTTGGCGCCTTTACCGCCCAACAGCGAACGCTGATCGCGCGTACCTTCGGCTTTTCCGTCACCGAAGAAATAAACATATTTTTTGGTCAAATGGGGCATGCCTTCTTTTTTTGTTTCAGTCATAGTGCTCATTTATTCTCCCTTTTAATATTAATAAAATCTATTTTTGATAAATCCGCTATTGGCCGCGTACAAAGCTCCCGTATGGCATTTAAAAGCGCTAAGCGGTTGCGGCGAACGCTTAAATCTTCGGCATTGATGAAAACCTTGTCGAAAAACTCATTAAGGATATCAAAAAAGGCATTGGCGTACAAGCTCGTTGCTTGGGCAAAATCGCGACTTTGAGCCGCTTTGGAAATAGCCTCCACGTGTTTCTCGTAAGCCTGAAAAACATCCTTTTCAAGCGCTTCCGTGAATAGGGCTGGGTCGGGCTTGGCTGGCAATGCCTCTTTATTCGACTTAAGAATATTAGAAGTGCGCTCAACAACCTTGCACGCATTTACAAATGCCGGTTTGGCCAGCGCGGCACTCAAAGCCTGGACACGGATCGCGGAGTCTGAGATATTGTCAAAACTGGACTCTATCACGGCCTCAACAACATCGCTTCGGAAGCCCCTCTCCTGCATGATGGCCTTGAAACGATCCTTCATAAAATGTGTGATGCTCTTCGGAAGCTTATCAGCCTCCTCTTTTTTTATGAAAGCTTGTAACGAGCGCTGAAACTCGTGGATGAATTCTGACAACGAAAAATTGAATTTCTGATCCAATACGATCTTGACGACACCGGCGGCACTCCGCCTCAGCGCATACGGATCCATACTGCTTGTGGGTTGAAGGCCGAGACCAAAACAGGTCATCATGAGATCCATTTTATCCAAGATCGAGAGGGCGGCGCCGATCCTTGTCTGAGGCAAAAGGTCATTTGCGGTGCGAGGTAAATACTGCTCCCCGACAGCCATGGCCACCATCTTGTCTTCGCCGTGATGCAAGGCATAATATTTACCCATGACACCCTGAAGCTCGGGGAATTCGCCGACCATCTGCGTCAGGAGGTCGCATTTAGACAACTCGACGGCCCTACGAACTTGCTGAGCCTCCGCGCTGCTCAAACCCACTTTCTCAGAAAAGAATTTAGACAACCCGGCAAGCCTTTGCGTCTTGTCATACATAGAGCCGGCATTTTTTATGAAGATCAGATTCTTGAGCTCTTCCCGCTTTTGATCCAGCGGAAATTTGGTGTCCTCTTTGAAGAAAAATAAACTATCCTGAAGCTTCGCATGCAAAATATTCTCATAATTCTTACAAATAAGCTTTTTGTCCTTTTCGGTCATGACGCCATCTGCGATCGCTAGGAACCGCGGCATCACATGACCACTTTTGTCCACCAGACCAAAAATGCGCTGTTTACGAGCCATGCTGACCGTGAGCACTTCGAGGGGCAGTTTCAAAAACTCTTCGTGAAAAGGCGCGCTCAACCCCTGTGGATTCTCCACCAAAAAATTAACTTCATTCATCAAAAAGGGATCTTGGTAGATGTTGCCCTTGAACGAGTCAGCCATTTTTTCCAAGATAGACTGTATCGTTTTTTTACGCTCAACAGGATCGGCGATGACACCCTGCTTCTTCAAAACTTTGAAATAGCTGACCGCATCCGAAACCGGGAAGGATTGGCGCTTGGCTTTAGAAAAGATCCAAATCTTGGCTTCCGAGCGCGTGCGCCCGATACTGAATTTGATGGCTTGGCCACCCAAGAAGCAAAGCGTGTGCCGTATAGGCCTGGGGAAAAAGAATCCCGAATCATCCCATTTCATGTTCTTCGGAAATGCCAATGACTTGGTCAGGGATTCCAAAAGCGCAGGCAACACCGAGGTGGTTTTTTGAACCGGCTCGGCCTTTTTGATGAACACAAATTCCTTACCGTTCAGGTCCGAGACTACGGTGTCAGATAGCTGTGTATTGCGATGTTTGAGGATGGTGAGCAGCTTTTCGGTCGGAGCGCCCTGGTTGTCGTAGGACTCAGCTTTGGATAGCAACTTGGTCAATTGGTCTTTTTTTTCCTGCTGCAAGGCTACTTTCTCGGCAAAAAAGATCAACCTGCGCGGCGTCGCCCACACTTGGGCGCCCTCCATCTGTATGCGATGCGCTTGGAAAGCTTCCTTCCATTTCAAAAGAAGCATATGATCCGCCCCGGGAGCGGCTGATTCAAAAATATCCGCCAAATTGGTAGCCGGAAGCTCTTCAGATCCTATCTCGAAAAGGAGAGGCTCGTGAGTGGACTTGCTGATTTTAGAGCTCATCGCTGCACCGCGGCTACTATCCCTTTTTGAGCCATATAAATTTGAGCACATCGTTTGGCCAAATTACGAACACGTGCAATATAGGTCGGGCGCTCGTTGACACTCACAGCCCCTCTTGCATCCAGCATATTGAATGCGTGAGATGTTTTTAGTGTCCATTCATAAGCAGGCAGCACCAACACCGATCGAGGATCCAGATCCTTTGGGTCTTCGCTCCACTTAAGTATGCGCTTTGCTTCTGCCTCATACTGATTAAAAAGCTCAAGCAGCAGCTTTGTGTCGCTGGTCTCAAAATTGTACCGGCAATATTCCACTTCAAAATGTCGCCTCAGGTCGCCGTATTTGACACCCTTGGACCATTCGAGATCGAACAGATCATGTTTGCCCTGCAAAAACATACAAATGCGCTCGAGGCCATACGTGATCTCACAGGATATAGGGTTAAGCGTAAAACCCGCCATTTGTTGAAAATAGGTAAACTGTGTGACTTCAAGGCTATCGATCCAGATCTCCCAACCCAGGCCGGAAGCCCCCAGAGTCGGCGACTCCCAGTCGTCCTGCACAAAACGGATATCATGCTGCTCGATCTTAAGCCCCGCATGCCGCAAGCTATCCAGATAGAGGTCTTGGGCGTTTTCGGGCGACGGCTTTAAAATAACCTGATATTGATAATAATGCTGCGTGCGAAGAGGGTTCTCGCCATAGCGGCCATCCGTCGGGCGACGTGTCGGCTGGACATAAGCTACATTCTGCGGGGCATCCCCAAGAGATCCTAAAAAGGTAGCTGGATGAAAAGTCCCCGCCCCCACTTCCATATCAAAGGGCTGCAGGATAGCACAACCTTTTTTGGCCCAAAAATCAGACAAGCGTGATATCAAATCTTGAAAATAAACCACTGTCAAAACCCCATTTTTTCCATGAATATAAGGCTCTTTAGCTTATGAGTCAAATGATAATCTGTAAAGCGCCTCAAAATCTTCTCCAACTCCCCACCCACCTCCTGCGCTACCTTCACAGAATAGAGTTCTTTAAAAGGCGATCTCCGGGTATGTTCCAAAAAATTGATGGTTCCCCTGGATATCGGCAAGCTGGTATCTTTTAACAGAGCCCGGCTTTTAGAGCCGCACTCCTTGCAATGAATACCACCGATCGCCGCATTAAAAAAATAACCTTCTTTGGACTCTTGCCCGCACAATGTACACGCTTTGGTTTGCGGCGCAAACCCTAGAGCGTCCATGAGCTTTAATTCAAATATCCTGGCGCAACGTTTCACGGATGCCCCTGAAGATAAAAATTGAAGCCCGTCTTGCAAGAGATCAAATATCTCATGCGCGGGCTCCTCGCCCTGAACCATCTCCGCCACCAACTCCGTCATATAGCTAGCATAAGCCAGCCTCTCCAGATCTTGCCGCACGTCCGTGTAAAGATCCAAAAGCTCCACCTGTGTCACCAAATGCAGGTCGCTTCTCTTTTTTTTATAGAACAAGATCTCGTTCAATGAAAATGGCTCGAGTGTGCTTCCAAATCGCGCTCGCGTATCGCGGATACCTTTGATCACACCCTTGATGCGTCCATGCTCTTTGGTGTAAAAATCACCCAAAAGACTGGTGTCCCTGTAAACTTGGGTTTTTAAAATGAACGCCTGAGTTTTTAGAGCGCTCATGGACTCGTTTTTTTGGCAGGCACAGCAGCGCCGCCCGAGATGATCATTTTGATCCCCTCTTCAACGGTGACGCTGGTATCAATGAGCTCGGCCCTAGGGACAAAAATAAAAAAACCCGTTGCTGGATTGGGGGGCGACGGAACAAAAACGGATAACAGATCCTGGCCGGTTTTATCGCACAGCTCCCAGGCCTTATCCTGCGTCACGAATCCCATAGAATAAACTCCCTTCCGGGGATATTCCAAAAATACGACTCTCTTAAAAATTCCGACCTTCTCTCCCATAAAAGCATGAGAGATCTCTTTGAACCATAAATAAACTTTGTTGAAAAGCGGGATGCCGCTAATAAAAGCCTCACCGCCTTGCATGAGCTTTCTAAAAATAAACTTCTGCCCTGCCAAACCTAGGAGCGTCACAAAGATCACCACGCTGATACCGATAATAATCTTCGTCATGATGATCTTCGATCCCTCATCGAACGGAACCGGTAAAAGCTGAAAAACAGGATTGACCACAAAGATATCAGCCAGTTTAATAAGATACGAAATAAAGACCAGGGTCAGAAAAAACGGTGCCAGAATAAAAAGGCCTGACACAAAATAATTACGAATTTTTTTGATCATTAAGAGAACATCTTAAATAAAAGAGCTGTGACGATCGTGCCTAGAAGCGCGCCGTACACCACTTCCCAATACGTGTGTATCTTCGCACGAAGACGACTTTGAGCGACAAGTGCCGCCAGCAAAAAACCAACCGCGCTGACAAAGAGATTGGTTTGCACAAAAACAAGCACTGTCCATAGAGAAAAGGCGGTTGCAGCGTGTCCGCTGATGATACCACCCTGGAAAGGAGTCCCCTTTTTACCAAATGCCTTACCGTAAACGACCAACATGATCACCACCAATAGCGAAATAAAAAGCACATAACTAGCGGCATGCTGCAAACGAAATACAGCAAAACCGAAGGGCTCGGCCCAATATTGAGAGAACACAAAAAAACCAATGATAAGAGCATTGACCACGCTCACCAACACCATGCCGGCGGAAATATCCTTGATCATGCCTACTTTGGGATGATAACGGCTGTGCAATAAATTAAGTGTCTCTTCGATCGCTGTGTTGATCATCTCTGCCATGAGCACAAGGCAGGTGGCACCGCACAACAAAAGCCAATCCAGACGCTTCACACCAACAAAGGCGGCCATCAATAGCACAAGTGTTGCGACAACAAAATGGATGCGCATATTTCTTTCACTTCGCACCACGTGCACAAACCCCTCCACCGCATTGTTCATGCTGTGCAAAAAGGTGCGCTTTCGTTTACGCTTCTCTATCGATCGCGCCGTTTCGTAGGCTGAATGATCTTTTTCGCTCATAGTATTTGTTTAAGTATTTTTTCTTGTCTTGAGTGTATTTTCTTAAAATCAGCCGGCCTTTTATCATCATATCCCAGCAAATGAAGCGTGCCATGCACCAAATAACGCGCTACTTCTTCTTTGAACGGGATACCCAGTTCCTTTGCCATCGTCTTGGCGGTATCGACAGAAACAACCAAATTGCCCTGCTCGCCCAATCCGAAGGAGATCACATCAGTTGCAAAATCATGCTTCAAAAACTTCTTGTTGATACGCCGGATCTGCCGGTCACCCGTCACCAACACATCCAGATCCATCTTGCGCTTTTCAAGCTTGAGCGTCTGCGAGAGGACCTTTTTGATCCAGGCCGCGCTTAGCCCGGCCTCCTTTTCGAATCGGATCTCAATCAACGCAGCTTAATACCCAGATCTTTAAGCTGACGCTCCTCAACCGGCGACGGCGCATCGGTCATAGGATCCACAGCCTTTTGATTCTTGGGAAATGCGATGACCTCTCGGATACTCGACAATCCCAAAAGGATCGTCACAACGCGATCAATACCAAGCGCAATACCACCATGCGGCGGAGGCCCATATTCGAAAGCTTGAAGTAAAAATCCAAATCGATTCTCCGCTTCCTTTTCATCCAGGCCGATGGTCTTAAAGATCTCTCTTTGAAGATTGCGGTCGTGGATACGGATCGAACCGGATGCGATCTCATTTCCATTTAGAACCAGATCATAGGCGCTAGAGCGGATCTTTTCCAACTCCCCCGTCGGCTTATATTTATCCCAGTCGGCCAAATGAGGTGATGTGAACGGATGATGCTCGCTATCCCAACGCTTTTCTTCTTCATTTCTTTTAAATAGCGGAAAATCGGTGATCCAGCTGAAATGAAAAGTGCCCGGCTTCGCCCAGCCCTTCCACCGCGACGCGTATAAACGCACCGCACCCAGGATCTTACGCCCTTTATGCAACTCATCCGCCGCAAAAACAATCAGGTCGCCATTCGACGCGTTCATTTTCTTTTTCAGGCTGTCCAAAATTTCGGGGCTGAAAAATTTGGCGATCGGCGCCTCAAGCTTATCTTGCTCTACCTTGAAATACGCCAATCCACTCGCCCCCTCAGACTTGGCAAACTCTGTCAGCGCATCAATTTCTTTTCTAGATGCCTCAGCTTTGGGTATGCAAAGCGCCAAGACCGCATTTCCCGGCTGCGCGGCCACATCTTTAAAAACCTTAAACTCGCCGTTTCGAACAATATCCGTCACGTCTTGAATTTTGACATCAAAGCGAAGATCGGGTTTATCTGACCCATACTGGCTCATCGCATCTTGATAAGTCAGCCGTGTAAACGGCGCTTGCATCGGTGATCCGATCACGTCCTTAAATATGGCTGCCACCACCTGCTCCACCACAGCAAAAATATCTTCCTGGGATATAAATGACATCTCCATATCCAGCTGGGTAAACTCAGGCTGACGATCCGCACGAAGATCTTCATCACGGAAACATTTGGCGATCTGAAAATAGCGGTCAAATCCGGACACCATGAGAATTTGCTTAAAAAGCTGCGGTGACTGGGGCAGTGCGTAGAACTCGCCTTGATTGACTCGGCTCGGCACCAGATAATCGCGGGCACCTTCCGGCGTGGATTTGGTCAGGATCGGAGTTTCCACCTCGATAAAATTTTGTGTGTCGAGCACGCGACGAATGATCTGATAGATCTTGTGTCGTGTAAATAAATTCTTCTGAACAGCTGGGTTCCTCAGATCCAAATAACGGTACTGCATGCGCAGATCTTCATTGGTATCCTGGCTTTTGGTGATTTCAAACGGCGGTGTCTGGCAGGCTGATAATATCTTAGCCTCCTTCACCTGGATCTCCACCTGGCCGGTCGGAATCTTTGAGTTTTCCGTGCCTTTGGGACGATGTTCAACGCGCCCTTTGACCTGAAGCGTTTCTTCCGTCCTGATAGCAGGAAATTGCGCTACTTTGGGATCCAAAACAAGCTGCGTTTTTCCATACCGATCCCGCAGATCCACAAACAAGATGCCGCCATGATCCCGCTGAGAATCCACCCATCCTGACAAGATGACATCTTGCCTGATATTTTTTTCCGTCAATTCACCGCACGTATGCGAACGCCAAAAAGTTTTCATCGACTCGACCTTTTTTTCAAAAGCTCCACGATTTCTTTTAAAGGCAGCTCTTCTTGGGAGCCCACTTTCATATTCTTGAGAACCACCTTTTGAGATTTGAGCTCATTTTCGCCTAGGATGAGCGTAAAGTCACTTTGAATTTTATCGGCCTGCCGCATCTGGCTTTTCATCGATGAGGGCTTGAGATCCATCTGAGCTTTGACCTGACTAGCCCTAAGGAGCGATGTCAGCTTAAAACCCTCTTTAAAAGCTTCGGGACCCAACGTCACGATAAAATAAAGCGGAGCTTTTGCTTTTGCGTCCTGCTGAGAAGAGATGCACATCAAAAGTCTTTCCACTCCCACGGCAAATCCCACCGCACCCGCCGGATCACCCCCAAAAGAAGAGATGAGCTGATCATATCGGCCGCCGGCGGCCAGTGCGTCTTGCGCCCCCAACTTGGAATGTGTCAGCTCGAACACTGTGCGCGTATAATAGTCCAGTCCTCGCACCATATAAGGATCTTCGGTAAACGAAACATTGGCTGAAGCGAGAGCCTCACAAACTTGCCTATGATGATCCTTGCTCTCAGCGGTCAAAAAATCATACAGTGGCGGCGACTGACGCACGATCTTGCGGCAGCTTTCGACCTTGCAATCCAAAATCCGGAATACATTGCGATCCAATCGGCTGGCACAGTCCTCACAAAGTGCTTTTTTTTGGGGCAAGAAAAAATCATATAGCTTTTTCCGAAATTCTTTTCGCTCGTCAAATGTCCCCAAGTTATTGAGCTTGAGCGAATATCCACCAGCGCCCGCTTCGTCCAAAAATACAGTCAAAGCATGGATCACTTCCGCGTCCGCAAGCGCACTCTGCGCCCCCAAATACTCTAGTCCGATCTGGTGAAATTGACGTAGGCGCCCCGCCTGCGGCCTTTCGCTACGAAACATGGGTCCCATGTAAAAAAACTTGGCAAAACCCTGGCTTTTGTCGAAACCATTCTCAAGATAGGCTCGCACAACACCGGCCGTACCTTCGGGACGCATGGCAACTGAGGTTTTGGAGCGATCCGTGAACTCGTACATTTCTTTTTGAACTACATCGGTTTCGGTGCCAAGTGCGCGGGAGAACAGCTCTTTTTCTTCCAATATAGGCGTGCGAAGCTCTTCGAAGCCAAATCGGGCGAATACTTCCCGAGCTAAGCTTTCGACTTTTTCAAAACAGATGGCATCCTCACCAAAAATATCGTGAGTACCGCGCAAGCGTTGGAGTTTACCGGATGTCATAACAGGAGAGAAGAATTCGACTTACGGTGATTTGATTCGATTATTTGACGTCCCGCTTCATGATCAGGCCGGGCTTAAAAATAACCACTTTTTTGGGAGGAACAGGCACTTCCTGCCCCGTGCGTGGATTGCGGCCCAACCGACCCCTGCGGGATTTGATCTTAAAAATACCAAAATTGCGAAGTTCTACCGTCTGGCCTTCAGCCAAATAATCCGTGATCTTATCCAAAGTGGCTTGAACGACACGCTTTACATCAATTTGCTTGATGTTGGTCTCATTCGAGATCTTGAGAACGATGTCTTTCTTAGTAACGGCCATTCAAACCCTCCTTAGGTACCCGGACTAGGCACACCAAATGTACGTAGGATATTACCACATAAGCACTTACGTGTCAAATTATAGGCTATGGTTAAGGTTAAGAAGCCAGTGTAGGCAAAGTAATCGGGCTAGGATGTTATTTTTTCGCACCTTACCATAACCTTAACCCAAACCGGCATCCTCACCATTACCCTAACCTGACCTTTGTTACATTTTTAAACTGATAGCTTCGGAGCCGAGGGCTTGCTGTAAAGAATAGACGAGGTTTTCGTTGGGGAGAACGAATAATTTGCGATCCACGAGCATTTGAGAGCGCATATTGTTATTGTCGAGAAATTCCAGATAAACGGGCGTCGAGCCGGGATGCTGAGAAAGGATATCCTGCAAGCTTTTAAGCGTATTTTCTTGCGCGCTAGAGGTCACAATGCGCACATGGATACTCTTTGTAAATTTTTTATGCGCCTCCGCAAGCGGCGTGATCTCGTTGACCAGAAGCTTAGGCGTTTGTTCTTTTTTATCCACGCTGCCCTTAAAAAATAAGATCGCATCCTTTTGCAGGTGCTGGCCATACTCTTTGTAAGCGCGCGGAAACACCAAAGCTTCTATCGAGCCCTCCAGATCTTCTATGGAAATGATCGCCATGCGTTCATTGTTCTTTTTAGTTTGAGTCAGTTTGAGTTTATTCACCAAGCCGCCGATCACCACTTCTTCTCCATCCCGCCTGCGTGCGGCGGTGGTCGAATTGATCGTAGAGTAGCTCTTCAGCTCTTTTCGGTACCGTTCAAGCGGATGCCCTGTGACATAGAAGCCCAACAATTCTTTTTCGTAAGCCAAACGAACATTGTCCGGCCACTCCGGAATGTCCGGAAGACCCTTGGACGCCTGACCCATCTCCTCAAAAGCACCAAAAAAAGACATTTGTCCGCGGTCACGATCTTTCTGGATCTCGCCCGAGCGTGACAAAGCACCATCCAGCGCCTCAAAAAGCTGGGAGCGCCGCGCATGAGTCGAGTCAAATGCGCCGCATTTGATCAAACTTTCCAGAACCTTGCGATTGACGACACGCAGATCCACATGCTCGGTCAATTCAAACAAAGATTTAAATCGGTTTTGTTTGATGCGGCCCTGAATAATGGCATCAATGGCCGTCTGACCCACGTTTTTGACAGCCGAAAGCCCGAATCGTATCGTATCCTCTCCCACCACCGTAAATTGGGGAAAGCTTTCGTTCACATCCGGCGGCAACACCTTGAGCCCCATGCGCTTGGCCTCATCAATATAAAGCACCACTTTATCGGTGTTGTCTTTTTCAGATGAAAGAAGAGCCGTCATAAACTCGATCGAATAATTGGCTTTTAAATAAGCGGTTTGATAAGAGATCATCGCATACGCAGCCGAATGGCTTTTATTGAATCCATAACCCGCAAAGTGAACGATAAAATTGAATATTTTCTCGGCGATCTTGGCATCGATGTTATTTTTGCCGCAACCGGCCGTAAAATCATTGCGGATCTCTTGCATCACATCTTCTTTTTTCTTGGAAATGGCGCGACGAAGCATATCGGCTTTACCGAGTGAGAAGCCGGCCAACACGTTCACGATCTTCATGATCTGCTCTTGGTACACGATGATGCCGTATGTGTCTTTAAGGATCGGCTCCAAAAGCGGGTGATCGTAGACGATCGGAATAAGGCCGTGTTTACGCTTGATGAACTCGTCCACCATCCCCGAGCCGATAGGGCCCGGACGATAGAGAGCCAAGATAGCGATCAGATCTTCGAATTTGTCAGGGCGCAACTTCTTTAAAATATCGCGCATACCTGAGCTTTCCAGCTGAAACACGCCGATCGCCTGCGCATCTTTTAGGAATTCAAATGTCTTTTTGTCGTCCATCTTTCTGGGCGGCCACTCAATATCCGACTTGCGTGTGCGCTTGATGATCTTCAGCGTGTCATCGATGACCGTCAGCGTCCTTAGGCCCAAAAAGTCCATCTTGAGCATACCGATCTTTTCGAGACTCTCCATTGCAAACATGGTCGAGATGTCTCCGTCCCCCGTCTTAAAAAGAGGCACATGCTCACGAAGAGGCCTCTGGCTGATCACCACACCGGCCGCGTGCGTAGATGCGTGGCGACTCGTGCCCTCCAAGATCATGGCGGTATCCAAAAGCTGAGTGATCTGAGGATTTTCTTTGTAAAGCTTCTTAAGCTCGGGCTCTTTTTCGAGCGCATCCTCGATCGTGATATCCAATTCGGTCGGAACAAGCTTGGCGATCTTGTCGGCTTCTGCGTAAGGGATCGCCATCACGCGCGCTACGTCGCGGATAACAGCCTTGGCCATCATGGTCCCGAACGTGATGATCTGCGCAACGTTATCTTTGGAATATTTTTCGGTCACATATTGGATAACTTCATCCCGCCGCTCATAACAAAAATCGATATCCACATCCGGCATGGTGACGCGTTCAGGATTCAAAAATCTCTCGAAAAGTAGATCATATCGAAGTGGGTCTATATCCGTGATGCCCAAAGCATAGCTCACGATACTGCCCGCAGCGGATCCGCGGCCCGGCCCCACCGGAATATGGCTATCTTTGGCGAACCGCACGAAGTCCCAGACGATCAAAAAGTAGCTTGCATAACCGCTTTTTTGAATGACGGCTAACTCATGATTTGCCCGATCTTCGATGGATTGCGTGACCGACTCGTAGCGCCTCTTCAGGCCCTCAAAGGTCAATTGTCTTAAATACTGCTCTTGCGACATGCCTTCGGGCGGCACAAAATGCGGCACATGGGTCTTGGTGAAATCCAGCTCGAGATTGCAGCGCTCCGCGATCTTCACAGAATTTTCGATCGCTTCAGGCAGATCCTTAAAAAGTTTTTTCATTTCGTCCGGGGATTTGAAATAATACTGATCCGTGCCTGCCCGATAACGACCCTGATCATTCAGCGTGTGCTGCGATTGGATACATCCCAAGATCTCATGCGCCTGTTGGTATTCGCGCTTGAGATAATGAACATCATTGGCGGCCACGTACGAGACGCCGAAGCTTTGAGCCAATTTGACCAGCTCATCATTGGTTTTTTCCTGCTCGCGCATGCCGGAGCGTATAAGCTCAACATAAAAATTTTCTTTGCCGAAAATATCAATATATTCTTGAATGGATTTGCGCGCTCGATCCATTTGGCCGATATTGATGAGATGGGACAGCTCCGAACGAAGCGGGCCTGACAGCGCTATCAAACCCTCTGCATGTAATTTCAAAACTTCTTTGTCCACGCGCGGCTTGTAATAAAAACCCTCAAGATATCCGATGCTGACAAGTGCGATAAGATTTCGGTAACCCACCTCATTCATGCAAAGTAAAACTAGAGGATACGACGCTCCCGGAAGACCATGCGTAGCGCGCTCAAAACGGCTTTCGGGGGCCACATAAACTTCAGCACCTATGATCGGCTTGATACCTGCTTTTTTGCAATTGTTGAAAAATTCAATAGTGCCGAACATGTTGCCGTTGTCGGTGATGGCCAGAGCGGGCATCCCATACTCTTTGGCTGTTTTGGCAAGCGCCTCAGTACGGCAAACCGCATCCAAAAGGCTGTAACTTGTGTGAACGTGAAGGTGAACGAATCCGTCTTTCATAATCCCCCATTCTAATGCCGTTCTCCCCAAGAATCCAGACCTGAATAAGTGAGCAAGTTAGCTCACGTCATTATTTGCTTCATCAAAAATGAAACCCTGAGGTAAGCGACCTATCTGCTGAGTGATTCGCGGAAGTTAGTAGTTATTTGAGGAGAGCTGTGTTTGGAGCTGATCCTGGGGACATTGGGTGTGGGAGTGCGGTTTATTTTGACGCGAAAAAAGACCGGGCCCGGTTTGTTCAGACCTTCTTTCAATGCCTGTCTTAGCTCAGCTTCATTTTGACACAGGTATGACCGCGCATAAGCACAATCCAATGCTATTTTTTCAAATGCGGTCGTTTTGGAGGTGGTGTCCTGATCGCCGGTTGTTTCGTACGCTTCATTATCCAAAACAATATGATAATAATTTTTGGGGTGATAATATCCCACCGTTGAAAACATGCCCATATGCATAAGGATCGCCCCATCTCCATCCAGAACGATCACGCGCTCTTGGGGCTTGGAAAGTGCCGTGCCCAACGCCAAAGAAGAGGCATGACCCATAGAGCCTTGCATATAAAAATTTCCGGGACGATCGTTTACAGCAAAAAGTTCGCGTGAGGGTTTCCCGGTGGCAGCAAACACAATATCTTTGGGATCCAATTCTGCCATGATGACCTTGATCGCTTCAATTCGTTTGAGCGGATAAGATGGGCTCTCTTTTTTCTCCGGCCCGTATTCATCAATGGTCTTGCTTCGTACGAAATAGATAAAAGGCTGTTGGGACGAAGCCATATACTCGCATGCGGTTTTGAGTGATCGTTTGAATCCTGATAACTCCAATGGCATATCCTCATGCATTATTCCCATCGCATCCAAGATAGGCCCCATAGTCTTACCAATGATCTCATGCTGCGGCTCATCCTCCACACCATACGCGCGGCCGCTCATAAAAATAAGGACAGGGATCCGATAGATCATATTGAGGGACGTGAGCGGGTTTACGAGATTTCCAAAACCTGAATTTTGGATCAAAAGTGCCGTGGGTTTGCCGGCCATCTGAGCACCCGATGCGAGGGCTAAAGCTGAACCCTCATTGGGGACGATAGTATAGTTGAGATCTTTTTGATCTAGCACATAGTTGATCGCTGCCTGAAAAAACGAACAAGGCACACCCGTGAACGACGTGATACCACTTTCTTTGAGAGCCTGGACAAAATCTCCTGGGGCGATCACCCGAGCGCAACTCTTTCAGCAGACTCGCGGAAATGACGGCTGACACGCTCGACGTCCTTGGCGGAGTGGATCTCAGACCAGCCATGCTCCACCTCAAGGCCATACACCGGCTCCCCCGAATCGATCATATATTGGATCAGATCATTGAGATCTGCTTGTTGGGCATTGCTTGCTTCGTAAAACTTCTTGTCTTTAAACTCTACGCAAGCCCGATCCCAATACTCGACCAATTTCTTCCAACCTTTTTCGCTCACATGGAGCATGCCCACAAATTCATAATTTGCCTGCGCAGGCGGTTGCTGGCGGCCCAGTTTATGGATAGGTTTAAAAGCATCCGCACCCAACTTTCTGTCTTGATGAGTGCTGCTTTCGTCTTGCGCGTAAACCAGATCCAGTTTTTTATCCCGCTTGGGCAATGTGCGATATGCCTTATCGATCACCAGCGTCACTACGTGCGGCGATTTCATCAGTCTCTCCAAAATGCTGCGGTCAAAAATGATATCCGAATACACGATCACAACACCCGACTTGATTTTATCCCTGGCCGCCACGACGGTCCGGCACACGCCAGATTTTTGATAATCGGGATTATTGAGAAGTGTGGCACCTTCGGGACATATCAGATCCTCGGGCGAGCCGCTCACCACATAAATATCCGAAACCTCGCAAGAACGAAGAGTGTGCATTTGCCGATCGATCAGACTTTTACCTCCCAGATCCAGCATACAAACTGGTTTGCTGTTTAGAATTGGATCCGGATCTGAAGAGATACGGTGCGGGCCCGCGGCAGGGATCACAGCTTGGACAGATCCTTTGCGAAGATATTTTTTTTCTTCATCTTTCATGAGAGTCATACCCTGCAACTCGAATACTTGCTTCATCGAAGCGATCTTATCCTCGACGAATTCTGTCGAACCGGTCTCGATCACCGATCGAAACGTCTCTTCCATAGCGCGGATAGACGCACGCAAACCATGATTAGCGTATATCACCATCTGGATACCGTTCTTCTCGAACTCTGAGGCTTTGACCTTGAAGAACATGGTCGGGATCACCACGACGGGAATAGATCCTTTCCATTTTATAATGAATTCATAGATTTCATCGGGCGTGGCTGATTTGGAATGGATCACGATCCCATCCGCCCCCGCCGCCGCATAGGCCTGCGCTCGCTTCAAAGCCTCTTCCATCCCCCAACCGGCGATCAGAGCTTCGATGCGCGCAAACACCATAAAATCAGGAGATATTTGAGCGTTTTTGGCGGCTTCTATCTTACCCGCAAACTCTGCGATCGAAGCCAGCTCTTGCCGACCCGGAACAAAACTATTCACCTTCGGAAAAAGTTTATCTTCAATGACCACAGCCGCAATGCCAGCCGCCTCGTATTTGCGAACCATATGCTGGACATTGGACGCATTGCCATAGCCGGTGTCACAATCGCAGATGACAGGAAGGGACGTGGCATCATTGATCATGATAGCTGCCTGGAGATTTTCGGTCATGGTGAGAATATTGGCATCTGGCACTGCATGGGAGGTCGAGATCTCAAGCCCACTGGCCCAAATCCCATCAAAATGGTGTTTTTCGATGAGTTTGGCGCCCAGGCCGTCATGCGCACCCATGATCTTGATAATAGAGCCGCGCTTAAAGAGCTCACGAAGTTTTCTGGCTTTGGAAATCATCTAAGAATCATATTCCATGTGTCCAGACGCGTCAAGCACGCCAAATCCTCTTACCGTCGGATCGAAGCTCAATAGCACCCTCTTGATCGGTGCGCAATAATTGACCATTCGGAACATCCTGCGCTGCCCGAAGGGCACTGGCATGCGGGTGGCCAAATGGATTCTTGGCACCCAGACTCATCAAAACCCAGTCTGGACTGCAGCGCTCGATCAACCTCGCCCCTTCCGCGCCCACCTTGCCGCCATGATGAGGAAATTTGAGGATATCTATGTTTAAATCGTGATCCTCGGATAGTAAACTTTCCAAACCCTTATCTTCGATATCACCGGTTAATAGCAAACTGTTTTGGTCATGCTGAATTTTGAGCACCAATGAATCTTCGTTTACATTGGCAGCAAAAGCTGCGTCTTTTTTTGGATGCAGTGCGCTGATCTTCATACCCGGATATCCTTCAACTGTGTCTCCGCTCAACAACACCCTACTTTTTATTTTTTTAGCTTTTGCCTTTTTCCAGAAATTGTCATGAAGATGTGTGCCATAAGACCGTCCGTTAAAAAAGATCTCCTTTACCCGGATCTCGTCCAATACCGAAAGTAGCCCGCCAATATGATCTTCTTGGGGATGAGAATAAACGACCGCATCCAGCTCCCGGATCCCTTTGGATCTAAGAAAAGGCACGATCACCTTTCGCCCCTGATCAGGATTGTCCGTGCCTCCATCCACAAGCCAATACCCTTTTTGCGGGAATGACATAAAAATCGAGTCTCCCTGCCCCACATCCAGCATCTCCACCGTCCAATAAGGCCGGTAAAGCCTGAGCGTTTCTTGGGATAAAAAAATGACACCTATAAAAATTAGGATCGAAAGTGCTCTTGTGACGGGGCGTTTGATTTTTTTGGAATACAATAAGATCAAAAGGCCCGCAACCAGCAGACACCACAAACCTTCATGTAATTTTCCCACGACCACGACAGCGCCCGGCAAAGCCTCAAAAAAATTCAATATCTTAATGAACAAAGTGATCAACATCTTGGTCAACAGCACAACCAGCCAGTCGCCCGGAATGATCAGAAGTGTCAGAAAATAAATAGCGCCTGCAAAGAAGATCAGAAACGAAAGCGGCACCACCAAGATATTGACCAGCATGGACCAAGGGGTCAGGATATAAAAATTTTGCACCGTGATCGGCAAGGTCACCACAAGACAAATGAACGATATCCAAAACAGCTCTCTCGAGCCCTGCCAAGCTTTCTCTATCCAACCGGGTTTCTCGTGTGGCAAAACCTTGGGTGGTACGATAAAAATACTCGTGAAGGATGCCATTCCCCACACCGCAATAAATGAAAGCTGAAAACCAATATCCATAACATCCTTGGGATGGATAACAAGAACGATCAGTGCCGCCAGACCTAGCAGATTGAGCGTATCTGCTTTGCGGCCCAAGAGTTTGGCGAATATCACAGCGCTCAGCATCACAGCGGCTCGCACCACTGGCGGCTGCCAGCCCACCAGACCCGTGTATCCCCACAAGACGATCAAGACGATAAATAGCTTAGGGTCGCGTGAAATAGGGATAGGTTTTAGCAAAAACCAAAATGCCGCGAATAAAAATCCCAAGTTGAAGCCGCTGACAGCCAAAAGATGCATAGTGCCTGTTCGCAAAAAAAGATCTTTTGTTTCTTCATCCAATTCACTCCGCTCGCCTAAAAAAAGCGCCTTCAAAAAAGCTGCGCTTTGCGGGTCAAAATCATCTGATAGAGAATGAGATAAACCTCGTTTGACTCGAATAGCAGCTTCCTTAAATGGATGACCCGCCCCTCGGGACAGGATCTTATACGAAAATTTCTTTTTGGCTTTGAGCGATGCGCTGACGCCTTGCCTCATCCAATACTGTCTGGCATCGAACCCACCAGGATTTCGTACTGACGGGATCGGATCGAGATCTCCGCCAAGAACCAATACATCTCCGTAAGAAAATTCATCTCGTGGCTCTTGGCAGATCACACGAACTTTGCCCCGCACTTCCTGCCCCGCTTCGCCGAGGCCTTTCCAAACTCTGGAAACTTTCAAAATAAAAGACGATTGACGCCCTCCAAAATGAGCGGGCTGAGTCTCTACTTCTGAAACGATTTGCCCACCCAAATAGATCGACTCTTTGGATGAAGTAGCGAAATGCAGGACATCATCTGATCTAGGGTCGGAAGATGGTGTTGCGGCCGGCGTGACCGCAAGAACCAGGGCTACCAGGATGGCGCTATAAAAGAGGGGCCGCTTAAAAAAATTCAAGTAATGGCGATAGTGTATATTTTTTTGGGGACGTATTTTTTTTGTTGTATCGTTTTGCCGGCTACTGCTTGCTGGATCTTATCATCTGCAAAAACCAGCTGTTCAACTGCTTTTTCGTCGGCGTCAGCTGCGATCATGATCTTGGATTTTACCTTGCCGTTGACCATGATCGGTATCTCAAGCGTGCTATCTTCGATCTTGGCGGGATCAAAAACGGGCCAGCTCTGATAAGCCAGCGACTGGGCATGCCCCAGCTTTTGCCATATCTCTTCAGCAAGATGCGGTGCAAAGGGTGACACCAGCAAAATAAAATCCTCCATGACCTTTTTGGGTTTGACCTCTTCTTTGGCCATTTCGTTTGAGAAGATCATGAGCGTCGAGATCCCTGTATTAAAATTAAGTGAGCTGATGTCCTCGGTGACCTTTTTGATCGCTCGATGGATACGTTTATCCACTTCGGCAGACGCCGGCACATTTTGAATGGACGGACTCGGCTGGCCATCCGCCTCCACGTAAAGCCGCCATACACGCGCCAAGAAACGATACACACCCTCCACACCTTTCATGGACCAAGATTTGCCTTGGGTCAGCGGGCCCATGAACATCTCATAAAGCCGCAAGCTGTCGGCGCCAAAATCTTCGATGACTTTATCGGGATTGACGACATTGCCTCTGGACTTAGACATTTTCTGGCCGTCTTCACCCAAGATCATCCCCTGATTCACCAATTTCATAAACGGCTCAGGCTTGGAAACCAGCATTAGATCATAAAGAACTTTGTGCCAAAAACGTGAATACAGAAGATGGAGCACCGCATGCTCGGCTCCACCCACGTACAGATCCACCGGCATCCAGTATTTTTCTTTGGCGGGATCCACGAACTGAGTTTTATTCTTGGGATCCAGATAGCGCAAATAATACCAGCAAGACCCGGCCCATTGCGGCATGGTGTTGGTTTCCCGGATGGCTGATCCGCCACATTTTGGGCATTTCACATTGAGCCACTCTTTGGCTTTGGCTAGCGGCGGTTCTGCACTTCCGCTGGGTTTAAAATCATTCATCTCGGGTAAGCGGATCGGAAGCTCACTTTCAGGCACTCGCACACCCAGCGAGCCGGATGGATCACACACCTTACAATGCACTACAGGAATAGGCTCTCCCCAATATCGTTGGCGGGAAAAAAGCCAGTCACGGAGTTTATAATTCACGGTTTTCTTGCCATGACCCTCATGCTCTAGCCACGCGATGATCTTTTTTTTGGCCTCCGCGGTCTGAAGTCCCGAAAAAACACCGCTATTCACGCTTTCACCATCGCCTGAGAAGGCTCCATTCGCGATCTCTCCGCCTTTGACGACTTCGATGATCTTAAGTCCGAATTTTTTGGCAAATGCAAAATCGCGCTCATCGTGAGCCGGCACCGCCATAATGGCACCCGTGCCATAGCTGGCCAAAACGTAGTCGGCTATCCAAACAGGGATCTTTTCGTTGTTGACCGGATTGATGGCATAGGCGCCGGTGAATACTCCGGTTTTATCCTTGGCAAGCTCCGTGCGTTCAAGCTCACTTTTACTGGTGGCTTCTTTTTGATATTTTTCGACCGCCGCCTGTTGAGCCGCCGTGGTGATCTTAGATACAAATTCATGTTCTGGCGAAAGCACCATGTACGTAGCACCAAAAAGTGTGTCGGGGCGGGTCGTGAAAACGCGTATTGGATCCAATTTGAGGCCGTCCAAAAGAAAGTCAACATGTGCCCCCTCGCTGCGGCCTATCCAATTTCTCTGCATCTCGCGCACGGACTCCGGCCAATCCACCAGCTTGAGATCCTCCAGCAATCGATCCGCGTAAGCCGTGATCTTGAGCATCCATTGTTTCATGGGACGCCGAACGACAGGGTGATGTCCCCTCTCGCTTTTGCCATCCACCACTTCTTCGTTGGCCAACACACACCCGAGAGCCTCGCACCACCAAACCGGGGTCTCTTTCGTATAAGCGAGGCCTTTTTCGTGTAGCTTCAAAAAGATCCATTGGGTCCAGCGGACATAGTCGGGATCTGTCGTATCCACCTCACGATCCCAATCGTAGCTCAAGCCGATCTTTTGGATCTGGCGGCGAAATGTGGCAATGTTTTTTTGAGTGGTCACCGAAGGATGTGTGCCCGTCTCAATCGCGTATTGCTCTGCAGGCAGACCAAATGCATCCCAACCCATCGGATGCATCACATGCGTCCCGCGCATGCGCTCAAACCGGCAAAAAATATCCGTCGCCGTATAGCCCTCGGGGTGACCAACATGCAAACCAGAACCGGACGGATAAGGGAACATATCCAATACGTACATTTTTTTCTTGGCTGAAATTTCCGATGGCTCGGGCGTACGAAAAGTCTTATTCTCGAGCCAATATTTTTGCCACTTTGGTTCTATTGAGGAAAATGGATACAAAGGATCTGACATAGTCCGCCCATTCTATCGGACCGTTTGAGCCATATCAACCCAAAATGCGGCTCAAGCAGATCCAAGCTCGAAGCCCGGAAAGGCGCTTCCTTGCAGGACCGCCCGATTTTCCCCACCGAGAAAAATCGGGCTCGGAAATCTCCTCGCTCGTCTTTCTATAATTAGAAAACTAATTGATCTTAAACAGCGGAGACACCATGGCCGCTCGTCGATTTAACGTCCCTCCAGGAAGCGCCTTTCCGGACTTTAATGAGAGAGCTCATCTATCAAGCCGGTATCAGAATTCAATTCCCGACATTCCCGGCCATTTTTGAGCGCTTATGATCTTATTGTAAGTGGCAATGGAGACGCCACTTGAAAGTCCAATTGGCCGAGCCTTTAATATAGCGCGAGTGCGTCGTAAGCTTTGTAACATACCGCACGAGTGTACCTTCGAGGCCAACGGACTTTTGGCGAGGGTCCATGCCACTTACAATAAGATCATGCGAAAAAATGGGTAAGGGTGGCGGGAAATGAATTCTGATACCGGCTTCATAACGTGAGTAAGTGAGAGAATTGCGAGAAGTTGTGCGCTATACTGACGCTTATGAGCTTAAAATCGGAGATAACTAAAGAACGCTTGCCGCGAGTGGATATATTGCGAGGCATTGCAGTGCTTTTGGTTTTGGGAAGGCATATGCCGCTGCAACTTCCCAGCGAGGCTCATGCCTGGTCTTTGCCGCTCCAGATCTGGATGCGTATCGGCTGGTCAGGTGTTGATCTGTTTTTTGTCATCAGCGGCTTTTTGGTCTCCGGTCTTCTCTTTGACGAATACAAGCGTCGCGGAAAGATCGATCTCATGCGGTTTTTCATACGACGAGCCATTCGCATCTACGTGCCGTTTTATGCGTTTCTTATTCCCTCCCTCCTTTTTCGACTGGGAAATCTTGATGTCGCCCGCATCGCTGTGGAAGTTCTTTTTTTACAAAGCTACATTGGCAAATGGGCTATTTGGAATCATACGTGGACACTGGCCATTGAAGAGCATTTTTATTTTCTGTTGGGGCTGCTTCTTTTTTGGATATCTTGCTCCAAAAAAGGCGCGAAAGCATTTGGGCGACTGATACCGATCTGTTTTTTTGTTGGAGCCAGCTGCCTTCTTATGAGGATCCTCACTCCCTACGATGACCGCTGGGTGATGCAAGCAAGTCATTTGCGTTTTGATTCTTTATTTTTTGGCGTGTTCATATCGTTTTTATATCGGTTCCACGCAGCCGGATTTCAACGATGGGTTTATAAATTGCGGTTTGTTATCGGCTTGCTATCTGCGCTGGCCTTTTGGCCGGTCTTTTCTTTAGAGCCTGGCTCTGAACCGTGGATGACCCGGTTCGGATTTTCGTGTTTGTATTTATCATTTGGCGGCTTTTTGAGCCTGTGTTTGATCAAAAAAAATACGGATGCGGTTCCGCATCATTGGCTTAAAAAAGGGCTGATGTTCATAGGAAGCATCTCGTATTCGACGTACTTGTGGCATATGCCCGCCGGCGATATTTGGCGGCTCCTCACAAAAACCCCGCTATCCCCTGGAATGATCTGGCTTTACTTCGGTGTATATTTGCTGACTGCTCTTTTGATGGGCGCCATCTGGTATCGTTTTGTCGAAAAACCTTCGCTGGCTTGGCGGGATAGGAAATTTCCCCAGCGTGATTGATTATTTCTCGACGACCCTGTTCTTACCTAGATTTTTCGCCTGATACAAAGCCTTATCGATCGTATCCACAAAATCATTCTTATCGACGTTGGTCATGTCCTCAAAATAATGCACGCCGATACTCACGGTAACCTTGATGGCCTTTTTTTTGTGCATAAAAGGATGCGCAACAACAGCTTTTTTGATGCGATCTGCCACCACATGCGCCGTATCCGGCTTGGCCTCTGGCAGCAGGATCATGAACTCATCCCCACCGTAACGGCCCAAAACATCGATGGTGCGGATGCAGTGATCGAAGACAGTGGTGACCTCTTTTAGAATATAGTCGCCAAAAAGATGACCGTAGCGGTCATTGTATTTTTTAAAATCATCCACGTCGATCATGATACCCGCCAAGGTGTGCTGATACCGACGCGCTCGCTCGATTTCCTTCTCGATCTCTAGCACGATATGGCGTCGATTGTATTTCCCGGTCAACTCATCCATGATCGACTGCTCTTTGAGAGAGCCATTGATGCGCTCAAGCACCTGCTTTTGGGCCATGAATTTGTCCATCACAAAACCGAGCACGGCCCCAAACCCCGTAAAGATAAGCGGCATCATGAACGTGATATAAGCAAATCCGTCCACATCCCATAAGGAACTCAGGAGAATACAAACCAAAGGCAGGATCAGCCCCACCGCGAGGCCGGAAATACCCAGGACAAATTTGTACGATTGGAAGTTCATAATCCTATGATATCGATATATTTGTTAATTGGAAAGCTCAGTGATAGAATCTAGGGCCATTGCCGAAGTGGCGGAACTGGCATACGCGTCGGTCTCAAAAACCGATCCTCTCACGAGGTTGAGGGTTCGACTCCCTCCTTCGGCACATTTTATGCTAGAATACTGCCCTTCCAGCACGTCGGAAATGATCATGGGCCTGTAGCTCAGTTGGTAGAGCGCCTCAATGGCATTGAGGAGGCCAGCGGTTCGAGACCGCTCAGGTCCACCATTTCCACTACCCCGCTAAAAGAGTCGCTCCATAAACCAAGGCGCCGCCACTCAAAGCCGCCAAAATGGTGTACCGCGGATGATGCTTCACGACTTCACTCAAAAGCGCATGCAATACAAGGAACACAAATCCACCTGCAATAAATCCCATGACATACCCCACCCACTCTTCATGACCTTGGATCGGAAATAAAAATCCGACCATACCTCCTGCCATCGTCGTGGCCGCTTCCAATAGAAAACAAATAGCAAAAGCTTTTTGGCGGCTCATACCGGAACCCATGGCCACCGAGGTCAACGCGATCCCCTCCGGAAACTTATGAAACGCCACTGCCAAAAGAATGGCCAGTGCCGTGCCATGCCCCGAATGTTGACCGCTAAAAATAGCAAGACCATCCATCACACTGTGAACAGAAAGAGCCACGACCATAGCCGTCGTAAACGCCTTGAATTTAACTTCGGTGTGAGTTGCTGAACATGCCGGACAAACGTGGTAAACAAAACGCGTTAAGAGAAAAAAGAAAAAATACCCGCACGCGATCGCGACGGTAGCCCCTATAGATCCAGCTATTTCATAAGACTCAGGCAAGATATGAAATAAAGATACAGACAAAAGCGCGCCAGCTGCAAAGGAAATCAAAAGACAAAGGCCGAGGTGACTGATCTTTCGAAAGGACACAGCAACCAAAGCGCCTGATGTCGCAGCAATCACTGCGATCACCAGGCGCCACAAAACCCAGTCTGCGACCGTTAGTTGAGACAAGTCGATATTACGAGCGGCTGCGACTCAGAATAATCGCTTCTGCGCGTAACCAATCTTGATCGTGATAACCATCTGCATATCCACGCTCCACATAAAACTGATAAGCCAATTTTTCAATTTCAGACTTAACGGATGAATGGTTGGGACGCGCAGAAGCCGTCTGACGAGCTTGATTAGGTTTGGATTCCGTTATCTTACGAACAACACTCTTTGCTTGGGGGGTTGCGATTTTTGCCATGTGATTGATCCTTTTTGTTTGGGAGACCCATTTTTGCAGATGAGTTTACAAAAATCAAGTGCTATTCGGAAAAAGCGACTTTTGGATAAATAGCTTCAAGCTCTTTTGAGAGCTTATCAAGGATAGGCTCAGTATAAATTGTCTCAGTAAATTTGTTAATCGATGAAAAATATAGGATGCCCTTGGTAGGCATTCTTCCAAATAGTTCTTTGAAGATAAGCGCGTACAATCCCAACTGCCATTCATACCGCCTGGCCACTGCCTCCAGGCCATCAGGCTGAACCCGGTTGGTTTTGTAGTCCAGCACCACCCACTCCCCATCCGCTTTTTCATACAGCAAGTCGATCTGGCCCTTCAGAAGCCCGTAAGGTGTTTTATAGATAAAAGGCATCTCCGGATAAACCCTCTTGGATGCAAGGATATCTTTAGACAAGTTTGTGGCCCAAAAACTTTCAAAACTTTTCCCCATCTCTGTTTTTTGAGACGCGGACAGGCTTCTCGTCAGCCGCTCAAATAAAGACGCGGTCACGCGCCCTCTCTGCGATGATCGGATAGAGCACTCCATAAGCTTATGAAAAAGTGTGCCATATTCATTTCGAGGGATCTCATCTTCGTCATGAGGAGGTGCTTGTGGCAGCATTTCGATCTCTTCGTGCGTGACCACACTGAGCACATCGGAGACCGTGATATCTTCCAGCATTTGATAGGGCTTGGGTGTGACTTTGAGCCTCTCAAGGATAGCGGAGGCATTCTGCGTGATCGATCTTATTGCGAAAAGCTGATCCGCAGGCTTCACCAAAATGGGACGAGCGGCCACTTTGCGTTGCTTCACGATCTCGACGATCTTGATCGGTGTGTTGCCATACACAGCGGCCTGCCCGGGCACCGCTCCATCCAGCTCAAGTGTTTTAGCCAGCGTTTCCGTCCAAGATGATTTGGACATGACTCCCGACAGGATCAAATGATCCTTCGCGCGGGTCATCGCGACATAGAGAAGCCGGCTTTGCTCGGCCATTTCTTTGCGCGCCCGCTCTTCTTTGAGTTGTGTCAGCGAATGATCCGCCTCAAAATGAAATGTGCCGGGTATTTTTAATTTAAGACCCAATCCGGTCTCAGGGCTGGCGTCAAATGAGGTATAATTTTTGGGCCGAATATCGCCCCCGAGGTCTGCAAAAATAACACAGGGAAACTCCAGCCCTTTGGCAGCATGCACCGTCAAGATCCGCACCACATTCTCCTCTTCACCGATCAGGCGCGCCTCAGGTTCAGCTTCTTCCGAATCACTCATTCGTTGGATATAGCGCGTAAATCCATTGAGATCAGAGGCATTGTTTTCCTCATAAGACTCTGCCATCTCCAGGAGTTTTTGAATATTGGCTTGAGCCAGCTCTCCGTCGGCCTGAGCCAGGACCTTGGCTTCGTAAGCAGTCCGGCTCAACATCTCGCGTATCAACTGCGACACGGTCCTTCGCTCCTTAGCGTTTTTTAATTCGGTCAATAAGGCCATGAAACGGCGTATCTTGGTCCGATCCGGCTCGGCCAGCTCCGACACACTCTCCCACCGGCACAAAGCGTCATAAAAAGAATCTGCGGGCGCCGTCCGCGCTTTGGCCAGCCAAAAGAGCGCATCATCGCTCAGCTGCACCAGCGGAGAACGAAGCACAGCCGCCAGAGGGATGTCCTCATGCGCATTATTGATCACTCGAAGAACTTGCATCAGATCTTTTATTTCGAGACGCTCAAAAAACCCTTTTCCTTTGTATACAAAATAAGGGATCGCGCAAGCTTCAAGCTCCTTTTCAAATATCCGTGAAGAGGTTGTTTTGCGGAATAAAATAGCGACATCCTTGAACTGCAAAGACCGACGGCCCTTTTCATCGTCGAGGATAAAACCCGAATCCACAAGCTCCCGGATCCGATTTGCGATCGTGCGTGCCTCCCAGATGCGGCAGGCTTCCAGAGACAATTCATCTTCTTTGGGGACACAAACCCATTCGATACAAGGGTCGGCTGTCAACGAATGCTTCCGCACCGCGGACATGGGTGCAAATCGGCCTGAAAAGATACCCCCAAAAAGAGTGTTCACAAAATCTAGGATCTCCTGCCGAGAGCGGTAGTTTTCACGTAGCTCAAGACGCTGAGAGCTCTTCATCGCTTCTTCAAAGATCTCCGGACTGGCATGACGAAATCCATAAATGGACTGGAACACATCGCCCACCACGAACAAATTAGCATGCTTCTTGATACGATCCAGTATTTTGGCCTGCAATTGGCTAGTGTCCTGATACTCATCTACAAAAATAGCCTCGAATTGTTTTTGAATGCGGCTTCTCAGCGCTTTTTGTGGATCACCGTCTCCCGCAAGTGCCCGATGCGCCAAAAAAAGCAGGTCTTCAAAATCATACAAGCCCTTTTCTCTTTTCCGCGATTCGTATCGGGAACGAAAAACCTCAAAGACCCGAAGAAAGGCCTTCTTGATATCCAAGCTCAGCGCCTGCAGCTCCAAAAGGCTCCACCGCGCACCCGTTTCCTTCAAGGCGGCTGTGGTGGGCTTCATTTTAGGGCTTTTGAGATCGAAGCCCTCTAAAAGATCGGTCACCGCCCTCCAGCGCTCCCACGAAGGATGCGTGTGGCGTTTGAAGATCTCCGGCATTTGCTTGGTCAGCGATCTTTGCCGCGTCTGTGAGGGGCTGAGCGTACGCTGGCCTGCGTAGATCTGTTCCAGCTCAGAGGATCCTTCCATGATCTGTCTTTCCAAAGACCTTCTTTCCTCCTCAAAAAGCGGGATATCCAGAAGCCGCGGGTCCCGTGCATGTGCACGGTCAATGTCGTACAAAGCGCGAATGCCATTTAGGATCATATCCTCGCCGTAATCCACCAAAAGCTTGTTTACGGATATGTCCTCTGCATTCTCACGAAAAATTTCTTCCAGCAATTCTGCCATCCACATGTCCTGTTCACCCTGTGGCAAAATTTTAAATTGGGGATCGACACCACACTCAACAGGATTCTCTCTCAAGACGCGTGCACAAAAACTGTGGAGAGTCCCGATCCATGCACCTTCCAGCTCACGCACGACCGTATGCAGCCCCAAATCCCGGCAGCGGCGCACAAGCCTTTGCTTCATGCTGGCAGCGGCTTTATCGGTGAATGTCACCGCGAGGATATTCTGCGGAGAACATTTATGCGCCTTGAGCGCTTCCAGGTACTTTTCGACCAGCACAGTCGTTTTTCCCGAGCCGGCACTGGCTGAGAGGCCGATATCCGAGCCAAATAAATGGACTGCCCGGGACTGCTCTTCTGACAAGCTCAACGGTTTAGCCACCATCCACCTCATCATAGATCAGGCGCCATTTTTCAAAACGGCATACGGAGTCATAAGGGCAGTATTCACAGCTCTTCGATCGGATCGCGATGTCTCCCGATTTGAGTTTTTTGACGGCTGTTACTATATTTTCTTTTGTGCTTTTAAGGATGTTATCCCAGCGGTCGCGAGCCAAAAGGCTCTTACCGGAGCTCAGGCCCAGCTCCTCCCTTGCCTCTTCTCGATACATCCCAACTGTGTCTTTATCGTCAGCTTGCAAAAACCGCAGTTCGGCGCCCACGACCCTGAGGCCCAAAAGCTCCTCAGCGGCCATCACGTAAATGGGCAATTGCACTTCAAGGCCCTTGGCCATTTTTTTCCAGAGATCTTTGAAACTTAATTTGTAGTCCACGATCAAGGCTTCTTTTTTATTTTCAAGCACGTCCACTCGATCGATAACACCCTCGATATTCACTCCATCCCATTTTAAAAAATCCAAGGCTCCAACCTCACTCCCGGGCCTACGGCCAAACCCGAGCTCAAAATACCTAGGCTCAAAACCGCGGCGAGTCATCAGCTGAGCTTCGGACTCAATGAACCGCATGAGGATCTGCCGCAATTTCTCCCGAAACATCTCACGCCTGAAAAGCGGCTCTTCCGCCAAACTGCTTTTAGCAAACGCCTCTTCCAGATGCGCTCCTAGCGGCTTTAAGATAGATTCCCTATCGCCTAGCACGCTGGAACGAACTCCTGTCAAAGCCGCTTTCTCCCGGAAAAAGATCTCCAGCGCCGCATGCAATACTTTGCCCATTTCGATCCGTTCACGGTTCTCGAGAGGTTCTTTTAGGCGCAGTGTGTATTTGCCATGGTATTTGAACGCGCACGTCAGGTAACTCTCTAGGCGTGTCGCGCTGAAGGTCGATCCCCCCTGCTCCAGCAGAACAGGGATCCTTTTATCCAAAAAAGCGGCCTGGTTTGATGCGCGGCCCGCTTCTACTACGGCCGCAAACCGCTCGTCCGAGCGCCATGCGGCGGCCAGGTCCAACACTTCCGCCTGTACCTTCTGACCCGGCTCCAGGAGAGTGAATAATTTTCTAGCCAACCCTTTCTCGGCTTCCGCGGGCGATACCCAGGCTATCGACTCTTTCCAGGATCGGGATGTCCATGTTTTGAGGGCATCTTCCGCGAAACATTTTTGTACTTCTTCGACAAAAAAAGATGTCATGTGTGGCTTACCTTCGATATCCTTGAGCGGATATGAAAAATACAACTGCTCACGTGCACGCGTAAGAGCCATGTAAAAGAAAAAGCGTTCTCCCCCCGAGCGGGGCAATCGCTCCTCTAGGATCTGGTCTTTTGCATTCAGCTGACGGCGCTCCTCATCCTTAAATATGGCGTCCTCATTGATCTCTTTTGGAAACTGTTTCTCCAACAACCCCCCCACGAAGACGATCTTATACTCTTTGGGCAGCGCCATGACCGTGTCGTATATCTGAACCCGGTTTTTGCCAGAAGGTTTTTCAGAAAAAAGCCCTGATTCGATGCCGCGCCTGAGATGATCCGGCATCGCTTGAGGAGACACGCCATACGCATCCCACTGTTTACAGAGATCTTGAAAAGCGCGGCGCGCCGCCTGATCCGATTCACCCAGAGAAGCCTCCCATCCGATCGCTTTCAGCTCTTTCTCAAGGCGCTGACGAAAATCGGATGCGGACACCGAGTCAGACAGATATTGCCGCACTTCTATCAAGCGCTCGAACCGGCTCAGTGCCACCTTAAGATCCGCCTGAGCGGTCAACCACTCGATCCAAGCATCGCACGCTGTCTCCGATGGCCTGCCTTGGAGCCTCCGCTGAAGCTCCGCCATTTCCTTCTCATCTGCGGGCAGTGAAAGACATGTTGCCGACAATAGAGGCATTACAGACGAAGCCTCCCATGTCTGCGAGAATAAACTCAAAAGATGGTACACAAAAAGAAGAGCGCTATTTTCGATCATTTTCCCGCGCTCATGAATGAAATACGGGACATCATAATCCTCGAAAACCGCTCGGATCCTTTTTTGATAAGGCTCCACCGAGCGTAATATGACGGCAATATCGCTAAAATGGACATTCTTCTCCCGGTGATCGTCCCGGATCTGACGCGCCATCATCTCCACTTCATCGTGCACATGGTCAGCGGCGATGAACTGTATCGCATCTGTGGCTGCCGGATAGATCTTGGGCGTGTCTAAGAATACATTCTCTTCTAGATGGCGAAGCGCCTCATTTTGCGTGCGATGATTGCGCATGCTGGATAGATCCTGCTGAACAAATCCCTGCCCCGACAAAAATTGGCGCGTAGCTTCTCCATAGGCAAAGATATTCTTGCGCAAGGACGCATTGGGAGGCAACGTCAGCGAAACCACCATTTTGTCTGTGCGCGGCACCAGATATTCAATGACACTGCGCTGTGCCCGTGTGAAATGGTAAAAACCGTCCATCACGATCAGTTTGATCCCGGGCCTTTCTTCATTCATCGGCAACAGCTCTCGGATCACATCCTCTTCATCCGCCAGGCCCATTTCGCGAAGCTTAGCTTCGTAGCGCTTCACCAAGATGGAAAAATCGCGGAACTTTTGGCGGAACACAGGATCTTTGAGAAGAGGCTGGGCCCGCTTTTCAAATTCCTCGATCGAAAGCAGCGATGATTTGAACTCTTGTATCGTCTCCGATACCAGCTCCTGAAAACCGTCCAGATCCTTGACGCTGTTGAAATAGGACCATTCGATGGCGGGATCTTGAAAGATCATGCGGACCAGATGAGCTCTGAGCGTCTTTGTGGGTCTCGAAGGCACCAACCCTGACAGAAGTCTTTGGGTCAGCTCATGAAAGGTGATGATGTGGGCATTAAAAAGCCCGGAGATATCTTTTTTTAAAAGAAGATGCTGGATCCTTCCCGCGTGTTCGCGGTTGGGCAAGACAAAATAGCTTTGGCTGTCGATGCCAGAAGGTGATTTGAGGATCTCTTCCCGGAACAGCTCTATACAGGCAAACGTCTTGCCATGACCTGGCGCTGAAACATAAAGCTCATGCTTAGGCATGGCCTTATGTTAGCACAAAGGAAAATTATTTATCGAGGGTTGGAACGGACAATATCCATGGCTGCGCGGATCTCACGAAGCACATCTTTTTCGATATTGTCTTCACGAACGACCTTTTTCAAGTAAGTGCGGCCGGAGTCACTGGTCGCATACATCGGCCATAAGCGGTTCAGCGCCAATGCCTTGATATCCCGGATCGCATTGTCGGAGAAATTTTGCTTCTCTTTGTTGAGAAGTTCTTCCAACACGCCTTCCGTGATCTCTTCCATGTAATTGGTCATTCGATTGACGCTGCTATTTTTTGATGTTTTTGACATTCTTATTCCTTGTTATGGGTGGAGTATACATGATTGCTTTCCAAATTTCAACAGTAACAGTTATTATATAACCTCAATAATATCAACTAGATAGAAACTTTTGGAAAGGCGGGCCCTGGACGGGCAAAAAAGTAGCCCTGTCCAAGATTGGCACCACAGGCCAAAACCGCTCCGTACTCCTCACGCGTTTCAATACCTTCTGCCGTCGTCAGCGCCTGAATACCCTTTGCAAACAGGATCATCGAAAGCACGATCTGCTGTTTGGTGGTGCTGATGTCAATTTGGCGGATCAGTGAACGGTCAAATTTAATATAATCCGGTTTGAGCACTGCCACATCGCGCAAACTCACTGCACCCCCGCCCAGATCATCGATGGCAACGGACACCCCCTGCTCTTTTAGATCCAGAAGAGCGTCGCGCACTTTATCGAATGACCGCAAGATACTTTGCTCGGTCACTTCGATCCCGATATTCTTGAAGCTGATGTTGCCACGCTGCCGAAAAAGCTGTCGCATCATTTTTGTATCCAAAAGGGTCTCATGATTGATGTTGAGAAACAACTTCTTGTCAGGCGTCATGCCCTGAGCGCTTTTGAGCGCCGTCTCGACACACAGCGCATCCAGCTCCTTGACCAAACCCGCATCTCTGGCAGCACTAAAAAGGAGGGTCGCCTCATCATTGGGATATTCGGATATTGCTCTAGAAAGTGCTTCATAGCCAACAATACGCTTTGATTTGAGATCGATGATCGGCTGATAAAGTGATCGGATGCCACGATTCTTGAGAAGCGTTTTGAAAAATGAGGCGCGGCGCTCCGAATCTTCAGAGTACGCTGTAATATTGATGCTCTTCATTTTACTGGGAAAACGAACCTCCAAAGCGGTCGGGCTCTCAAATTTTTTCTTGTCTTTCTTGGGCGCCTCTTTGTATTTGATGTAGCAGCTTCCTGGAAGCGCTTTCATGTATTTTTTCATGTCACCGGCGATCTTTGAGATCTGGGGCATGAGATAATTGGGCTTCCGGTCGTTTTGCACGATCGCAACGGACAAGCTCATGATCGGATACTGGGTCAATATCCCCTCTTTACTGGTTTGGACCAGATACCCTTGCTCCCTATCCTTGGGATCATAAAAACCAT
>CAYODQ010000019.1:0-33261 GCA_964402785.1 uncultured Planctomycetia bacterium
CGTACGGTCGTTGAGACTCCGGAGCCGCACGGAACATCTGTAGTTATCATAGGCGGCGGAGCTTACAGAAGGAGGCGCCTCGCAGGGGCGCCGAACCCTGTCTGCCGGCAGGCAGGTGGGCCGGTAGAAAGCCTTCGGTTGACGGTTTACTGCGTGCACATTCATTAAGCTCTGGATTCTTGGGGAGGAATAGGATATTATGGGGCATAATTAATCAATATTAACTGTTTATTATCAGGTTTATTCGGAGGAATATGAAAAGTTTTTTCCGTCGCTTGATGTTGATAGCATCTTTATTTATTTTTCAGGGACTTGCTTTTGCAAGCGAAGCAGATCTTAAAATACCCGATCTTCATGAAGGTCGCTTTGAGTTGTTTGGAGGGTTGACCGGTTTTCAGATCCTTTTTTATGGTGCGTTTGTGATCATTGGCACCGTCGGCCTTTCCTTGTTTCAATTTTTTGCGATCAAAGCACTGCCTGCTCATCAATCCATGCTCGAAGTTGCCGAGACGATCTTCCAGACATGCACAACCTATTTGAAGCAACAGGCAAAATTCCTTGCAATGTTGTTTGGCATCATCGCGCTTGCAATGTCCTACTATTTTATAGCACTTCAACATGAAAGTGCCGCGACGCTCGGACTTGTTCTTTTCTTCTCGATCGTGGGTATGGCCGGTGCGACGCTGGTTGCTTATTACGGGATCCGCGTCAATACTTATGCCAATGCCCGTACGGCGTTTGCCTCGCTTCGTGGCGTGCCATGGGATGTCGTCAATATTCCTTTAAGAGCCGGCATGTCGGTGGGGCTGTTTTTGATCTCGATAGAACTGGTGATCATGGTCGTCATTCTTTTGTTTGTCCCGCGCGATATCGTGGGGTACTGTTTCTTGGGCTTTGCTATCGGTGAGTCGCTGGGCGCAAGCGCTCTTCGCATCGCGGGCGGTATTTTCACCAAGATCGCCGACATCGGCTCCGATCTTATGAAGATCGTTTTTCATGTCAAGGAAGATGATCCGCGCAATCCAGGTGTGATCGCGGATTGTGCGGGTGACAATGCGGGCGATTCTGTTGGGCCCACCGCGGATGGTTTTGAAACATACGGCGTCACGGGTGTTGCGCTTATTTCTTTTATTACGCTCGCCGTCAAAGACCCTTCTCTTCAGGCCAAGCTCATCGTTTGGATATTTGCAATGCGCTTTTTGATGGATTTTATGTCAGGCGTTTCTTATTTCATCAACGAAGCCATTTCTAGGGGCAAATACAAAAATCTAAAAGAGTTTAATTTTGAGGAGCCTCTTACACGCCTCATCATGATCGCGACCGGTTTGTGTATTTCCACGTCTTACGGGATGTCCTATCTTCTGGTGGGTGACCTGCCGGATCCAACCTTGTGGTGGAAGCTAGCCTCGATCATTACATGCGGGACGCTGGGCGCGTTTCTTATTCCAGAATTTACAAAAATATTTACCTCGTCCCACTCAAAGCATGTTCATGAGATTGTAACGGCTTCGCGCGAAGGAGGTGCGTCGCTCACGATTCTTTCGGGTATCGTGGCGGGTTCGTTTTCAGCGTTTTGGAAGGGTATTCTCATCGCCGCGCTTATGTTCGCTGCTTATTTGATCTCCGGGATGGGGCTTCAAAATATCATGCCGCATGCTTCTGTTTTTGCTTTTGGCCTTGTGGCGTATGGTTTTCTCTGTATGGGCCCGGTGAATATCGCTGTGGATTCTTATGGCCCTGTGACGGACAATGCGCAGTCGATATTTGAATTGTCCCAAATGGAATCTATCCCCGGGATCCACAAAGAAGTCGAAGATTCTTTTGGTTTTAAACCGGACTTCAAAAAAGGAAAACATTATCTCGAAGCCAATGATTCCGCCGGCAATACTTTTAAAGCGACAGCGAAGCCCGTGTTGATCGCGACGGCGGTGGCAGGTGCTACGACGATGATCTTTTCCATCATTCTTTTGCTTCAGGAACATCTCCACGCGGCTGCGGTTGCGGCGGCCAATGGAGCGCTCGTTGCTGATAATATCGGAGAGTTGATGTTGTATGAAAAGCTTTCTCTTACGGCGGCACCTGTTTTGTTGGGGTTTTTGTGCGGCGGGGCCGTTATTTATTGGTTTTGCGGCGCATCGATCCAAGCGGTTACGACGGGAGCTTATTCTGCGGTCGAATACATTAAGAAAAATATGAATCTTGATAAAAAGGAGGCCAAGCGAGAAGATTCGATCACTGTCGTGCAGATCTGCACCCAGTATGCGCAGAAGGGGATGTGGAATATTTTCCTTGGATTGCTGGCGTTCACACTTGCGTTCGCGCTTTTTGATCCATATTTCTTCATCGCTTACCTTCTAGCGATCGCTGTATTTGGTCTTTTTCAGGCTATGTACATGGCGAATGCCGGTGGATCATGGGATAATGCGAAGAAGCTTGTGGAAGTTGATTTCGGTGAAAAGAATACGCCTGTTCACGCCGCCACTGTCATCGGTGATACGGTTGGCGATCCTTTTAAGGACACGACATCGGTCTCACTCAATCCGATCATCAAGTTTTCGACGCTATTTGGAATGCTTGCTGTGGAAATTGCCATTAAGATGGATCCATCTGCCACCCGTATTAGCGGCGCTGTTTTTTTTCTCATCGGACTCTTCTTCGTCTGGAAGTCTTTTTACGGGATGCGCATTCCAGAAAAGGTCAAAGCCTAGTCTCGGGCTGTCTTTATGGAATGGATCCAGGAGTTTTTTCATCATCTCCACAATTTAGATGAGCTAATTGCTTGGGCCGGGTATGTGGGGCTAACAGCCATCGTTTTTTGTGAGACGGGTTTGTTGGTTGGCTTTTTCCTTCCAGGCGACTCACTTTTAGTTACGGCCGGGCTTGTGGCGTCTCAGGGTAAGCTGGATATTTGGGTACTGACGGGACTTCTAACAGTGGCAGCTATTGTTGGAGACAGTGTCGGTTATGCTATCGGGTATCATGCCGGCCCAAAGCTGTTCAACAAGGATGATTCACTGTTTTTTCGCAAGGATCATATCAAGAAAACGCATGAGTTTTTTGAAAAGTATGGCGGAAAGACGATCATTCTTGCGCGTTTTGTGCCGATCGTGCGGACATTCGCGCCCACCGTTGCCGGCGTGGGGCGCATGACCTACAAAAAATTCATTTCATTCAATATCATCGGCGGGATCCTGTGGGTGTGCGGCATGCTGCTCATCGGTTACTCTCTGGGCCGCGCGATCCCCAATATCGAGAAGCATCTTCATATCGTTCTTGCTGTGGTCATCGTGATCTCTTTTTTGCCCATCGTACACGAGTGGAATCAGTCTCGCAAAAAATAGGCTTCGATCCCAGAAAACCTCTTCTCCAGGATCGTTCGATTTTTCCCACCGAGAGAAATCGAACTCGGAAATCTCCTCGCTCGTCCTTCTATAATTAGGAAACTAATTGATCTTAAATAGCGGAGACACCATGGCCGCTCGTCGATTTAACGTCCCTCCGAAGAGGCTTTCTAGGATCAAAGCCTAATCAATGCTCGCTTTCCCCAGGGCGAATTCTTTCCTTATACTGTGAAAACGAGCCACGTATCCAGCCTTTCATAAGAGAATCATCCAAGTAAACCGTCAACCGAAGGCTTTCGTACGGTCGTTGAGACTCCGGAGCCGCACGGAACAACTTTATTTTCCTAGGCGACGGAGCTCACAGAGGGAGGGCGCTCGCAGGGCGCCCGGACCCTGCCTGCCGGCAGGCAGGTGGGCCGGTAGAAAGCCTTCGGTTGACGGTTTACTTCATAAACCTCTCATCTAAGGTCTGGATTCTTGGGGAGTAAAGGCTTGAAAGTTTGGGCATTTGGTCGTAAAGTGTACCTCTCTTATGAAACCCTTCTTACGCAATACGATAGCAGTTCTTATTTGTGTGACTTTTTCTGTCTTGTCGCCGGTGGCTTCGGATGCTTTTTGGCCTTTTGGAAAGAAAAAGGAATCTATTCAAAAGCCGGCGGCTCCCAGCACCCAAAAACTGAGCTTGCTAGAGGCTTATCAGAAAGCTCTCAAGAGAAGCGAGTCCGTCAAGATCACAGCGGAAGAGATCGCTCAGGCCCAAGCGCGGTTTTACCGCTCATTTGATTATTTCTTGCCCAGCGTGCGATATAAAATTTCTCGCTATGAACAAGATGTGAGCACGGACTCATCCGGCTCTTCGTTTGATTTTAGCCGTCGTGCTCAGCGCGACCAGAGATTTGTATTTACTCAGCCCATATTTTCGGGGTTCAAGGAGATCGCTGCTCTGACGGGTTCGGGTGCGGATAAAAAAGCGCAAAAAATGAAATTGGAGCGAGCGAAGCAGGTGCTTTTTGTGGATGTGATGGAGGCGTATTACACCTATTTGAATACCGTCCGAGATGAGCAGGTTTTGTACAAGATCCATCAGTACATGTCGGAACGTATCAAGGATCTGAGAGATCGCGTTCAGGTCGGCCGTTCTCGAGAGAGTGAGCTTAAAAATTCGTTGGCCGATGTCAAAGTGCTGGAGGCGGATCTTGTTGATAGTAAAAGGCAAGCAAAAACAGCACGCAATCTTTTGGAATTCTATCTTGGCGAAGAGCTTTCTAGTTATGAGCTTTTGGATGCCAATCATGAGCCCGTGGATTGGCTTCCGGATCTGACACGCGTGGAACTGAGGCCGGATGTTTTGGGTGCGGAACAAGAGTATATCGTTTCCCAAAAAAAAGTGATCAGTGCCAACTCAGACTTATTTCCTGATATTTATGTGGATGGTAATTATTACACCCGCCGCGAAGGCTTTCAGAGTGGCAATGACTGGGATGTGAAGTTGACCATCGATGTGCCCGTGTTCGAAGTCGGATCCACGCTCGGAGATATAAAGGAAGCCTCGTCGAATCGCGAAAAGGCGCGCCTCAATTGGGAAGAAAAAAAGCGCAGGGCTTTGACCGACGCGGAGAATGCTCTGGAGGAATATTCGGCTGCTCAGGAGTCCCATGTGTCACTCCAGGAAGCCGAGCAAGCCTCCAAAGAAAATTATGAGATCCTTCAAAAAGAATTTGGTCAGAACCTGGTTAACAATCTCGAGGTATTGGATTCGCTCAGACGATACCAGGATGTTCGTCGGCGTTTCAATGCCGCTTTTTTTGAGGCTAAGAAATCATACTGGAGACTTTGTTCTGCGCTGGGAGAGATCCCGGGCATAGATGATCCGAAAGTGAAAAAATGACACTATCCGATATTTCGATAAAAAATCCCGTATTTGCCTGGATGTTGATGTTGGGGCTTATCTTTTTTGGCTGGTTATCCTTTGGCGGCCTAGGTGTGGGGCAAATGCCGGATGTGGATTTTCCGGTGATCTCTGTTTCGCTGACATGGGAGGGCGCCGCCCCCGAAGTCATGGAGACGGATGTGGTGGATGTGGTGGAAGATGCCATGATGAGTATCCAGGGAATTCGCGATATTTCATCGACCTCTCGCCAGGGGATGGCGGACGTTATCGTTGAGTTTGAGCTGGAAAAAGATATCGATGTTGCTTTACAGGAAGTGCAGTCCAAGATAGCACAGGCGCAAATACGCCTCCCCAAAAATCTCGACCCTCCGATCGTATTTAAACTTAATCCGATCGATCAGCCGATCATGTGGCTGGGACTTTCGGGTTCGCGGACACCCAAAGATCTGATGGCATATGTCCAGGATTCGCTCAAAGATCGATTTCAGACCATATCGGGTGTCGGCGATATCGTGCTGGGCGGATACGTCGAGCGCAATTTGCGCATCTGGGTTTCTTATAAAAAATTGGATGAGTATCAACTGACCATCAACGACGTCATCGACGCTGTCCAGGCCAATCACATAGAAATTCCCGCGGGACGTATTGAGACACCTGAAAAAGAAATGAATGTGCGTGCTATGGGTGAGGCGCTGACCGTCGAGGATGTTGGCAATGTGCTGATCTCAACACGCGGTGGAAAGCCAAACTACAAGCCTATCTATGTCAAAGACGTGGCTACCATCGAAGATGGATTGGCAGATGCTCGCCGTATGTCACGTATCCTCGGAAAGACAGCTGTGGGCCTGGGTATCCGCAAACAGCGTGGCGCCAATGCCGTGGAGGTTGCCCACAGGGTCAAAGAGCGCTTGAAAGATGTGCAGAAGGATTTGCCAGAGGGCATGGAGCTGGGCATTAATTTTAATGCCACTCAGTTCGCTGAGGATGCTATCCATGAGCTGATCTTTACTTTGATTTTGTCGGCGGTGCTGACCGCTCTGGTTTGTTGGATGTTTCTGGGATCTTGGAGTTCGACGCTCAATGTGTTGTTGGCGATCCCGACCTCGATCTTGGGAACATTTATCGTATTTAAATTCGCTAATTTTACTTTGAATACATTTACGGTGCTGGGTTTGTCGCTCGCGATCGGTATCGTGGTGGATGATGCGATCATGGTTCTTGAAAATATCGTACGCATGCGCGAAAGAGGGATGGAGCGTATGGAGGCGGCACAAAAAGGTGCGCGCCAGATTACATCGGCAGCGGTCGCCGCAACCCTTGCCTTGGTGGCTATCTTTTTGCCCGTAGCCTTTATGAAGGGGGTTATCGGTAAATTTTTTCTACAATTTGGTATCACGATATCCGTAGCCGTGGCCTTGTCGCTCTTGGAAGCGCTCACGTTGACTCCTATGCGCGCCTCTCAGTTTTTGGTGGTTGGGGAGAGGACGACGCGATTTGGCAAGGGCATTGAAAAAGCATTTCATGCTCTGGCCGCAGGTTATAAAAAGAATTTGGACACGGCTCTGAAGCATCCCGCAAAAATACTTATTGCGTCAGGGCTTGTTTTTGTGGGTTCTTTGGCGCTTTTTGGATTGGTTCGCAAAGAGTTCGTGCCGGCGCAGGATCAGAGCATGTTTTTGTGCCGTCTGGAGACGCCCACAGGTTCTTCGCTCGAGTTTACCAGCGACCGCATGAAACAGGCGGAAGCTTATGCGATGAGCCGCCCTGAGCTCAATCGATACTATTGTGCGATCGGAGGATTTAGCGGCGGCGAAGTGAATGTGGGTATTCTTTTTGTGACGCTCAAACCCAAAGGCGAGCGTCCCGTTGACCCTGAGTCCGGTAAGCGCCTCTCTCAGCAGGATCTGATCGATATATTCCGCAAAGAATTCAATAAGATCCCGGACACCAAAGCATTCATTCAAGACCTCTCAACCATGGGATTCACGGCTCAGCGCGGGTTTCCGGTGGAGTTTAGCGTACAAGGCCGAGACTGGAACAAGCTGGCCGAGGTATCTCAGAAGATGATGGAAAAGATGAAAGAGACCGGGCTTATGACCGACGTGCACACGGATTATCTTTTGGGTGTCACGGAAGTGCATGTCAAGCCGGATCGAGAAAAAGCCCGTGAGCGGGGTGTTGATATGGAGTCTATCGGCAATGTGGTCAACGCGCAGATCGGCGGCCAGCGCATCGGTAAATTCACTCAGGGCGGCAGGCGTTATGATGTCCGCGTAAGGCTTAAGCCCGAAGAACGCACAAAGCCAGAAGATATCGAAAATCTAAAAGTTTGGAACAATCGCGGAGAGATGGTGCGTCTTTTGGATGTGGCATCTTTGGAGCAGACTCCAGCGCTGTTGACGATCACTCGTAAAAATCGTCAGCGCGCGATCGGTGTATTTGCCAATATTACAAAGGGTAAATCACAAGCAGCAGCTTTGGAGGAGGTCAATAAGATCGCCAAAGAAGTGCTTCCCCCCGGATACAATCTTGTCTTTAGTGGAAGCGCTCAGGCTTTTAAGGAGTCATTTGGCAGTCTCGGTTTTGCGTTTTTGGTGGGTATTTTGGTGGCCTACATGGTGCTGGCATCGCAATACAATAGCTATATACACCCGTTCACGGTGCTGTTGGCTTTGCCATTCAGTATTTCAGGGGCTTTGATAGCGCTGTTCATCACAGGACAGTCTTTGAATATTTACAGCATGATCGGCCTTATCTTGCTATCGGGTATCGTTAAAAAGAATTCAATTTTGTTGGTGGAGTTCACAAATGATCTGCGGCGCGAGGGTAAGGGTGTGCGTGAAGCGTTGGTGGCGGCTTGCCCGATCCGTTTGAGGCCGATCCTGATGACGTCCATCTCCACTATCGCGGCAGCGCTTCCTCCGGCGTTAGCTTTGGGCCCGGGCGCTGAGACGCGAGTACCGATGGCGGTGGCCGTCATAGGCGGTGTGCTTCTGTCGACCATATTGACCTTGTTCGTCGTCCCATGCGCCTATGAATTATTGGCCAAATTTGAAAGAACAAAATACAAGAGTCCGGAGGTGACATGAAAAAAATGACCGTCTGCTGTTTGGACCTAGAAGGCGTTCTGGTTCCCGAGATATGGATCGAGGTATCTAAAAAAACAGGTATCCAAGACCTGCGGTTTACCACGCGCGACATCCCTGACTACGATGTGCTGATGAAGCGGCGTCTTAAGATCCTCAAGGATCACAAGATCAAGCTAGCGGATATCCAAGGAGTCATCGCCAAGATCAAGCCGCTTCCCGGAGCCAAAGCATTTTTAGATGAGCTCAGATCCAAACACCAAGTGATCATTTTATCCGACACGTTCGAAGAGTTTGCCAAGCCCCTCATGAAGCAATTGGGCTGGCCGTCGATTTTTTGTAATTATCTCAGCATGGACTCGAAGGGATTTATTTCCAATTATCATTTGCGTCAAAAAGATGGTAAGAAAAAAGCTGTAAAAGCGCTTCAGAGCTTAGGGTTTGAGATTCGCGCCTCGGGAGATTCGTACAACGATATTACGATGCTCGAAACAGCCGACAAAGGGGTATTGTTCAATCCCCCAGAAAGCATTGCCAAAAAATACTTCCATTTTAAAGTGACGACAAATTACTCGCAGCTTCTGAAGGAGTTGATGTAGATGAAGACCTATCGCATTCTTTCTTGGAATGTGAATGGCCTACGCGCAGTTCTAAAAAAAGATTTTATCCCTTGGTTTAAAAAAGAAAATCCAGACATCCTTTGTCTCCAAGAGACCAAAGCGCTTCCTTCGCAATTGCCACCCGAGATCGTTCATTACCCGGGCTACGACGTTCATTTTAATTCGGCCGAAAGGTTGGGTTATAGCGGGGTTGCCACTTTTTCCAGAAACACGCCTTTGTCGGTAAAGCGGGGGCTGGGTGTCCCTAAATTTGATATAGAAGGGCGTGTGCTGGAGACGGAGTATCCCGAATTCACTCTTTTTAATATTTATTTTCCCAATGGCAAAAGCGGTGACGAGCGTCTGCAATACAAGATGGATTTTTACGCAGAGTCTCTGAAATATTTTCTTAAACTTCGTAAACAAGGTAAAAAGCTGGTGGTGTGCGGTGACGTCAACACGGCGCATAAGGCCATTGATCTCAAGCGACCCAAGGAAAATGAGGATGTTTCCGGATTCTTGCCTATCGAGCGAGCCTGGATGGACAAGCTCGTTTCGCATGGATTTTTAGACACGTTTCGAGAGTTCAACAAAGAGCCCGATCAGTACACTTGGTGGGATATGAAGAGCGGGGCCCGAGAGAGGAATGTGGGTTGGAGGATCGACTACCATTTTATCTCAGAGGATCTGCGTCCCCATCTAGACAAGGCTTTCACCATGCCAGACGTCCGCGGATCCGATCATTGTCCCGTGGGTATCACGCTCAAATTTTCGTAACATAATCGTAACATTTCCGAAAATTAGCCGTTATCCTATAAGAGTAAACTTCCACCATAAGAGGGTTGACAGCGGCTCGGGGGAGGAGTAGTTTATCCCAATCCAGTTTGGCCGCTTGGGCCACCCATTTTAGGTAGTTTTGACACATAAGAATAACCGAATAGAAGGGAATCCATATGGCAACAACGCATGAAATTTCAAAGGCAATTAGCACGAATGGTGATGGCGGATCTAAGAGCCATGGCCCAAAAGCAGCAAATCTCACCAAATTTTTCGGATCGAACGTATTCAATGACAAGACCATGAAAGAGCGTCTCCCGAAAGAGACTTACGTGGCTCTTCGTGAGACCATTCAAAAGGGCGTACCCTTGACGCTTGAAGTGGCCAATGTGGTCGCCAACGCGATGAAAGATTGGGCGATCGAGAAAGGTGCCACCCACTACACTCACTGGTTCCAGCCTCTTACCGGACGCACCGCTGAGAAGCATGATTCCTTTATTTCTCCCACCGAAGATGGCGGGATCATCATGGAGTTTTCCGGCAAAGCTTTGATCAAAGGTGAGCCAGACGCATCTTCATTCCCTAGCGGTGGATTGCGTGCGACTTTCGAAGCGCGCGGTTATACAGCATGGGATTGCACTTCACCCGCGTTCTTGAAAGAAGATGGTGTCGGTAATGTCACCCTGACCATCCCGACCGCATTTTGCTCTTACACCGGCGAAACGCTGGATAAGAAAACACCGCTTTTGCGTTCCATGGAAGCTGTTTCCAGGCAAGCTATCCGCGTATTGAAAGCACTCGGCAACAAGTCGTCTCAGCGCGTGACGGCAACTGTCGGCCCTGAGCAGGAGTATTTCTTGATCGATAAGAAATATTATGATCGCCGCTTAGACTTGATCGCGTCCGGCCGCACGCTTTTCGGATCCGCATCGCCAAAAGGCCAAGAGTTGGAAGATCAGTATTTTGGCGCCATCAAGGATCGCATTTCTTCGTTTATGCGCGATCTGGATGTGGAGCTTTGGAAAATGGGTGTTTTGGCCAAAACCAAGCACAATGAAGTGGCTCCGGCTCAGTTTGAAATGGCGCCGATTTTCTCAACTACCAACATTGCAGCTGACCACAATCAGCTTGTGATGGAGACCATGCAGAGAGTGGCTTTGCGCCATGATCTTGTTTGTCTCTTGCATGAAAAGCCGTTCCAGGGCGTCAACGGTTCCGGTAAACACAATAACTGGTCTTTGTCTACAGATGACGGCCACAATCTTCTTGAGCCCGGTCACACGCCTCATGAAAACGAGCAGTTTTTGATCTTTTTGTCTGCGCTCGTTACGGCCGTGGATAAGCACGCTGACAAGCTTCGTGCGGGCGCTGCCAACACAGGTAATGACCTGCGCTTGGGTGCCAACGAGGCTCCTCCGGCGATCATCTCGATCTTCATGGGTGATGAACTCTCGGATATTTTGGAAGCTATCGAAAAGGGTAGGGCTGCCAAGGGCAAGGGTCAACATTTCTTGCACATCGGCGTGGACTCTCTTCCCGGTTTACCCAAGGACAACACGGATCGTAATCGTACCTCGCCTTTTGCTTTTACCGGCAATAAGTTCGAGTTCCGCATGGTTCCGTCCTCTTTGTCTGTTTCCGGACCCAACACGATCTTGAACACGATCGTTGCAGAAGCACTGGATGAGATCGCGACTCGTTTGGAAAAAGCCAAGGACATCAATAAGGAAGCAACCCTGATCGTCCGTGATGCTATGAAAAAACATGGCCGCGTGATCTTCAATGGCAACAACTATTCGGATGACTGGGTGAAGGAAGCCAAGAAACGCGGCTTGCCCAATATCCGCAACACCGTTGATGCGTTGGGTGCCATGGCGACGGAAGAGGCGACCAAGCTTTTCTCGAAATACAAAGTGCTTTCGAAAGAAGAGTTGCATTCTCGCTACGAGATCTACCTTGAGAAATATGCCAAGGATATCAACATCGAAGCTCAGTGTGCGATCCAGATGGCGCGCCGTCAGTATATCCCGGCTGTCATTCAGTACACTCGCGAACTAGCCGAAACAGTTGGCAATCTCAAGTCTGTTTCTGCGCCTGTGAGCGTTCAGAAAGAGCTTTTGACCAAGGTCTCTGTTCTTCTGGATTCCGCGTCCAATAAAACGACGGATCTGGAAGCTGTGGTCAAAAAAGCTCAGGCAACTCACGAAGCGAAGGCCAAAGCCATTGCTTTCCGCGACAAAGTTGTGCCGGCTATGAACGATCTTCGTCAGGATGTCGATGCTTTGGAAACAATGTTGCCGGCAAGCCTATGGCCAGTCCCAACCTATGCGGAGATGCTTTTCAAGCTCTAATTAGGCTGGCTTTTAAGTCTATTACCCGTCCTTTCTCGGTCTTCACGACTTGGAAAGGGCGGTTTTTTTTGTTAGGCGAATATTAAGAATTAAGCTATAATTTTTGATATTCAGAATACCCCGAAGCTATTGCTAGGGATTACTTAATTTTTTCTTTCTTAATTATTATAAGAACTACGGTTTATAAAAGGATGTCGAATGGCCTATAGATCTCTTTATAAGACTGATCATTTAACTGATCGGGAACGCAAAAATATTATTTTGTTGGATGTGATCCGCCGCAATGGACCTATTGCCAAAACGGATATTTCTCGTATCACTCAGTTCAACATTGTGACCGTCTCAAATTATGTTGAGCACTATATCGATCAAAAGTTAGTTGTTGAAAAGGGTTTGGATATATCCAGCGGCGGACGCCGTCCGGAGTTGGTGGAGCTTAACGCTGAGTGGGGTTTTATTATCGGGGTGGAGATCGGCCCTACCCACATTATTGGCATTCTTTCTAATCTCACACCCTCGATCATTCATAAAGTTAAGGTCGCAAGGCCCGCAGGACACATGGAAGTCGTGATCGCTGAATCAGTGAAATTGGTACGCAAGTTGATCGCAGAGTCCAAGGTGCCTCAAGACAAGATACGGGGTATCGGGCTGGGTGTTTCCGGTGTGATCGACCGAAGCGCCGGGACTATTCGCGACACGGATACTAAACGCGGCAAAACGGTGGGCAGTTATTCCACAGCTAAGGGGATCTTGGAGAAAGAGTTCCGTATCCCGGTTTCTGTGGGCAATGATGCCAGCTTGGCTGCTTTGGCTGAAAAAAAGCTTAGCCTTCGCATTGACGACGAGAATGTCCTTTATTTTTATTCCGATGTGGGAAGCGGCGTCATCGCCAACAATGATCTTTTTTGGGGTTCAAGTTGGAGCGCTGGCGAGATACAGCTCAATCTTGAGAATATGGAAGGTTTGACCCTGGATAGCTGGGTTCAAAAATCGGATTTTTTTAGGTCTGAGGGTTTGGATATGGGCCTTGCCCGTCGAGCCAAGGAGGCGCTTAAAAAAGACATCAAATCCAAAATATCGGAAGGCGTTAAAGACATTGAATCCATCGAAGCCGGTGCTGTTTTTGAAGCTGCCAAGAAGGGGGATAATTTAGCGGTCACTTTGGTGGAGGAAGTGGGTTGCCGCTTCGGACTCAAGGTCGCTTATTTAACGAACTTTTTTAATCCAGAGGTGGTTGTTTTGGGCGGCGGGATGGAGCGCGGGGGCGAGCTTATTCTCAACACGGTGCGCCGCGTTGTGAAGCAGCTGTCCATGGAAGAAGCTTCAGGTGTGGTCAAGATCATATTGTCTCGCTTAGGTGAAGATGCGGTGGCGTATGGGGCAGTTTGTTTGGTGACGCAGGAATTGTTTGCGGAGGTATGAGCATGGCTATTTCAAAGAGGCGATTGCTGGATCAAGTTGAGCTCAATGACCATGAAAAGAAAAATCTTTCTATTTTGGATACGATCCGGAAAAAGGGCCCTATTGCTCGCGCAGAAATATCTCGCTTGATCGGCCTTAATATCGTCACCGTCACGAGCTATGTCGACCAGTACATCAAAAAGAACGTTATCCAGGAAGTAGGTATCGACGTGTCGAGCGGAGGTCGGAAGCCGACGCTAGTGGATCTCAACCCAAACGCTGTTTATATGATCGGCGTGGGATTGAATATCGTCGACATGATCGCGGTACTTTGTAACCTTAAAGGTGAGATTTTATATACGGTCAAGAAAGAACGTCCTTTGATGGCGGGCGAAGCCTTGGTCACTTTGATGGCGGATCTTGTTGATGAGCTTATAAAAAAGTCGAAAGTGGACACTGGGAAGGTTTACGGGATCGGTATTGGGATCCCTGGTATATTCAATCGAGATACGAGCTCAGTTCGCTGGCCGGTGGGGTTGTTAAATGATGATCTTGAGATCACTGTTTCTATCCATGGTACTTTTGAGGAGAGATTTGGTATTCCAACGCTTGTCGACAACGATGCGAATGCCGCTGTTTTTGGTGAAGATTGGTACGGCAGGGGCTTAGGTGTTCAACACGCTATTTACCTTTATTCGGCCAATGGCTGTGGTTTTATGATCAACGGACAGATATACAGAGGCGCTACTGGGTGTGCGGGTGAGTGGCTGTTTGAGGAAGGTGACCAAGCGCATGCGGCGGTGGTCGAAACGTACAAGTCAGGCGCATGGGGTATCGATTTGGGGATCTCGGATATGGCCAGATCTGCTCAAAAGGAAAACCCCTCCTCAAAGATCTATTCAATTGCCGGCGGCGACTCAAAGAAGATCAATATAGAAGTTGTTGTAAAGGCGGCCGAAGCCGGCGATGCTTTGGCTAATAAAATATTGAAAGATGCTGGGCGAAGGCTGGGTCGTAAAGCAGCATTCCTTGTGAACTTATTCAATCCAGAAATTATTATTGTGGGTGGCGGCGTGGAGGTGGCGGGCGCGCCTTTTATGGATGGCGTTCGTGAAGTTGTCAAAAAAAGTTCAGTGCCTGAAGCGACAGACAAGCTTAGGATCATACCCTCAACATTGGGCGAAAATGGCGTACCTTTGGGCGCAGCAGCTTTTGTCGCTCAAAATTATTTTATCAGCGCATAGGTATGGATAATCGCAACTGCATATATTGTAATGTAGGTTTTACTCCCAACAAGTACTCGCCTGGCCAAAAGGTGTGTTCGAGCCCGGAGTGTCAAAAAAAGCGCCAGCTGGAAAGTATGAAGGTATGGCGCAAGAAGAATCCTAATTATTTCAAATACGACGAGTCCAAAGGCATGCAGTGGCTGGAGACCCAGAGGCGTCGCTCCAAGTTGTGGAGAGACAAAAATCCTGACAAGGTTCGTTCTTACCGCGCAGCGCATAGCCAAGAGTATCGCGAATATATGCGCGAATATATGCGCCAATATCGTTTGCAAAAAAAGGGTGGTCAAGCGCCTCAGGTTTTGCCCCCCGAAGCACCGCCAACGCCATAATTTTATTTGTAAACCTGCTTTACAAGACATGGTTTACCATTCATAATATTCGCCATGCTTAATTTAATTCTTAGGGCCAGGGATCAAGTTTTACGCGGCGAAGCTTTATCTTTTGAGGATGCTTTGACGCTCACCGAAACGCCGGATGTTTTGGTGCCATATCTTACCGCTAGCGCCAATGAGGTGCGGCTTAAATTCGCTGGTAACATGATCGAATCGTGCGCGCTTTCCAATATTAAAAGCGGGAACTGTTCGGAAGATTGCAAGTTCTGCGCACAGTCTGCGCATTATAAAACCGATGCACCCGTATACCCTCAGATCACGGTTGATGAGATGGTGCGCCAAGCTAAAAATGCCGAAGCAATGGGCGCGAACGAATTTTGTATGGTTTCCAGCGGTTGGGGCGCTACGAATGAGCGCGAGTTTGAAGTCGTGCTCGAGTCGGTGCGTCGTATCAAACAAGAAACCAATCTTTTTGTGGACTGCTCCCTCGGATTTATGACGCCTGATCAGGTGCAAAAACTCAAAGAGGCAGGGCTATATCGCAATAATCATAATCTTGAAGCCTCTAAAAGTTATTTTGATAAAGTTTGCACGACACATACACATGAGCAGCGCACAAGTCATGTCGAGATGGTGCGTCATCATGGGGTACACCCTTGTTCGGGCGGTATTTTGGGTATGGGAGAGTCTCCGAGGCAGCGTATTGAGCTGGCTTTTGAACTCAAAAAACTCGAAGCGGATTGTGTGCCTATCAATATATTGAATGCTCGATCGGGGACGCCTCTGGGCGATGTTACGCAGCTTAAACCAATGGAAATCATCAAATATATAGCGCTATTCAGGTTGATATTGCCGTCTAGTACCATCAAAATTGCTGGTGGGCGCGAAGTGAATCTTCGCGATGTGCAAGCTCTTGCGATGCAGGCGGGCGCCAATGGCCTGATCTTAGGGAATTACCTTACAACCATGGGCCGAAGCCCCAAAGATGATATTCAGATGTTGAAAGACCTTGGTTTTGACGTTGTTTCTGCCGCCGATTCTTCTTCGGCGACACCTGCTCGCGTAAAAACTGGATGTCATGCGTGAATCGTTTTGGGCGGATCTCGGATCTGACCTCAAACGTTTAAAACAGGCTCAGCTATACCGCGATCCTGAAATTTTTTACCCCGTACACGGGCGGCCACAAGGGCCGCCCCTACAAGATTTTTCTTCTAATGATTATTTGGGTTTAGCTCATCATCCGCGAGTTGTTCGAGCGGCCAAAAAGGCAATTGATCGCTTTGGGAGCGGCAGCAGCGCATCGCGTCTTTTATCCGGCAATCTCCGAATTCATGACGATCTGGAAAAGGAATTAGCAAGATTTAAAAAAGAAGAAGATGCTCTTGTTTTTTCTTCCGGTTACGCAGCCAATCTGAGCGCCGTCACATCGCTTCTTAATGAAAAAGACGTGGTGATCATGGATAGGCTTAATCATGCCAGCCTGATCGATGCAGCGCGCCTCTCAAGGGCAAAATTTTGGGTTTATCCCCATCTGGATATGGACGCGCTTTCGGATCTACTCAAGCGCGCGGGCTCTTTTCGACGTATTTTGGTGGCAACGGACGCTTATTTTAGTATGGATGGAGATGTGGCGCCGCTCAATACAATGCTGGAGCTGTGTGAGAGGTGTGGGGCGATCTTGATGATCGATGAGGCGCATTCTACGGGAGTGTTTGGTGAAAGCGGACGAGGTTTGACCGAGCATTATCAATTATCGTCCAAGATACCGATCGTGATGGGCACGTTATCCAAGGCTCTTGGTTCCACGGGAGGATTTATCGCCGGCAACGCACTTCTAAAAAAATGGCTATTGAACACGGCCAGGCCTTATATTTACACCACCGCTCCGACGCCCGGCGCCTCTGCCGCAGCTTTGGAAGCAATCCGGGTGATTCGGGACGAGCCTCAGCTTAGAAAAAAATTGTGGAATCATGTTTCGCGGGTGCGAGAGTCCTTGATGGAGATGGGGTATGACTTGATGCATTCAACCGGCCCCATCATTCCGGTGCGAGCCAAGAGCACAGCGAAGGCGCTTAAAATGAAAGATTTTCTTAAAATGGAGGGCTTTTTTGTGCCAGCCATTCGCCCTCCATCCGTTCCTAAAGGGACAGATCGTTTACGACTTTCGATATCCAGTTCTCACGGCACCGCTTCCATCCAAGCGCTTCTCAAAGCATTTAAAAAAATGCGAGATAAAAAGATATGAATAAAAAAACAGCTGGCTTGAGACGCGCCGAGCTGCGCCATGTTTGGCATCCCTTCACGCAAATGAAAGAGTGGGGGGTGGATGATCCGCTTACGATCATCGAGAAGGCCAAAGGAAATTATCTGTACGATACAGAAGGCAATAAATACTTGGATGCGGTCTCATCGCTGTGGGCCAATGTGCATGGCCATCAGGTCAAAGCCATCGACGATGCCGTGCGCGCTCAGCTTAAAAGGGTGGCCCACTCTACTTTTTTGGGGCTAAGTCATGAACCTGCGATCAAGCTCTCCGAGAAGCTTATGAAGATCGTTCCCGCCGGGCTTACGCGAGTTTTTTATTCGGACTCGGGCGCTTCGGCGGTGGAGGTTGCGCTCAAAATGGCGTATCAATATTGGCAGCTCAAAGGTTTTAAGAAAAAAAGGACATTTCTTAAGCTCAAAAATGCCTATCACGGAGACACATTGGGTGCAGTCAGTGTGGGCGGTATTGAGCTTTTTCATCAAATATTTCACCCTCTTCTTTTTAAGGCTTATCAGGTGGATGCGCCGTATTTTTATCGGGATAACTTTAAAGGTTCAGAAAAAGAGTACGCCAAACACTGCGCCGGTAAGGTTGAGCGCGTGCTTCAAAAGCGCCATTCTGAAATATGCGCTCTGGTGGTCGAGCCTATCATGCAGGGCGCCGCCGGTATGCTGCTTCAACCTGCCGGGTATTTGTCTCAACTGGCAAAGCTGGCCAAAAAATATAAGGTGCTTTTGATCGTGGATGAAGTGGCAACTGGCTTTGGGCGGACGGGGAAGATGTTTGCATGCGAACACGAAGGGGTGAAGCCGGATATTTTGTGCGCAGCCAAGGGGATCACGGGTGGCTATTTGCCGCTATCAGCCACTTTTACAACGGAGACCATTTACAAGGCGTTTTTGGGCGAATACAAGGAGTTTAAGGCATTTTTTCATGGGCATACGTATTCGGCTAATCCATTGGCCTGTGCGGCGGCGATCGCCAGTTTGGATCTATTCAGAAACAATAAAGTTTTGGAGAGAATGCAGGCGAAGATCAAGTTGCTATCAGATGAGCTCAAAAAAGTCGCGCTTAATCCGCATGTCGGCGACATCCGCCAAAAAGGGTTTATGGTAGGCATTGAACTGGTTCGAGATAGATCCAAAAGGCAAGATCTTCCATTGTCTAAAAAGATAGGAGCCAGGGTCTGTTTTGAAGCGAGAAGGCGAGGTGTGTTTTTGAGGCCTCTGGGAAATGTGATTGTGCTTATGCCGCCTTTGTCGATCTCTGAGGCTGAGATCAAAACATTATGCAGCACGGTGACGACTTCGATAAAGGCCTGCGTGTGAAAACCTATTTTATCGCCGGAACAGATACGGGTGTAGGCAAGACCATTGTTTCATGTGCCATGGCGTCCGCTTTTCGTTTAAAAGGCTATCGTGCGGGTGTGATGAAGCCGGTTGCCTGCGGGACATGGGAAGACAGTCAAATGCTAAAACTTGCATCACAAAGCAAGGCGGTTTTGGCGGATATTACTCCCGTCTATTTTAAGAATCCTTTATCCCCCAATGTTGCCGGACGGCTAGAAAAAAAGAAGGCCTCCATATCAAAGATTCTCCGTTCCTTTCAAAAAATGCAAAAGCAAAGTGACGTCATGATCGTGGAGGGATGCGGAGGGCTTTTGGTGCCGATCACAGATAATTTTTTTGTGATCGATCTTATTCGGCTTATCAACGCTGAGGTTGTTTTGGTGTCACGTTCCGGTTTAGGCGCCATCAATCATTCTTTGTTGTCGCTGGAAGCGCTTCGGAGCCGAAAGATCGAGCCTTTGGGCGTCATTTTTAATCGATTACAAGCAGGTTTTATGAGTATCCCGGAGAAAACAAATCCGGCCGTAGTGGCAAAGCTGGGGCGCACAAAATCGCTGGGAATGTTTCCTTACATGAAGTCCGGCTGCGCCGCGGATTGTGGTGGAAAAGCGTTCCTAAAACATATAGATTTGGGTAAAATTCTGTGTTAAATTGCCAGCCATTGATACACAAACAATATGATCTTAGAAGAAGCCAATACATTGAAAAAAACACCTCTTTTTGACAATCATCTAGCCCTCGGCGGCAAGATGGTGGATTTTGGCGGCTGGAACCTTCCCGTGTATTACTCCAGCATCCTACTCGAACATAATTGGACCCGTTCTCATGCCAGCTTTTTTGATGTATCCCATTTGGGGGAGATCCGTGTCGGTGGCCCGGGAGCGGAAGAGTTTTTGCAGCATCGTCTGACCAATGATCTAAATAAGCTGCGCGAGGGATATTCTCAGTATCATTTGATCTGCAACGAGAGCGGCGGTACACTGGACGATATTTTGGTGTATCGCGGGGCGCACGGTTTTTATTTGGTTGTCAACGCTTCCAACATCGATAAAGATGAGGCGGCGCTCAAGAAATTTGCCCCACCCTCAGTTCATATTCAAAATGTGAGCGACGATCAGGCTTGTATTGCCATTCAAGGCCCAAAAGCAGAAACGGCCCTCGAAAAACTATTTGGTTTTAATTTGAAAGATATGCCCGTTTTTTCCTTTAAGGAAAATGTGTTTCAAGGTGCGCCGGTATGGGTTTCCCGCACCGGTTATACAGGCGAAGATGGATTTGAGATCTTTTCTTTTCCCGCGCAAGCGCCGGCTATTTGGAAGTTATTGGAGTCTGCCGAAGCGCTGGGGCTTAAGCCGGCCGGATTGGGCGCACGCAACACCCTTCGCCTCGAAGCGGGCAACCCGCTCTATGGTCACGAACTGGATGAAGAGACGACGCCGCTGGAAGCGAGGCTTGGTTTTGCCGTTTCGTTTGATAAGGGGGATTTTGTGGGGCGCTCCGCACTTCTCAAGCAAAAAGAAAAAGGCGTATCCCGCCATCTGGTTGGTTTTAAAATCCTTGGCAAGGCCGTGGCTCGTGATGGATACTTGGTCTACTCAGGGTCGAAGCAGATCGGCAAGGTGACCAGCGGCTCATACGGGCCGACGGTGGGGTGTAATATCGGCATGGCTTTTGTGGAAAGCGGTTTTGAAAAGTTTGGCACCAATATCGAAGTTGAAATTCATGGTAATAAAGTTGCGGCAGAAGTGGTTAAAAGGCCTTTTGTGCCGATCAAACACAAAAAATAGTTGGCTGTAAACGGGAGCATGATGATGGATACTGCAAAATTAAAATACACCGAGACGCATGAATGGATCTCTTGGGATGGCAAGACGGCTGTGGTGGGCATCACGGATCATGCGCAGCATGAGATCTCTGATATTGTGTTCATCGAGCTTCCCAAAGTGGGCCGCCAAGCCAAACAAAAGGAAAGTGTCATGGTGATCGAGTCGGTGAAGGCCGCATTTGATATTTACGCGCCCGTTTCGGGGCAGATCACCAGGATTAACGATAAGGTCAAAGATAAGCCCGAGATCGTCAATCAGTCACCCTACAAAGAGGGTTGGTTGTATGAGATGAGTTTATCCAATCCGGCTGAGCTTGAGTCACTTTTGAGTGAAGCGCAGTACAAGGCTTTGTCAGGATCATCCGCACACTAAGCCATGCAATATATTTCCAACACAGACAGTGATAAAAAAGAAATGCTCAAGGCGATCGGCGTGTCGTCTTTTGAGCAGTTGGTTTCGCAAGTCCCAGCTTCTTTAAGAAAATTTAACTGGCAGGTGCCGCAGGGTTCTTCAGAGCTTGAGCTCTTCCAGGAGATGGTGCAGATCGGCAAGCACAATCACCATTTTCATGATCATGTTTGTTTCTTGGGTGGCGGCAATTACGATCATTTTATTCCAACCGTCGTCAACCACCTGGCTCATCGTGGGGAGTTCATCACATCTTACACGCCTTATCAGGGCGAAGCTAGCCAGGGCACTTTGCAATTCGTATACGAATACCAGAGCTTGATCTGCGAGCTCCTGGCCATGGATTATTCGAATGCATCCATGTATGACGGGGCGTCCAGCTTGGCCGAGGCTGTCCTTTTGGCACTCAGATCCGGTGATAAGAAGAAAATACTTTTACCGGCGACCCTTCACCCCGAATATCGCACCGTGGTGGAGACATACACTTCGGCTTTGGATCGTGAGCTTGTGACCATACCCGCAAAAGACGGGGTGGTGGATGTGGATGCGCTGATTCGTTTGATGGGGCCTGATGTAGCAGCTGTGGTTGTGCAGCAGCCTAATTTTTTTGGGCACCTTGAGGATGCAAAGAAGATCTCTGATCTTGCGCATGCCTCAGGAGCTTTGCTCATCGCTTGCGTGAATCCTATTTCTTTGGGCGCCATTGAGCCGCCCGGCAGTTATGGCGCGGACATTGCTGTTGGTGAAGGCCAGCCCTTGGGCAACGCCGTATCATTTGGCGGCCCTCATTTTGGGATATTCACGGTGAAGGCAGACCTTCTTCGAAAAATGCCCGGACGTATATGTGGCATGACGGTGGACAAAAAGGGCAGGCGCTCGTTCGTGCTGACCCTGCAGGCGCGTGAACAGCATATACGCCGTGAAAAGGCTACCTCCAATATTTGCACCAATCATTCTTTGTGTGCCCTGAAGGCGGCGATCTATCTTAGTTTGCTCGGCCAAAAAGGTATGAAAAAAGTTTCTTATCTTAATATGAAAAAAGCTCATGATGCTTGCGCGCGTCTCACAAAAATTAAAGGTGTGAAGCGGTTATCCGATAAGCCGTTTTTTAATGAATTCGCTTTGGTCATCGATCGCGATGCAAAGAAATTAAAAGAAAGTCTGCATCACCATAAGATCTTGGGGCCGCTAGATCTAACACAGTTCTTCCCGGATATGAAAAATACTTATTTGGTCGCAGTGACGGAGAATAGATCCGATGAGGATGTACAGAGGTTAGCCTTGGCGATAGAGGAGGCTGCATCATGAGTGAGCTTATTTTTGAAAAACACTCAAGAAATGAAGCGGATTGGCTGCCGGATCTGGGCGTCGCGGATACATCCGTTGCTTCCTTGATCCCTGAGGGGTTGCGTCGTAAATCCGACCCTCTTTTGCCATCCGTCTCCGAGCTGGATGTGGTGAGGCATTTTACGCAGCTTTCCCAAAAGAATTTTTGCGTGGATACCCATTTTTATCCGCTCGGGTCATGCACCATGAAATACAATCCCAAAGCACTCGATGCGATCGCAGCGCTCTCATCGTTTTCGCTTGTGCACCCTTATCAGGATGCGCGGGACGCACAGGGGTGTCTCAAAGTTTTGTATCAAATGCAGCGCTATTTATCTGAGATCACCGGTATGGATGAATTTACGATGCAGCCCGCAGCCGGTGCGCATGGCGAGTTTTGCGGCCTCCTGATCGCGCACGCATACCATCAAAATCAAAAAAAGAAAAAGACCAAGGTTTTGATCCCGGACTCTTCTCATGGCACCAATCCTGCCTCAGCCACGCTTTGTGGGTATGAGGTGGTCCAGATCAAAACGGACGCCAGGGGTCATGTGGACATGGCGGATTTTAGATCCAAACTAGACGATGAAGTAGCCTGTTTTATGCTCACCAATCCCAGCACGCTAGGTCTTTTTGAGGAGAATATCTTAGAGTTGGCCAAGGGCGTGCACTCCGTGGGAGGTCTTTTATATTATGACGGAGCCAACATGAATGCGCTTTTGGGTGTGTGTCGTCCGGGAGATATGGGCTTTGATATCGTGCATATCAACTTACACAAGACATTTGCGGTGCCTCATGGTTCGGGCGGGCCGGGATCGGGGCCTGTGGGCGTCAAAAAGCATTTAGCCGCCTATTTACCGCATCCCCGCATCACAAAGGACGGCGACAAATTTGATTTTGGTAAAAAAGATGCCCAGTCCATTGGAAAGCTTCGTTCATTTTATGGGAATTTTGGGGCGATCATACGATCTTATGCCTACATCAAAGCCTTGGGCTCGGTCGGACTCAAAGCCGTGGCGGAGAATGCGATCATCAACGCGAATTATTTGCGCGTGAAGCTCAAAGATATTTATGACATTCCTTACAATGATACGTGTATGCACGAGTTCGTGATGTCTGCCACGCGTCAAAAGAAAAAAGGTGTACGGGCCTTGGATATCGCCAAAAGGCTTTTGGATTTTGGTGTGCATGCGCCCACGGTTTATTTTCCGTTGACGGTCGAAGAGGCGATGATGGTGGAGCCCACCGAAACAGAGTCCAAAGAGACGTTGGATGAGTTCATTAAGATCATGCACGCGATCGAAAAAGAGATCCACGAAAACCCTGAGAGGCTACATGAAGCGCCGCTCAACACACCTATCACCCGGATGGATGAAGTGCTGGCCGCGCGTCAGCCCAATCTAAGATTCAAGGCTTAAGCATGTTTCGGCTTATTGTGGATCAGCCGGCATCTCCGTCTGCCAATATGGCCATCGATGAAATGCTTATGCTGGGTCAGGGCAGAGCCGACAGTATTCCAACGCTGCGCTTTTACACTTGGTCTGAAAGTTGTATGAGTATAGGCTACTTTCAGTCAGTGAAAGATTTTCCAAAACAATCCGTGATCCGGCGCATCACGGGCGGTGGTTCCGTCCAGCATGGAAAAGATCTTACTTTTTCGATCACAGCCACATTTCCTAATGATATTATTCCATCTGCTGTGAAAGATTCGTATCTCAAGGTCAACGAAGCGGTGCGAGTAGGTTTGAAGCCTTTGTTTCCCGCGCTGGATTATGCCGACTGCCGTGATGTTTTATCTATGAGAGAGAGGCAGAGGGATAGGGTTTGTTTTGAAAAGCCGGACTGCCATGATCTGCTGCTGGGCGGACGAAAAATACTGGGTGCCAGTCAACGGCGCATCGGGAATAAATTTTTACACCAATCCGCGCTATATCTTGACGGATCCAAAGAAACATTGATATCCGCAATCAAGGAAGGTTTTGAAAAAGTTTGGAAAATAAAATTCAAGGCTTCTGCTTTGACCCCGTCCGAAAAAGATCAGGCGTTGGATATCGAGAAGACGAGGTATGCAGACCCGTTGTGGTTTAATTCAGGGCTTCTCTTGCGCGCGGGACTTTAATTTTTTTTCGTAACAATCAGGGCAATTGTAGATAGGCTTGGCCAGCGTGCGGTCGTATCCCGAATCAATGACGACGCGCTTTACTTCTTCCGTTTCTTTTCCGCATGTGTTGCATTTCATGACTCAAGATTAGCAGATGCGGTAAGTTTACGTCAAATCTATAAAGCTATTGACAGCCCCATAGTGTGAACGTATATTAATCCCATGCATTTACAGTTAATCTTCGAGGAGGAAGTGAGAGAATGAGTCTTGTGCAGAACGGTCAGGCAACACAAAATTTACAGAGCCACATCGATAATGGGCAGCAGCTTCTGGTCCCCAAAAAAATGTTTTTCACAAAAGGCGCAGGTTCTCACAAACACGAGCTGAGATCATTTGAGCTCGCACTTCGCGATGCGGGTATTGAAAAGTGCAACATCGTCCACGTCTCAAGTATTTTTCCTCCCAATTGCGAGTTGATCTCAAAAAACGAAGGCGTCAAATATATTTATCCCGGCATGATCACATTTGCGGTGACGGCGCGTATCTCCTCCAACGAAGCTCGCAGATTGATAGCGGCTTCGATCGGTTGCGCAATTCCATCCGATCCGAACACGTATGGTTACCTAAGTGAATACTACGCTTTTGGTCAAACCGAAAAAGAAGCGGGTGACACGGCCGAAGATCTGGCAGCAGCGATGCTGGCGTCCACTCTTGGTATCGATATCGACGAAGATAAGAGCTGGGATGAAAAAGAAGAGATCTTTCGTATCTCCGACAAGATCGTTAAAACGACCAATGTCACGCAGTCGGCTATCGTCGAAAAAGGCGGATATACCACGGTGGTTGCCGCGGGCGTCTTTATTTTTTAATTGACGTTTTTATCGTCCCAAAAACACTCCACGCGGGATTTTTTATTCCTTATCCCGCTTAGTCTTTTTGTCCTTCTGTATAAGCTTGGTCTAGGGTCTCTAGATAGCTGGAATGAGTCCGTCTATTCGTCCATGGCCAAAGAAATATCTCGCTCCGGAAACTGGTTTCAGTTGCAGCTTGGCGGCGTTCTTCAGCCCGATAAACCGCCTCTGACCGTTTGGGTGACCGCTTTTTTCTATAAGGTTTGGGGTGTCAGCGAATTCACATCCCGACTCTTCTCGTCCTTGGCCGGCCTTGGGACGGTGCTAGTCACTTACTTTTTTGGGCGGCAGCTCTTGAATCGCTGGATGGGTTTTTTGTCGGCACTCATCCTGATATCTACATCTCATTTTATCCACTACAGTCGTATGGCCACGCCGGATGTGCCGGGTGTATTTTTTATGACGCTGGCTTTATATTTTTTCTGGCGAGGCATCCAGCGGAACCGTTTTTTGGTATTTTCTGGCATTACGATCGGTATCTCAGTGCTATCGATAGGGTTTCAAGCTTTTTTTATCATCCCACTTATCTGGATCTATCTATTGCTTTCCGGCAGGCACGCTATCTTTAATCGATCGACGTATTGGGTCGGTCTGATGTTGGCTGCGCTTTTGGCGTTGCCGTGGCATCTGCACCAGATGGTTGTTCTTAAAGATGCTCTTTGGAAAACGGTGGACTGGCAATTTTTCACCTCGTTTCGCGCCTGGTTGGGAGGAGAGATATTTTATTACGTACGCATATTGGTCAACAAAGACCATCCGTGGATTTTGTTTGCAATTTTCAGCGCTCCTTTTTTTGTGGTCAAAGCAATAAAAGACAAAGAGGACGAGAGTGTTTTTTTATCTGTTTGGATCTTTTTTACGCTGATCATCCTTTCTTTTTTGAGAGAAAAACGTTTTGAATATGTGGCACCGCTTTATCCGGCTTTATCGATCACGGTCTCTTATTGGCTCGGCAAGATCTTTAAAGAGTATGCTGTTTTTTGGGTGAGAGTCATTTTTATCTTGATCATTATTTTACACGTGCCTTACTCGCATATATTTGATCGCGGCGGGCATCCGGATGTAAGGGCGCTCAAATCAAGCATGATGTATGCGCCGATCTCATTCGAACCGATAGTTGTTTATCGATATGATGAGGCTCCGGCCGTTATTTTTTATTTCTCCAGACAGGTGCGACGTGTCGATCAGCCCGCAGAACTTGAAAAATACATCAAAAAGGGTAAATTTTATTGTATTTTGAGAGAGTTTGACCTGCTGGATATGGGAGGAGCTAACTTTTTGCAGCAACATGGGTTATCGATCCTGGGGTCCGCAGGACAAATTCACATGATCGGGTCAAAACAGTGATTGATTTAGGGTTTCCCAGCGTTATAATAAGGGTATGGGATGCCTATGAAGACGCCGCGCCGAAAAAAGCCTATCTTGAATGTTAAGCGCATCTTGCGCAAAGCGAGCGCCTCTGTACGCCGCATTGCAAAACCAAAGAAACAAAAAAAGAAACCACTCAGGTCGTCAAAGCGTCAGCCTAGAAATATAAGCGTCCCTTCTTTTGTGCCGCCGGCAAAGGCGATGGCTCATCCTGAATTCCCGACCCTGGTGCAGGATAATCGACTGCCCACTCATTATAATGAGGATATGCTTGTGTTGATGGTTCGCGACCCTTGGTGGTTGTATGCTTATTGGGAGGTAACTCCATCGCTTCAAAATGAGGTTCTGGGAAAAGTAAAATCCTCCAAAGCCACTGATTGGAAGATGGTGCTTAGGATCTATGATGTGACGCTGGCTTCGACGGAGAGGCCTAATTCATTTTTCGATATCGAACTTAATTTTTACACAGACAACTGGTATGTGGACGTGGGTGTGCCCAATCGCTCCTGGGTCGCGGAGCTGGGTTATCGGACCAATAGACAGCAATTTTTTAAACTACTGAGATCCAACACCGTGCATACGCCGGCGTTTGGGATCTCTGATATTTTGGATGAAGAATGGATGTTGCCCGAAGAAGTTTATTATCAGATTATTGGTTTTTCGACTTTGGCGGGACGCCAGGAAGGTTCTATGGATATTCGCCGTTTGTTGGAAAGATATTTAAAAAACGTCGTTTCTTCTGAGCGCCTTCAGCAGCCAACGAGAAACACTTAGAGCCTACTGAGCGCCGTCATCAAACCTATGCCCAAAGGATACCTATCGCTGGTCTTGCACGCGCATCTTCCGTATGTGCGTCATCCTGAGCATGAGCGCTTTTTGGAAGAAGAATGGTTTTATGAGGCGATCACCGAGACTTATGTTCCTCTGATCAAAGTTTTTGAAGGGTTGGAGAGGGACGGAGTCGATTTCCATATCACGATGTCTCTCACACCGACGCTTTTATCGATGATGACGGATCCGCTTCTTCAGATGCGATACGTCAAGCATTTGAACCGATTGATCGAATTATCCGCAAAAGAAATGGATCGCACTCGCGGCGATGAACGCTTTGAGCCTCTGGCTGCTATGTATCACCATCTTTTTTTGGAAACACGCCATATTTTTTGCGACCGTTACCACAATAACATTACTCAAGCATTTCGACATTTTGCAGAGCGTGGAAATTTGGAGATCATCACATGTGGCGCAACGCATGGATTTTTGCCTCTCATGGACGTATGTCCAAAGGCAGCGCGCGCTCAGATCCAGGTAGCGGTCAAGACGCATGAGCGTGTTTTGGGGATGAAGCCTAAGGGCATTTGGTTGCCGGAGTGCGGGTATGCTCCTGGCGTCGACGAGTATTTGCGTGAGGCCGGGATCAAATTTTTCATCGTCGACAATCATGCTATTGTTTTTGGGGTGCCCCGTCCTAAGTTCGGTGTTTTTGCGCCGGTTTATTGCAAGACGGGAGTGGCTGCGTTCGGAAGAGATCTTGAGTCTTCAAAAAGTGTTTGGAGCGCCGAAGAGGGGTATCCGGGAGACGCTTATTACAGGGAGTTCTATCGCGATATCGGTTTTGATCTGGATTATGATTATGTGAAGCCTTACCTGAATGGGGATGGATCGCGCATTCACACCGGCATCAAGTACTATCGTATTACGGGCGGCGGGGAGAAACAGCCTTATGATCCAAATCGCGCGCTACAGAAAGCCGATGAGCATGCCGGTAACTTTTTATTCAACCGCGTCAAACAGGTCGAGCATATCGAGAATCTGATGGGCCAGCAACCGATCATTCTTTCGCCGTACGACGCCGAGTTGTATGGGCATTGGTGGTTCGAAGGGCCTCAGTGGCTTAATTTTCTTCTGAGAAAAATTCATACCGATCAGGATGTCATTAAGACTATCACGCCGGCTGAGTATCTAGAACAACACCCTAGAAATCAGGTGGTAACGCCAACATTTTCGAGTTGGGGCTACAACGGCTACGCAGAAGTGTGGCTAAACGGCTCAAATGATTGGATTTACAGGCATTTACATAAAGCTGCAAACCGCATGGTGGAGGCAGCATCGCGGTATCCCGAGGCAGATCCGCTCACGACAAGGACGCTCAATCAAATGGCCAGGGAACTTCTTTTGGCGCAGTCCAGCGATTGGGCTTTTATCATGAAAACAGGCACACACATGACTTACGCGGTCAATCGGACCAAGGATCATCTTTATCGTTTTACCCAATTATGGGAGATGCTGAACAAAAATTTTATAGACACGCCAACTCTTGAGAGCATAGAATCTACGGATAATCTTTTTCCGGATATTGATTACAAAGTTTACGCAGCATAAACCCGTTTTTAACCATGGAGGAATAAATGAAAAAAATCAGTTTTTTAGCCGTTCTTTTGGTGCCATTCACTTTTCTGATGGGTTGTGCGACGTCTGGCCGGAACCATCAAAACGCAGACATTAATTCTTTGAATGCGCGTGTCAATGCGCTTGAGGGTCAGCTTTCCGCCAAGGATCAGGAAATATCGAGCTTGCAAAGCAAAATGAATGATGAGCGTTTGGCCCGCGAAGCTTCAGAGAGCGCCTTGAGGAACGCAGAAAATGAAAAATTGGCGCTTGCTAAGCAGGCGGCTTCGGCTTCTAGCGTATCTAAATCGGCTGTTGCGGGTTCAGAATATTTAAAATAAGAAAATAAGCCATATGTCCAAGACGCGTTCAGAAAAAGATTCGCTCGGTATGCTGGATATCCCGGATGAAGTGTATTACGGGGTTCAGACGTACCGGGCGGTAAAAAATTTCCCCATCAGCGGGCTTCATGCGCACCCTCGGTTCATCGATACATTTGTGCTGATCAAAAAAGCTGCCGCTTTGGCCAATGCCAAATCGGGTGAGCTTAAGGCAGAGTATAAGGATGCTATCGTAAAAGCGTGCGACGAGATCTTGGCCGGGCAGCTTCGGGATCAATTTCCGGTGGATGTTTTCCAAATGGGCGCCGGCACGGCATTCAACATGAATGTGAATGAAGTGATCGCCAACCGCGCCAATGAGATCCTGGGTAGCCCCAAAGGATCTTATAAACCACTCAATCCCAATGATCATATCAATATGGGGCAGTCGACCAACGACACGTTTCCTACGGCGTTGCGTGTGGCGGCGCTTTTGATCCTGAGAGAATATTTGCATGCCCCGCTGGAAGCGTTGGAGCATAGTTTGCAAAAAAAAGCGGTTGAATTTGATGGTATCTTGAAATCAGGCCGCACACATTTGCAAGATGCGGTGCCGATCCGCTTGGGGCAAGAGTTTGCTGCTTACGCCGAATGTGTTCATAAATCCCGCATGGCCGTCTTGGAAGCAGAGAAATCATTGCAGGATCTGGGTTTGGGCGGCAGCGCTGTCGGTACGGGACTTAACACGGCACCCGGATATCGTGAGATCGTGATCAAGGAGTTGGCGCATTTGACGCGCCTCAATTTGGTGCCTGCGAAAGATATGCGCGAAGCCATGCAAAGCCAGCGTCCCGCATCTCACTTATCAGCTTCGCTTAGAAATTTGTGTTTGGAGCTGACACGCATCACCAATGATCTTAGGCTCATGTCTTCGGGGCCCACGACGGGATTGGCGGAGATCCATTTGCCGGCCACAGCGCCCGGTTCGTCCATCATGCCGGGTAAAGTGAACCCGTCGATATTAGAAATGTTCAATATGGTTTGTTTTCAGGTGATAGGGGCAGATTCGACGATCGCATACGCAGTGCAGGCCGGGCAGCTGGAGCTCAACGTGATGATGCCGCTGGTTGCTTATAATTTGAATTTTGTGATCACGATCCTTGGGAATGCTCTCACGATCCTTCGCGAGAAGTGCATCGACGGCATCACAGCGAATGAAGACAGATGCAGGCATTATGCGGAGTCCACAATGGGGCTTGCCACAGCACTTAATGCGTATATCGGCTATGCTCAGGCTGCTGATGTTTGCAAGGAAGCTACCAAGTCGGGCAAGACGATCGTGCAGGTTATCCGGGAAAAGAAGTTGCTCTCGGAAGAAGATATGAAGCGTATTTTAGATCCCAAAAAGATGACCGAGCCCGGTATACCGGGTAAGGGTTGATTTACAAGAGAGGCGATGGCACAATAGGCGCTCTTATGACAGCATCTACAGAGACATTTTCAGAAGGTTTGCAAGACGTTATCGCGGCAGAAAGCTCGATCTGTCTCATCGATGGTAAGAATTCAAAGCTTTCCTATCGCGGGTACGATATCCATGAGCTTTGCGAAAAATCTACTTTTGAGGAAGTGGTTTATTTGCTTCATTATGGAAAGCTTCCGACGGCAGCGGCGTTGGCGGAGTTTGGTAAGAGTCTGGCTTCTGAAAGAGAGATTCCAAAGGCGCTTGAGCAAACCGTGCTTTCGTTTCCCAAGAATGCCAATCCAATGGCAGTTCTACGCACAGCTGTTTCGCTTCTATCGTTTTACGATGCCGAGGCTGAAGATAAGTCTGTTGAGGCTAATTTTCGCAAGGCTATTAGACTCATGGCTAAGACGCCGACCCTCGTAGCTATTTTTGAGAGAGGTCGCAAAGGTTTACCGGTTGTCGCTCCAAAGAAAGACGCCTCGATCTCTGCCGCCGCCAATCTTCTTTACATGTTGAAAGGTAAAGATGCGACGGCCGTTGAAATCAAAATGTTGGATAAATATTTGATCCTTTTGGCGGAACATGACCTCAATGCATCCACATTTGCAGCGCGTATCGCCGCTTCTACCTTATCAGATATATTTTCAGCAGCCTCCGCGGCCGTTGGCACTTTAAAAGGCGATCTGCATGGCTCCGCCAATACTCGTGCAATGGAAGGTCTTTTGGCTATTGGTGATATTCGCAATGTTGAGTCATTCGTAGAAGATGCGATCCAAAATAAAAAAAAGATCATGGGTTTTGGGCATCGCATGTACAAGGGGCCGGATCCCAGGGCTTATGATCTAAGAAACATGGCCAAGGCTTTGGCGGATGCAAATACAGAACAAGCAAAATGGTTTGCGATCTCAGAAAAGCTTGAAAAGTTGGTCATGGAAAAGAAAAAGCTCAACTGCAACGTTGATTTTTATTCAGCGTCGGTTTTGTATACGCTCGGCATTCCCGTCGATCTGTTTACCAACATGTTCGCAGCAAGCCGTATGGCGGGGTGGACGGCGCATGTACTTGAGCAGTATTCACACAATCGTCTTATCCGTCCCATCTCTCAATACACGGGCCCGGCGCATCAAACATATATTTCTATCGACAAACGCAGTTAATCTTCAGTGAGCATCCTCGCTCAAGCGGAGAGTTTAGCGGAAGTGGCGGAATTGGCATACGCGCAGGTCTCAGAAGCCTGTGCCGCAAGGCTTGAGGGTTCGACTCCCTCCTTCCGCACAATCTCTTTATGACGAAGCGTTTTTTTATCCCAGCCGTTCTGGTGGCATACTCCTTGTTGTATTGGACGGTGCCGGGAGTTTTTCGAGACTCTGATCTTGTCCAAAAATGGGTGAATGGGACAGAAGATATTTTATTCAAGATCCGTCATTCGTCCGTGAGATCGTCGCTTCCAAAGCCCCCTGTCGTATTAGTATCAATCGATGATGAATCTTGTGAGAAGATCGGTAGCCGTTGGCCATGGTCACGAAAAACGTTGGCTGCCCTGGTGGAAGCCCTGACTCAAAAAAAAGCCGCACTCATCGCGATGAACCTGACATTTACTGGTTTGGAGGCGGGGGACGAGTTTACAACCCAGCTTTTGGCAGATGCGGTTCGGCAGCATGGCCGTGTTTTGGTGGGTGCAACATTTGACAGAAACCGATTGATAAAGCCAGTTCAGCTTCTTTTGGATGCTGATACACATTACGGCTACGTTGAGAAGATTGTCGATGAGGATTTTGTGATCCGGCGCTCTTATTTAGCTCGTGGCTATAAAAACGGATTATCCGAGTCAGGAAGATTTTCCAAATGGGAAAATGCATTTCCGCTCGAAATGGCTCGAATGGGGTTGTTGGATAGCGGATTCCGCGTGGAACCCGACCCTTTATCCGGTGATCTTCTGGTAGGTTTTCCAGGTAACACGCTGCGTCTGGATAAAGATGGAAGTTATCGGATCAACTATTTGTATGATGAAAAGGATTTTGTTCGTGTGCCCGCATGGAAGCTGCTGCAAAATAAGCCCATCGATGTAGAGTTGAAAAACAGAGCAGTTATGATAGGGCTCACATCCTCCTCACTCTCCGAGCAGCACACAACCCCACTTGGACTGATGTCAGGCCTAGCCGTGCATGGCAATGAATTTACCGCTCTCATGAAAAGCCGCCATTTAAAAGCGTTTCCCGAGATAGGTTCATTTGTATTTTCATGGACACTATCAATAGCTCTTTTGTGTTTGATTTTATTTCGGAAATACTGGATTTCCTTGGCTGCATTCGTGCTCAGTTTTTTTGGGATCTTTATCCTGAGCCAGTTGTGTTTGAAACAAGACTGGATCATCCACACATTTCCTTTATTATTTGGGCCTTTTAGCGCTCTTATCTGTGGAGTGGTCTCTATTTTGCTGCATTTGCTTATGGAGAATAAAGGCCTCAC
>CAYODQ010000019.1:33361-35129 GCA_964402785.1 uncultured Planctomycetia bacterium
CGCCAAAGATTGAGAAGATCTTACGAAACAATGGCGAGCCAACTGGAGGATGCTTTCTTAAAAACCTCGTCTATCAGCATTGGGTATGCCAGCTTTGATCCCAAGGTGAATGCGGATACTTTTAAAAATCCACAGCAATTGATCGAGGCGGCCGATAAAAATTTGTTCGAGGATAAAGAAAGTCGAAGAAAACCCGGCGAGTCGAGTCGCTAATTTTTAAGAAGGTAAGGCTCGAGCTTTTCCCACGTCTGCGCGGTTGTTTTTCCGGTGACAGGTAAATTATTCTGCTTTTGAAATCTCAAAAGTGCTCTTCGAGTTGTACCACCCAAAAGCCCATTGACGCGTCCGTTGTAGTGACCTGCATTTTTAAGAGCCATTTGAAATCTCTGTAGGCGAAGTCTACCCGGGCGAAGCATGAGCGTATTGAGCTTGGGTGCGTGGGTACGCTTGAAGGTGGGGCGTACGGGCACATTGGCTTGCGCAGCGTCTTCGCGCTTGGCGGGGGATTTTAGTTTCTGAGGGGATATGGAAATTGGCTGTATGACAGCCCTGGCGCGTTGAGGATTGGCGCGTTTGGCCGGAGTGAAATTCTTGATCCACTCAGGGTTCATGATCTCAAGCGGCACGGACGATCTTTTGAGCTCTTCTGGTACAGCTATCGGCTCCATCTTAGCCTTTTGTGGAATATAGGGTTCAGTTTTAATTTCATCTTTACTGATCATGCCTTCTATACCATCCGGGTCTAATATTTTTTGGATGCCAATGATCGCTGTTTCGTTGTGAGGATTGATATCCAATGCATTCTTAAATGCTTCGTGTGCCTTTTTTTGTTGACCCAAGATCATGTAGATCTGACCTAGATTGGTATAGGCCACTTCATCATCCGGTTCTTTTAGAAGGATATCAGAATAGATGCGGATCGCGTCTGTGAAATCATTTTTGATCAGGCTTTCCGTCGCCTGTCGATGCATGGCTTCGAGCTCACCCACTGTTTCTTGAGAGATGGTCGTAAGATTGGATGTGGCCGCCTGTCCATCACAGGGCATGACACACCCCAGCCCGATAGCTATTATTGCCGCGTTCATGAGTCTCATTAGATGCATTTTTATCATGGCGAGAGAAGACCTGTAACTATACCTGATACGGCTTCAGGTGTCAAAAGATGCCCCAAAGATGTGATATAGTAGCTGCCTATGAAGCCCACAAAGCCCAAAAAAGACGAAAAGCCCGAAGACCGCACCATAGCCACTTATCGAGAGGCCAGGCATTATTACGAGATCCTGGATTCGATAGAGGCGGGGATCGTGTTGGTGGGGTGTGAGGTCAAGTCGCTTCGGGTGGCCAATTGCAGCCTTTCCGGTAGCTTTGCCCGTTTCGAAAAAGACGGCCTATATTTGCAGAATTTATTCATAGCGCCTTATGAGCAGGGAAATCGTGAAAACCCCGATCCTAAGCGTAATCGGAAGCTCCTCTTGCACAAATCTCAAATGTTAAAATTAATGGGTCGCATGCAGGAAAAGGGTCTGGTGCTGATCCCGCTTAAAATGTATTTCAATCAACGGGGCATAGCCAAAGTTGAGTTAGGATTGGGCAAGAGCAAAAAACTTTTTGATAAGAGAGCTGATATCAAAGACCGCGACTCCCAACGCCAACTCGACCGCGCCGTCAAAAACCGCAACAGAAACTAAACTCACTTCCTCGCTCATATCATCCAGCCGGTAAACCCCGTCGATTTTATTCGCCCTTACCCTTTTCCTCGCATAGCTTT
>CAYODQ010000020.1:0-34933 GCA_964402785.1 uncultured Planctomycetia bacterium
TGCCTGCCGGCAGGCAGGCGTATCCGAAGGGAGATATCCCTTGTCGGCTTGTGCATGCGTCTATCATTCAAGGCTCTGGATTCTTGGGGAGTGGGTGTTTTTGATTTATTGATTAGTATGAGTATGATATAGTAAACAAAACCAGACGCATTTGACACACTTCAACATGAAAAGCCAACGGTACGTGGTATGGACTCTCTTCTTTATATTAGTGGCGAGCCTGGCACCCGCTGTCTCTGCTCGCGCGACTGTTCGGCTTGATTCCGCAAAAGACGCCCAATGGGTAAACGATACCTTTCAAGAGGGAAAAAAATATTATGAGGCGGGGGATTATGCCACCGCGCTCAAAATTTGGAATACTCTTGATCCGTATTTGAATGATTACCCGTCATTCAAACGGGTTATCGGCTATTTAAAAGATCAAATCAAGAGTAACGCTAACCGTTCTCAAGCATCAACCAAAATAGATAAATCTTCTACGGCTTCCAGTAGGACGCAACCTCGTATGGACACAGAAATACAAACCATACAGGAAGAAAAAAACGCCCGGGATTACACAGATCAAAAAACTTGGCTCAAAGAGACATTCCTCAAGGGCAAGCTGGCCTACGCTACTGGCGACTGGAGTGAAGCGATGGCGCAATGGGAAAAAATCATTCCTTATCTAGACGCCACATCTCAGGAGAGTATTTTGATCCGAAAAGCCAAGATCGAATACGAAAATCTCAAACAGGCTCGCCGCGAAAGCGAGTCCATTGCTGCTGAGCGCAAATCCAAGCTAGAAGCCCCTGCAGGATTCATGGAAACCATGGTTGAGGCGACCGAAAAGATGAAGGTCGAAGCTCGCAATCTCGGAGCAAAACAACAATCATACGAAAAAGACGCCGTGTTCCAGGAGGCGTGGATCAACACCACCTTTGAAAAAGGTCGTGAGTATTACCTAAACGGTGAATACGATAACGCCGTGCAAGAGTGGGATAAGTTGGTGTTTAAGCTGGACTCAGATCCCGAGCTTAAAAAACAAATATCCGCAATGAAAGAAGCCGTGAACACCTATCAGCGCGCTAAGATCGATTATAGCCAATCAGCAGCGGGTCAGGCTGGGCAAGCGAAGCATCCAGCCTCCGATGTGATGAAGAATTTTTTCAAAGAAGCATCGTCGCATGTAGCTGAAAAAGCAAAGTCGACCGAGCAAAACGAGAAAGATAGGATGCAGGATCTCACGGAACGTCAGAACAGGGTAAATCAGATATTTATTCGTGGCCGCGGCCTGTTTGTGGCGGGGCAGTACAAAGAAGCTTTGGATGAGTGGCTGTTATTGTCTGCCTATTTCGAGACGGATCCTGAATTAAAAGCATCATTTTTGTCCGCTCAGAGCAGCATCAATTCTTATGAAATTGCGAAGGCCACGTCTACGCACACGGATGCAGCGGATTTCAAACTTAAATTACCAGAGGGTTTTTTAAAACAGATCCAAAACGCACAGCTGGAATTGAGTGCTCGCACCAAGCAGTTGGAAGATAAGCAGCATCAAACGGAAAGCGCCGTTTCGTCCAAGAGAAATGACGTGATACAAACCTTTGAGCTTGGCAAAAATCTTTATTCGCAGGGACATATTCCAGAGGCAATTGCCGCTTGGCGCAAGATCCTTCCATGGGTTGAAAATTCGCAAGAATTTGAACTGATGATCGGTCAGATAGAAAAGATTAATGTTGATCTTGAAAGACAGAAGAAAGAATTGAGTATTTCAGAAGCCAAGGCATCGATGAATTACGTTTCTTCGGCTGAATTGACACGTTTGTTGAATACAGCCAATGATGATCTCAAAAATCAGATCGAAGCCACTCGTTTGCAAAAGATCCAAACAGAATCTTCCTTGATGGACAAAAAGGCTCGCATATCTGGGGCTCTTTACAAAGCAAATTATGCTTATCAGGCCGGTAAAGTTCAGACCGCCCTGCAGGAGTGGTCCAAATTGATGCCTTTGCTTGATCCGGCTTCCGAAGAGAAAGCCTTGATCCAGGACATGCAGGAAAACTATGCGGAATGGTTGCGCGTTCGAGACGCGCAGGGTCATGCGACTGAAAATAGCAGCAAGATAGAGCTTCCCGCTGATCTCTTGAAGAGGCTTGATGAGGCCAACCAGCGCCTGATACGCGAAACCCAAGAATTAAGGCAGAGCCAAGGCCGTCTTCAAACAGAAACAGACAGCCGTCAACGCTCGGCTAAAATTGCTGCTGATAAAGGCCGCGCATATTTTCAAGCGGGTCGTCTAAAAGAAGCATTGCAAGAATGGAATAAATTGTCCGATGTTTGGCAGGAAAATTCCAATGCTCGCGCTTTGGTGGATCAAACATCAGCTCATCTTACTGAGCGTGATGCTGCGTTTCAGGCCTTGGAACAGGTAAAACAATCACAGGATGTTCGTGTGGCTTTGCCATCCGAAACCGAAGCAGCGCTGGCTCAGATGAACAAGCAGCTTATTGCTGAAACAGCTCAATTTCGCAAGCAAAATGAAGATCTGGAAGGCCAGAAAGGGCAGCTTTCAGCCGCTGTCCAATCCTCCTACGACAAAGGCCTGGCCTATTTTCAAGCCGGTCGTCTCAAAGAAGCCGTAGATGAATGGAAGAAAATAATCGACCACTTCCAAGACTCTTCAAATGTCCGCATCTTACTCGAGCAGTTCGATACCAATTTGCAGGAAAAAAATGCCGCGCAACAGTCGGTTAAAAATACTCAGGCTAAGCCAGAGATACGCATATCCCTCCCGGAAGATATGCGCGGTATCTTGACCGAAACCAATCAGAAGATGATCCAGGAGGCTGCTCTCAACAAACAACAACTCGAGAACTTGTCTTCTAAGACGAATGAAAAAGAAATATTGGTCAGATCCACTTACGATAAAGGACGCGTCTATCTTGAGGCAGGACGTATCCAGGATGCGCTCAATGAATGGAAGAAGATATCCGAATTTTGGAAAGATGGCACCAAGACCCGGGTATTGATCGAGCAGCTTTCGAATAATCTAATTGAAAAGGAGAAAGCAGAGCAGTCTTTACAACAATCGTTGAGACAGGCCGAGTACCGCGCTGAGTTGCCGGATAATCTAAAAGAAGTGCTGTCGCAAATGAACCAGCGATTCATCAAAGACTCTGCGGACCTTCAAAAGAAAATGGATCTCGAAGAAACTCGCCGAACAGAAGACAGGGCCAAGGTCCAATCCTCCTACGACAAAGGCCTGGCCTATTTTCAAGCCGGTCGTCTCAAAGAAGCCGTAGATGAATGGAAGAAAATAATCGACCACTTCCAAGACTCTTCAAATGTCCGCATCTTACTCGAGCAGTTCGATACCAATTTGCAGGAAAAAAATGCCGCGCAGCGTTTGTTCGATGATGTTCGCTCCAAACCGGAAGTTCGCATTGCGATCACAGACGAAATTCGAAGGATTCTTACGGACGCCAGTCAGAAACTAGTTCGTGAGGCTGAAGATATGAGGATAGCGGGCAAGAACATATCTTCACAGCATAGCGATCAACAATCTTTGGTCCAGTCTACATACGAAAAAGGTGCTGTGTATCTGCAGGCAGGGCGGTACCGTGAAGCCGTGGACGAGTGGAAAAAGTTATCGGATTTTTGGGCAGATGGGGTGGCATCGCGGGCTTTGATTGATAGATTCGATGCTTTATACCAGGAGAAGGTCTATGCCGAACAAGCGTTGGGTATTGCCAAAACAAAGCAAAACACCAAGTTTAATGCACCGGATGATCTTGAGTACCTTCTAAATGAAGCCAATACGCACATTGTACAGCAAACGGAGAGTGCTCGCGCACAACAAGCTAAGATGCAAAATGAAGTTCAGCAGCGCTATATGCAAATGGATGCGATATGGAAAAAAGGCCAGGAATTGCTTCAGCAGAATAAGTACCGTGAAGCCGTTTACGAATGGGATAAGCTTACGATCTATTTGGATGAGAATACAGGCATCAAGCCAACTTTGGAAAATCTCAAATCACAATTACAGAAGATGGATCAAGCCAAAGCTGATACAGAAAAATATATTGCGACAACGTACCGTGAGCAGCGCATACCGTTTGCCGATGACCTCGCCAAGCTGCTAGCCGAATTAAATAACAAGATCCAGTCCCAAACAGACGGGGCTAAAGATCAATTATCAGAGATGCAAAAAACGACGGCCGAGAAGGAAGAATGGCTGAAGTCCACTTTTGAGAAAGGTAAAACATATTATGAGGTGGGTAAATATAAAGAAGCGATAGAATTTTGGACATCGCTTAAGCCGGTATTAAAAAGCAATCCAGAGCTGAGTTCGCAAATGGCGGGCCTTATGGAAAGGTATCAACAATCTATTCAAGCTAAAAAGGATGCTGAAGCTGCAGAGGCTAAGCGAAACGAGAAATTTCCCGTGCCCGATACGCTGCCTCAGCTTTTAGCTGCTATGAACGAGAAAATATCGTCCGCGCAGTTTGAGCATATGTCTCGGGCTGAAAAGGCTGAACAAACATTACAAGACCGCTCAGCAACGATGACCAGTATTTACATGAAAGGTAAATCACTGTACGAGGCAGAGGATTATCCGGGGGCGTTGAAAGAGTGGGCTCTGCTTCCAGGCTATTTACAGGATGAGCCTAAGATCAAAGTAGCTGTGCAACAGGTCGAAAAGAGTTATCAGGATTATTTGAATGCAAAGAAACAAGCTGCCGATGCAGAAGCCAAGCAGAACGTCAAATTTGCCACACCGGATGGATTCACATCCTTGTTATCGGATGCCGTTTTTAAACTCGATAAAGAGCGACAAGAGATGGATCTATCTAGAAGCCACAACGAATCTATTGTGGCTGAAAAGCAATCGGCCGTTCAGAAAATTTTTGTGGAAGGTAAAACATTCTATGACCAGGGTAAACTGAACGAAGCCTTTTTGACTTGGCGCGGGTTGGCCTCCCAGGTGGAAGAGGGTGAGGATGTTGAAGAGGCTCTCAATAAAGCGGAGATCAGCTACCAAACGTATGTGCAAGCCAAGGATCTCAATCAGCAGATCATCGCGAAGAAGGAGATGAAATTAAAAGCACCCGTTGAGTTGGTGGAGCTCTTACGCAGCGCCAACCGCTCTCTGACGGATCAGATCTTTGATGCCAAAAATCAGGCTGCTCAGGTCAATAAAATGATGGCCGATCGGGAGAAATGGATCGATACGACCTTCCAGGCAGGTCAATTGGCGTATAAACAAGGTCGATACAAGGAAGCGGTCACCGAATGGAATACCTTGCTTCCTTTTATTGAAAACGGGAGTGACTTAAAAAAGCTACTTTCTGATTTTGAGCGTAATTTGGAGGTCTCCACGCAGTCGGCCAAAATTTTAGAAGAAGCATCCCTTAAGAAAGAGATCAAGTTGGCTGCTCCAGATGAGCTGGGGGTTCTTTTGATGGAGCTCAATGAAAAAGTTAAGAACGAGGCTTTTGAGGCTAATGCTGAAAAGATCAAAGCGGAGCAATCCTTGTCCGAGCGCCGCAAGTGGATGTCAGAGACATATGAATTAGGTAAACAATTCTATCAGCAAGGCAAATTTGATAAAGCGATGGATGAGTGGTCCAAGTTAAGCCCCTATTTGGAAGCCGCGTCCGGTGCGCAAAAACTGATCGATGCCGTTAAAGAGAACTACGAAGAGTCGCTCAGGGCCAAGAAATCAGCCGTCGAAGCGGCTGCTACGGATTATACCGGCCTTAAATTGCCTTATGCTGAGTCTATGACGAGACTTTTGTCAGAAGCGGACGCAAAACTTAAAGAGGACACGCAAGCTTACCGGTTGAAACAAGAAAATATGAAGAAAACCATGGCGGAGCGTGAAGAGTGGAGTGTGACGACCTTCAATAAAGGAAAAGTGTATTACGATCAAGGTGACTATGAGCAGGCTTTGGGTCAATGGGAGAGACTGGTCGCCTATTTAGAAGAAGGTTCTGAAATTAAGCAAAAAATCGAATCTTTGCGCGAAAGTTTTAATGCACTGGTTGCCGGCAAAGAAGCTTTGGGAGATCCTGATAAAGAAAAACCAGTAAAACTTGAAAAAGCAGATACGATACTGGCTGTTCTGGAATCGGCGAATCAAAAACTTAGAGGGGAAGCCCAACAAATACGCTCCAAGAGCGATGAGTCGCAGCGAGCTATCAAACAGAGGGCGGAATGGATAGAGTACAGTTTTAATAAGGGTAAAGTTTTTTATGATCAGGGTAATTTTTCCAAAGCGATCGAAGAGTGGGCGATCTTGGAGCCCTATTTGGGCGAACATCCGGATATAAGGGATCAGATACAGCAGTTGAAGGTTAATTTCAAAGAAGGTAAATTGGCTGAAAAGGTCATTCAAGAGATGGAAGAAAAGAAGAAGGCCTTGCCCGCCCTTCCCGTGGCGGCTGAAATGCCACAACTCAGTGATGCGTCTACAGCTACGGCTGCTTCCAATGAACCCCTTCAGCTCGTATCCGGTGAGATCATTTCGATCGATGAGCCTCAGAAAACACTGACGCTTAAACATTTTTCGGAGGCCGGTTTGGAAGAGACGCTGGTGGTTAATTTCGATGCGACCACTAAAGTTGATGGACAAGCTGCGCAATCGTTGACATCCATCCAAAGCGGCACCGAGATCGATCTGCGTTACAATCCTCAGACTAGCCGCGCGCTTTATATTTACGTTTATTAAAGTAGGAGTTCTCCGTTGAAAAAGAGGTGTTTGCTTCTTTTTTTGTTTTTTTTATTGAGTCTTTCGGTCGCCCATTCAGAAATATCCGAGCCTGATTATAAAGCCATGATCCAAAAGGCTGAGGATGCCTTTTACCAAAAAGCTAATCGTAAAAGAACGGATTTTTGGATAGCAAGGTTCTTGGGTCTTAGCAGCCTTCATCCAGAAGCGGGATATGGCGTAAAAGATGTTGAACCGTTCCTTAAGAAAAGAAAATTAACCCCAAAAGCTTTTATTCCTGACGATTGGGATCCTGGTTTTATCCAATGGTTCGAGACGGGCATCTATGATCGTTGGGCTGTCGAAAACAAAAAAGTTCGTGAAAAGCATCGATCTTTTGAGATCGAAGAGGCGATCCTAGATGATAAGTTTTTTGCCAAAGTTGTCGCAATGCCGGAGATAGAAATGTGGCACGTTGTTCATGAGGGCGTGATCAAGAAGCCTATGTGGATGGTAATGGGCAGTTATTCAGATAAACCGGCGCTTTTTTTTGGAAAGATATTGGGTGGGGTGACAGGTCTTCCACAGGCTTCTTTTATTTTATTGAATACAGAGCGTAGGGGCCTGCACTATCTTTGGAAGCCCGAATTTTATGATGTGGACGGGGACGGGATTAAAGAGATATGGCTTCGCTATAATTTGGGTTGGGGCAATGGATTTGCGCAAATACTGGAGATCTATAAAACCAAAAATGGGACGGAGCTGGTTTTATTCAAACGTTTTAAGGCAGAGCCCGAAGGGTTTGTTAGAAGGCTTTCAGATGGTTCGGTGCAGCTGGCTACGGCGCGCCCCAGCCATGATCGTTTATCTCGGATGCAATATGATCTTCATCATGTGGAGATCTGGGAATACAAAGGTGATGAGTTTAAGCTGGCCTCTGAAAACGATATTCCATTTGTGTATCGGACACCCGAGTGGAAAGATTACATTTAGATATTTGATTGAAACGCGCCTTTCTTGTTACTTTTCCGTAATACAGTTGAAACAATTATAAGATAAAACTATATCAGTTCATTATCTAAGTATTGTTTGTTTTACAAAGTCAAATAAGAAGGAGGGTGTAGTGCCTACGATTAATTCAGGAGATACCGCATGGGTTCTTACAGGCGCCGCTCTGGTGCTTCTCATGACCCCTGCACTGGCGTTTTTTTATGGAGGGTTGGTTAGGAAGAAGAATATTCTTTCTGTTTTGATGCAATGCTTCATGATGATGTGTGTGATTACGATTCAGTGGGTTGTGATCGGGTACACCTTGTCATTTGGCCCGGATGTGAAGGGTTTTATCGGAGACCTGTCATGGTTGGGCCTGAAAGGCGTGGGAGCTGATCCTAATGTGGATTATGCTGCGACCATACCACATTCAGCTTTCATGATCTATCAAGCGATGTTTGCCATTATTACTCCTGCTTTGATCTTGGGCGCATTTGCCGAAAGAATGAAATTTAGCTCATTTTGTGTGTTCTCGCTTCTTTGGGCGACATTGGTCTATAACCCGGTTTGCCATTGGGTATGGGCCGTGGGTGGTTTTATGAGGAATTGGGGCGCCTTGGATTTTGCGGGTGGTACCGTGGTGCATATCAATGCAGGTGTCGCAGCTTTGGTGGCGGCGCTAGTTTTGGGCAAACGCCAGGGATATCCCCATAAGATCTCCCCACCCCACAATCTTCCGCTTGCCGTTTTGGGTGCAGGGTTGCTGTGGTTTGGTTGGTTTGGTTTCAACGCAGGCAGCGCATTGGGAGCCAACGGGCTGGCGGCCAACGCTTTTGTTGTCACTCATATTGCGGCGGCAGCGGCTGGTTTGACATGGGCAATTTTGGATTGGAAGATCAATAATCACCCTACCATGCTCGGTATGATCACGGGTGCTGTGGGAGGTTTGGTTGCGATCACACCGGCGGCCGGCTTTGTGGGGCCTATGGATGCGATCTGGATCGGTATCGGCGTTTCGGTGATCTGCTATTTCTTTGTAGCTATCGTCAAAAATAAATTCGGCTATGATGATTCTCTGGATGCGTTCGGCGTGCATGGCATCGGCGGTATTTGGGGCGCTTTGGCTACGGGTTTGTGGGCTAACAAAGAGATTAATTCAGCTGGTAACAATGGCTTGTTTTATGGAAATCCCGCTCAATTCATGATCCAGCTCAAGGCGACTGTTGTAACGATCGTTTACTCATTTGTCGTAACCTTTGTTTTGTTAAAAGTGGTGCAGGCAGTTATGGGTCTTAAAGTTGCCGAGCAGGACGAGCGTATTGGTTTAGATCTTACACAACACCGGGAATCCGGTTACACGATGTTGGACTAAGGATAGGTGGCCTATGAAATATATTATTGCAGTGATTCAGCCAGATAGACTGGATGAAGTGCTTGAAGGATTAACGGAAAAGGAAATTCATTTGGTGACGGTGACACCTGTGATGGGCCGTGGCCGTCAAAAAGGTATTTCTGAGATCTACCGGAGCCATAAAGAAGCCGGTAGTCTTCTCAAGAAAGTGAAGATCGAGATCGCGGTGAATGAAGAATTTGTAAAGCCCGCTCTCGAGGCTATCACAAAAGGCGCTCGCACCGGTAATGTCGGCGACGGGAAGATCTTTGTATTGGATCTGGAAGAATGCGTTCGTATTCGTACCGGAGAAACGGCAAAGCAAGCCATCGGTTAATACTGGGTTTGGTGAGGCGGTTGAGTGCACACCGCCTCACCTTTACCTAGCACCCCTCTAGCTGTATAATTCAAATCCATCATGGATTGGATCTCACTTAAAGAACATCTACCTACCTTCATATTAGCTCCGGCTGTTTTTTTGGCCTGGCTTGTTGTTCTGTGGCTTATTAAGAGGTTCGCGTTTTTTAAGCTTCGCAGATGGGCGCATCATACCAAGACCCAGTGGGACGACATTCTAATCAAGGCGCTTTCATTTCCTATTGATTTTTTGATCGTAGCCTCCGGACTTGCTTTGCTCGTGAGCGTCCTTTCTTTGCCCGATAAAGCCGAGCATGTGATCACCAGGATTCTGCAAGGATGCGTGATCTTGACGGTTGTTTTGTTTGCAGACGGTGTAGTGAAGGTATGGATCGATCGTTCCGCCCATAAAGGCGTTTTTCATCGAGTGTCGGCCGGTATGGCACGCGGTTTGATGCGAGGTTTTATTGTCGGTATCGGAATACTCGCGTTCTTGGATCTGATCGGGATATCGATCACGCCTATCTTGGCGTCCTTGGGTATCGGCTCTTTAGCTGTGGCTTTGGCGCTGCAAGATACTTTGTCTAATTTTTTTGCGGGTATATATGTGGCTGTGGATCGGCCGGTAGAGCTTGATCAATTTGTGAAGCTGGAAAGCGGGGAAGAGGGTTATGTGCTAGATATTGGATGGCGTAGTACCCGCATTAAGACCCTGGCAAATAATATCGTCATCATACCCAATGCAAAATTGATGAGCAGTGTCATTACTAATTACAGCCTCATCGAGAAAGAATCGGCGGTCACGGTTGAAGTCGGCGTTCATTATAAGAGCGATCTTAACCGTGTGGAAAAGATCGCTTATGATGTTGCTCAGGAGGTGTCAAAAAAGCTGCCCAGTGGCGTGAAAGTATTTAACCCACAGATCCGCTTTCATTCGTTTGGAGATTCGGCGATTCAATTTACCGTCATGGTAAGAGCTAAAGAAATTTCTGAGAACTCTTTGGTCAAACATGAGCTCATCAAAGCGTTGCATGAGCGGTTCAAAAAAGAGGGGATCGAGATCCCTTATCCTACTCGGACGATTATCTCGGAGCTGAAGTAAACGCGTCAAATGCCAGTTTAACGAAAGACCCCTGAAAGATACCCATCAGAACGATGCCTAGCATGACAAAATACTGAATAGCTTTTTGATCAAACGAGATTTGGATTGGCATCGGGTCTAGAGGCTCGTCTACATACATAGCTTTGACAATCTTGAGATAGAAAAATAGAGACGTGATCACATTTAATACGGCTATAACAGCCAACCACATGTAGCCGGACAGAATAGTCGACCACAAAAGATAAAATTTTCCAAAAAAACCAGCCAAAGGCGGTACGCCGGCTAAAGACATAAGAGAAATCAACATACTAGCCGCCAAAATAGGCGATTTCTTTGATAGGCCGGAAAACTCCCTTATCTCATTCTTTTGCAGTGATTGTGAGATCCCCACAATAACAAGAAAAGCGCCCCCTGTGCTGAGGATATAACTCAAAAGATAAAATAATAATGCTTCTTTCCCGGAATTCTGAAAGGCCACAAGGCCCATGAGCATATAGCCTGCATGGCCAATACTAGAGTAACCCATCAGTCGCTTGACATTGGTTTGAGGGATAGCGCCGAGATTGCCGTATAAAATAGTTGCAGCAGAAATGATAGCAAGCAGTAAAACCAAATGATTTTGAACGGGGCCAAATGCAGTCAGTAGGAACCGAATCAGCGCCGCAAAACCAGCTGTCTTGGAAGCGATTGCCAAAAAGCCGGCGACTGGGGCGGGTGCACCCTGATAAATATCTGGAGCCCAGAGTTGAAAAGGGACAGCAGCGATCTTAAACAAAAGAGCGCTTAATATCAAAATCATCCCAAACATATAACTCGCAGGGACGTTGGGCATGGTTTTAAATGTCTCTATGATCTCATTGTACGACGTGCTCCCTGTAGTGCCGTATATAAAGCTAAGGCCAAATAAAAACACTGCTGTTGATAAAGCGCCCATCACCAAATATTTTATACCCGCTTCAATAGAGCTGTCGTTATCCCGAAGATAAGCGGTCATAATGTATAAAGAAATACTCAAGATTTCGAGCGATACAAAAAAGAGCAAAAAGTCATTAGCGGATGCCAGAAACATCATCCCGATGAGGCTGAAAAGAATAAGAAGAATAAACTCGCCATGCCCGCGCTGAAGTTTGGGTTGATACTCCCGCGCCATAAAAATCGAGATGAAACCGGCGAGTAGGAACAGGGATTTAAAGTATATGGATACACCATCCTGAACATAGGTCCAATGAAATGAAAAACCCATCTCACGGCCCGAAAACTTCATGTGAGCAAATAAGGCTGCGATGCCGATCAAAGCTACATTCGAAAGAATGATGCCTTTTTTCTCTCGAGGTAAGAAAAGGTCTAGAAAAATACACACCAGCGTCAGGGCAATAAGACCAATCTCAGTTTTAAATATGGGCCAGATGATATCAAGGTGCATATTGCTGTATTCTCTCCAAAATGGGTTGAGTGCCCGCGTGGATCGTCGGCAAAATAAGGGACGGCAGGAAACCGATGAGGATCAAGCCGCCGATCAAAAGTAAATAAGGCAGCTTTTGAAAGCCTTGCGCGTCTTTGAGTTCTGCACCATGTTTATTCAGAGGCCCTTGCATGGTGCCGCGAATGGTTTTGAGCATATAACCCGCTGTGACCACCAATCCCAAGACAGCCAAGATCGCAGGGATGCGGTATTTATCCCAGGCACCCATCAAGATCATCATTTCACCGATAAAATTACCAAATCCCGGAAGGCCGGCTGAGGCCATGGACATCATGATGAATAGAGTCGCCGCAAATGGTACTTTTTTACCAAAGCCGCCCCAATCATCGATCATACGGGTGTGGGTTTGTTCGTAGATAAAACCAACCAAGGCGAATCCCAGGGATGCCATGAGGCCGTGCGCGAACATAAAGAACACGGTGCCATTTAAGGCGGCAGGGGTCATGCAGGCCAAGCCCAAAAGAATGTATCCCATATGGCTGCAGCTTGAATATCCAAGTATGTACTTGAGATCTTTTTGAGTAAACGCCACCAAACCGCAATACAAGATGTTGATCGTGGCTATCCAGGCTACATAAGGCATCCACATGGCCGCACCCTCGGGCATGAGGCTGATACCCAACCGTATGACAGCATAAGCACCCAGTTTTTTGAGAACGCCGGCATGAAGCATACTCACTGATGTCGGGGCGGATGCGTAACCCATCGGAGACCATGAATGGAATGGCCATAGGGTTAAAATCACGCCAAAACCCACCATAATAAGAGGGAAAGCCCATCGTTGAAAATCCAAAGGCAGGGGTTTGTTTCGCAACATTTGCTCAATAGTCGGAAGATCAAACGTGCTAAGGCCCGTAGCAAAATACAGCCCAATAATCGCCAAAAGCGCCAAAACAGCTCCAAAGGTGAGGTACAGGGTCAGTTTAAGAGATGCGTATTCTTTGTTGCCGGATCCCCAGACGCCGATGAGCGGAAACACAGGCACGACGGCCGTTTCATAAAAGAAATAGATGAAGAAAATATTAAGGGCGCTGAACGTACCCAAACACCCTGAGATCAAAAATAGATAAAAAACGAAATACTCTTTGATACGATTTTTGACCGAACAAGAAACCCATATACCGGTGAAGCTGATGAGGGCGGTCATGAACAACATGAGCGAGCTGATCCCGTCTACGCCCACATGGTAATGGATGCCCAGAGCAGGGATCCAAGATATTTTATCAACGAACTGATAGCCAGCTGCTGCGCGATCATACGTGAACAAAACATACGAGGCGCATAGCAAAGAAGCGAAGACGGCCACGATGCCCAGCGCCTGGATCCAGCGTGTTTTGTCCTTGGGTACAAAAAATATAAGACATGCACCCAAAGCAGGCGCCAAAAGTGCCCATGTGACGGGCCCTAAATTCAAATTAAACACCTTAACTCCTCATGAGCAAGAAATAGATCATCCCAACAATTCCAAATCCAAATACAGTTGCATAATTTTGCACAATACCGCTCTGAGCTTTGCGTACCACCGACGCCAAGCGTCCCGTAAGACCTGCCAAGCCATTGACCCCGGTTTGGATCACTACATTCCAGTCAAACCAAAATAGGATCTTAGCAATACCTTTTTGGAAAAAATTGGCCAGAGCTACAAAAAAATCATCGAGATAATATTTATTCACGACAAGGTTGTAAAGTTTTCCAAACACGGCGATCAGGGGATCATTTTTTAAATTTTTATCGGCATAGATCTTGGTGCCGAGGCCGATTCCGAGAAGTGCCGCCACAACAGACAGAGTGGCTACGAACATATTGAGATGAGATTCATGTCCATGAGAGCCCATTAAGTATTGAGGGATCCCAATAAATCCACCGATCACAGCCAACACGGAAAGGATCATCAGAGGAGCCGTCATCACCAAAGGAGACTCATGCACATCATGAGAAGAGTGGTTATCATGTTTGTCATGTTTACCATGAGCTTTGCCATGATTTTGTTCGCGTGATCCTCCGAGAACAGCTATCCAACAAGCGCGTGTCATATAAAAGGCGGTCAAAGCAGCCGCAAAAAGTGCCAGACCAAAAATCACTTTGTTGTGCTCTAGCGCCAAGTGCAAGATCTCATCTTTTGAAAAAAAGCCCGACAGCGGAGGGACGCCACAAAGCGCCAGTGTGCCGACGATGAATGTCCAAGCGGTGACAGGCATTTTTTTGACGAGCCCACCCATTTTCCAAATATCCTGTGTGTGAAGCCCATGGATCATGGAGCCGGCACCCAAAAAGAGCAATGCTTTGAAAAATGCATGCGTCGTCAAGTGATACATTGCGACATATTGACTGCCAAGGCCAAGCGCAGTGACCATGTATCCAAGCTGACTGACCGTTGAATACGCCAAGATCTTCTTAATATCCGTCTGAACCAATGCGAGTAATCCCGCTAAAATGGCAGTTGTTATTCCGATATATGAGATGATCATAAGCGCATCCGGCGAAGCGCTCACCAAAAAGAAAGTACGTGCCATCAAATAAACACCTGCCGCCACCATGGTTGCTGCATGGATCAGGGCGCTGACAGGTGTCGGGCCTTCCATGGCATCTGGCAGCCAAATATAAAGCGGGAACTGAGCCGATTTACCAACAACACCGCAAAATACCAGCAAAGAGGCGATCACCAACATCCCGGGATTGATGGTGCCCTGCGCGATCATCTCGGGGAAAATGCGTGCGAGATCGGCAAACATAAAAGTGCGATGATCCACGTCCTTGGCCGACAGCATCCACACATAAAAAATACCCAAAACAAAGCCGAAATCCGCCAGACGGTTCACGATAAATGCTTTGTTTCCGGCATCGGCCGCAGACGGTTTCTCAAACCAAAAACCGATCAAAAGATAAGAACTGACAGCGACAAGCTCCCAGAACACGAACAACATGAAGAAATTGTTGGCGAGTACGATGCCGATCATGGAAAACGCAAAGAGCGAAAGAGAAGCAAAGAACCTAGGGTAACTGCCGTCACCCTTCATGTATCCCATCGAATAAAAAAAGATGCAGCTTCCAACACCCGTGACCACCAAGGTCATGAGTATCGATAAGGGGTCTAGGATAAAACCAAAATCAATATGCAGTGATCCAATATAGATCCATGGGTAGGTGAACGTCTGCGAAAAATCGCCATGGGCTTGGCGGCTCATCACAAATAACCAAACAGTGAGGCAGAGAGATGTCAAAATACCTGCCAACGCGATCAGGCTTGCGAATTTAGGTTTTTTTAAACCAAAAAGTGTGATGAGGCATGCCGCCGCTAAAGGCGAAAACAATATCGCCCACGCTGCCTTTGCCATCTGCGCCGAAGTAAGTTCTACCATTTCATGGAATCAAGTTTATTGGTATCAGTTGTGTTTTTCTTGCGGTACAAAAGTACGACGATCGCAAGTCCTACGGTAACTTCAGCGGCCGCCACGATCATGCTGAAGAAAACGACCGCCTGGCCGGACAAATTGCCCAAATAAGACGAAAAGCTGACAAAGGATAGGTTGGCTGCATTAAGAATAAGCTCTGCTGAGAGAAGGACCATCAAAATATTGCGGCGAACCAAAAGTCCAAAAATACCAATAACGAATAGAAGTGACGCAACCACAAGATAATGATGCAAAGTGATCATTGAGAGTCCTTCTTGGCCAAAACGACGACGCTGACCACGGCTGCCAAAAGAAGAAATGAAGTGAGTTCAAAGGGAAGTACGTATTGGCTGAAGATAAGGCGCCCCATATTTTGGGCGGTGCCATGGACTGGGGCTACTTCCGGTAAGCTGATCTTCTCTATTACTTTAAATATTTGAGTGAACAGTAAAATACCAAGGATCAGAGCAAATAAAGGAGGCATACTCTTGATCTTCCAATCAGGCGTGATGGTGCGGACGTCCACCATCATCACTACGAATAAGAAAAGAACCAAAATGGCTCCGGCGTACACGAGTACCAGCACGGTTGCCACAAAAACTGCCTTCAAAAGCACAAAAAGACCGGCGATCAAACACATGGTCAACACAAGAGACAGGACGCCGTAGACAGCCGATCGGGCCGTCACAACTCCAATGGCTGCAAGGACTACCCCTGCAGAAAGAACGTAAAAAAGAAGGCTTTCTAAAGTCATAAGTTCACAAGTTTAAGGCGCCATTCTAAAGAGCTTTGCACACTATGTCAATAAGTTAGAAACGAGTAACCGTATGTTATAATGTGCGGCACTATGACAGGCCAATCCCATTTAATTATCATTTTAGTCGGTTTGTTGATCTTGTCTGCTTTCTTTTCAGCGGCTGAGGCGGCTCTTATTTCCTTAAATAAGATTCGGCTCCGGCATATGTTAGAGAACAAAAAGAGAGGTGCGGTCCGAGTTCATCGATTAATTAGTAGAATGGATAGGTTGATTGCCACAATTTTGGTGGGCAATAATACTGTAAATACAGCAATTGCATCTATTTGTGCAGTTTTACTCACACATGCATTTGGGGAAACCAAGGGTCTTTTTATAGGTACCGTGGCCGTTACGGTGATTATCGTCATATTTGGAGAGTTGATCCCCAAAGTGTTTGCCACTAGTCATCCGGAGTGGTTTGCGTTTTCGATCAGGCATGTCATCTCTCTCATTATATGGGTATTTGGACCGATCACTCATCTTTTGACATGGATAGCCAATGGGTTTATCCGTCTCATGGGAGGAAATCCGCATTACCGATCTCCATTGGTGACGGAAGAAGAAATGAAAATGATGATCACTATTGGTAAGGAAGAGGGTTTTTACGGCGACAATGAACGTAAAATGCTCGAGCGCATCTTTCACTTTGATGAAATTGAGGTGCGCGACGTCATGACGCCCATGGAAAAAATGGTCATGGTGTCGCTTTCCGATGGCGAGGAGGCTCTTGAGCGGGTTTTGATGGAGGAGGGACATAATCGCATCCCTGTTTATGAAGGAACACGCGATCATGTGGTGGGTATTTTATATGTTCGAGATCTGTTGTATTTATTTAAAGAAGGTTCTTTGATTCGTCTGGGAGATCTGATCAGCGCGCCCTTTTTCGTGGCTTCCAATAAAAAGGTGACCGAGCTATTGAAAGAATTTCAATCTAAGAAAATACAGATCGCGATCGTAAAGGATGCTAAAACACAAAAAATATGCGGATTGGTCACATTGGAAGATCTCGTGGAAGAGATCATCGGTGATGTCAGTGATACGGAAAAAAAATTATGATCATGCCTTTTAAGAATAAAACACCCAAGATCCACCCCTCGGTTTTCATCGCTCCGGGTGCACATGTGATCGGAGATGTGGCTATAGGCGCTGGCTCAAGTGTGTGGTTCACGGCTGTTTTGAGAGGGGATATCAATAAGATCCGTGTCGGCAAAAATACCAATATTCAAGATGGGTGCCTTGTCCACGTCGATCATGATCAGGAGTGTATTTTGGGGGACGGGATCATCATGGGTCATCAGGCTACGGCCCATGCTTGTCATGTGGGCAATGGCGTGTTGATCGGTATCGGCTCTCGGATCTTGAGTGGCGCTAAAGTGGGAGCCTATAGTTTGATCGGAGCGGGTGCAGTTGTTTTGGAAGACGCCGTGATCCCCGAGCGTGCTCTGGTGTTAGGCGTCCCAGGCAAGGTGGTTCGCATTTTGAACAAAAATGAAGTGGCGCGACATATTCCATGGGCTAAGCGGTACGCGGCTTTGGCCAGCGAATACAGAAAATATCTCGGTTAACATGACTCGCCTTATCATCGTCCGTCACGCCGAATCGGCGCACAATCTAAACAATCGCATCCAAGGACATTCGGATTCCCAGCTTACGGACAAAGGAAAGCGTCAGGCTAGGAATTTGGCTCGCAGGCTTAAACATTTTAAAATTCATAAAGTCTACTCGAGCGATCTTGGCCGTGCCTACTCGACGACAGTCGCGATCACAAAATATCTGAAGCTCAAGATCATCCGAGACCCTAAATTGCGAGAGATCTTGCTGGGAGACTGGGAGGGTATGACATCCGAAGAAGTGGATAAACTTTATAACAAAGGATTTCAGAAATGGCTCAAAAGCCCTTCCAAATGCCGCATCCCTCGAGCGGAAAATGTGCGGCATTTTCGAAAAAGGATTGTTTCTCGGGTGGCGCAGATCGTACGAGAGAATAAAGATAAAACTGTGCTCATCGTTACTCATGGTGGTAGTATCACAGCGCTTCTTGCGGACTGGATGAAGGCTGATTTTGACCGGTTGATCAAAGGGTTGCATATCGAAAATACCAGTTTGACCTTGGCGGAGTATGGCCGCAAGCGGTCACACCCTTATCCGACGCTGCTCGTTATCAATGATACAGATCATTTAGACACTGGAGAAAAAAATGACCACCGCTTCCGCTCTTAATATCCTTGATTTCACAACGGAAGAGCTCAAAAAAAAGTTCACCGAGCTAGGGTTGGAGGTATACCGCGCAAGACAAGTGCATCAGTGGATCTTTGAGAAGGGCGTTTATGATTTTGACCGTATGACCAATCTGGCGGTGCCGCTTCGTGAAAAATTAAAACAGCTTTTTACGATCGATATTCCCAAGATCGTTGAGTGTGAAAGCTCGGAAGGCGATAAAAGTATCAAACTTCTCATGGAGCTCAAAAACGGCGATTTTGTCGAGGCTGTGTACATGCCGATGGAAAGGCGAAAAACGATCTGCATCTCCTCTCAGGTCGGTTGTAAATTTCACTGTGCATTTTGTGCAAGCGGGCAGGATGGTTTTTTCCGCAATCTGAAGATGGGCGAGATCTTGTCCGAAGTGCTCTTGGCGCGCGATCAATCGCCGGATAAAAAAATATCCAACATCGTTTTTATGGGTATCGGCGAGCCGTTCGATAATTACCGGGAAGTGTTGCGCACGATCAAGATGTTGAATTCCAAAGAAGCGTTTGGATTGGGCGCGAGAAAGATCACGATTTCGACCTGCGGGATCATTCCGAAGATTGAAGCGCTTCAAGAAGAGGGGCTTCAGGTGGAGCTATCTGTATCGCTCCATGGCCCCAACGATGCAGTGCGCGGATCCATCATGCCGGTAAACCGTGCACATCCGGTGAAAAAACTCATCGAAGTGTGCCGAAAATATGCGGATAAGACCAAACGCGCCATTACATTCGAATATATTCTGATCAAGGGTGTGAATGCTTCGGCGCATGAAGCAAAATCATTGGCAAAGCTTTTGAGAGGAGTGCTTTGTAAGGTGAATCTTATTCCTTACAATCCCATCCAAGAGTTTCCGCACGAAGCACCCAGCTACAATGAGATCGTAGAGTTTCAGCAAATTTTACAGACGGCCGGGATCGGTACCACCGTGCGCTTTTCAAAAGGCAGAGATATTCAGGCTGCCTGCGGTCAGCTGAGATCCGTCAGGCTTAAAAAATGACTAATACTTAGACTTTGAAAAAATACCTGCGCTTTGGTTTTACTTTACTTGAACTTCTGATTGTCTTAGTGATCCTGGCTGTTTTGACAGGCTTGGCGCTACCTGTGTATTCTTCCAACGTTGAAAGAATGAGGTCTGTCGAAGCAGTGGAGCATTTGATGAATACAAGGCGCTCGCTGTTCACTTATTATGCGATGAACGGGACTTATTCAGGTGCATTTATTGGAGCTTTTGGGACTAATTTGGATTTTAATCCCAATAGCACCGCCGGTGGCAGTACGGCAATTTTTAGCTATTCCTTTTCTTCGGGGCCCAATCCCAATTCATACACTCTCAGGGCTCGCAGGCTTCCGGGTGGGCCTTGTGGGGCATTAATATCTCCTTATAGCGTCTATCTTAACGAACAGGGAACCATTACTTATTCATAAGCAATTAAGAATGGGTTGATGTACAAATTGACTTTATTCATATCGAGGGTTCCAGTAAAATGAATGGAATGGCAAACCTATTTGAAAATGTTGGTTCTTTAATCCAGACAAATCCTGCGCTGGCTTTTGTGGCTATTTTTTTAGCCGGTGTGGGTGTCAGTTTTACGCCCTGCGTTTACCCTGTCATCCCTCTGACGCTAGGTTATATCGGCGCTCGTTCGGCCGGCAATCGATTAAAGGGTTTCTCGCTTTCGTTGGTTTATGTCTTAGGCATGGCGCTTACGTATGCGATCTTGGGAGCTTTTGCAGCTCTCACCGGCCAGCTTTTTGGCCGCATCGGATCCAGCCCATGGACTTATTTTGTGGTGGCTAATGTCTGTATCATCCTCGGCGTTTCCATGTTGGGTGGATTCAACCTTCCCCAATTATCCATCGGCACCGGCTCCGTTGGAAAAAAGGGCGGTTATGTGGGCGCCTTTTTTGTTGGGATCTTTTCTGGCTTGATCGTGGGTCCATGCACAGCTCCGGTGTTGGCCACTGTCTTGGTGTATGTGGCTTCCCAAAAAAATATTTTCTATGGTTTTTCACTTTTGTTCGTGTTTGGTTATGGCGTAGGTTTTTTAATGATCCTTCTGGGGACTTTTACGGGCTTATTATCCTCACTGCCAAAGTCGGGCGTTTGGCTGGATCGAGTTAAGAAATTTTTTGGATGGTTGATGATATTTACGGGACAATATTTACTGATCGTGATGGGGGGAAGGTTGAAATGAAGCGCTTTTTTTGTTTGTGGGTTTTCGCAGTTGCGATGGTATTTATCTCGGGGTGTGGATTCATCAAATTTTCCCCATCTCAATCCTCTCTGGGCAGTGTGGGCGAGACACTCACAACCGAACAGCGTTTTACCCTCAAAAATTTAAAAGGCGAAGATGTCTCGCTGGACTCCGTTCTTCAAAGTCATAAAGTAGTGCTGCTTAATTTTTGGGCGACATGGTGCGGATATTGCGTAGAAGAGATGCCGGATCTGGTCAAATTACAAAATGATTTTGGCGCGCGCGGTTTTACAGTTTTGGCACTGGATATGGGTGAGTCAGCGGAGCAGGCGGCGTCATTTGCTGTAGAGCATGGACTTAATTTTCCCATCGTGTTGGACACGGAGATCACCACTGCTCAAAAGTACGGGATCGTTGGCATTCCTGTATCTATTTTATTGGATTCCACAGGGAAGGTTTTGGGACAATACAATATTTACAATGAAAAATTACGTGCGGATGTTGAAGCAGCCGTCAACGCCAGTTGAAATTTGAAAAAGGATCTGTTCGGAAGAGTCTTTATTACTCCATCTTAGATGGCCTGTTTTCGGCCATGATGATGGGTGTTAGCGACATGTATTTGATCCCTTACGGCATCGCCTTGGGGGCCAGCGCTGCTCAAGTTGCTTTTCTTGCCTCATTTCCCACAACCATTGCGATGTTGATCCAACAAAAATCAGCCAGCCTTACGCAGCGCATCGGCTCACGTACCAAACTCATCAATTTCGTTGTTTTTTTTCATGCTTTGTCATGGTTGCCGATCATTTTAATTCCTTATATTTTTAAGGGAGATAGGGCTCCAATGGCGCCATGGGCTCTTTTGGTGGCTGTCATTTTTTTTGTATCGTTTGGTGCGTTTACCGTTCCGGCTTGGCAAAGCCTTATGTCGGATTATATCCCCATTCGGAAGCGCGGGAAATATTTTGGCTGGCGCAATAAGATCCAGGGGATATTGAGCATCACGGTGTCTATTTCTGCCGGGCTCATCCTTCATTTCTTTGGAAAGAATACGTTCAGGGGTTTTACGATCATCTTTGTGTTTGCCATGTTTTGCCGGTTCTATGCATGGATCTGTTTGACCAAGATGAAAGAGCCATTTCGAAAAAGCGCGCACGATGTTTATTTTAGTTTTTTTGCATTCTTGAAACAGATCCGAACCAGTAATTATGCGCGATTTGTTTTATTCGCTTCTCTTATGAGCTTTTCGGTCAACATATCCGCTTCACTTTTTTCGGTTTTTCTTCTTCAAGACCTTCATTTTGATTATGCGGCCTATATGGTGATCGTGACGACAGCGGCCGTCTCGGGTGTCGTGTTTCAGCAGCTGTGGGGCAAATACGGAGACTATTTTGGCAACATGAGAACGATGCGGGTGGCCGGTTGGGGGATCGCGACGATCCCGGCTTGCTGGCTTATTTCGCAGTCGCTTGGTTTTGGATTCTTTGTGCAGGTGTTGGGCGGATGTTTTTGGGGAGGTTTCAATCTACTGCTCAATAATTTCATGATCGAGGCTGTCAGTCCGGAGAAGAGAATACGCTGCATTTCTTATTTCAACATCATGAACAGCGTCGCTGTCTTTTTGGGTGCATCATTTGGCGGCTGGTTCTTTCACAGGCTTCCGGCAGTTCGTGGTTATTCATTTCTCGCCCTCTTTCTGATATCCTGCTTTTTGCGGACGATGGTGATGATCTTTGTGGCGCCTAAAGTTAAAGAGGTCAGAAAAAATGGGTTGGGGTTAGGGTGAAGAGGCCGGTATGGGTAAGGGAGAGGGCTAAGTCGAAATGAACGATTATTTTTTAGCATTTGTGCCTATATTCGTAGCAGTGGATGCTTTAGGGATGATCCCGGTATTCTTGGGATTGACGGACGGAATGAGCCGCGAAGAGAAATCAAAGCTCATCCGGCATTCTGTTTTGACAGCGCTGTTTGTGGCTGTTTCATTCCTTTTTGTCGGTAAACTTATTTTTTCCTGGCTGGGGATCACACTGAATGATTTTTTGATAGCCGGCGGCGCCATCCTTTTTATTATCTCGATCCGTGATCTTCTTAGCTACAACAAGGCATCTCGTTTGCCGGATCAGGTGATCGGGGTGGTGCCGATAGCGGTCCCGCTGATCGTGGGGCCGGCGGTCCTGGCGAGCACACTTATTTTGTTTGATACATACGGATTGTGGGCCACTTTGTTTTCGATTGTCTCAAATATCCTTTTGTGCGGCGTGATCTTATTTTATTCGGGGGGGCTTTCCAAGATCATTGGGGAAGTGGGCTCTCAAACGCTGTCTAAAATATCCAATCTGCTTTTGGCGGCGATCGGGGTCATGTTGATACGCCGCGGTTTGTTCGAAGTACTGGATTTTTTCTTTCAAAATTTTTCCTAATTCAAAAAAGAGGGCGCTTTTATGATCAAAAACAAATTTGTTCTGTTGGAAGCGGCTGTCATCATTCTGCTATTGGTTCTGCTCATACGAGAGAACGATGCCAAAGTATCCGCTGAGACTCAACTAGAGAAGCTTCAATTTAAAGCGGCATCGGTCATCAATGAAAAAGGAAATGCGATCAGTGATCTGGAGACGCAGGTCGGCGAGTTGCAGGCGAAGATCGTGGAATTGAATGAACAGTGTGAGGCGTCACTTCGTCAAAAGGACGAGGAGATCCAAAAGCTGGTTTCGGAGGGTGAAACAGCACAAAAAAATCACGCCGAAGTGATACAGACCAAAGAAAAGGAACTTCAAAGTATCGAAGAGGAAAAGAAGGCCAATTTGGATAAATTCGACACTGCGCTCAAGAAAAAGAACAAGGAGGTCAGTGATATCGGAGAGGAGCTTCGCAAGGCAACCGAGCGCTTGGCCAAGGCGCTTAAAAAGCAGGAAGATTTTGAATCTGAAGGGTATGCAAAAGACGAGAAAATATCCGCATTGGCGCGCAAGATAGAGAAGCTGAATGAGGAAAACAATAAATTACAGGGTCAGCTGGTGGTCTGTCAGCAGAAACCCGTGACAATGGATTAGGCTTGACAAATTATTTCTATTGAGATATACTCTCATTTGAGATTAATTCTCACTACTGATTAAGTGCCGCATTTTGCGGCTTTTTTTGGAAACTTGATTGAGACTTAGTCTCAATAATATAAAGAAAGGGTTGATCATGTTGAGAAAGAGCGGTGTCGTTTTGTCGCTATGGATGCTTGTTGCGGTTTTGTTTTGGCCCGAAAGTGCACGAGCGGCGGAGGATTTTAAGATCGTGATCAAAAATCACCTGTTTGAGCCCGCAGAATTGGTCGTTCCGACCAAGAAGAAGATCAAAATATTGGTCGATAACCAGGATCCAACTGCCGAGGAATTTGAAAGTTATGACTTAAACCGAGAGAAGGTCATAGCGGGTAACAGCAAAGCCGCTATATTTATTGGTCCGTTGAAACCTGGAACTTATAAGTATTTCGGTGAATTCAACATGAAAACCGCTCAAGGCACCATTGTTGCGAAGGACTGATCATGCTGTCTAGCCTTATCATTGTATTTCGGGAGATCTTGGAAGCGGCGCTTATCGTCGGTATTTTGATGGCTGCCACACGCGGTTTGTGTCTTCGGGGGCGCTACGTCTTCTTTGGTTGTGTCGCGGGTGTGGTCGGTGCTTGTGTGGTGGCCATGTTCACCGAGGCTCTTTCAGCTGCCATTGAAGGGATGGGGCAAGAGCTTTTTAATGCATCCGTTCTTATACTTGCCGCCATTATGATCAGCTGGCATGTGGTCTGGATGAAGCAGCATGCGAGCGAGATGTCCAAAGAGCTAAAGCAAGTGGGTCAGCAGGTCTGCGAGGGGAAAGCGCCTCTTTACGCATTGTCGACGGTCGCGTTTGTGGCGGTTCTCCGTGAAGGCTCCGAGATCGTTCTCTTTATTTACGGACTGCTTGCGTCAGGAAAAGACTGGGTGAGTGTGGTGAGCGGAGGATCAGTCGGTATGATACTGGGCTGTCTCGTTGGCATCATGCTCTATCTTGGTCTTTTGCGTATACCCATGGGAAAGCTGTTCTCTGTCACAGGGACTATTCTTATTTTTTTGACCGCGGGTATGGTGTCGCAAGCCGTGGGTTACTTAACAGCGGTCGGCTGGTTGCCGACCTTGGCGGATCCGCTGTGGGATCTATCCAATATTTTGTCAGAACAGAGCATACCCGGAAAAATTTTGAATGCGTTGATCGGTTATACGGAAAGACCGACAGGGATTCAGGCGATTTTTTACGGATTAACAGTGGGAGGGTTGGTCATGTTGTTGAAGATGTTCGATGCGCCGTCCAAGAAGATGCAGGCGGCTGCGCTGGTCGTGGTGGCGGCCGGATTATTTGGCTGGGGCGGGGATGCTCACGCCACCAAGAAAGTGTACTCACCTTTGGTGGAATATGGTGAGTTGGAGATCGAGTACCGTGGAGCCTATACCTTTGATGATCGTAACTCGAAAGATGGAAGAGAGAGACACAAGGTCGCTGTCGGATACGGTGTGACGCCTTGGTGGTTCACGGAAGTCTATGGCGCTTGGCAAGATACTCCCGCCGATGGCAAAGGTCTCGAGTACGAAGCGACCGAGTGGGAGAACAAGTTCCAGATCTCACAGGCGGGCGAGTGGCTCATCGATACCGGCGCTATGGTCGAGCTTGAGTTCGCTGCTGAGGATGAGTCACAGGATGAGGTGAAGCTGCTGCTTCTTCTTGAAAAAGAAATAGACCTGTTCCGTCATCGTGCCAATCCTTTTGTGGAGTATAAATATGGCACAGATGAAGAAGATGAATGGGAGGCCGGCGCTTCTTGGAGCACGACGTACCGTCTTCGTAAGGAATTCGAGCCGGGCGTTGAAATCCATTGGAATTATGGTAATGTCGAGGAAAGTAAATCTTTTGACCGGCAGGATTTTCAGCTCGGTCCGGCCATCTATGGCAAGCTGGGAGACCGCGTCAAGTACGATGTGGGGTATCTCTTCGGGGTGTCTGAAAATGCACCCGATGGAGAGTTAAAGTGGATCTTCGAGTACGAACACAGATTCTAAAATACGAGGTGCGCCGATGACGACGTCAACATTCCTCCAGGAAGCGGAAAAGTCCTTTTCGGATTTTCTAGAAAAAAAAGACCTAAAGTTGACCAGTCAGCGGCGCACCATCTTACAGCAGGCGATGAGGGATGGGCATTTTTCAGCGGAAGATCTGCTTAAATATTCCAAGAAGGCCGATCCCACTGTTTCCAAGGCTACAGTTTACCGAACACTCGCGCTTCTCAAAGAATCGTCCGTGCTAGAGGAGCAGGATTTTGGAGATGGAAAGAAATTGTATGAGAGATCTCAAGGGCGTAAGCATCACGATCATCTGATCTGCATCCGTTGTGGCAATATCATCGAATTCGAAAATGAAGCCATTGAAACCCTCCAAGATTCCGAAGCCAAAAAACATAACTTCAAGATTGTTTACCATAGCTTAAAGCTTTTTGGTTTTTGCCAAAATTGCAACTAATACCATGGAAAATTTATATGATAGATCGACCGCCGTCGACGACTAGGACGGTTCCGTTGACGAAGTCGGATTCGAGTAGGTAGATGGCGGCATTTGCGACATCTTCGGGTTTACCCCAGCGGCCGAGGGCGGTGGTTTTGGCGATGACTTCTTTTTCGTTTTCCGACAGATCAGGCGGAGCAAGAACCGGGCCGGGAGCGACAGCATTTACGCTCACGAGCGGTGCTAGATCCCGTGCCAGCGCTTTGGTGAGTGTGATGAGGCCGCCTTTGGTCGTGCAATAGGCTAGATAGTCTTTGTAGGGTCTAAATCCGCTCCAATCCGCAATATTGATAATTTTGCCGCCGCGCAGTTTCATTTCCCGCCCAATTTCCACGGACAGCAAATAGGGCGCTTTTAAATTGGCACCCATCAGTTCATCAAATTGCGCTTCAGTGGCTGTTTCCACCGGGGTTTTATAATAAAGCGAAGCGCTATTGACCAAAATATCCACCGAGCCAATTTTTTTTACCTCGGTCAGCATTTGTCGTATGGAATCAGAAGCGCCAAGATCAGCTTGAGCCAGGTGACAAGAGACACCGATTTTTTTGATCTCTGAAGCGGTCTCGGCGGCTTCTTTGGCGGAGGTGTGATAGTGCAGGATCAGGTTTACACCTTGCCGCGCCAGTTCCAGGGCGATCGCCTTACCTACTCTTTTGGCACCCCCGGTCACCAGGGCTGTTTTTCCTTGTAGCTTCATGCAAACATCATACCACCTTCACACTCCTTTCATGAAAGGCGGGTATAGTCCGCGTATGGTAAACTTGTACTATGAACATCGCCGTATTTGATATTGGCACCAACTCCATCCATATGCTGATCGTCGAGATCCGCCCTGATCTGTCCTACGAGATCCTTGGCCACGAAAAAGACACGACCCGCCTCGGGGATGGCAGTTTTGAAAGTCACAGGCTCCGCAAAAGTGCTATGCAGAGAGCCTGGGGCGTCATCGACCGTTTTTACAAGATCGCCAAAGCGGCGGATGTTAAAAAGATGATCGCTGTGGCCACCAGCGCTGTGCGCGATGCGCAAAACGGCCTGGAATTTGTCCGGGAAATATACCGCCGCACCGGGATCCGTGTGCAGATCATATCGGGACATGAAGAAGGTCGGCTGATCGAGCTGGCCGCCCGCTCAAGTGTGGAGACGCGAGGCCAAAAAACCCTCGTGGTGGATATCGGCGGTGGGAGTATGGAACTTATACTGGGGGATGGCAAGAAACATTCATTCCTTGAAAGTTTTCCTCTTGGCGTAGCCCGTCTATCCGATCTGTATTTGCATAAAGACCCCCCAACCAATAGCGAGATCAAGGATCTCGAAGAGCATATCGAAAAAGTATTGAAGAAGCCGGCCAAAAAACTTAGAAAGCTCAAATATTCAATGGTGATCGGAACTGCAGGAACCATGATCAACCTGGGTTCGATGGTGTACGAGGACGAAACCTCCAAGCCGCTGGGCCTCATCAATCATTATGATCTGGATCAGGACAAACTTAAGAAGGTGCATGAGAAGATCATCCACATGCCTCTTAAAGAGAGGTTAAATTTCCCGGGACTGGATTCGAAGCGCGCAGACATCATCGTGGCAGGCAGTGTGCTGGTCATGACGCTCATGAAGCTTTTGAAAGTGGATGATATCACGCTTTCCGGGCGCGGTATTCGCGACGGGATGATCCTGGATTTCATCGAAAAAAATAAAAAGAAGCTTCATAAAGAGGAAGCCAGCACGGATATCCGCGAGAAATGTATCCGGCAGCTTTTGAAGCGTTGGTCGGCTGATACGCCGCATGCTGAGCAGGTGACCAAGCTTGCTTTGGCATTATTTGACCAAACAGCGGCCATTCATAAATTAGAAAAAAGAGACCGGGATGTGCTGAAGTTCGCCTGTCTTTTGCACAATATCGGCTACAGCGTAAATTACAAAAAACACCACAAACATACCTTTTATCTCATCATGAACAGTGATCTGGACGGATTTAAACCCGAAGAGATCGAGATGATCGCCTGGGTATCGCGCAACCATCGCAAGCCATTCCCCAAAAAGGGTGAATTGCATTTTGCCCGGCAAAAAAGCATCCGCTCGATCAAGGTATTATCGGCTATATTGCGATTCGCCGATGGCTTGGACAGGAGTCATTTTTCAGTGGTAGAATCACTCTCATGCCGCTCTTCCAAAGGCAAGTTGGTGGTTCATGTCAAAGCCTCCAAAGACGCCGAGCTTGAGATATGGCAGGCGAGGCAGAGATCCGCACTTTTAGAGAAAGTCTTGAAATGCCGCATACAGGTTGAGCCGTCGAACGGTAAAAAACCAAGGAAAATACGATGAGTGTATTTGATAAAAAACATCCCTATCCCGGAAAGCTTTTTATTGTGGAAGGCGTGGACGGATCCGGTAAAAGCACCCAGATCGGGCTTTTGCGCAAATGGCTGGAGTCCGAAGGTTACTCTGTTTTTTACACTGAGTGGAACAGCTCCGAGATTGTCAAGGAGACCACCCGCGAGGCTAAGAAGAAGAATCTTTTGACGCCTACGACATTTAGCCTGCTCCATGCATCTGATTTTGCCGACAGGCTCAATTATCAGATCATTCCTCCTCTCAAGGCGGGTATGATCGTGCTGGCAGATCGGTATGCTTACACGGCTTTTGCGCGCGACGGAGTGAGAGGGGTTAGCCCCACATGGGTGCGCAATCTGTACAGTTTCGCAGCCAAGCCGGATATCAGTTTTTATTTCGATGTGCCGGCGCAGATCGCCTGCGAGCGTATCTTGTCGAACCGCGCTGAGATCAAATTCCATGAGGCGGGAATGGATCTGGGGCTGCATTCGGACACCAAAGAGTCATTCAAGATCTTCCAAACGCGTATTTTGGAGCAATATAAGAAAATGGTCGATGAATTCGGCCTCACCGTGATCGATGCGACAGAAGATATCCATGATCAGCAAGAGATCGTGCGCGAAAAAGTGAAAGAGGCCTTGAAAGGCTATTCCAAGAAAAGGACAATTTATGCCAAGCGAGCCAAAGTATTTTGGAGAAAGTTTACCGTATCTTAAGCCTTTCCAGAAAAAGGGAAAGCTGATCGCGATCGAGGGTACGGACGGCTCCGGCCGATCCACACAGGTTGCGCTTTTGCGCAATTGGCTGGAAGTGCAGGGCTATTCAGTTGTGGAGACCGGCTGGGCGCGCTCCAATCTGATGCACAAGTCTCTCGAGATGCTCAAATCCGGCAATATGATGGACCGTATGACATTTACGCTGTTGTACGCCACAGATTTCGCCGATCGATTTGAGAACTTGATCATCCCTGCTCTCAAGTCAGGCCATATCGTGCTCACAGACCGGTATATTTTTACCGCCATCGCAAGAGATATCGTCAGACAAGTCGACTCTCAGTGGACGAGGGATCTTTTTAGTTTTGCGCTGGAGCCGGATCTGACCCTGTATCTTAAGATCGATATTGAGAATCTCATCCCGCGTACCATCGAAGGCGGCGGTATGAATTATTGGGAAGCCGGGATGGATATGCATATGGGGCAGGATCTGTTCGATAGTTTTGTGAACTATCAGTCTGCTTTGATCGAGCAATATGATAAATTATCCAAAGAATTTGGTTTCGAAAGTATCGATGCCCGCAAATCCGTCGATGAGATCCAGTCCATGATCCGCGATAAGGTCAAAACCATCATCGGCGAAAAAAAAGCGAAGAAATGACGTGGCCAAAAAGCTGATCTTTGCTATCGATGATGAAAAGGATATCCTGAAGCTTCTTCAATACAATCTAGAAAAAGAAGGCTATTTATTTCAGTCCGCCAAAACCGGCGAAGAAGGCCTTGAAGCCATACGCGCGAAACAGCCTGATCTCGTCATCCTCGACATCATGCTTCCCGGGATGGACGGCCTTGAGGTTCTCAAGATCATCCGAGCCAACAAAGAAACTAAAAATATCCCCGTCCTCATGCTCACGGCCAAAGGCTCTGAGATCGATCAGGTGGTGGGGTTTGAGCTGGGAGCCATCGAATATATTCCCAAGCCGTTCAGTGTCAAAGTGCTTTTGGTTCGTGTTAAAAGCATATTTCGGCATTCGGAACCCAAGAAGGACGAAGCGCAGGTGCTTCGCGTGGGGGATCTGATGGTGGATAGGGAGCGCCATCAGTTTACGATCAAAGGCAAACCGGTGGTCCTCACCAAACTTGAATTCAAGATGATCTCGTTTTTTCTGACCAACCGCGGCAAGGTCTTTAGCCGTGACCAGCTTCTGAGCGGTGTCTGGGAGGGCGAGGCATTCGTGGTGGATCGTACTGTGGATGTCCATGTGAAAAGCCTTCGAGCTAAGCTAGGCAAATATCGCGACCTGATCGAGACCGTGCGCGGGTCGGGATACCGGTTTGTTGATGCTGATCCCGACGCCGACTAAATGATCTCATTCGTGGTTTTTCTAACTGTCTGCCTGGGGCTTGCAGCCCTCAACATTTTTTTTGCCCTCCGGTATAAAAGATCCCAAGACGAAGCCAAACAGCTTCGCAATAAATTATCAGTCAGCGAAGAAAGCCTCGAAGGGCGTATGAAAGACACACTTGAGGAGAAAAAGCGGCTATTTGGCATCCTGGAGAGTATGACCGAGGGTGTTCTTGTGGTCGACACCGAACAGAAGATCCTGTTGGTGAACTCGGCACTTTGTGGATTATTTGGTGTGCGAAAAGAGCTGGTCGAAGGGAAGCACTATTGGGAGATATTTCGCGATCCCGATGTGAATCAGATGGTACAGGAGTGCCTGGATAAGCAAAAAGGCTCTCAGAAGGAGCTCGATTTCCTTCTCACCAAATCTATCTTTGATATTCACGTCTCGCCGGTGTTTGCTGCTAAAGAATTTATCGGGATCGTCGCTGTTTTTCGTGATATGACACCGTTCAAAGAGTTTGATCGGATGCGCACGGAGTTCGTTGCCAACGTATCACATGAACTCAAAACACCCCTGACGTCCATCTTGGGATTTGTGGAGACGCTGAAAGAGGGGGCTATCGATGACAAAGAGAATAGCCAGAAGTTTTTGAGTATCATCGAAGCGCAGTCCAAGAAACTCAATACGCTCATTGAGGATCTACTGCTTTTGTCGAGGATCGAATCTTCGAACGAGCCTCTTAAGAAAGAAACAATTCGCGTCATGGATATTTTGGATAAATTGGCAGAAACATTCGAACCTTTGCTTAAGGAAACAAAAAATTCACTCAAAGCGGCGGTCGAGCCCAAAGGGCTCAAGATCCAAGCTGAGCCATCTTCTTTTGAGAGAGCTCTCAGCAATCTGATCGATAATGCGATCAAATACAGCCCGGCGGGATCTCAGGTGTCAGTGGAGGCTCGAGGAGACACAGGATCTGTGACGGTCTCTATAAAAGACAACGGGATCGGTATACCCGAGGCTGATCTGCCTCGCATTTTTGAGAGATTTTACCGAGTTGATAAAGGCCGGACCCGTGAATCCGGCGGTACAGGCCTGGGCCTATCTATCGTCAAACACATCATCGAGCGCCATGGCGGCTCCATTCGCGTTCAAAGCGTCCCTCAAAAAGGCTCGACATTCACGATAACACTCCCTCTCTCATAGATGTAAGCCGGCTGCTGATATCTCTTTCGCCCACCCTTACCCTTTTCCTCGCATAGCTTTGCCATAAATGGCATGGACCCTCGCCTTCGGCTCGGATTGGCGTCTCCATTGCCATTTATGACAAAGCTATGAGCGCTCGGAAAAGGCCGGGAATGGTCAAAAGAGATATCAGCAACCGGCTTAACCTCTAGGTTATAGCTCGTTTTTAAGAATCAGATGAGTGAGTGACACCATCGCGTAAGCTGGTAATAGGTTTTGTTTTTATTCGTTCCCGGCCGTTTGAACGCGCTTATGGTTTTGTTGCGACGCGGTGCCTGTTAATATAGGCTAGTCCTTCACCGCGTCTTGGATTTTGGCGAGGGTCCAAACGACTTACAACAAAACCATGTGGGCAAACGGGTAAGGGCGAATAAAAACAAAACCTATTACCAGCTTATGCGTATGATAGAAGGAGAGAATTGAATAGCGATGAGAGGTGGTTTTCAAGTGTAAGACAGGCTATACTAGGGAGTTATGGAACGACACTTTGATGAGGAATTGAAAGAGCTGAAGCAGAAACTGCTTCAGATGGCGGATATTGCCCAGGAGATGATCGGTTTGGCGATCAAGACACTGGTCGATCGCAATGCTTCTTTGACGCAGAAGGTCTTTGAAATGGAGGATAGGGTCAACCATATCGAGATCGAGATCGAAGAGGAGTCTTTGCGTCTTTTGGCTTTACGTCAACCCATCGCCACAGATCTGCGTCTTTTGACTTCTATTCTCAAGATCAATTCTGATCTGGAGCGCATAGCGGATCAGGCAGTGAACATGTGCGAGACTGGCCTGTATTTACTCAAAGAACCTCAGCTCAAGCCTCTCATCGATATCCCAAAGATGGCTGAGTGTGCTCAGAAGATGATCAAAAACAGCATCGAAGCTTTTGTGCACCAGGATTCAAAGCTCGCCAAGAACGTATGTGAAAGTGATGATGTCGTTGATAACCTGAACGATCAGGTTTTTAGGGAGCTTTTGACCTACATGATGCAGGATCCCAAAAGTATCACCCGCGCGGTGGATCTTATCCTTATCAGCCGCAACATTGAGCGTATCGCGGATCACGCTACCAATATCAGCGAAGATGTGATCTTTATCGTCGAAGGTAAAAATATCAAACACCATATTCAGGACGAGAAATGAGCGCCATGACCAAGGATACTGCCAAAAAGAGCCAAGTTTGTGTGCTCGTGAGTGGCGGCGTCGAAAGCGCTGTGCTCGTAAATGACGCGGCGTCACGGTACGATGTGGTGCATCCTGTGTACGTCAAAAATCATCTGCGCTGGGAAGACACCGAGATATTTTGTCTTAAGAATTTCCTTCGCGGAATGCGTCATGCCAATGTGAAGCCGCTGGTTATTCTAGATCTCACCATGCGGGATCTGTACGATGCACATTGGAGCATCACCGGTATCAAGATCCCTACAGGCAAAATGCCGGACGATTCTGTTTATCTGCCCGGCCGTAATATCGTATTTATTTCAAAGGCGGCTGTTTTTTGTGCTGTGAAAGGCATCCAAACCATAGAGATCGGCGTTTTGAGAGGTAATCCTTTCCCGGATAGCACCCCAAAGTTCTTCAAGAAAATATCCGAAGTGCTTTCAATGGGGTTGAATTATGAGATCGATATCAAGGCTCCGTTTCATAAATTAAAAAAAGAAAATGTGATCAGTATGGGCCAAAAAATGCCACTCGAGTTTACTTTTTCCTGCCTCAATCCCAAGGGTTACGATCACTGTGGCGAGTGTAATAAATGCGTCGAACGCAAAAAAGCGTTTTTCGCTGCCGGTGTATTTGATAAGACCCGATACAAAAAAACAGGGATATAAATGCTTAGCGGTCAGCGGTCAGCGTTAAGCGTTAAGAGATTTCTTTTCGCTTACCGCTTACCGCTTACCGCTGATTGCCGATGAAAATTCTTATATTCGGAGCCGGTGGTGTCGGCAGCGTTGTCGGTGCATTCCTTGCGAGGACCGGTCACGACGTATCGCTTCTCGGACGACCCTGGCATCTGGATGTCATTGCAAAGCAGGGGCTTTCGATTACGGGGATCTGGGGTGATTACCGGATGAAGGCGTTTGAATTGTATACCCGGGCTTCTGATGTACAAGCCAAAAAAGTCCCCTGGGATGTGATTATTCTCACTGTAAAATCCTTCGACACTGAAAAAGCGATTCAAGAAATCGTTCCACTGATGCAAGAGCAGACTATGTTGCTTTCACTTCAGAATGGTTTAGGAAATATTGAAAAAATATTGAATGGGGGAGTCAAAGCTGAAAATTTTATTGTAGGCCGGATTATCTTTGGCGTCGAAACAAATCCCGGCATTGCAAAAGTGACTGTCAATGCCGACTCGGTCCGTGTCGGGTCGCTTCCTGGTGTTGAGACTCGGATGAAGCCATTTCAAATGGCGCAGATGCTCAATACCGCCAAGATCCCCACCGAAGCGGTACCGGATATTTTGACCACTATCTGGGCGAAAGTGATTTACAATTGTGCGCTCAATCCGATTTGCACGGTTCATGAGATGCCATATGGAAAGATCCTGGAAAGCGAAAAAACTTGGCAGGCCATGGACCGCATCATCGAGGAGTGTTATGCCGTGGGTCTGAAAAAAGGGATAAGACTGAATCCAAAAACAGCGGATGAATTTAAGCTTCTCATGCGTAAAAAATTGATCCCTAGCACGGCCGCCCATCATCCGTCGATGTTACAGGATATCCGTCGCGGCAAGCGCACGGATATCGAAGCATTAAACGGGGCGATATCCCGATATGGCCAACAGCTCGGGATTCCTACCCCTGAAAATGACTGTTGGATAGCCAAAATAGGTGCCCTTGACAAGCCGCCATTTGGGTGATACATTATAAGTACAATGTATCACCCTCTCAAGGAGAAAAGTTATGATTAAGCATTTGACGTTGCATGGTAATAGTTCAGCCCTGATCATCGAAAAGCCTATTTTGGAGCTTCTTCATATTACGTTGGACACGCCTCTCGAAGTGTCGACGGATGGGAAGAATCTGATTGTTTCCCCCGTATCGGATGCAAGACGTGAGAAAAAAATTAAATCAGCTCTTGCGAAGATCA
>CAYODQ010000021.1:0-34543 GCA_964402785.1 uncultured Planctomycetia bacterium
TTGCGAAACAAATATGTTTGTGACTCCTTTTTTCTCAAGCTCCTGCATCTTAAGCACACATTTTTTCTTAAAATTCATATCGCCGACCGTCAGCACTTCATCCACCAGCAAAATATCCGGATCACAGTGAATAGCGATCGCAAAACCAAGCCTCACGAACATACCGCTCGAATAATGTTTCACCGACATATCGAGCGACTCTTCGAGCCCGGCAAAATCCACGATGGCATCGAACCGCTGATCCACTTCTTTTCTCGTCATACCCAATATCGCGCCATTGGCATAAATATTTTCACGTCCCGTCAAAAGCGGATGAAACCCGGCGCCCACGGCGATCAAAGCGCCCACGCGGCCTTTCATGGTGATCTTCCCTTTGTCCGGCCAAAAAATACCATTCAACATCTTAAGTAAGCTTGTCTTCCCGGAACCATTGGCACCGATGAGACCGATCGACTCGCCTCGCTTCACTTCGAATGAAACATCGTCCACCGCCCAAAATTCATCGCGCCTCAGCTGACCTGAGCGCGTGCTTTGTCCCATCATGTTCGCACCAATATCTCCCAGGCCATAGACCATGGATCGCTTAAGGGAGCGGCAAAACTTCTTGGAAACACCTTCTACTTTTACGAGGGTCTCAGGCTGCATGGACTTCCCAATCGCAGGGTACATACATCAGCCCAAATCGTTCACGGATCTTGTTGTCAATGATGCCTTCTTCCACAACGAACTCATAACACTTCTCATGATGGTCGTACACCGCGCCGCCAGAGATATCTTCGCTCATCACCGATACAAAATACCGGCCGGCGCTTAGCGGCATTTTCTGGATCATAAAATCGACCGCACCTTGCCCAAGAGCCTCGGTCCTTTCTTTTGAAACCAACATGTCTTGATCAGAATAAATAGCTAATGAAAAACTGGGCTTTGCTGTTTTATTTTTGATCTTAAATGAGATGCGCGCCCGAAAAAACTCTCCCCGCTTAAAGAATCCCTGAGCATTCTGCGCTTGATCCAGAAATTCCACGCTCTCGATGACAACATCCCCCGTGCCTCCAAAACGCCGGCTAAGCTTCGAGTCCGAAGCCCTTTTTTGCAAAAGAAGCATGTCCTTTTTGTATTCACCGATCACATCCGCCGTCGAGCCAAGCTGCTTCAACTGCCCACCCGACAAATAAGCCGCCCGATCGCATAAAAGATAGACCGCGTTCATGTCGTGTGAGACAAAAACCTTGGTCACGCCCTTCTTCTCAAGCTCTTTCATTTTCTCCATGCACTTGGCGCGGAAAGTGATATCACCAACAGCCAGAACCTCGTCGACCAAAAGAATCTCAGGCTCACAGTGGATCGCGATCGCAAATCCCAACCGCACATACATCCCGCTCGAATAATGTTTGACCGGTGTATCTAAGAACTCTTTGATCCCGGAAAACTCCACGATCGCATCAAATTTCCGCTTCATCTCCGTGCGGCCCATGCCCAAAATGGCGCCATTCATAAATATATTCTCACGTCCCGTCAGAAGAGGGTGAAATCCTGCCCCCACGGCGATCAAGGCGCCCACGCGGCCTTTCACTGAGATCTTCCCCTGATCCGGCCAAAAGATCCCGCTGAGCATTTTAAGAAGGGTCGTCTTACCTGAGCCGTTCATTCCGATCAAACCCAACGTCTCGCCCTGCTTTACTTCCAACGACACATCCTTGACCGCCCAAAACTCGTCTTTGCGCAGTGTGTCCGGGTGAGAATCTTTTCTGAGCATATTGAGGCTGATATCTTTCAAACCGTACAACATGGATCGCTTCAGTGATCGGCAATATTTCTTGGAGACACCTTGTATGGAGATCGCAGAATCGGATGGCATCTTAAACCCGCTCGGTGATCCTGGTTTCGGTTAAATGAAATATGATCAAATTGATGATCAGAAGAAAAAATGCAGCCGCTGTTGCGATCCAATACCCTTTCATATCCACAAAAAATCCGGTCAACGCCATCTCTCTGGGGCAAGCGACAAAGTAATACATCGGGTTCCAAGTCGTAACGGCTGCCAATAAACCCTCTTGCGGGCGCGCATATAGAACCGGAGTCAAAAACATAAAAAAAGTCATCAGCATCGCTAAAGCATTGCCGATATCGCGCATCACACCATTTAGCAGAGAAAGAATAAGCGCCAGGGCAAACGTAAAAACCAAAAGAGGGATAATTAAAAGCGGCAAAAGCAACATTTGCCACGCGGGCATAATTTTAAACCATCCAAAAACAATGAGCGCAAATATCATTTGGATACCAAAAGAAACCAATGCGCGACCCAAAGAAGACACGACAAGCGCCTTCTTTGAAAAACTGATGATCTTGATCATTTGTCCGGCCTCCGCCAATGAGTTGGTGCCGGCAGTCAATCCCGAAGCAAAAAGCTGCCAAAACGATATCCCCAAAACAGCATACAGTGGATAGGGCGCCGAAAGCTCACCCACCTTCAAAATCCCAGAACGGTTCAAAACCACAAAGGTTGAGATACTAAAAAGAGGGATCACGATGATCCAAAAAACACCCATGATCGACTGCTTATAAAGAGTCGATATGTCGCGCTTGATGAGCTGATAGATGAGCCATTTATTAGAGCGAAACTCTCGAACGATCTCCGCCAATATGGATCCATAGCCATTCTTGATGGAGTTATCCGGAACATACGTTTTTAGGTTGCTTTCCTGAGGCATATAACCAGCCCTATCTCCTTTGTTGGTAAACCTTTAGTATACCTCAGTTTGGCTAAAATAAAAGAGCTCGATTTTCATATTTTTTTTGACCTTTTTTGATGACAAATCCAATCCTTTTTGGTAGAGTTATGCGTTGAATTTCGCTGTTCTACCGGTTTATTTTGTTTATTTGTTAAAGGTTGGTATTATTTGTTAAAATTTGTAAGAAATCTTGTATTTTCCTATATAGCATGTATACTTTGATTAGATACAAATGCTCTTTGAGTCAGGTCATAGAAATGGCAAACCGTCTGAAAGGACGGGGCGCAAAGCCGCAGATCCTACTCTCCTCTGGAGAAAGGATGGCTGGGTTGCCTAATGGCAGGTACGAGAATCAAACTTTAGCCAACCCTTCTAGGCAGTTCTAGAAGGGTTTTTTAATTGGGTGGTTGTTGAAATGATGCAAAAACAGTTTAATAAAGCAGCGAAAACCTTGGCAAGTGCGCTCGTTGTTTTGAGCGTGTCTGATTCGAGCTTGATGGCCAATATGGCTTACCCCATGCAGGGCTATTTGATCCCAGCTACCCCCTTTGATAACAAAGTCATGGCTTCAGGTGCATTTTTCCCGCTAGAGGCCTCCATTCAAGCGCATCCGGCCGACACCAGTGCCGCATTATTTGAGATCTCTCGTTCGTTTCGCTATGTCCCAGACGAAGGAAAAGATTATTGGCAAACACCCGGAGAGACAGAAGTCAAAGGCAGCGGGGACTGTGAAGATAAAGCTGTGTGGCTGTATGTTCAGCTCAAAAAAAATGGTTATGATTCTGCTCGGTTGGTGATCGGCCGCTATCGTGGGATCGACCGTGGATTTCACGTGTGGGTCACCCTGTCGAGCGAGGATGGCAACACCTTGATACTGGATCCCAGCAAACAAAAGCGCGTTTGGTCTCTGACAGATTTTTCTGAAAAGTACTACAAGCCGATCTATTCATTCGATGGGTTCAAACGCTATCGTCATAGCGCGTAACTCCAGAGGCCTATATGAATCTGAAGCCTAAAAAAAACCATCCATATCCCATCACGATCGTGATGATCCCTTTTGATCAGTATTCCATATTTCCTAAGGCCGTGCGGGATCTTATGCATTCAACCCATCAGCCTTTTGAATTGGTGATCATAGAGGGCAACGCGCCTCATCAGGTAAGGCTTGATCTGGAGGCTATTAAGCACAAACATAAAAATATCAAGATCATCTATTCCAATCACCGTCCGCGCATGGCTGAGGCATTCAATCTCGCAATGCCGCATATCCGCACGGAATACGCCTTCTTTATGCACAATGATGTGCGGGTCAAAGGTGGTTGGCTGGATACTCTGATGACATTCGCCCTATCTCATCCCGCGGTCATATGCCCAAAGATCGAGGTTCTTCATAAAGATAAGTACCTAGATCCATACATTGGATACCCTGCGACGTTTTCTCCGGCCGTTTATGAGTACGACCCTTCAAGCATCAACATGCATGCGTTCTTAATGGACAAAAAAACACGCCAATTGATCGAAGCGTTTGATGAAAAAATAGGCACGGCCTTGGTTGGTATCGAGTTAACTGAGTTTATGAAACAAAATTCGATCGAGATCAAGCAAGCGCCCATCTTACTTCATTACGAACCACCCACACTGTCCAAGGGACAGGATCTTGCGCTATTCACAAACCAATGGAAAGAGACGCACACACAAGAAACATTGAGTCACCTGCAAAAAAAATGGAATGTTGCCATTCCGATCAAAATGTACACCCATTGGCTTGGCCGCAAAAAAGCTTTATCAGAAAAAAAGCCCTTCTTTTTGATGCCCACGATCGACCGATCAGGCCCTTACATCATCGGCGCCCCCAAGATAAACTTAAAAAGGTTCATTGACGTCCTAAAACAGGCCTAGGGGCCACCCCTTCACAATCACTCATTCGTGCGCTATACTGATACTCAAAGCTAACCATTTTAAGCGAGGAATTCATGAGCCTATTTCTAAAGACCCTATCAAGAGCTGCCTTTTTGACGTTATTTGTGACTAGCCTTTTCCTTGGTGCGCAGAGCGCATATGCGGACGGCGCAACCGCGGCCAACATTAGCGGAGAAGTCCTTCTTCACCGCGTCTCAGCCGCTGCTGATAGCTGGGAGCCACTTAAACAAGACACACCGCTGCAAAATGGTGATACGTTAAAAACCCAAAAAGGTACCTGTGTTATCAATTACGCGGATCAAGCCACATTTACTTTAGAAGAAAACACCACTTTGACCGTGGATACCAAAACAGACGCTCAGGACATTCTGCTTCTGGTTGGTAAGATCAAGGGTAAGGTTAATAAACAAAAAGCGGAGCAGCCGTTTCGCGTGAACACTCCCGCTGCTGTCGCTACCGTTCGTGGGACCGAGGTTGACTTTTCGTACAACGACAAAGGTGAGCTTTTGGTCGATTTACATACGGGTAAGATTCAAGTAGTAAATGATGCCGCTGAGCTTAATTTGGATTTGGCCGGTAAAAAATCCATTACCGTGCATTATGATGAAGAGCTCAATAAACTATTCTTGAGAAATGAGTGCGGGTCCGAAGGTCCTGTTCAATTTTCTATATTGGGCGCTGAATACTCTGCAGCCCCCTGCGAACAGAAAGAAGTCGAATTGTCTACAGCAGAGGGACAGGATCAGAATGTCCAAACCAATGATGGCCCTGATGGCTACGAAAACATCGATGAAGGCAGAGAGCCTATTTCACCTTCATCGAACTAAATGAACTAAATAATTCGGACAAATTAAACGGATTATTTACCGGTTTGGCCTAGTACCGCTTTGACGGTTTGAAGAAGAATTTTAAGATCAAGCCATAGAGACCAGCGGTCTATGTACTGCAGGTCCAGTTTCATCCAATCCTCGAAGCCGATCTTGTTGCGTCCTGAAACCTGCCAAATACATGTGATACCCGGTTTCATGGATAATCTACGCCTTTGCCATGGTTCGTATTGCTCCACCTCTTTCGGGATGGGTGGTCTGGGCCCAACAAGGCTCATCTCCCCCTTCAACACATTCAAGAACTGAGGAAATTCATCCAAACTTGTTTTTCTGAGGAATGCTCCGACACGCGTCAAACGCGGGTCTTTGGTCATCTTAAAAACAGGTCCGGACATTTCATTCTTGCTTCTCAACTCCTCAAGCTTGACCTCTGCATCGGGAACCATGGAACGAAATTTATAAACATAGAACTTACGCCCGTTAAGCCCGCATCGCAGCTGCTTAAAAAAGATAGGCCCCTTTGAATCCAGCTTGATGGCGATAGCTGTCACAATAAATATAGGTAAACTCAATAACAAAAAAATACCTGAGAAGATAATATCCATCGTTCTCTTGATCCAAAACTCCGTGTGTTTAAGCCGGCTTGTTTCAAAGGTCAGGTAGGTGAAGCCATCTAATTGTTGCGGAGTGCCCCGAGCAATCTCCAAATCAAAAAAATCCGTGGCCAATGTGGCCCTGACGCCAACTGCTTCGCAATACAGGATGCACTTTTCAATAATGGGAAGCCAACTCCTCGGAACCACATAAACAACTTCATCCACGACGGTGCTTTCCAATATCTTGGGCAGATCATCCAGAGATCCCATCACCGAATACTCAGAGATCTTTCTGCCGATCATCTTTGCGTCACGATCCAAAAAACCAATGATGTGGTAACCCCACTCTTTATGCTTCAGTGCGAGGCTTAAGAATTCCTGAGCCCTTCTTCCAGTGCCAACCACCAAAATATTATGAACATTGTGCCCCTTACTTTGAAAATGATGGATCAAATAAAGCGCAACAACGCGATTAACAACAAGAGACAAAATAGTAGTCACTGTATAGAGAACAAGATACAACCGGCTTAAAAAATCAAACTTGAACAAAAACGAACAGCTCGAAAAGCAAATAAAAAATATGAACCCAGTGACGATAAAATTAATGATCGCGCGCGCGTATGTCTGAAGCCGTAGATGATGGTATTCGCCGCGCTTCTTAAGAAGAACAGCCCAAATAAAAAGCACGATCCAATACGCTTGAATATATCGAATAGGTTCAGCCGGTATCTGCAACACCCGGACATCCGGAATGAAGTCGAGCCAGGCCCATTCACCATAATGCAAGATGAAAGCATAGACCAAGAAATAGATGATCGATATGACGATCAAGTCTACGATATAAAGAATATTTTTAAGGAATTCAGCGCGCTCTCTTAACATCTTCCCTTTCTAAGAATTTGCTATGGAGTCTTGAAGTTCGATACGTTTGATCCAGATATTTCGATCTGCTGATGTGCGCTTGTCCTGCGTGTCGTTCACATATTCCAATGTCAGCCTATGAAAACCCGGAGTCGTGAATAGTAGCGTATAATAGTTCTTATATTCTTTGGAATCTAAATAAAGGCTGTCCTGTATCTCATCATCGACCCGAATATGCAGCACCGGATAGGTGTTCCGCACAGGAGTTGACTTTGCTTGCAATACAAGACGCATAGATGAGTTACGAAAATTGATATTCTTGGAAAGCTCTCCGCTTTCGTAAAAAAATTCGTCATAATTAACCTGCTCGCCTTCTTGTGGGAGAAAATCCTTGAGCGCTAAGATCTCGGGTGATTTTTCATTCCATGTACCGGCCAACAACTTCTTTTTTTGCGTATCCGGATCCAGGCCATGCATCTTCAGGAAATATTTCCTATGCTGCTTCCATAGATCATTTTTCTCTAGAAAACTCACTAGACCATTTAATCCTGTGGGTGTGGACTGATAAAAAGTAAGGATACTGGCTACATTTTTTTCATGCCTCCAGAGAAGCTCATAACTGATCTCTGAGAGATCAGGATCCATCCCTATCGCCTTTTTAAGCCATTCCTTTGCGACCAAACGTATTTCCACATTCTGCTTACGATCGGCAGCGAGAATGTCTTTGACAGCCATGACGATCAAGACTGGATTGTTGGGGTCTTTGGCAAGCGCCTTCTCATAAAGACCAATGAATTCTTTTGGATTGTTTTGTGCTAGCGTCGGCGCCTTCGTTCTAGCACTCATAAAATCATACATGGGCTCGTAAGGATTAAGTTTGATCGCTTTTTCAAAGCTTGCAATGATATCTTCATTAGGCTTTGTCTGGGACTGTGACTTCACGTCACTCTTTGCTATAGATCGGTTAATAAAACCCTTTAAATAATGTGACTCTGCATTATGCCCATTTATCAGTAAACTTGTTTTGATGGCCTGCAATGCTTCTTTCTTTGCCTTTTGTTTGAACAAACTTTTTGCTTCCCAGAAGTAATAGTCAGAAACTCCTAAATACACACTTCCGGCGATAGCGATCAGGCTCATCGTGACGACCGCTGCTTTGTATAACGGTAATTTTTTATCGTTAGAGGCGTAAAACTGATCATTGTCCAAAGAAAACAACATCCCGGCGGCAACAGAAGCGATCAACCAATTGGCGGGAATATGAAAATTAAAATCGAACAGGCCGTGAACAAGAAGACCAAAAATAGCCGCCATGGACGCGGCACCCAACCCCATACGCATTCGGCTCTCGTCCTTTTGAGTCATCTTAAAACCATATCGGAATAAAACCCAGACGATCCAAGCGGTTATGATAAATAATAAAATACCGCAATCGGTCAGCAGGTTGAGATAGTCGTTGTGCGTATAAACAGGTCGAATTGAGGACCCAACAGGCCTAAATTTTAAAAAAAGTTGACCGAATGTCCCGGGACCCGTTCCCATCAAAAATGAGTGAGGAATCATATTCAGTGTGCCTTGCCATGTTAGCATTCTCATGTGCAACGATAGTTCTTCGGGCCGCGTCATATCCTGGATGTTTTGAAAGCGCTGCTCGATGGGATTGGTACCAAACATGATCACGCCTGCGACCGCCAAAAGCGCCATAATGATGAACGGCGCTCCTTCGCGCACCATTTTTTGGCTCTTAAGCGTTAAAAACATGAACAAAACGGCCGCGCCAAAGCCGGCCAATCCTCCACGAGATATGGTAAAAATAAAAGCTATGATCATCACAATACCCATGAATCCGTACAAGATCTTTTTCGCCGCTTCGCGCTCAGCAAAAACGATACCCAATGCCATGGGGATGATCATGACCAATAGGCCGGCAAAATGGTTGTGATTAACGTAAGTGGAGGATAGATAATTGGGCATATGCCACCAATCCTTTGGCATGCCGCCCAAAAGCTGCAATATACCGATAACAGACAACGTTGTACCCGTTAAAACTAAGATTTGTGCCAATCGATAAGTGTGTTTTCGGTCTCGACAATACAAAAGAGTGGCATGAAAAACACAGATCATGCTGATGAGCTTAAAAAACTCCACCAACGACACGTAATGAAGCTTTGAAAAAATAACCGAAATAATAAATACAAGCACATAGGCCAAAATGGGCTTGTTGAGGTGGGTGCGATAAATGCCGCCGCCTGTGTTTATAAAAGAAACCCAGTAGATCAAAGCGGGCAAAGCTATTAAAAATATACAAAGAGAGAAAGCCCATAGATCGACAGAACCAAATATGAACGGGCTAAGAAATATACCCAAAAGAAAACAGACCTCGAAGACAAAAAAAACGAGGTCAAATTTAGAGGAAGGCCTGCCTTCGTCAGCAACGCCGGAGTGTATCACGTCCGGCGCACACTCACTTTACTATAGTATTTCTTGTAATATTTACTATAACCAGCGGCATTGGGCATCGTCACCGCATTGAGAATGGTTCCAACAAGTTTGGTTTTTGATTCTTGTATTAGATGCAGCGCCCGGTTCAGAACGCGTGCCGAAGTAAATCCGGACCGCACGGAAAGTACGCAGCCATCGACCTGCGACAAGATGATCGAGGCATCGGAAATAATGGTAATGGGCGGAGTATCGTATACGATCATATCGAACTTTTTGCGCGTCTCTTTGACAAACTCCGACATGCGCTGTGATCCCAGTAAATAAGCAGAATCGATCACGCTTTTACCGCATGTCACAACAGACAAATTAGGAACTTCCGTTTTGCGTATCACCTGATCTAACGGAACCCCATCCGTCAAATACTCTCCAAGCCCACGGTCATTTGAGAAATCATAAACTTCATGCAGACGACCTCTTCGAAAATCGGTGTCCACCAATAAAACCTTGAGGTTGGCCTGTGCCAACGCGATAGACAAATTAGAAGCGACTGTTGTTTTACCTTCTCCGGGGCCAGGGCTTACGATCGCAAAATCTTTAAGCGCTTGCTCGCGCGTGGCAAACCAAAGGATATTCATGCGGATCAAACGGTAAGCCTCAACGGATGGTGAATCTAAGATCAGAGATACTAACTTATCTAATGACTTGGTTGCCGCAGAACCACGCTCGGAAAATACGCTGCCCAAAAATGGGACTTTGCCAATATTGCGCTTCAGATCTTCATCGGTTTTGATGGTGTCATCCAAATAATCCACGAGAAACGCTAACAAAATACCGCCAAAAAGGCCGGCAATGATACCCAAAGCCACACTGACCGATTTCTTGGGTTTGATGGGTGACTCTGCGGGATAAGCGTTATCGACGATACCAATATTATTCATTCTAGAGCTTGAAAAAACGGAGCTTTCTTGGATCTTATGTAAGGTGTCCTCAAGGAGCATCTGATCCTCAAGAGGAACATCCTCCATGATATCCTTTTCCTTAGAACGTTCATTCTCGATGCGCCTTGCCATGGATCGGATCTCATTGCGCAATGCAATCATCTCAGGATGTTTGGGGCCAAATCGATTGGACAGACTGTCTAGCTTGGATTGCAACCTCAAAAACTCATCATTCATGGAAGCCATACGCTGATTTCGTATAAAAACGAGCGCACGACGCATAAGGTTATCTTTGGCGTATACTTCAGCTAGGCGGTTGGCAAGATTGGCGGCCAGCTTCGGATCCGGATTTTCAACCGCAAGCGTGACCATGCGGCTACCCTTCACCTGTTCAATATAGATATCATTAGAAAATCCCTTTTGAAGGAAACGGGTCAGACCCACCTTCTTCTTGTATCGGGGATGCTCGTTCAACTGAAATTCATCGAATACCTTGCCCGCAATGGCATCCGAAGTAATGAGCGCGATCTGTGTAGATAAATAGTTCTCAAAGACGTCGATACTGGATCCGGCGGATGGCGCTTCTTCTGCAGATCGAACATTGGGATTTTCACCTTCGATGATGAGCTTAACTTCGGAGCGATACAACGGAGCCATCATAAAAGTAGCGATGGTCACGATCGTGACAACGATCGTAAAAAAGGAAATAATAACCCAACGTCTTCTGACTAGGATCTGGAAATAATCTTTGATATTTTTTTCGGGCAGAATATTGGCGACTTCGGTCTCGGGAGTAACCATTAGAAGAAACTCTTGGACGCTACGACGATATCGTCCGGCTGAAGATCTTCATCTGCGGAAAGATCGCCACCCTGAGTGATGCGAGTGGTATCAACGGATAACTTTGTTTCTGTCCCATCTGGATTTTTACGAATGATCTGAACGGCTTTCTGGTTGGCGACCGGCGTAAATCCACCTGCGATCGAAATGGCTTTGATAAGGCTGACTCTTCCGGACAATTCATAGTTACCCGGCTTTTTCACTTCACCAATGATCGAAAAATTACTGAACTCCAAAACAAAAACAGTGACTTTGGGGTTAATGATATAATCGCCATCCAAATTCTCCTCAAGGTACCTCTCAAGATCCGGCACACTCATACCAGCGACCCTTATACGACCCAAAAGCGCATGTTTGATGTGGCCATCGTCTTCAACACGATAAATCTGATTGACGGCGGACTCACCCAAGATCTTGATCTGGAGAAGATTTTGCGGGCCAATTTCGTACGAATTGTCATCTTTAGCGTATGACCCAGCAGCCACCGCCTTTTCCAAACCAATTTGCTTTTCTTGTATGGCTGCAGCAAAAGCACTGTTTGAATAAAATGCGACCGCTAATACGAGGCTGAATACGATCCTATTTTTTGGAACAAAATGACCCATAGCGCAAACCCTATATATTCAGTTTGACCGGTTAAGCTAATTGTGAGGATTAATAGTAGGCGCGAACTCCGAATGAAACGGAATTAGCTTCGTAATCGAGGCCGTCCAAATTGGACTCCCGATCAGCAAACTTATAATCCAACACCAGCGACACGATGTCATTGGGCAAGCGATACTCGAGCCCCGTGCCAGCTTCCATAATGTAATCTCTTCTAGTTTCTTCCTCTGAAGTAGAGCGGCGAACGGTGATACGCGAGTATTCATTTTGCGCGATCGTTCCATAAGTCGTCCAAAAAATACGCTCGTGGATCTGACGGCGCCAGCTCAGCTCGGCGCGATTACGGGTATAGTAGCTCTGCCCGTCAAACGTAGATTCTTGAGGAGAACGATCCGCTTTAAGAGTGTAGCGGCTGATCTCACTGCGGTCGTACTGAATAGCTCCACGAAAAACGACATCGTTGAAATCGGGGCGGATGTCTTCATCGTAGATGCGATGCTGAGCGCCCAACCAAGCCTGATACGCGATCAACTCGCTCCAGCTTCCACGCAAACCGACCATATATTGATTTCCTACGCCATCCCGATCACCAACCTCGGTGTAATCAATATTGATGAAGCCGTATTCAAACAACAACTGGGATGTCGGAGTTAATTCGCGGCCCACGCGCTGATACATAGTAAAAAGATTGTAGTTAAAAGACTCATTAGAAGCCAAGCCGTAATCAATATTGAAATCTGTTATTTCGTTTTCCAAGAAAAACGAAGAAAACGGAATTTCGAGCAATGAATGAAAAGCGTTTTCATCTCTCTCGACTCTGTCCGTAAACTCTGTATTTGCACGGGATTCCGTCTGCTCGAACACATTTTCTACGTCAAGTGTAAAGGGAACAAAATTTAGCTTAAGGCCGGCATTCAGTCGATAGTCGGTGTGATCCGAATTATCGAATTCCATGAAGTACTCTCTCACCACCGAAGCTCCGGATGTCAATAAATGCTGCCCGCCACCCAAAGGCAATTCACCGCGAACCGTGCCATACAACGTATGGACGCCATCACTCTTCTTTTCGCCTTGCTCTTCATAGAAAATATTGTCTTCAGCGCGTAAACGGTACTCGCCACCCGGCCTAAGCTTGACAGGCCCCACTTGTAAACCTTTCCCATAATAATCATATATGGGGGCTCCGGCTTCCTGCTCATAAAGCTCGTGTGATTTTGTGCCTAAACCATAAAAATATTTACCCTCGGACTTGGGTGTGGGAATTTCAGCGTATGAAAGGGTCGATACAAAAACAGCTGAAACCATAGATGTCAAAACAATTTTAAACGAATTTTTCATTATTTAATGCCTCATCAAAATAAAGTTGGGATACTATCTCTGCACAGAACATGGATTATACATGTGGAGTCTTAAGATATCAAGTTAATAAATAAAAACCCTAACCCCCTCCAAAAAAAGGGGTTAGGGGGATGCTGGAGAAGGTATTAGATCGTGACTTCGTTGCTATAGGCTGATTTGATATTGGAGGCGTTGTAAGCCTGGATCTTATAGGTGTAATTTGTGCCCGCCGTGACGTTATCAGTGAACGATGGAGTTGTATTGATCGTGATGTAATAGCTGCCATTGCGATAAATGTTGTAGCCCATCAACCCGTTGGTTGAGGGCGTCCAATTCAATACAACCTTGGTAGAGCTCGTTCTAGCACCCACCAAATTCGTGGGAGCTGTGGGGCCTGCCGGCATCGTCACAGACATGTTGTTGCTAAAGCCAGAATAATTATTGGCCGCATCATAGGCTTGGATTTTATAAACATAGGTCGTGCTCCCAACAACCGTTTTATCGGTGGTCGTAAGACCATTCACGTTCTTTAAAAATAGATTGTTCCTATACAGCGCATACCCCGCTGCATTTGGCGAGCTGGACCATGAGATCGTGATGTAATTTCCGTAGGTGTAAGCGATGAGGTCTTTGGGAGCTGCAGGGCCTGTTGTTGTATTAGAAACAGTGACTGTCACGACATTGGATGCCGCCGACACGTTGTTGTTGGCATCTGCAGCTTTGACCAGGAAAGTGTCCGTCTGTCCTGATATAAGTCCAGTGACTGTAAGTGTGGGAGCCACATTCGTCCCAAAAAGAGCGCCATTTCGGAAGATCTGGTATTGCGTCACACCCACATTATCCGTTGAAGCCACCCAATTCAAAATAGCTTGCGTCCCAGATACAGACGCCGCAAGTTGTGTGGGCGCGCTTGGCGGTATCGTATCGTTGATCGGCAAAACTACTTCATTGCTCGCAATTGATATATTGTTAGCCGCATCCAATGCTTTGACAGTGAAACGATAAGACTGCCCTGTTGTTATAGGTTCAAACGTAAAAGAAGTTGCAGCAGAAGTACCCACTTCTGCAAGGTCATTAAATACTTTGTAGGCTGTCACTCCCACATTATCCGTAGCGGCCTGCCAAGATAACAATGCCTGCGCCCCGTTCAAAACTGCGGACAATCCGAAGGGTGCTGAAGGATTGGTGGTATCAGCCAATGTGATGCTCACAGGCGCTGATTGAGCTGAACAATTGGCGGCCGCGTCACACGCTTTGACGGTTACAGCATACGATTGAGCGGATATAGTATTGGCGATCGTGAATGCTCGGCTGGATGTGGATCCAAGTTGCGTGCCGTTGCTATAAACCCAATATAAACTGACGCCCACATTGTCTGTGGAGACATTCCAAGTGGTTAAAATATCGTTGTTCGCACTCAAGGTCAGCACCACATTTGAGGGTACGGTTGGAGCTGTAATGTCGGTCGTTGTGGCGCCACCAATTGTGACGGTTGCGGAGTTGCTCATAGGCGAACGCTTATCCGATGCGTTGTAGGATTGCACGTTATAAGTGTAAGCGTTTCCCGAAAGCACTGAGTTATCATAAGAAGATGTGGCCGTCGCTGGTAATGTTTTCAAATAAATACCATTTCTCCAAATGTTATAACCATAATGATTTGTTGAGGCAGACCATGACATTTGTACTTGGCTACCGTTGTATGTGGCGGTGAAATTCGTCGGTGTTGTAGGTCCGCCTGCAATCGGAATGGTCACCAGAGAAATGGCGCTTGGCAGAGACTGTTTTCCAGAAGCATCCACCGCGATCACACTGAAAGCATGTGTCGTCCCCTCAAGCAAGGACTTTGCAAATGACGTTGATGAAGACGTCCCAGACAATGCGCCTTCATCCATGATCTTATAGTGAGTGACGGCCACATCGTCCGTCGAAGCCGTCCAAGTAAGGGTCACTTGTGTCCCGGAGGTACTGAAAGACAAACCAGTAGGAGTGGTCGGAACCGTCGCATCCGTGGGGGGCGGAGGTGTGGTTCCGACCGTGAGCGTCGCCGTATTACCGGGGACGGAAATATTATTCGCTGCATCGAAAGCTTTTACGGTAAAATTGTACGTCTGCCCCACTGTACCCGTAAGACTAAACGTTGTGGACGTTACGGTTCCTAAAAGTGTGGCTGAATCAAATATCTGATATCCCGTCACAGCCGTATTATCTGTGGAGGCGTTCCACAATAAAGAGATCAACGTCCCGTTCAAGGAAGCGGTCAATCCGCTTGGCGCACTGGGCGCTGCTGTGTCTGCGGGAACCGGCACTGTAACTTGTTGAAATTGACCAGCACCTGAAAAATTATTGGCCGCATCAAATGCCTTCACGGAACAATTATAGGTGCGTCCCGAAGCACCAGTAAACGAAAAAGAGCTGTTCGTGACCGTAGTGATGAGTGCGGTGCCATCGTATATCTTGTACCCCGCTACAGCAACATTGTCAGTTGATGGCGTCCATGACATCGAAACCTGGCTGCCAGAAAGGCTCACAGCAAGACCCGTAGGCACACTGGGCGCTTGAGTGTCAGGCGGCGGGACAACGGCGCCCGAAGCTGGAAGATAGTGAAACCCCGTATCATTGTAAGGCAGATCCAGCGACCCATCCGTGCTTGTAGATCCCGCAACAGGGACAGGAAAAGCTGAAGGATCGGCTGTGTTGATGGCGGTTGAACCCGTCATTAAATGAGCATCAAAATTTGCTGTTGATAAGTTGGTCAATAGAGGATTTGAATTCACGATCGCTTTGGGCTGCGCGGTGTCACGCTGTTTATCGGGTGTCGCGCCCAAATTCAGCCATTGATCCGTCGTATAATTATTTACATTACCTGTATTGTTCACGAACGAAACCAAACCTGCGCTATTCACATTAAAATTCGTACCCGCGCTGTAATAGATATTGTTGTTAAAATCAGCTACCGTCTTACCTACTGTCTTCCAGCCTTCGTAATACATCATGGGAGCCATGCTGGTATTGGAAGCCATGACAATATTATTTTTGAACCCAAATCCTGATGTCACGTTGAATGCCTTCACCACTCTCTGGAAGGTATCGACAACGCTGGCACTGTAAAATGATTTCAATTCATTATCGGAACGATCTCTTAAAAGAGTGCATCCAATAATTTGAATATTTGAAAAACATGACACGGCGCTCTGGCTGCCATTGAGATCACCGATCTGTATTTGAGTTCCCATATTTCCGTAAATAAGACAGTTTACGACCTTAATATTATTAGGACGACTTCCATAGTAAAACCCCGGACCTTCCACATCGATCGAAATACCCGGATTGGCGCGTTTCCTGGTTTTGACTCCCCTAGGATCAACGCCCGCACCCCAGATCTGAGAATCTTGGATCAAAATATTGCTTCCGCCATCGACATAAATATTGGCATCAAAATTATGTGCCGACACCGGCTGAATACCGTTGTGATGCACTTTGCAATTCACAACTCCACCATTCTCTGGTTTTGTGTTGGCGGTAAAATCCAAGAAATCAATACCAGCCCAAGCGTTCTCGTAAACTTCTGAGTCACGAACCCATACATTCTCCGACTCGATCGTGATTCCTTGGCCTGCTCCGCTGCCCTGCTTGAGGTTATTGCGACGCACGATACAATCCTTGATCAAACCGTCTTTGGCACCAGGTAGAGGCTCGGTGAAGCGGCCTGCTGAAAAAAGAATACCTTCCATCGCATTAAGTTCGGAGATGCAATTAATGACCTGCGTATTGGGGTATTGCGCGGAAATACCATAACCGGAAGACATTTTGGCGTGGAGGTCTTTGAAAATATAATTGGAGCCTTTAAATTTTGGATCGGTGCTGCCGTTAGCCCAACCACGATTCACTTTGATCAAGCGATCCGAGCCGTCACGAGGACCGTAGCCGATGTAAATATCACGCCCGGCTGCATGATCCGGCTTCAACTCATCCGTACGCCAAACATACAGTCTTTTGAGAGTACCGTCATAATAATAGGTACCTTTCACCATGGATTGATTTTGATCCCAGCCGTTCGAATTGTTGACGCCTTGCACGGACCAAGCACCATAAAGCTGTGGGCCGCCGGGAGCCGTTTCTTCCATGGCTGCCATGTTGGGCCAGCTGTTCACGCCATTGGTATACCAGATAGGAGTCCCCACAACATTGATCCAGGCGTCGATCCCCATTTCATGAGCCGTTAAAGCTCCACGAAAAACGGGACGGGCTGCATTGGGATCTCCCCAAGCGCCGAATGTGATCGGATTATTCGCGGCACCCGTGGCATTGATATTCCACATAGCATCCAAACCTACCCACTCATCACCACGTTTAAATAAAAGCTGGTCGCCAGCGACAACGGGGATCTGTCCCATAGAAATCTTGGATTCGCCGGTTTTGCATCCGGATCCCGCCCAAGGCCCGCAAAGACTATAAAAAGGAGCTGCCTGAGAACCGTTGCCGGTTGTGTTATTTCCGGACGTGCTGAAATAATAAGTAGCGGCATAACATTGTGTCGTAGAGAAGAGGAGCGAAAAGAAGACCAGTCTTTTCAGAAAAGGCTGGGTTAACAGCACAATCTTTTCCATCTGAAATTTGATCATCTTCATGGTCTGCTCCTCCAATAAAAAATCCCTTTTCTAACACGACATAGAAAAGGGTTGCAGAATTTTTGTGTATTCTTTTTCGGCAACCCAGCCATCCTCCCCATTTAACAGGGATCGGATCTGAAGTCATGCGCCCCACCCTTACGGATGGTTTACCAAAAGCCCCAAACTGCGGACTTCGCCCGGGTACCAGCCCGGACTTACGATTTATGCCTATAAAAGAACGATAACTCTTAATTAGAATTATACATTACATACAAACAATTACAATAGATATGTATAAATAATTAATAATTACTATAAGTCTAATATAACTAATAACTTATGACTATAGTTATAAGTAGAAGCTTGACAGTTTATACGGCTCTTTGGGAAGGCTGTAAAAGTTCTTTGATCTTGGCTAGAAGCTGCGGCGACTCATATGGCTTAGTGAATGAATAATTGGCTCCGACTTCTTTTGCTTTAAGAGGGTCATGTTTCTGATCAACGGCCGACACAAGAATAATAGGAATATTTTTTGTTCTAGGATCTTTTTTGAGAGCCTCGCACACAGCGTATCCGTCAGCGCCCGGAAGCATGATATCCAGTATCACAAGATCCGGGGATTTTTGGTGAACCATTTTTATACCGCTTTCGCCATCGTACGCGGTACACACCTCATAACCATGCGCCTCGAAGCGCATCACCTCAAGCTCCACCATCTCTTTTTCATCATCAACGATCAATATTTTCTTTTTTGGCATCGGCTATTATTTCTCCACAGGAATTGTAAACACAAACTCCGAACCCTTGCCGGCCTCACTGGTAACCTTGATCGTCCCGCCATGCAATTCAACGAGTCCTTTTGTGATCGCTAAACCCAACCCCATCCCCTTTTCACCGCCACCCGGCACCCATCCGAACTGCGCGAATTTATCGAATATTTTGGGCAAATGTTCTTTGGCGATGCCAATGCCTGTATCGCGGACAATACATTCAATATTTTTCTTTAATTGTCGGATCTCAAGCTCGACCGACCCCTTTTCTGTAAACTTAACCGCATTGCCCAGAAGGTGAGACAAAATATCCGCGATGCGCTGCTTATCCGCCGTACAATTGATTTCATCCGACGAAAAGATCCCTTTGAGCGCCAACCCTTTGGGCTCGGACACCGCGCGACAAGTATCCATCACTCGCTTGGCAACCGAAACAATATCCACTGGCTCTTTTCTAAGCTCAAGGCGTTTTTCATCGAGCTTGAATATGTCCACAATATTCATGATGATGCGATCGATGCGATTGACATTCTTACGAGCTGTCGTGAGCACCTTTTGCTGCTTCTCATTGGTCTTGCCCAGAACCTTGTCATTGACGAGTGCTATGCTTTCTTTGACAATACCGAGAGGTGCCCGAAGCTCATGCGCCAGCATGAGGATAAAATCGAGATCAATAGGGTTTTTCTGTTTGTCCATGAATTAGGATGAGTATAGTCGCCCGCGAATATTTTGCCAAGTATCCCGCACATAGCCTTGTTCAGCCGGATCCAAGATCCATCGGTAGACACCAACAACATAAAAAAGCGTGCTCATAAGCATGACACCGATCGAGATAGGTGAAATAAAAAAACTTTTTTCTGTGTAATAAACAATCACAAAACCAAGCCCGAACACGATCGAAGCGCAAGTGAGCGGGGCTAAATAGGTATCCCGCATATACTCTCGCGTCGAAAATCTTGCCATCCGTAGACAATAGGGAACCATAAAAATAACTGAATATATGATAGAAACAACATTAACGCCCAAAGCAATGCCAGCAAGGCCCATTTTCAATCCTTTGGCAAAATAAAGACCAAATCCGATGGATGACAAAGCGGATACGATATTCAAAAAAGCCGGAAGGCGCATCTTTCCGTAGACTGTAGGCAGATTATGTGTGGCAAAGATCGGTAAATATAAAAGCTGGGCCATATGAGCGATGATCATCAAAAAGGCGGATTCAGCAAATCCTTCACCCACCCAAGCTCGGATAACCGAATAAGAAAATGCGATCAGAACAAGACAAGTAGGTGCGATCAAGATCGTGAGAGCTTTAGTATATGAAAACAAAAGCCTTTTCAACTTTTGTACATCATTCCTCGCGGCAAGATCTGTAAAAGTCGGCGTCAACGTCCACGTAGGGTGCGCCATCAAACTCTCCAAGATCATAGGAAATTTCATCCCGATACCGTAGATAGCGTTGGAAGCGGGTCCCCAAAGCCTATTCACGATGATATTGATGAAATTATCATGGAACATCTGGCTTAAATGGCCCGTTAAACTATAAAAACTGAAAGATAGGATCTGCCAAATTTTTTGGCTGTCCCAGTGGCCAAAAGTAGGGATGCGTACTTGAGGAAATAGCTTACGGAATGAAAGGAATATCAAAAAATTCTGCATCCAAGTAATGGCCAGATACACCCAGCCATATGTAACAATGGAGATGATATCGCCCGAAAAGAAGCTAAAAATGAGGAATATAAGTATACCGCGTACGATCATGGCCATAGAGCCGGCTAAGTTGATGAGATCAAACCTTTGCTTTGCGTAAAGACCGGACCAATAAACGATATTGGGGATGGTCACAGCAAAAGCGCTGGTCATGAGCAGAAAAAGAATGCGGCAATTGTCCTGCTGTCCAATGGGAACTCTAAAGAGATTTGGAACGAGAATACTGATACCCAATCCCAACAAAAAAATAAATCCTGAGATCAGCCAGAACAACGAACGACCTGTCGATAAGTAAGATTTGAATTCATCCCATGATTCTTGCGCCAGCGACACTGTCACGAATCGGGATAAAGCCATGCGAGTGCTGGTACTGACGGCCTCTACGATCAACATCAACGCCTCGAACAATAAAATAAGCCCAAATAACTCCTTGCCAAGTTTGGTGATCAGGAAAGGGACAAGAAAAAAGCCTATCAACATACTGACAATGCGACCCGCGTAGTTACTGAGGATATTAATAGCGATCTGCTTCTTCATAACCGCTTAGTATACATCATGATGGGTAAAAAATGTCAGCCATAGAATCTTCTTAAAACAGCATGTATAATTCATAAGTTATGAAACAGCAAATAGTTAAAAACGTTTTCTCCAACTATATCGTCAGTATCCTAGGTATTACGACAGGATTTGCCCTCGTTCCATTTTTATTGGGAAAACTAGGTAAGGATGCGTTCGGACTCATATCTCTCGTGGACTCCACGATCATTTTTTTTGAAGTTGCAACCGTAAGTGTACGAACAGCATTGGCGCGCAATGCCACCTATGCCTTGGCACAAGACAAGAAAGAAGATTTTATGGCCTACCTTAGTACTGGACGCGCCCTTCTTTTCTTTTCATCAGTGATCGTCTTGGTGATCGGCTTGATCATTTCGTATTTTTTTCCGATCCTCTTCAAGGTGCCGCCTCATCTGGCGCGGCACAGCCAACTGCTCTTTTTTTTCGTATGCACCGCATTCACGATCTCGATCCCAAATATCGTATTCTGGTCTGTTTTATACGCCAAACAAAGATATGATCTTATCAACTCCGCCATGTCCTTTGGCACGCTTGCCCGGGCGGGTGCGTTATTTTTATTATTTTCGGCTCTACCTTCTCAGTATTCGAATCTCACCGTGTATGGCCTGATATACATATTTTTTACCTGGATACAAAACCACATGATCGTTCTTTCGAGCCGCAAAGTATTTCCGGATATTCATTTTTCACTCAAGAGCTTCCAGAAAACCAAAGTACGTGAAATACTGACCCTCAGCGCTTACACCTCCATACAAAGACTAGCCTCTATCTTCGTGTCCAATGTGACCAATATTCTGATCAATATATTTTATGGGCCCAGCGCAAACGCCATCTTTGCCGTCTCCACCAAATTACCCATGATGATGAGGCGGCTTTTCACCGAAACCACTTGGTCGTTGACGCCGACTTTCACTGAACTGGCCGCCAAACAAGATCTGGTGAGACTAGAAAAGCTTTTTTTCACCTATACTCGGCTTTTGATCATGTTCGTGTCGCCGCTTTGTTTTTTGCTGCTCATTTTTGGAAAAGATTTCATTATTTGGTGGGTAGGCGACGAGTTTTCTATGTCGGGTGATCTCATCGTCCTGTTCACCGCACCGCTACTTTTAGGCATCCCCTTCGCGGTGTGCGGCTGTATCAATAATGCTTACGGAAAACTAAAAGTTCCCAGTTTAGTGGGTTTGGGTTATTCTATATCTAATGTTGTTTTAGGTGTGGTTTTGGCGAGGAAATTCAATATGGGTTTATACGGATTTGGCTACGCTAATCTGGTCTCTGCTTTTTTATATTTAAGCCTGTTTCAGCCATTCTATACCTGCCATAACGCTTCGATCCCGGTAGGGCGTTATTGGCACAAAGCGGTACTTATACCATTCATCCCTTCTTTGATCACCGCGTTTGGGATGTTCATGTACACACAAAACACACGCATCTCGTCACCGTTGGCGATCGTAGACTTGTTGTTCATGGCTATACTCCTCATAAGCTCTTCCTATCTATTATCCATTTTCGTTTTGAATGCGGATGAAAAAAGGATGGTAGCTGAGGCCTGGAGAAAAATAACTTCCAAATTAGGCGTAAGATCATGAACCAAGATACGAACCCCAGCATTAGCGTCATCATCCCGGTATACAACGGCGCCAATTACCTCGGGCGCGCGATACTGAGTGTCTTAGCGCAAAGCTACCCCGCCAAAGAGATCATTGTGATCGATGACGGATCTATTGATGCAACCCCATCCATCATAGAAAAATTCAAAGACAAGATCATTGCAAAGCGTGTCCCAAACGCAGGCGCCGGGGCTGCGCGTAACACAGCACTAGAAATGGCCACGGGAGACTATATCGCTTTTTTGGATCACGATGACGTGTGGTTCGAAAAAAAACTCGAGATGCAGATCAATGCGGCGCGCCGCTACCCTGAGGCAGGGCTCATAACTTGTGACTTTGCCGTTCGTTATCCCTATCTCAGAAACCGTATGATCATCCATTTCAAGATCCTCAAGCACCCTGAAGCTCTTAATTATGATGAGCCTCTCAAACAAAACCCTTTTAAGGTGCTGATCAACGAACATTTTATCGGAACGTCATCGGCTGTCATGGTCAGACGGGATATCGTAAAAAAAGTGGGTCTGTTCAACCCTGCCTACAAAAGCTCGCAAGATTACGATTATTGGCTAAGATGTGCGCTTGTGACTAATTTCATCGTCTTAAAAAATGTGCTTTTTTACAAAAAAAATCATTCATTCAACATATCTCAGAACGCTGTTCGCACTCATGAATTTCGTAAGCAGATTCTTAGGAATATCATGACGGAACATCATGATTACATACGCCGCAACGGTCTCGAGCAGACCTGCACGCAGGCTCTTGCTGATTGTTTATTCTATCTGGGTAATGTGCATTTTGAAGCAGCGCACATTATTGAGGCTTATAAGTACTATTTCCGGGGCTTTTGGGCCTATCCCAACCTGAGAAACTTCAAAAATCTAATCTGGAGCCTACTCAAAAAAACGCTGCGTTTATTGACGTTTAATTTATTTAAACGTAAGCCAGTATAGAAAATCTAGCCTAGGCTGCTAAAGACTGTTTTTGATATTCCCGGACTATTTTCTCGGTATGTTTTTTAACCCAACTATCGATAAGCGCTCTGACGCCGGGTATGGGAATACCCAGAAACCATTTCTTCATTAGAGGCCTTACAATGTAATCCCGCCTGCGCCAGCCTGTGTCCTGATACCGCTGGAGCAAATACCCGACTTTAGCAATACCCCATTTTTCGCGAAGTCGGTCCAGGCTTGCGATCCACCAAGCATCACTCCATCTAAGGCAATAATAATCCATATCCATCGGTAAATGAGCAGGCCCCAAAGGCAACACCGGCAAAAATCGAACGCGCGCTGTGGGCTCAAATATGATCTTCCCTCCACGGGTCGACACCTCCAAAGAGATGTCCACGTGATCTCGGCTTCCGATGATCTTGGGATCGAACTGGCCTATACGGCGCAACATCTCATTTCGAAGAAGAAAACAATGCGGCTCTACGACTTCCGACGGCTCTCGCTTGAATGTATGCTCAACCTCTTTGATCTTAAGGCCCGTGCCCTCGTGTGTCATCACCAGAACTTTTTCTTCTTTTCCGTCAATGATCTGCTTCTCAAAATGGTTATGGCCGCCTAAAAAATGCACAAGCTCCGGCTCAGGCCAGCCTTCACAAACCAGCGGACCGACCAAATCAGCACCCGTTTCTTCAGCGGCGCGCACAAGATTATCCAGCCCCCCTTGGTTGACCGGGCGGCAATCATTATCGATCCAGATGGAGTATTTACCTTTGAGATAAGGCAATGCCATATTCTTTGCCTCATTTGGTGACAAAAAACGATCGACCCTTATGACCTGGAAATTCTTTTCTTTGGCCAGCTTATCGATCTTCTTTCTCATGACATCCGGGAATTTCCCATCGACAAAAATAAAATGAAAGGGCATGTTCGTATATTTGTACACAAGCTCTATAGACTCGTCTGTATAACTGAACCGATCGCGCGGATTCATGACGATCGTAACTTCGGGTGCGCTCATACCTAGCTCCTTAAATATTAAATTTTCCTATAAATTGATTCGAGTTGTTTGTTTAAATTCTTCATATCAAACCTTGTCTCAACACAAGCCCTGCCGGCTCGGCCCATGGCATCCCACTTGTCAGCATGATCCAGAAGCCATTCGAACTTCTGCTCCAAAGCCAGCGCATCCCTCTCGGGAACCAAAAAGCCGGATACGCCGTCTTCCACGAGCTCTGGGATACCGCCATGCCAGGTACTGACAACCGGCAACCCCATCGCCATGGCTTCTTTTAATACGTTCACCGGCGCATCTTCGTCGCCATTTTGAGCCGTGACACTTGGCGCCGCAAACAAATGGGCGTCCGATAGTATTTCAATGATCTGCGCCTGGTTTTTTGAACCCACGAAGTATACATGATCTTCCACACCCATGTTGTGACAGAGGTCACTGAGGCTTTTTCGTAGGGGCCCATCCCCAATAATGACGAGCTCGAGTTTACGCCCATTTTTAATCAGCTTTGCAACAGCCTGGATGACATACTCGGCGCCTTTTTTCTCAACCAACCTGCCGATCATACCGATCTTGACTGCACCGTCTTTTGGAAACGTCCTGGACCTAAAAGTAAAGCGATGCAGATCGATCCCGGAGTACACAACTTCGGCCCTGTCTTCTGGACAACCTAATGAAATAAGCCTTTTTTTAAAAAACTCGCAATTGGTGATAAAAAAATCTGCTTTTTTGAAAAGTTCCTTGTAAACATTTTCACCCTCTTCACGGATGAATTGACTGATATCGTACCCACGAAATTGCACCACCAATTTACCACCAACCGCCCCTATCTCATGGATCGGCAAGAACTTAAGTCCCAACGTGCCAAATTGGCAATGCACAATGTCATACGGCCCACGCCCCGACAAATAATCCAGCTCATACAACAGCGACATCGAAATTGCTTTGCGTCCAAAACGAAACACATTGAGCGACGCAGCCGCCTTAGCGGGAGATTTAAAGAATTGCCTCCAACAAACGGCATCGCCCTTTAAAAAACGATGCAGCCACGTATGTTTTGGATTCCATAAATAGGTCGTTTTTGAAAGAAGGTTGTATTTTTGAACAATAGGATGAAGTGTGCATCCATCACCCTCTCCAAAAGAAAGAATGTCCACCTCATGCCCAAGGTCGATCAATCCCGAAATTTGATTGAGGATGAATGTCTGAGAAACGACAGGAAAATTGGGAACAACAAAGGCTATTTTCATGCAGTGACGTATCGAGACTCAGCCGGCAATGTAAAATAAAAAATAGACCCCTCTCCGAGGCTTGACTCAACACCCATCTCGCCTTGGTGCGCTTCGATGATCTTCTTGGAGATCGCCAAACCCAGCCCTGTACCACCCACGGTTCTTGCCCCCTTGCGGTGGATTTGGGTAAAATTTTGGAATAATTTTGACTGGTCGCTAGGATGAATGCCCACACCGTTATCGCGAACGGAGATCTTCACAACTCTCTCGCTTAGCTTTTCTGTTTTGACCACGATCTTGCCATGATCCGTAAATTTAAAAGCATTGTCGATCAAATTGATCAATACTTGAGCGATTCGGTCGTGATCGAACAACACGGGCGGCAAAAGTGCGTCTAGCTCCATCTCAAAATCAATACCACGCCTCACGGATACAGCATAAAATGATTTTACGGTATCGCGAACGAACTGATTGATATCGCTAGGCACCATATTAAAGAATGAGCGGCTGCTATCTAATTTCTGATAATCCAGTACGGCATCGATAAGCCTGGCTAGGCGTTCTACGTTCCTCTTGGCTGTCACCAATAGATCTTTTTGCTCTTCGTTAATAGGGCCCGTCGCTTCCTCCTCGACCATCGAGACACTCTCTTTGATGGCGGCTAGAGGCGTCCTAAGCTCGTGTGACACCATGGAAGTGAATTCGGACTTGATGTTGACGGCATCTTTCACTTCTTCTTCGGCCTTCTTGATCTGGGTCACATCATACGCTATCCCTACAAATCCCGTGATCATCCCTTCGGTATCGCGTAAAGCGGTTACGGACAGTCTCACCGGCAAGCGCACACCGTCCTTCCTGACATAGATCCACTCGCGTTCAAAAACCGGTCTCTCTTTAGCTTTGATGGAAAATATTTCAAACCCATTCGTAACAAAACGCCCTTGGGCGAGTGATAACTCATCCGCCACTTTTCCGATCTCATTGGGGTCGTGAAGCAACAGAACCGATTCTTTACCGATCAGGTCTTGTGCGGAATAACCCAGCAATACCTCTGCCGCACGGTTAAAACTGGTAATGATCCCGGCAGCGTCAGTCGAAATAATGCAATGACTGGCGCTCTCAACAATGGCTTGATGAAACAACATGAGTTTTTTAAGATCTAAGGTCATGCGCTCTGCAAGCCGGATCGCATGGATCCGCGAAAGTGTGAGCGAATAAAATACGCCGAACAGCAATAAGCTGATCATTAAACTTCCTATGAGCACAACCAGCGGAAATCTCTCTTGTACGGAGTCTAAACCAAATCCAGATCTTGTCCCGAAATAAAGGGCCCATTTTTGTCCGCCTGTTTCAATGAAAGTTGTTCTCCAAAAACGAGGCTGATGATCGGCTTCTTTGGCTTCGATCGTTTGATTGTCATCATATAAAATTTTTTCGAATTTAAAATCTTCAGAGTCAAATACCTCAAAATCGATCGACTGAAGCGCCTGCCTCTCTTGAGCAAAATGTTGAAGCATACTGTGTACATCAAGCACGATATCGACATAACCTGCAATCGCCTGCGTCTTGCGGTCAGGGTCGATCAACGAGGCGCCATTCTTATATACGGGCACCACAAAAACCACGATTCCTCTTGGAAAATGGAGCGTATCCAACAGATCCAATCGCCGCGTTGCCACGACACGACCCGTATCGCGTGCTCGGTCCAGCGCCCGTCTCATCTCAGGATGTGCAGCCACATCCCAACCAAACATGGTTTCATTGCCCTGTATCGGATCGATATATTTCGCGATAAAACGATCGGACTCTCCGGTATCAGGATGCACCTCCATTAAGGGATAGCCCAACACAGGAAACACTTCGTCGCGCCTTACATGACTGACAAATTCACGAACCTCCTTGTCCCTGACCCTCTGCACATATCGGATCGCAACAATACCGGGATACTTATTAGGAATATCTAGCTTTTCTATGTACGTTTTCCATTCATAATTTTTTACATTGTCACTTGCAGCGAACAAACCTTGAACGCCGTACAAAAGGTTTATATATAGATCTAGGCGTTGATTGATGATCAGAGTTGTTTCTTTGACTTCATTTTGGAATTTCTGTTTGGCTTTTTGATCGACCGTATACTGAGCATAACTCCATAGAAAATAGCTGATCACCAATGAAAAAAATAAGATCCCAAAAGAGAGGATATTGGACGATTGAAGACGGTTTTTTTGCTTGATGATCTGGGGGATCATTTGGGTTTTACGGCACGATACACGGGATACCCTTTTTGCTCCCAAGTCTGAATACCCTCTTCATAGGCTTTGGCATGAGTAAACCCCAGCTGTTTGAGCTGAAGCGCCAAAACGGAGCTGGCATGGCATCCGGCGTTGCAATAGGTAATGATCGGCGTGTCTTTTGGAATAGAAGCCATAGCTGTTTTTAAAGCCTGTGCACGATCAGGAGGATTTTTAATGATCCCATCCCTGAACATATCTTCTTGTCGATAATACTCTTCTGTGAGAGGTAATCGCGCACCCTGAATATGGACCTCGTTGAATGATTTTTTGCTCCTTGCATCAAAAAGCAAAAAAACCTCTTTGTTGTTTATTTTTTCCAAAAGTGTCTCGGCAGAAACAATTTCATCCGGGAAAAGCCCATTTTTTGTCGCATCTTCGGCCAATGCTGGTGAAAAAACAGCAGACCCAATCGACAACATCGCAAATAAAATGATGCTTGAAGAGACGGCCGCAGGCTTCGCTTTCTCGATAGGTGCACGCTTAAAAAGTTTGCGGGCAAATCGCCACATCATCCGAAGAAACAAAAAAGACAAAACTAAGAATGTGACGATCAAAATACAGGCCCATACAGGGTGCTTGATGAAAAACCAAAAGATAAAGATAACAGTGGCATTCTCAGTGAAACTAGCAGCAATGTTTGAAAAAGGCTCGGGTGATGTGTTGATCGCCAGCCGGCTAGTGGCCTTGACCGCGTGCATATCCAATGCGACCGTGCCCGTTAAGACGGCGTACAATGTTTGGGCAACAGGGCCCTGATCTGCACCGGCCAGCACACCAAGACCCGCGGCACCCAATGGACGTATAAATGTATGCACCGAGTCCCACACCGAGTCTACATAGGGCACTTTGTCAGCAACAAATTCGATGGCAAAAACAGCCAAGGCCGCAATGATCACCAAGAGATTTGATAGAGCACTCATTTCGCCCGGAAGTTGGATCCAACCCATGCGCCCCGAGATACCCAATAGCGCTACAGTCAGATATATACTGATCCCGGATGTCCATCCTGCGACCAAAAGAACCAGCGGTTGTGCCATGACACTATTCAAAACAATACCCCCCTAAAGACAAGAAAGCCAAAACCTGAGGACTATGCAGGTTTTGGCTGACTTGCTTACTAATTTTAAGCTTTTTTATCGAGCTTATCCAGTCCCATACCTTTGACACCGAAATAAACCACAAGCGCGATCACCAAGAAATCAATGATGGTCGTCGCAAAGCTGCCCCACGCCAATTTTACCGGGCCAATTTCAAGAATAGCATCTTTAAGATTACCGGCAGCACCCAAAGCCAACCCGAGAATTGGGTTGATCACATCAGACACTAATGAAGCCACGACTTTAGAAACTGCACCGCCAAGGATAAAACCGACAGCCAAACCCACCACGCCCTGTGCGCGGATAAAATCCATAAATCCCTTCATTTTTCCTCCTTTTTATTTAGAAACCACCCGTACTTCCATTTGTGGGTACGGAATGGTGATTTGCGCCCCCCTGAGCGCCTTGTAGATCGCCAGATTGGCTTGGTACATAACTGAAAAATATTCCTTCGTTGGCACCCAGTAGCGAAGCCCCAATATAATAGCAGACTCTCCAAACGACTCAATACCTATGATCGGAGCCGGATTCTGCTTCACCTTTGAGATGCTCTTGAGCACGCCTTCGATCACAGAGGCCGCTACTTCCGGATCATTGGCATAACTGATACCGATTGTTCTTTCGACCACCTTGTATTCCGCAGAATTCCAAAGGATTTGACCAACGATCTCTTTATTTGGGATCGTGATCTTCTCACCGTCTTCTGTCACAAGAACAGTGCAAGGAAGCTTGATCTCCTCCACTACTCCACTGACCCCCTGCACCTGGATCGTATTACCGATCACAAAAGGACGCGTCACTATGACCATAAGGCCCGCGGCGTAGTTCGAAAGAGGCGCTTGGATCGCAAAGCTGGTCCCGAAGATCAGCGCGCTGGCGGCCGCCACCAGAGGAGCAATGGTGATGCCGAATTTTTCCGCCGACATCATCACCACAAAGATCAAAATAGTGATCTTGAGAAAGCTGGCTAAAAGTTTTGAAAGTGTGATATCCCATTTACGTTTTTGTGTAAATTTTAAAAAAAGGGATGCGATGTGGCTGGCCAACCAATAGCCAATGAGAAGAAGTATGACGCCGCCCAAGACTTGGAAGCCGTATTTGACTAGATATTCCGCGGCCATATCCCAAATCTTTTGCACTGTCTGAACACTCTCTTGAATTTTCAGATTGGCTTGTTGAACAGAATCGTTCATGAGTTATTTTGTTTAGAACTATCCCCTAGCAAGTTACCTAAAAGATCGTTGCCTGATAGATTACCGGAAGCATCCTTGCTTCCACCCAAAAGCTGAGAGAATGTATCCTTGACCTGCGCACCACCCGCGCTGGATGAGCCTTGAAGCAGGTTTTTAACCTGCGCCACTCCCTTTTCCGGATCCTGGATAAGGCCAGTGACGATCTCCTGCGCCTTGCCAGCCAAAAGCTTGCTTCCAAGATAATCCATATCTGGGGTCACGACAATATGGGGAAGCTGTCCGCCAATTTTTATCGGTATCTCCAAATTGCCGTTTGCATTGACAATAAGCTGTGTTTGGGGCACGGAGGCAACAATGGCGGCTGTCAGATCCCGATCCAACAACACCACGCATCCTGCTTGCACAGTCTTATCAAGGCCCACCTGCCCGGCTCCACGAATTGCCAAAAAATCCGTATCAAATCCAAACTGATTGAATATCATCTGACCGTTTTGCATCTGAAATGGCAGCGTCAGCGGTTTGAGAATGGTGCTCGGCTCATTGAGCTTGGCCTTGTAAATGCCCGGCAATCTATTTTTGATCATGTCTTCAGCGCCCGGGATGATCGATATTTTTTGGATGACCTCTCTCAGGACATTGTAGTTCAATAGCACGCCATCTTTGAGTGTCAATTGACCTTGACCGGAAAGAGTCTGTGATATCTGAGGCCAGGCCATGCCTAAAGCTTGACCCTCGAAATCCAGAGAGAGTCGACCGCTCAACTTTGGGGCATTTGGATTTGCTGCTGCGGGAGTCAATTCATCTATAGCAAGATCACGTGACGCCCAACGAATACTGGTCTGCGGCTGTGTCCGATACTGCTGCAATAAAGCGGTCGCTTTGATGGAGCCTTTCGCAAATTTGGCATCAAAAGAGTCCATCACCAGATCAGGGCCCTTCAGAGATAATGAAAGATCGATATTTTCGATAGGGCTTTTGATGGCTTGATGTTGAATAGAACCGTCTTCCCACTTTAGATTCGCTTGCAAAGAACCCAAAGTGTTGGGATCAAAACTGACGCGCTTGGCGGTCTGACGCAATTTACCGGTGGGTAGCCCCTGAAGTCCGGATGAAGCCAAAGCAGGAACCGCTTTTGAAATCTCTTTCCAATTCAGCAGCGACAGATCCGTAGAAATGATCACATCCTCTGCGTATCCAGGATCAGAACCAGATGGCAGCATGATCTTAGCTTGCGCACTGACATTTTGACGCTCGTCGAATAATCCCGCTTTGGCGGCAACTGAAAATGGCTCTGTCACGGAAAAACCAAGAACATCCGCATCTAAGTTCAAAACAGACAAATGTAAAGGGGGTTGTGCAGACGAATCTACAAAATGGATCTCGGCGTCTTCAATATGGATCTTCTTCATAGAAAATCCAAATACCTGACCAGAAGAAGCGCTAGATGATGAACTCCCTGAGGTTGAGGGCTGAGGTAATGTTATGCCCTTAAGGCCGATCTGACCATTGACAGACCGTTCCAGATAAACAACAGGAGCCTGTACAACCAAAGTGCTGATCTCAAGACGTTTTTGAAGCAGCGGAGCAAATTCAACAAAAGCATTGGCTCCCTTCAATTTCAGCGACGCCTCTTTCTTAGAAGCATCTGAATAAACTGCAAGCGCCTCGGCGTGAATCGCAAAACCATTATTCCAAACCAAGGACAACTTACCAAGATCCACAGGACGCCCGAGAGCTTTGGAGATATTTTCCGTTAAAATTGGACGATAGCGATCTGCGTTGAAAGTAGCGAGAAAAATGCCAATGGCAGCCGCAATAATAAGGATGAGTACCAGAAGAGCGATGAAGATCTTTTTCATATTGGGAGCGCTCCGAGAGAATTTAAAAAAGAATGGGAGCCGGGCTCTTGTGGAGCCCGACCCCCATCAAAACATTAATTACCGAACTTCGATAACGGCTTCCGGCTTTGCATTCACGTTCGCAACGAAGGAATCGCTGGACATGCTGCAATCGCTGCCTGAAGAATCCTTCACCGTGAGAACCACGCGGTATGAACCGGGCTTCTCATAGGTGTGGCTGGTAACTTTCTCGTCTGAGGAAGTTCCATCACCGAAATCCCAATGGTAGGAAAGAACGCCACCATCCGGGCTCGAAGAATTCGAAGCATCGAAGGAAGCTGCTTTACCGAGACAGCAAACGACGTTCTCGCCTGCATCTGCGATCGGTGTAGAGCTAACCTTGATCGACTGGCTATCTGCTGCAATCGCGCAAGCAGAACCGTCTCCGCTATCCGCAGTCACGGACACGGTGTAGGTACCACCCTTGCTGTATGCATGGCTGACTTTGGATCCGCCTTCAGAGGTGGTTCCATCGCCAAAATCCCAACGGTAGCTACGGGCGTTGCCGTTTGCATTGAAGGAAACGGTACGGCCTGTGCAAGTAGACTCGGGGCCAGTAAGATCGACCACGGTTCTATCAGAAACATAGACGGAAGTACCGCAAGATGCTGTTGAGCACTCGGTGCCTTTGCCGTCATCGATCATAAGAAATACACGATAGGAACCGGCTTTGTCATAAGCGTGTGTAACGGTCTGTCCTTCGCCGGTTGTTCCATCACCGAAATCCCACTTGTAAGACGCAGGACCGGAGGCAGAAGAGCCATCGGCTGAGAAAGAAACGGTTTCGCCAACACAAGACTTCTTGGGTTCACCTGCCACGCAAACGGGAGGATAGTTCACAGAAACCTTGGTGGATGTAACGCCAGTATCGCAATCTTGACCTGAGTTATCTTTAACAGTCAGGTTGACATTGTAATCACCGGCTTTTTCGAACACGTGAGTCACAACAGGCTGATCGCTTGTTGTTCCATCACCGAAATCCCACATAACATTCAGCTTGTGCTTGTCGATGTCATAAGACTTGGTGGCATCGAAAGTAAACTGATTGCAGCGGCCAGGTGCAGCTTGAGGAGCAGCCGGTGCACGCTTGACGGTGTTGATAGGGCTATAATCGAAAGGCCCGGTGAAAGACCGTTGATTAGGGCGTTTGTAGGTGTTCAGTTCGCCTGAATCATGAACACTTCTGTCTGTCCAATCTCCTGCCAAAGCAAGAGAAGGAGTGCTGGCAATCGTCAAAGCTACGACGAAAGCGGCCAGCGCTTTATTTGTTAACTTCATGTACATCCTCCTTGTTGAGTTGAATTATAAACACAATACAATAGAGCAATTTGTCAAAAAAAACGGGGTTTCATTCAGATAGTGAGGCTCATACTAAGAAAAATGTATTAGTATTGGATTTGCTGAATATTAATTTTATATTAAGATAGTCTAAAGGTGACAAACTTAACTAGATTTAACAGCAAATTCTTTGAATCGGTAGCCCTCGCCTCGAATCGTCTCTATATACTCCCCCGCTTCCTTCAATTTTGTACGAATCCCATTGATATGAACGTCCACTGCGCGATCGTTGATAGCCACAGGCTCTTTCCAGGCACCATTCAGCACATTGTCACGACTGAACATGCGGCCCTGGTTTTTCATCAAAAAATATAGAATACGAAACTCGGTGGTCGTCAACGTGACTTCTTTGTCATTGACGAATGCTTTGAATCGAACCGGGTCTACTTCGAGCTTACCTGCTCTTAAAACGGGATTAGAATTCGCCTGAGAGGGTGTTGTTTGCTTAACCGCTCGCTTAAAGAGGTTCTTTATACGAGAGTGTAACACTGTAAAATCAAAAGGCTTAGTAACATAGTCATCTGCTCCCAACTCCAATCCGACCACTTGATCCATATTGCTGGATCGGGCTGTGAGCATGATGATCGGCGTATGCTGTGTCTTTGGATCTTGTCTTAACTTCTTACACACGTCAAAACCGTCCATATCAGGAAGCATGAGATCCAGGAGGATGAGATCGGGAAGTTTAAGGCCGGCTGCCTGCACACCCGCTTGCCCGGTTGCAGCCGTCGACACTTCATATCCCTGCTTCTGAAGACGGATCTTTAACACTTTGACGATATCCGGCTCATCGTCAATTATAAGTATGTGTCTGCTTTCCATAAGCCCCCCATTTTACCACAGTTACCCCTTCTTAATCCATGCACATGCCTCGCCTAGATTCGGGCTTAAAGGTCAGATAGACACTTCCTTCCAGGACCGTTCGATTTCTCCCACCCAGAGAAATCGAACTCGGAAATCTCCTCGCTCGTCCTTCTATAATTATGAAACAAATTATTCTTAAATAGAGGAGACACCATGGCCGCTCGTCGATTTAACGTCCCTCCAGGAAGTACCTATCTGACCTTTAAGCCTTAAGCAAGGCTCAGCCTTCGTACGGCCTCCGTGGACTTCCCCCGATTTAGTGGACACGGTTAATGGTCTCATATTGCTCTGGGCT
>CAYODQ010000022.1:0-34051 GCA_964402785.1 uncultured Planctomycetia bacterium
GGCAGGGGTCCAAACGACTTACAACAAAACCATGCGAGAAAAGGGGTAAGGGTGGCGAGAATTGAAAGTAGTTACCAGCTACATCTATGTATAAGAGAGAGAATACAGAAGTATTGTGAATGATATTTGCTGATTGTGCAATTTTAAGTGTAAACCAACTAAAAAGTACAATATATTGTGTTTTTATAGCTTTTTATAGTTGACAGAGGTAAACGGCGAGGACTATACTCAGCTTCACTTCTTGGAGAAATAAATATGAAAGAAATTTCGAACGAACCTATCCTGAAAGACAACAAAGACCGTTTTGTTTTGTTTCCGATCAAACATGAAAATGTTTGGAAAATGTACAAGCAGGCTGAGGCCAGTTTTTGGACAGCTGAAGAGATCGATCTATCGCACGATCAAAAAGATTGGGAGCGTTTGAACGATGGTGAGCGGCATTTCATCAAACACGTGCTCGCTTTTTTTGCTGCCTCCGATGGGATCGTGAACGAAAATCTCGCCATTAATTTTATCCGTGAAGTGCAGATCCCCGAAGCGCGTTGTTTTTATGGTTTCCAGATCATGATGGAAAATATCCATTCCGAAACATATTCACTTCTGATCGATACGTACATCAAAGATACGGCAGAAAAAGAGCGTTTATTTCATGCGGTTGAGACCGTGCCCTGTGTGACCAAAAAGGCCGAGTGGGCTTTGCGCTGGATCCGCAAGGGCAGCTTTGCTGAGAGATTGGTGGCGTTCGCTGCCGTAGAAGGTATTTTCTTTTCTGGAAGTTTTTGCTCGATCTTTTGGCTCAAAAAACGCGGTCTGATGCCGGGTCTTGCTTTTTCAAATGAGCTGATCTCTCGTGATGAAGGCCTGCATTGCGATTTTGCTTGCCTTCTTTATAATATGTTGGAAAATAAGCTGTCGACCGAAAGTATTCACGAGATTATCGGGAATGCGGTCGAGATCGAAAAAGAGTTTGTTGTGGATGCTATACCGGTGGACTTGATCGGGATGAATTCGAAGATGATGTGTCAGTATATCGAGTTTGTGGCTGATCGTTTGCTGGCAGCACTTGGTTATCACCGTCTTTTCAACGCTACGAACCCGTTTGATTTTATGGAACTCATCTCATTGCAAGGTAAAACCAACTTCTTCGAAAAGCGTGTAGCCGAGTATCAAAAAGCGGGTGTCATGTCGAACAAGGAATCGCAAGCGTTCGTCACCGACGCCGAATTTTAAGTTAAATAATTTTTTTTGCAATTTTTAAAGGGTGTGCTGTCTCTAAGTTCGGACAGTTCGTTTAAAAAGTCTTCGATATAAGAGAAGGAAATTATCTATGATGCAAGTGATCAAACGCGATGGCCGTCGGGAATCGATCAAATTCGACAAAGTTACCTCTCGTATCGAGCGCCTTTGTTATGGTTTGGATCCTAAACATGTGGATCCGGTGGATGTGGCCAAGAAGGTCATTCAGGGAATTTATGACGGGGTCACCACAGCCGAGCTGGATAGTTTGGCCGCTGAGATCGCCGCATCACTTACGACCAAGCATCCTGATTATGCGCTCCTAGCATCCCGCATCGCTGTATCCAATTTGCACAAAAGCACCAAGAAGTCTTTTTTTGAAACGATGAAGGATCTTTATAGTTATACCAACCCACGTACAGGGCAAAAGGCGCCGCTTTTGGCTCGTGATATTTACAAGATCATGGAAAAGAACGCCGAGATCTTGGATTCGACCATTATTTATGACCGCGATTTTGATTTTGATTATTTTGGTTTCAAAACCCTTGAAAAGGGATATTTGCTCAAGCTGAACGGCAGGGTTGTGGAGCGCCCTCAGCATATGTTGATGCGTGTGTCTGTCGGTATTCATCGTGAAGATATCGATGCCGCGATCGAAACTTATCATTTGATGTCACAGCGCTGGTTCACACACGCCACACCCACTCTTTTTAACTCCGCCACTCCCAAACCCCAGCTTTCTTCGTGTTTCTTGCTCCAGATGAAAGATGACAGTATTGAGGGTATTTATGATTCGTTGAAACAATGCGCCAAGATCTCACAATCAGCGGGCGGTATTGGTTTGTCCATTCACAATATCCGTGCGACGGGTTCTTATATTCGCGGCTCATCAGGCACTTCGAATGGCATCGTTCCTATGTTGCGTGTATTCAATGACACCGCACGCTACGTCGATCAGGGCGGCGGAAAACGAAAAGGCGCTTTTGCCATCTACCTTGAGCCATGGCATGCCGATGTGTTCGAGTTTTTGGATCTCAAGAAGAACCATGGCAAAGAAGAGATGAAGGCGCGCGATCTTTTCTATGCGCTTTGGATACCGGATCTTTTTATGAAAAGGGTCGAGGAAAATGGGACTTGGTCACTTTTTTGTCCCAATGAAGCCAAAGGCCTCTCGGATGTGTGGGGAGATGAATTTGAAGCGCTTTATGAAAAATATGAAAAAGAAGGCAAAGCCCGTAAGACCGTCAAAGCTCAAGATCTTTGGTTTGCGATCTTAGAGGCCCAGATCGAAACAGGCACGCCTTATATTTTGTACAAAGATGCTGCCAACCGTAAATCCAATCAAAAGAACTTGGGTACGATCAAGAGCTCCAATCTATGCACGGAGATCATGGAGTATACATCGCCCGATGAAGTGGCAGTGTGCAACTTAGCATCGATCGCACTTCCTCGTTTCGTGATCGATGGCCAGTTCGATCATCAGAAATTGAACGAAGTGACGCAGGTTGCCACTCGCAACCTGAATAAGATCATTGATATTAATTATTATCCCGTTGAAGAAGCTAAACGCTCCAATATCCGTCATCGTCCAATCGGATTGGGCGTACAAGGCTTGGCGGATGTGTTTATTTTGCTCAAGATACCTTTTGATTCTCCAGAAGCAAAGAAGCTGAACAAAGAGATCTTTGAGACCATCTATTTTGCTGCGATGACAGCCTCCAAGGATCTTGCCAAGATCCATGGTGCTTATGAAACATATCAAGGCTCACCCGTTTCTCAAGGGATCTTTCAGTATGATATGTGGGGAGTGACTCCTTCCGAAAGATGGGATTGGAATGCTTTGAAGCAGGAAGTCCAGCAGCATGGCGTGCGCAATTCACTTCTTTTGGCGCCTATGCCCACAGCATCCACTTCGCAGATATTGGGTAATAATGAATGCATAGAGCCGTACACGTCCAATTTTTACACTCGGCGTGTGCTATCGGGTGAATTTATTGTTGTGAACAAATATTTAATGAAAGATCTTGTTGAACTCGGGATCTGGAACAATACGTTGAAGGAAAAGATCATCGCTTCCAACGGCTCCATCCAGACGATCGAAGAGATCCCTCAGCACATCAAAGATATTTATCGTACCGTCTGGGAGATTAAGCAGCGCTCGCTCATCGATATGGCAGCTGATCGCGGTGCTTTTATCTGTCAGTCGCAGTCGCTGAACCTGTTCCTGGAAGATGCGAACTTTGCAAAGCTGACCTCCATGCATTTTCATGCCTGGAAATCAGGTCTCAAGACGGGTATGTATTATCTTCGTACGAAAGCGGCGGCCGATGCTATCAAATTCACGGTTCAAAAAGAGAATCTGGATTTTAATAAGCCTCAGGCGGCTCCCGGTTCAGACGCGTCTCGCGAGGAGAAGATGGCGGGTATCACGTGTTCGTTAGAAAACAAGGACGATTGCGTAGCCTGCTCTTCTTAAATCCGTAAGTCATAGAGGCATTTATGGAACTCACAAAAGATGCCCTTCATCAGATCATCCAGTCGATCGCGGATCCTGTGTTTGTTAAAAACCGCAAGCATCAATGGGTTTTTTTGAATGATGCTTGCTGCGAGCTTATCGGACACAAACGCGAGGCATTGATAGGAAGATCGGATCACGATTTCTTTCCCAAAGACCAGGCGGATGTTTTTTGGGAAAAAGACGAGGCTGTTTTTGTCACCGGCCAGGAAAATCACAACGAAGAATCCATCACGGATTCTTCCGGCAACACACACTTCATTGCCACTCGAAAAACACTTTATACGGATACTTCGGGACAGAAGTTTATCGTTGGTGTGATCCGGGATCAGACCGATCGGAAGCGGATGGAAAAATCACTCGTCGAGCTTGCCAGGGCGGAAACTGAAAAAGAGCAGCTTGAGCTTTTTGCGTATGTGGCTTCCCATGATCTGCGAGAGCCGCTTCAGTCGATCACCGGTTTTAGCGATCTTTTGACCAATCGCTATGGCGGCCTCCTGGATGAGAACGGAAAAAATTATCTAAAACGTATCCAGGCCGCTGCGGCGCGAATGAGCCGCCTCATCGACGATCTGCTTAAATTCTCACGTGTCGTGAAGCGGGCTGAGTTTTTTGGATTGGTGAACTTAGCCAAGCTTGTACCCGAAGTATTGGAAGATTTTGATTTTCAGATCCGAAAACAACATGCACAGGTAACAGTTGGGCCCTTGCCATCGATCTACGGGGATGAGATGCAAATTCGTCAGCTTTTTCAAAATCTGATCTCCAACGCGCTTAAATTTCATACCTCCAAAAGCCATCCCATTATTTCTATTCACAGCAGGGAACTTAGTTTGGATCGTGTCGAGATCTGTGTTGAAGACAACGGGATCGGGATCGAAGAAAAATATTTAAAGCGTATCTTTAAACCCTTTGAGCGTCTTCATGGCCGTACAGAATTTGAAGGCAGCGGGATAGGGCTTGCCATCTGCGAAAAGATCGCCGCCCATCACGAGGGTCAAATTCGCGCTGAAAGTAAAATTGGCGATGGAACAAAATTCTTCATAGATTTGCCAAAGTTTCAAACAACCCACTAAAGTAAATCGACCAAAAAGTTATATTAATTAGTGTTAATTATTGTAACTTTAACAAATTCAAGCATTAAATAGAATAGCTAACTATATCCATGTATACTTTCGCTGAAAGAGTGTGCCTGGAGAGCTATGGTCGAAAAAAGCGGCGAATTAAAACGGGTTGATATTCTTCTGATCGAGGACAATCCGGATGATGTATTTCTCATCCAGGAAATACTGAGTAGTGCCCCAAATCCCATCAAATATAAAATCATTTCGGTCGATCGCCTCGAAAAAGGGGTAGAAGTACTTTCTCATACAAACATCGATCTTGTTCTTCTTGATCTTATGCTTCCCGATACCAAGGGCATCGAAACGCTGACCAGGCTTCATCATATGTCGGACAAAACGCCGATCGTTGTGCTGACCGCTATTCACGACACGGGAACGGCAAAAGATATTTTATCCAAAGGTGCGCAGGATTATTTGGTGAAGGGCCAGCTTAATTTCGCGATCCTAACCCGTACGATCCTGCATGCGATCGAACGACACAAGATCCGAAGCGAGCATATTTCAATGGCACATGAACTTCGTATGGCCAATGCGCGGCTTGAAAAACTGGTTTATTCGGATCCGCTGACCGGACTTATCAATCGCCGCGGGCTTCAAGAGGCGCTGTCGCGCGAGATCCAGCGGGCTTCCAGGACGAGCGAAGATCTGTTGGCCCTTATTTTAGATCTGGATAATTTTAAACAGATCAACGATCTGCTTGGACATGCGGTCGGTGATATCGTCTTGAAAGATATATCTAAAAATCTTCTTCGCTGTGTGCGTGTCACGGACTATGTATCCAGGATCGGTGGAGATGAGTTTTTGATCCTCATGCCGGATACTCGTTTTACGGAGGGCGCCCGATTATCAGAAAAGATACGCCGTGTGTTGGCTGAGTCGCCGGTGCCGCTTTCCATGGGGCCCATTTTTAGGATCACGGGAAGTTTTGGGCTGCTGCGCGTATCTCCTGATACATTGTCGATCGACGAGCTCATCGCTCAAACCCATCACGTTCTAAAACACAGTAAGCAGATGGGAAAAAATCAGATCTCCTATGGTAAAACGCGAGAAGAAGCAGAAAATGGATATAGCGGCCAGGTGGCCAATATCCTTCAGTCGCTTCGCAGTGGTGAACAATTCAAGGCGTTGCGGCAGCCGATATTCGATCTAAAAAGACTGAAGCCGGTGGGGTATGAATTTTTGAGCCGCTTCACAGGCGCGGGTTTGGAAATGCCGGACGATTTTTTCAGGGTGGCTTTGGAAAATAATATTCTGACCACGGTGGACAGTCAATGTCTTAAAAATTGTGTTGCGGTCGGATCGATATTGCCTCGCGGGCTTAAACAGCATGTGAATTTATTCCCATCCACTTTGATTGACGTGCCCTCACGGAGCCTGATCGATATTTTTGCACGCTCCAGCACCGAAGCGGAATATTGTATCGAGATCAGCGAGCAGCAGATCATCGGTGACCCCACTTACCTAAGCGAGCCCGTGATGGCCTTGAAAGATGCAGGTATTGAGATCGCCATCGATGATGTGGGTTTCGGAAGAAGCTCTCTTGAGAGTTTGATCCTGCTCGAGCCAGATGTGGTCAAGATCGATAAAAAATGGGTGATCGGTATTTCCAAGAATGCAGGCGCTGAGCGCTCCATCAAGCGGCTAAGAAAAGTCACAGATTCTCTTGGCACGGAACTTGTTGCCGAGGGCATTGAAACCGAAGAGGATATGAAAACACTTATTTCGCTCGGCATCAAATACGGCCAAGGTTATTTTCTCGGGAGGCCCATATGAGATGACATCCCCTCGATCGCACCTCTCCAGTAAGACGGTGCTAGTCGTTGACGACGATCCGTCAATGGGGGAGTTCATCGAGGAGATATTAAATATTAATCACTACCGCGTTCTCGTTGCGCACAATGGTCTGGAAGCGATTCAAGCCACTCAAAAAAGCCACATCGATCTCATCCTGATGGATATCAACATGCCGCTGCTCTCAGGATTTTGGTATTGCGACACCTTCAAGCACAAAAAAAATACCTGCAATATCCCCATCGTGATGGTTTCGGCGGGACTGGATGATGAGACCATAGAAAAGGCACATCTTGTAGGCGCATGTGATACGGTCAAAAAGCCATTTACTTGTCAGGAGCTTTTGGACGCTGTCAAAAAAAATGCGCTTTAACTTTTAGGGCTGCCTGCGCAAATATTTTTTATTTTTCCACCAGCCATGAATATGCAGCGTGTATTCGGTCATGACACGGATAATGCCAAGCCCGTATAAAATACTGGGCCATAACTTGATCGAAGAGGCTTCTTGAAAATAACGCGTGCGGATCGGTATTTCCTCTATTTTCAAATGCTGCACATGAAGCTGCACGATAATCTCTGTATCAAAAATAAACCCATCCGAATTTTTTTCGTAATGAATTTGCCGCAGCGCATTGGCACTGTAAGCGCGGAAACCAGAATGGTATTCGGTGAGATAAGTTCCCAGCGTCACATTCTCGTATGCGGTCAGTAAAATGTTGGCATTGTGTTTCCAAAGCGGCATACCACCCTCTAAGGCGCCGCCTTTCATCATGCGTGATCCGAACACGGCATCTGCCTTGCCGTGGAGGATGGGATCCACAAGCTGTCCGATCGTCCTAGGATCATATTGATAATCCGGATGGCACATCACGGCCACATCAGCGCCCATCTCCAAGGCTTTTCGATAACATGTTTTTTGATTGGCACCATAACCTCGATTGCGGTCATGCTCAACCACCGTCAGCCCTAATTTTTTGGCGATCTCCACAGTGCGATCAGTGCTTTTGTCATCGACCAGGATAATTTCGTGAACGACATCCCTGGGGATGTCGGCCACCGTGCGCTCCAGCGTTTTTTCAGCATTGTAGGCCGGAAGAACGACCGCTACTTTCATGGGTTTGACAGGTCTTTCGTCTTTGATCTCGTCCGAAGCAAGACTGTCCAAGCGAGATGCTTTTTTGGCCACCACGCCGATCTGGTCGTGAAGGATCACTTTGAAATGAGAGTTACGCACAAAACCGATCTTCGAAAGTGCGGATGGGATAAGAGAAAGCCACTTGGGGTATGCTTCAAGACGCTTGACCCAGTAGTTCCATGAAAAAATGCGTGGATAAGGAGCGTATTTGACTGCTTTAAAGCCGATCTGATGGAACATTTTTTCAAGAGTGGTGCGTGAAAAATAAAATAAGTGATATTTGTTGATGCCCCACCATTTGGCTTTGAGAAGTTTACTGAGAAAACTGTCAATATCCGGCGTAGACAGGTAGATCACACCATCATTTTTTAGGATACGGCGAACCTCGGTCAAGACAGCTGCGGGATTTTCAACATGCTCGATGAAATCGTTCATCACGACGGCATCAAAGCTGCGATCCGGAAAGTGAGCTTCTTCAAGACTGCCCTTATGGACAAGAATGCCAAATTGTTTGGCGGCATATTCTTTGGACCAAGCCGACAGGTCGACTCCCTGTGGCTGCCAGCCGGCTTTTTTGGCCTCATCGAGAAAAAAAGCGGGTCCACAGCCAATATCCAGAACCGACCCTACGTTTTTATAACGGGCAATGAATTCCAGGATAGCCTTGGCCTGTTCTCGCCGTCCGGCTTCTTCTTCGAGATAGGCCGGATCGACCATGGTTTCATAATCATGGTGTATTTCCTGAATACTTTCCTTCGGGATCGCATACACCAGGCGGCAGCTTAGGCAGCGGACGATCTTTTCGGGTTTTTCTAAATGGGATTCGGATATGGCATAGCCGCTCTTGGCAGGGTCTTTATAAATTTTCTTCTTATCTTCATGAACCAAAACGTATCGGTGGGAGCCGCATAAATTGCAAGCTGTTTTGTGTTCAAAAATATTAGGCAAAGCGCTTAGCGATCCTTCGTGTAACTCATTTGTTTTTCAAGCTTAGCAGGAATTATGGGCATATGCAAAAAGCTTTTTGCATCAGCGAGATTATGCTATCATGCACTAAACAGCCGGAGTATGCTTTGCACCCAAAAAAGAACCTATCTTTGAAGACAGCTTTTTTTGTTTTTTTCTTCCTAAGCTCGTCTATCGATCTCTTCGCCGGCTCCAAAAAAGTATTCATTGAAGAAACCCGCGCGGCACAGGAAGAGCGCCTGAATTTTGCGGCTGTCACGGGTGCTTCCCAAACAACTGCCACCTCGCCCGTCATGAATGAAGAGCAGTGGCTGATGACGGTTTATCTCAAAGGAAAAGAGTATTACGACCAGGGGGACTATCAGGCGGCGGTCACCGAGTGGAAGAAGATCAACACCGTTGTAGAGCGATATCCCGCGTTTAAGATGGTGATCGATTATCTTACGGGCCGCGAAAAAGCTCTTTCGCCTGATGCGGTGCAGCAGGTGGACAAACGACTCGAAGACAGGCGCCGGCAGATCGAGCAGGCCTTCCAGCGTGGCAAACAGTTCTATGACAAAAATGACATGGACAAAGCGTTGGTCGAGTGGGATCGGTTGGCATTGTATTTACCCGAAGAAGCCCCGCAGCGTCGTTTGATCAGCGATCTCAAGAGTTATTACAGCCAATCTCAGATGACCGCTCCCAAAGAAGTGGATCCTATGACCAAGGAGTTGTCTGGGGAGATGTTGCGCTTTTTTGCTTCGGCCGCCGAGCTTTATAAAACACAGGCCATCCAGGCCAAGGGCGCTCTTCAAGCTTCCGAAAATGCCCAAGAAACCGTAGGCAGCGGGTTTCAAAAGGCCAAGCTTTTGTATTACGAAGGCAATTATGACAAGGCGATCGAAGAGCTCGAAAAGATCAAACCTTTTTTTAGGGCCAACTCCTCCGAACGCGAGTCCTTGGAAGATCTGATCCAGATCTACCATCAAGCTGAGGGTGAGAAGCAGGCTGCCAACAGCGCCATGCAGAGCAAAAATATCAAAGTTAAAACTCCGGCTGAATTTTCAAAGTTTGTGGAAGAAGTGCATGAAAAGTTCAAAGTGGATCTCAAAGAATCAGAGACCCAGCGCCGTGCTCGCGAAAAGGCATTTGAGGATCAGCAGTCATGGATGTCAGCGGATTTTAAGAAGGGTTTGGATCTGTACAAAGCGGGTAATACCGAGCAAGCGATCGCTGAGTGGGAAAAAGTAGCGCCCAATTTTGAAAATGAAGAAACCGTTCGCCAGTTGATCGATAAAGTCAAAAAGCACACAGCTGAGCTCCAAAAAATTCGCTTTGAGCAGGAAAAATCGATCAAAGAAAAACAAGCGCTGATCAACGGTACGCTCGAAAACGGGCGCCTGTTGTATCAAGCTGGTAAATACGATCAAGCGGCGCAAGAGTGGAATAATATTTCATCTCTCTTCGAAGATCCCACCCAGTTTCAAGAGTTTATCAAAGCCATGGGCGAGATTCACAAGAATACTGCTCAGATAGAAAAGGCTAAGATCGAGGCGCAAGCCAAAGCGGGTGTAAAGTTCCGCGCGCCCGATTCGTTGATACAGATCTTGTCTGAAGCAAAAGAGAGGCTTAAGAAAGAGACGGATGCCGCTGAGGCTGAAAAGCAAAGAGCTCAGAAAGCCGGTCAGACGCAGGAATTTATTCAGCGTACGATCGAGAGCGGGCGCCTACTGGCACAAGCTGGGAAAATAGACGAGGCTGTCAAAGAATGGAATAAAGTGAGCAATTATTTCGAAGATGCAGATAAATTCAAAGAGTTTATTAAGTTTATGGAAGCGATTCAGGTTGATTTGAGCGCTGCGCAGTCCGCCAAAAACGAAGCGGCTACGATTGCTGGTTCAAAAATTCAAACCCCCGCTACCTTAAGCTCCATTCTTTCGGATGCAAAAGCCAGACTTAAGAAAGAATCCGATGCTGCTGATCTAGAAAAACAAAAAGCTCAAAAGAATCAACAAACTCAGGACTACGTCAACAAGACCATTCAGTCTGGCCGTGAGCTTGCTCAGGCAGGAAAGATGAGCGAAGCCGTTGCAGAATGGTCCAAATTAACCGAGAGTTTTGAAGACGCGGGGAGATTTGAGGAATTTATCCGCTCCATGTCAGATATTCAAAAAGAATGGAGCCAGATCCAGGTCGCCAAGCAAGAAGCCTCAGCCATCGCGAGCAATAAGATCCAAACACCAGCTGTTTTGAGCACTATTCTTTCTGAGGCTAAAGTGCGGTTGAAACAAGAAATGGATAGCGCTGAACAAGAAGGCCAAAAGGCTAAAAAAGCTCAACAAGTCCAGTCAATGATAGAGACCGCCATGGAAAGCGGGCGTGTTTTCGCGAAGGCGGGCCAGTACAATGAAGCGATCAAAGAATGGTCTAAAATATCCGGTTTATTCGAAGATAAAGCCAATTTCGAGAATTTTCTGGGTGATATAGCCACGGTCCAAGCGGGTATTGAGCAAGCCAAAAAGTCACAAGCTGAAGCACAAGCTAAGTCGAATACGAAATTTAAAACCCCGGCTGATCTCGATCAAATATTGAGTGAAACCAGGAATGACCTTAAAGAAAAAATGGAGACAGCTCGACAGACCCAGACCAAGTCCGAGCAGTCTCTTGCGGATCGTCAGACGCTTGTTCGCCAGACGATCACCAATGGAAAAATGCTTTTAGAATCCGGCAAATGGGAAGAGGCGGTCAAGGTGTGGCGTGAAGTGCTGCCTTATTTGGAAGACAGTGAGAAATTAGAGCAAAGTATATCTGAGCTTGAGGCGATGCAGCAGTCCAAGCAAAAAGCTGAGATCTCCGCTCGTGAAGCAGAGCTCAAAAAAGATTCCAAGGTTTCAACGCCGGACGGACTGTCAGATCTGATCAAACAGGCCACCCGCGAGATCGAAGTTCAGGTTGAGACAGCTCGCTCGCGCAAAAGAAAAGCTGATCTTTCCTTGGCCGACAAACAAACATTGACGTCCGAAGGGTATGACAAAGGCAAGGCTTTGCTGGCGGACGGCCAGTACATTCAAGCATTTCAAGAATGGCAGAAGATCTTATCCAATTTTGACGACGTGGTCACGGTGAAGCCTATGCTGGATAAGGCGACCGAGCAGACGCAGGCGTTGGTGAATGCCAAAAAATTGGCCGACCAAGCCGAATCCAAAAAAGACCTCAAAGTTAAAACGCCTTCGGATTTCTCGAAGCTTTTGGAGTCAGCCTTGGCTAAAATAAATACAGAGACTGAGATGGCCAAGACCAAGAGAGGTGCGGCTGAGGAAAGTTATGCGAGCCGCGAAAGCCTGGTTCAAAGCACCTTCGAAAAAGGCAAAGCTTTGTATAACGAAGGCCAATACGCCGAGGCGTTGGATATTTGGAAAAAGATGCTTTCCGAGTTGTCTGATGGAGAGCAGATCAAAAGATCGATTGATCAGATCGAGGCTTCTTATGGCAAGTTGATCGATGCGCGCAAAGACTCTGAAGAGGCCGAGAAAAAACAGAAGGCCGGAGTTACCGCGCCATCCGCATTCAAAGCCATGCTTGATGAGATCGGTCAAAAGTTATCCGTTCAAACCGAGGCTTCTGCCAAACGCAAAGCCGAAGCCGAGAAGTCGATCAGCGAAAAAACGGCAAAAGCAGAGGCTATTTTTGCCAAAGGTAAACTTCTTTATGATGAAGGCAAGGCATCTGAGGCATTTTACGAATGGCAGAATATGATCCCCTATCTTCAAGATGGATCGTCCATTAAAGAGAACTTAAATGCTTTGCAGGCCAATCATGAAGAGCTTCGAAAAATTGAGATGGCTGCCAAAGAAGCTGAGATCAAAAAAGACTCCAAGCTGCCTACCCCCAGTGAGTTTGCGAAGGTGTTCGATGATATTTCGCTCAAGCTAAAATCCCAGATCCAATCCGCGCAAGACACACAGAAAAAACATGAGTCTGTTTTGGCCGATAGAAAATCGATGGTGCTAAATAGTTTTGAAAAAGGCAAAGAGTTGTACGCGGATGGGAGATTTGAAGAGGCGTTTGATACTTGGGGTTTGATGTTGCCTGCCCTAGAAGATGAAGGTTTGACACGTAAACAGATCGAGGGTGCCAAAGAAGCTTATCAGAATCTTGCGCTTGCGGAAAAAGCCGCTCGTGTGGCCGAAGAGAAAAAAGATCAAAAGCTGAAAGCGCCCGAAGGATTTGCAGCGCTTATTTCGGAGTCTACCGACAAGCTCAAGATCCGTTCGATCGATGCCCAGTCACAAAAAGCGCTTGCGGATCAAGCTTATAAAATTCGTCAGTCCGAATTGATGGCCAAAGTTGCCGAAGGAAATAAATTATTCGAAGATGGCCGTTTTGAAGAAGCGCACGCAATATGGCTGTCGGTGATGCCGTCCATTGAAAATACCGCTGATTTTCAGGCTGCTATCGATGAGCTTAGAAAGATCCATGATGAGCGTAAAAAAGTAGAAGCTTTATCCGAGCAAGCCGCAGCCCTTAAAGATACCAAGTTTCCTGCGCCAGCCGGCATCACCGCTGAAATAGTGGATGCGAGAGCCAAATTAAAAGCTCAGTTGGCCGAGGCCGAAGCTTACAAAGCTAAAGCTGAGCAGCAATTGGCCGGCCGCCAGGCTCAGATCCAAGCCGCATTTGAAAAAGGTAAACAAGCATATTGGGATGGCAAAGTGAGTGAGGCGGTGCAGGAGTGGTCTTCTATTGCCGATTCTTTGGAAGATCAGAGCGTCCGCAAGTCCATCCAAACCGTAGCAGAGAGTTATGACAATCTGCTTAAAACGCAGCGCGCAGCTCAAGAGGCTGAACTCAAAAAGAACAACAAGCTTAGGACACCCGATGAGCTCCCGAGGCTTCTGGCCGATGCCAAGCAGATCGTGAGCAGTCAGCAGACGTATTCTGAGACTCAGAAAAAAATAGCGGATCAAACCTTTGTGGATCGTCAGGCATTGATCAACACCACCTATGAGAAGGGTAAGCGCTTGTACAATGAAAACCGTATTCCGGAAGCTTTGGAAGAGTGGGGTACGATCACACCTTATTTAGAAAATGGATCTCAGCTGAAGGAGTTCATCCAGGGAGTACAAGAAAGTTATGATCAGTCTTTGATCGCTAAAAAGGCAGCAGACGAAGCGCAGGTGAAGCGCACGATCAAATTCCAAAGCCCTGAGAACTTATCGACTCTTCTGGAAGAAACTGGTCGTAAGTTAAAAGCTCAGGCGGACGAATCACAGAGCAAGAAAGCAGAAGCCGATAAAACCCGGGCGGATCGTCAGCTCTTTATTGATAGTAATTTCTTACGTGGAAAGCTTTTGTACGAAGAGGGGAAATTGACAGAAGCTATCGATATTTGGAAGTCTTTGCTGCCGTATTTGCATGATGACGGCAAGGTGCGGCAGTTGATCGTGAAGGCCGAAAATGCGCGTCGCGAGCTGTCGGAGCAGCAAAAAAAATCCAAATTAGAAGAAGACGTTCGTAATGTGATCCAGGACAAGAAGATCTCCTCGACTAAAATCGCTGGTTTGAGCACTCCGGCTAAGCCGACAAAGGCCGGTAAACCGGCTAAGAGTGGTCCCCAGCTTGATGAAATCGAGCAAATGATGCTCGAATACAATATCGCCTCCAAGACCGAGCTTGAGAAGCGCCACCAAGAGCTTCAGGCTGTTAAGTAGTCTCATTTCTCCCCTATTTTTCACCTCGCAATAGTTAGTCAATACAATACTCAGTATAATTGTTAAAAATACATAAAACATTTGTACTTTTTGATAAAAAAAGCTACCATAGAATAGCTATTTTCTGCGTGGGAGCAAAAGATGAGTTATTACAAAGTATTTGGCCTAGAGGAAGAGCCTTTCTCGACTAGTCCCGATCCTGCATTTTTTTATGATTCCGCAGAGCATCGAGAGGCCTTGATGCGCCTCGAAGTAGCGATCAAGCTGAAAAGGGGCGCCAGTTTGGTCTTGGGGGATGTGGGTACGGGTAAAACGACTTTAGCGCGCAAGCTTTTTCATACATTCTCAGACAAGACCAAATATGACTTTAGCATGATCTTGGATCCGGGAGCACGATCAGAGCTTGAGTTTCTGTCGTCTCTTGCGGATGTGTTCGAGATACGCGTTGAGAATCCCTCTCTTTTTTCATACCGAAAGGCACTGCAGTCTTATTTGTTTCAAAAAGGCGTGGATGAGAATAAGACCGTGATCCTACTGATCGACGAAGCACAAAAGATCGGTCCTGATGCCATTGAAGTTTTGAGGACTCTTTTGAATTATGAAACCAACAAATTTAAGCTGTTGCAGCTGGTTCTATTCGCTCAAACGGAGTTTTTACCACAAGCCCAGCAGATCCGCAATTTTTGGGATCGTTTGGCACTCAAATACGTGATCAATCCGCTGAGTCACAAAGAGACCAAGCAAATGATCGAGTTTCGCCTAAGGCAGGCGGGATATAAGCAGCGCGCTCCGCTTTTTACAGATGATGCGATCGACCTTATCTTCAAACAAACAGAAGGCTGCCCGCGCCGCGTCATGATGTTGTGCCACAATTCTTTGGAGGGTTTGATCGTCAAGAACCGTGAGATGGTGGATCGTGAGATCGTCCATGAACTGATAAGTGAGGAAGCGAGGATCGTCGATGTCCGAATCTAAAGTTTCCGACCGGGCGAGATTGATCAGGCTTATCGATGGTGGGCCTGAAGCGCTTCGTGAGGCTCAAGAAGAAAGAGAGAAGCTGGTGGCATCTGCGCCACCGCTTTCTATCAAAGAAGCGCCTATTCCACAGCCTGTGAAGCAAGCTGTGACCAAGGTCTCTAAGATCAATTCGGGTGCGCTTCTTCGGTGGATAGGTGTTGTCGTTTTGATCCTACTCGCCACTCGTCTTGCGATCGTGACCTGGCATGCCAGTGAAAAGCCCTCAACAACCGCTTCTTCGCTGGTGTCTCCGCCCAAAATAGACCGTTCGCAGTTAGCAGATGGTGATGTGGATGAGGCTGGGATGGGTTTGAGGCTGGTCGGAGTGGATTGGAGTGAGTCTCCGGTAGCTCTGATCGAAGATCTCAAGACCGGCAAAACCTATTTCGCGAAAAAAAATGACAAGATCAAGGGTGTACGGATCAAAGAAATATTCAAAGATCATGTGGCTGTCTTTTTTCAGGGACAAAATGAGGAGCTGAGATAGCGGCGTGCGCACAAAGAGGTTTTTTTTAACGCTTTTGGCTTTGTTGCTTTGGGTTCAGCCTCTTTTTTCTGAAGACAAGGCGATCCCTAATTCCGCCTCTTATATTTTGGATCATCCCAACTTGAGTCGTAAAGTATCACTGGCGCTCAACGACACCAATATCGTCGATGCGCTGGTTTATTTATCGGAAAAAGCGGAGATCAATGTAGCGGTCTCGCGATCTGTGGAAGGCCGCGCTTCTTTATCACTCAACGACGTGTCTATTCGCGACGCGCTGGATATCATCCTTCTTTCCAACGGACTGGCGCTTGAAAAAAGAGGCAATATTTTTTTCGTCATGCCAGCGGTGGATTATGAGGCACAACATGGCGAAAGCTGGTCCGAAATACGACAAGCCAGGATCTTTAAATTGCAGTACGCAAAGCCTGCGGACGTCAAACTTGTCTTGGAAGCGCTTCAAAGCAAGGTCGGCAGTATCGTGACCGACAATGAAACGGGTACGCTTGTGGTGATGGATACGCCTGAAAAGATCAAGCAAATGGATGAGACGATCAAAAGCTTGGATCACATACAAGTTACCAAAGCCATCGATCTCAAATATGCCAATGCCAAAGATGTGCAGGCTGTTTTGGCGACGCAATTGGATGCGCGTAGCCAGGGATCGGTGCAGGCCGACGAAAAATACAACCGGGTCATTGTGACTGCGTTGCCGAGCCGAATGGAAGAAGCCGAAAAGATCATCCGTCAGTTAGATGCTAAGATACGTCAGGTGTTGATCGAAGCAAAGATCGTGCGCGTCAAATTAACGCCTGAGCTGGAATACGGTGTCGATTGGGAGAGGTTTTTGAAGCGCGAATCCGTCTCCATTGAATCTCATTTTCCTGTGGATACGACATTGGCCAGCCTTGGAAAAGTAGTGATCGGTAAGCTGGGTCCAATGAATATAGATGCTACTCTCAGTATGCTTAGGACTATAGGCGAAGCCAAGCTCTTATCCAGTCCCCGTATCTCAGCACTCAACAACGAAGAAGCTAGTATATTCGTCGGGACCCGAGAAATGTACACCACATCGACTACCACCACGGGAACTGGTATCGCAACAACGGCTATTGCTGTCAATTTTTTAGATGTAGGCATCTCACTGAAGGTCACCCCTGTCATCAATGAAGATGGGAATGTGTTGATGCGTATTCGTCCAGAAGTCAGCCGTATCGATCGCACAGTGACAATTGCCACAGGAGATAAGATTCCTATCGTCGATACAACCAAGGCTGAGACACGCGTCATGGTCAAAGACGGGAACACGATCATTATCGGCGGCTTGATCAAGGACGAAACGACTCGTAGCACGAAACAAGTGCCCGTGATTGGAGATATACCTCTCATCGGCAGTTTGTTCAAAAATGTAAGCGAACAAAAAGAAAAAAACGAATTGGTAGTCTTTTTGACACCACATATCATCACTGATGATGAGAATATGACGGACTTCGATAAGAAAAAATTAAAACCGATGAAAGGGTATGACGAAAATGCCTGAATTGGGGAAACCAAAAATTCCACTGCCTAAGATCAGTAGAAATAAAATTATTTTTTTGGCTGCTGCTGCGTTGGTTATTTTTCTGGCCTATCAAACCTTCACGCTGTATTCCAATCTTCAAACAACGACACGTGTGACCCAGTCTTTGCGTACGGAATTAGAAGCGCTACGGCAGGAGAAATCGAGTTTTGAGCAAAAAGCACAAAGCGGCGAGCAGAAAGTACAAGATTTGAGCTCTGAGCTCACCACATTAAAAGAAGACAAAACGGCTGTGACCCAAAAGTATGATGAGTTGAAACAGCAGGTGGAGTCATCCGAGAAGATGCTGGAAGCTCAGAACAAGAAAATATTCGAACTGGGTAGGCGGTTGAAAGAAGCTGACGAAAAGATAAAACGGCATAAAAAGGCCAGCGATAATCTTGAGCAGCAGACAAAATCCGCCAAAGCTAATCCCGCCATGACCGCCGAGTATGTCAAATTGGTTGAGAGCCAATGGTTGGCTGCCGAATCTAAGACCCAAGAGTTAAAAGGTGATCTGGATAAGAGCCTCTCCGAGCTTTCCGGCTACAATTTGGAAAGGCAAAAAATGCGGTCGGATACTGCGACCATGCATTACAACTTGGCAGTTATTTTGACCAACCAGCAAAATTATGAAGCAGCCATCCGAGAATATTTAAAAGTGCTTGAGCTTCGGCCCAACGATGCGGATGCGCATTACAATCTAGGTATTATTTACGACGATTATTCGAAGAACCACGAAAAGGCGATCGAGCATTATCGTCAATTTGTGCGTGTGTCCCCGGACTCACCGGAAACAAATAAAGTTAAAATGTGGCTCAAAGAAAAAGAAATGCAAAATGTACATAATCTAAAGATCTGATCAAAGGAGCTTTTGTTTTGGGGAAAAAAAAGATTTTGATCGTCGATGATGAAGTGTCCGTTACCAAGCTTCTAAAATATGCTTTGGAGCGCTCAGGTTTGTATGAAGTTTCGACTTTGAACGAAGGCCGTGACGTCATTGAGACGGTTCGAAATTATAAGCCGTCCTTGGTGTTGTTGGATATCAATTTACCCGGGATGACAGGCGGAGAGATATCTCAGGCGCTCAAAGAAGATGCCGAGTTGACCAACACCTCTATCGTGTTTTTGACGGGCAACGTATCCGATGCCGAAGCCGCAGCAGGCCTTACGATAGCAGGGCACCCCGCGCTAGGCAAACCTATCAATATGGAAAGACTCATCGAGACGATCGAAAAACACATTGCATGAAGTCTCATGATCTTAAGTTAAAAGCTGAAATATTAAATAAAGGCCTCCTCCGATCTTCCGACATGCAAAAAGTGGAGGAGGTTATCACGCGCCATAAGTGTTCCATGCGCGAAGCCATTTTGCAGCTGACTTTGTTGCGCGAGGAAGTGATCTTGGGCCTTGAAGCAGATATTTTGGGTATCTCCTACCTGGATCTAGACAAATATCTGATGATCAATGACAGGGTGATCAAAATGGTTCCCGAGACAGTGGCGCGCGCTCATCATATTATCCCGGTCTTCAAGATAGGACGTCTCACGATCGCCACCTGCAATCCTTCGGATATTCTTGCTTTGGACGAGATAAGGCATGCAGTCGGAGAGGATTTTGACATGGTCTTGTCTACTCGCGACATGATCCAGCGATCCATTGACCAGTATTATGGCGGTGTCAAAGTAGAAAGAGTAGCGCCCCCTCCAAGTAAGGCCGATACCGCTGCGATGAAAGCCAATTTTTTTCAAATTGATAAAAAGCCTGATGTCCCGGCTTTTACGTCCGATCCCGGCAAAGATGCTGAGGAGATGCCGGTTATCAGTCTTGTGAATAATATTATCATGCGGGCCGTTGACGAGAAGGCGAGCGATATCCACATAGAGCCTGAAGATAATATGGTCCGTGTGCGAAACCGTGTGGATGGTGTCATGCATGAAGCCATGACATTTGAAAAAAAGATGCTGGCGCCGATCGTGTCACGCATTAAGATCATGTCCAAGCTGGACATCGCTGAGACCCGAAAACCGCAGGATGGAAAGATCCGTCTTAAGATCGAGAACCAAGACCTAGATCTTCGTGTTTCGACTTTTCCCACCACGCACGGCGAAAATATCGTGCTGCGTATTTTGGAACAATCCAAAGTGGTGCTGGGCATGGGAGAGCTGGGGTTGGATATCGAGATCATCAAAAAGCTAGAGCATTTGATCGTGAAGCCTTACGGCATGATCTTGGTGACAGGCCCCACCGGCTCCGGTAAGACCACGACACTTTATGCGGCGCTCAATAAGATTAACTCGATCGAAAAAAATATCATTACGATCGAAGATCCTGTTGAATATCAGATGACCATGGTGCGTCAGACTCAGGTGAATGTGAAAGCTGGCCTTACATTTGCCACCGGCCTTCGAAGTATATTGCGTCAGGATCCCGATGTCATTCTGGTGGGAGAAATTCGCGATGCCGATACCGTGGGTATCGCTGTGGAAGCCGCTCTCACCGGCCATCTTGTGTTTTCCACTATTCACACCAATGATGCGGCGGGATCGATCACGCGTCTCTTGGATATGCAGATCGAGCCCTTTTTGATATCGAGCTCTCTGTTGGCGGTTTTGGCGCAGCGGCTTATCCGCACAATTTGCCCAAAATGCAAAGAATCTTACACAGCTGAACCTGAGATCTTAAAGCGGCTGGGTGTCAAAACCGATCAAACCAAATTCTTCCGCGGCCGCGGATGTCACGAATGCAAAAAAACCGGATATTCTAAACGATTGGGTGTGTATGAGCTTCTAATTATCGATGAAGATATTCGTCGTTTAATATTAATGCGTTCTTCCAACAAAGAAATAAAATCAATGGCTATCAAAAAAGGCATGATCTCCATGCGTATGGATGGGCTTAAAAAGGCCGAGCAAGGGATCACAACGATCGAAGAAGTCTTAAAAGCGACACTGGAAGAGGAATGAACCTAAGATCAAAAAAAGGCATTGGACTGCTGGTCATGGTGACTTTGATCGCCATCGGCGGGATCGTGATCACGATCTCAACGCGCGTATTCGAAAATATGATGCGCCAGACGCAGCTTCGTATCGATCAAACCAAAGCGCATTATTTGGCTCAGGCCGGGGTGATGCGCGCCGTTTACAATTGGTATACATCCAATACCACTACCGAAGGAAGCCGCCGCCGGGCTCCGATCAATACGACCGTCACTGGAAATACCCTTTTTAAAGCGGGGACGGATGCGAATGCGTCATATCTTCAATCAAACTATGCTTATGTTGCTCCCGTATCGCACACCGGTATAGCGATTTCTGCCAATATCGGGACTGCTCAAAGCAAGGCCGCCGGCACGACCTTGGTGAGAACATTGACGGTGGCCGTGAATCAAGGTGAACTGATCGTGATCACATTTGCTATGGATAATGAAGCAACCGGAGGCGCTGTCACGTGTGCTGATTCGGTTGGCAATACGTATTACGTGGCAGCAGATGTTACGAATAACCCTGCCGGTGCCGGCACCGGTGTCAGGACGGTCATATTGTATGCGATAGCCAATACGGCACTGGCCGCAACCAATACCATTACAGTGACTCACCCCAATGTGACCGCAAGAGCTATGTGCGGAAGGTCTTTTACGGGTGCAACGCATTTGGATATTGCCACAACAGCCACAGGTACGGGTTTGACTGGAACAACGACAGGCTTGGAAAGTAATCATATGCACGAACTGATTATCGGCGCAATTGGCGCTGAAGGCCCCAGCGGCGATACTTTTACGCCAGGTACCAGTTTCACCACTATGACCGATCTTGGAACGACAGGCGGTGTTGCTGATACCAATATCACGATAGATCCTGAATACAGAGTGGTTAATTCCGAAGCATCCTATGTTGCTAACGGTACGATTTGCACCGCAGCACAGTCCGCCACTGGACGCGATTATGCGGTAGCCATGGCGACTTTTGTTGGACGCTCTCACTGGTTTACTTCCGGCGGAAACAGACGCCTTCGCTCTTGGCGTCTTCAAAATATACACAGCGCCAGCAGTATCGTTTTGACCGATGTCAAAGTTAGCTGGACGGGCGGCGGTATCGCCCAGTTAAATGGTATGTCGCTCAACAATGTATCCGTGTGGCCGGGTGGAACAGCTGCGTCAGGCTCAACAGTTAATATCACGGATACAACCCTCACCACCGGTTCAAGCTGGAGCGGTATCAACACATATTTGCAGTGGGACAACAGCGGCCCTGCGGATCCGACAACAGTCACCTGTCAGTTTATTTTTCAAGCCGTTGCGCCGGCAACGACGGCTAATTCCGATGTCAACACACATGAAGTGGTGATGTGGGACGGAGCCCATGCAGGTTCAGGGCTGCCCTTGCAAAGAACATTTAAAGTGACCGCCACGGGACAGGTCAATCAAACCCTTGGAAATTATTTCAAGGTGTTAAAAACTGTCAACGCAACAGTGTCCGGTACCCCAGGGCTCACCACCATGGAGATCTCCGACTGGGATGAGGGGGAGAAGAATATTCCATGAAATTATTAAAGGGCAAAAAAAAGGGTATGTCTCTAATGGAGCTTACCATTATGATCGCAGTTGCGGGCGTATTGTTCACTGGATTCACACGCGCTGTCCAGAATCAGATCCGCAATGTGACGCTCAATCGAAATTATATGATAGCTTTGAATATTGCCAAGCGTGAAATGGCCGAGATCAATCTGGGTGCCTATCCTGCGGTGGATGGTGCGGAGACAGCGCTCACGGCCGATGCGGACTTTCCTAGTTTTATCCCCACACGCTTTGTGACCAGTGTGGCTATTAGCGGCTCCAACAGTATTCGCTTAATTACGGTTCGTGTGCGGCTAAATTCTGTTTCAGGTACACAGCTTATACGTCTGGATACCTATCGCACGGATCTTGTTTCATTTGGCAACGGGTCATGATATGAAACCCAGAAAATTTAATCAGAAAAAGGGCGTCACATTGGTCGAGATCGTCATCGTTGTCGCTATTGTAGGTATTTTAGCCAGCGCTTTTTCGTCCGTGATGGTTCCTACTATGAATTTTTTATACTATTTTCCCCAAAGTTCACGCGTCAATGCTGCAGGAGCCGATCTGCTTCAGATCATCACCGAGGGGGATGATAAGGCTGAGGGGCTGCGTTTTGCCGGGCCGCCTTGCGCCATAGGCGGTGCCGGGGGTGGAGGGGCCAGGATCACGGAGGCGTCGACGTCTGGATCTACTTCGACCCTGACATACAATTATGCTTTAGCGGATTATTGCGGCTCATCGGCTGCAAGGATAGCCAAGACCGTAACGCTGACATATGACAGCTCGCTTGGAACGGTGACTCGATCCGTGGATGGAGGCACAGCTTATAATATCCCTTATTATGTAACATCTGGATCGGATATCAATTTTAGTGTGTCGGGCGGCGGCACGGATTTATTTCATTATTTTAATAGTTCAGGAACGGATCTAGGAACAACACCTTTACCAACGACCATCACCCATGTACAAAGCGTGGGAACCAATTTTTCTCAAGCATTTGATACGACCATGTCGGTGACAGTTCCGGTGGCCGGTGTCACAGCCGGTAATTTATTGGTCGTGTATTTTGCTATGGATGATGTTGATGGCGCTGTGGTTGTTAATGACACTCAGGGTAATTCTTATAAAGTAGCGGCCGAGAGCCGATCAGCCGGCAATGTTCGTACACTGATTTTATATTCACATGTAAAAACAGCCCTTGTCAGTGGCAATACCATTCGCATCACATCCCCGAGGCCTCAACAGGCAGCGACCGCGACATCATCTAAAGCGGTGTCCATTAGTGAGTTTAGCGGTGCGGACACTTACGAAGCGCAAGCCGTGGCGACTGGTAGCAGCACCGGCCCTTCATCCGGAAATGCCACAACCACGGTTCCCGATTCATTGCTCGTAGGTGCTATAGGCGTTGAAGGCCCATCCACCGACTCATTCACAGCGGGTGGCAGCTATTCGACAGCGCCACCCACGCGTACCGGAACCAATAACGGCGGAGCGGCGGATACCAATATTTCCATCAACCCGGAATACCAAGTAGTTTCGACGGCGGGCGCACGGGCAGCAGACGGCACACTTGGTACGAGCCGTGATTGGGCGGCTGCCCAAGCGACATTTTATGGGACTAATATTGCAAGAGTTGATATCGATGTGATCGCTTCATCTGGAAGCGGCCAGGTGAAACACACGGCCGGCCAAATTCGTCTTGAAACAGGTGTCGAAATAAAGCAGTTCACAACCTAATGCCTTCATTTACTTATCGCGTCAGAGATCGTAAAGGAAAAGCATCCACCGGGGTCATACAAGGTGACACGATTGAGTCCGTCGCCGACGTTTTGGCGAAGCAAGGTTTTTTCCCTATGTCGATCCAAGAAGCGAAGCCCACTAGCCAGACATTCAAAGATTTTTTCAAACCTCGCATCAAAAGAGAAGAACTCGTCGTTTTTACAAGACAGCTTTGGACACTTCAAAAAGCAGGCCTTCCATTATTGGCGGGCTTAAACTCTCTGCGCGAACAAACAATCAATCCTGTGTTTAAAAAGGTGATCGTGCAGATCATACAAGACCTTGAGGGCGGCAGTTCGTTGTCTGGAGCTTTGGCGACCCAGCCCAATATTTTCAACCCTGTGTATGTTCATATGGTGAAAGCCGGAGAGGCGTCCGGTAAGTTAGATGAGATCTTTCTTCAGTTGTCTGAGATGGGACAATTTGAAAGTCGCACTAGAGATAAAATCAGATCTGCGACGATGTACCCGATTCTGACATTGGTTAGTTTGTTGATTGCTTTTGTGGTCGTGACGACATTTGTGGTGCCAAAATTTAGCTCAATATTCGAAAACCGCGGAATCAAACTACCCCTTCCAACCGTGATCTTGTTGACCATCAACAATATTGTGCGACACCATTGGATCGAATGTTTGGTGGTGATCGCGGCACTTATATTTGGCGCCCGCGCTTATCTAAGCACCAAGGCCGGTCGGTTTTTTGCGGATCTGGCTATTCTTAAGATCCCTGTTATTGGGAAATTGATCCATATCCTTCAGTTGGTACGATTTTCTAGGATATTGGCTGAGTTGTTAAAAACAGGCGTGCCGATCCTACAAGCTTTGCAGCTGGTATCGGATACGCTCAATAATAAGGTTATGGAAAAGGCCTTGGACTCGATCCAGCTCAGCGTTAACCAGGGCAAAGGTATGTCGGCGTCTATGAAAACAGCCGGTATTTTTACGCCCATGGTCGTGCAAATGGTGGAGGTAGGCGAGCAAAGCGGTCGTACGGACGAGCTTTTGGGGTATGTGGCTGAATATTATGAGGATCAAGCCAATCTAATGATCAAAAATTTCTCGATGTTAATAGAACCAATGCTTCTTATATTTCTGGGTAGTATGGTCGTTTTACTGGCCTTAGGTGTGTTTTTACCAGTCTGGAATCTATCTAATGTCGCACAAGCTTAGTTGGCAAGCTTAAATAACTAAACAATATATGTTAAATATGCTAATTGACAAGTATTGACAGTTTAATGTATAATTTGCTAAGAATATGATAAGCCATACCGATATGGCTGACAGAACATAACCGATCACTGGGAGGAAACATGCGATTCAGTAGGGGGATGAAAGGTTTTACGCTTATCGAACTTGTTATCGTCATTGCGATCATTGGTATTTTGGCGGCATTGGCAATACCGAAGTTTATTGATATGTCCGGTTCGGCCAAAGTTGCTGCAACGAAAGCCGGTTTGGGTTCGCTTCGTGCGACATTGGCTACTCGCTATGCGGCTTCGGCTACAGGCGGTGCGACAGCGTCTTATCCTGCTTCACTCGCAGCCTCGGATTTTGCCGGAAGTGAATTGCCGAAGAATGCGCTCAATACGTTCAGCGTGATCACTGCACTGACGACCACTACAACAGGTACAGCGACACACGCTTCAGCTGGGTACTGGTATGTGACCAACACGACTGCACCAGATTATGGTCGCGCGGGTGCTTACTCAGATCCAACGGGTGCCACGAATACGTCTGATTATTAATTCACGCTAAACAAGGAGGCTCCATTTGACAATAAAGACATCGCCCAGTGCTCGCAAGGGTTTCACCTTGATCGAGTTGGTTATAGTGATCGCAATTATCGGTATATTGGCGGCGCTGGCGGTACCTAAGTTTATTGACATGTCGGGTGCTTCCAAAGTGGCGGCTACAAAGGCCGGGTTGGGGACGCTTCGCTCGTTATTAGCCACGCGGTATGCTGCCTCAGCGACCGCTGGCGCGTCTTCTTCCTATCCGTCATCACTTGTGGCCTCAGATTTTGCCGGCAGCGAATTGCCTAAAAATGCTCTGAATGGATTTAGCGTCATTACAGCTCTAACAACCACCACTACGGGAACAGCTACGCATGCTTCCGCTGGTTTTTGGTATGTGACCAATACAACAGCGCCGGATTATGGTAGGGCGGGAGCTTATTCTGATTCTACAGGCGCTACAGATACGTCCGATTATTGATTTTCTGATCTTGGAGATTTTTTATGGTTTTTCAATCGATAAGACGGGGAGTTGTTGCGTGGTTTTTTAATGTTTTTGGTTTTCTTGCTTCCCCTAGAGCTAGACATGGATTTACGCTGGTAGAGCTTGTTATCGTGATTGCCATTATCGGTATTTTGGCGTCTTTGGCCGTGCCAAAGTTTATAGACATGTCAGGTGCTGCCAAGATTTCGGCTACAAAAGCGGGCCTGGGCAGCTTGCGTTCAATACTGGCTGTTCGCTATGCGGCGTCAGCTACAGGTGGAGCGACAGCATCATTTCCCGCGTCGTTGGTCGCATCTGATTTTGGCGGAAGTAATACCCCTAAGAATGCCCTCAATACTTTTACCGTGATCACTGCTTTGACGACCACTACCACTGGCACAGCCACACATGCTTCTGCCGGGTTTTGGTATGTGACCAACACGACGGCTCCTGATTATGGCAAGGCTGGTGCATATTCTGATCCGACGGGTACGACGAATACGTCCGATTATTAATTTTCAATCGTTGATATCTATTCCTCTTGCGTAAAAAAAATAATCAGTTTTTTCTAGTCTCCTTCTTTTTTTATCTAGGAATGTTCGTATACATTTTTAATGATGTTGTATTTTCTGGGATGTCCTTTGCCAAAAGAGACATCATCCGGTTTTATTACCCGATTTGGAACTATGTCGTAGATTGCATGCGCGAAGGGCATATCCCGTTTTGGAATCCTTATTTGAGTTTTGGAACGCCGCTGTTTGCCAATATACAAGCATGTGTATTCTATCCCTTTACGATCTTTTTATATTTACCGGATTATGCTTGGGGGTTTAATTTTTACATTTTGTTTCATTTGACGCTTGCGGCTTTTTTTACTTGTATCTGGATGAGAGACTGCGGGGCTTCCAAAAGCGCATCGTTCATTTCAGGCATCGCTTATGGGCTCAGTGGTTTTGTGCTCTCCGCGATCAATCTGACGATCTCGTTAACAACGCTGGTTTACTTTCCGATCGCGCTATTCGCGCTTAAAAGAGTTTACCGTTCGAGACAATACCTTTGGAAGGCGTTAACGGCATTTGTGTTGTTGCTTCAGTATCTGGCCGGAGATCCCGCCGTCTTCTTTGTTACGCTCATTGTTTTTTCGTTCTTCACTCTCTATAAAGTGTTGGACTGCTCCATACAAAATAAAAAGATAGCGTTAAAACCAGTATGGGATATGACGCAGGTTATCATCACATTTGCCGGACTTAGTGCTTTTCACACGCTGCTATTTTTTGAATTTATCACCAATTCCAACCGTATGGGGCTGAGCTACGATGCGCTGACCATGTGGAGCATGCAATACAATGATCTATTGTCAGTGGCCGTACCCTATTTTTCGGATGTGAGTTTATTTTTTATGGATTATTGGGTCCGCCAAAGCTGGCTCGACAATTACTATGCAGGCATCGCAGTGTGTATTTTTGCGATCGTCGCTCTTGTGGGCAAAAATAAAACGATCGTTCAATATCACACGCTGTTATTGATACTTGGATTGACGTTGGCGTTGGGGCGTTTCACATCGATTCATTTTTTGTTGTATAAATATTTCCCATTTTTTGGATATATCCGTTATCCGGTCAGATTTTTCTTTTTGTTTAATTTTGCGGCTGCCTGCTTGGCTGGCTTTGGAATAGACAAGATATTGGCGTCCAGATCTGCCATTGTTGCTGCCACCCAAAAGGGGTACATCACCCGACTGGCTTTTTTGATCCTAATATCAGTGGCCGCGCTTTTACTAGGGATCGTCTACCTAGATCGTTCTCAAAATCACATTTACACTGTGGTCAAATCGTCATTTGAAAAATGGACCCAGGCTTACTGTGCCATGGATTCTGTGGTCGACATGACGAAACCCGTTCTCGAGAATCTCAAGCGCAGTTTTATCCTAGGCCTTTTAACCTGTGCAGGAATTTTTTGTGCGTACCATTTAAAAGTACGCAGGTCGATCATTGCTATATTTTTTGGCCTTCTCATCTTTAGCGATCTTGTGGATGTGAATATTATCGAGATGCGCATCGAAAAAGAGTATATGACCAAGCCAGGATTCAATGTAGAAAAGATCCTAGAAGATAAGGATCTTTTCCGCGTCATGGCGTCGCCCAGGACAGCCAAAATGCAACTTTTGAGCCGCGTGGAAGATACGCTTGGTAAGACGCAGCAGGTGCTGATGGAAGCGCTTACACCAAACTTTTTACTACACTACCGAATATTTGATACGGTGGGGTATGATTCGATCCATCTCAAGGGGCCGATCGGTATCAACAGTGTGAGGGACAAGGCCTTTTCTCATCATTTTTTTGATATCCTCAATGTCAAATATTTAGCCTCGCCCATGGAGTCATTGGGTGATAGCTTTGAGCTGACCAATAAAACAGCTTACGTGAACATATTCCGGAACAAGACCGTGCTGCCCAGGGCATTTCTTGTAAAAAAAGCCGAGGTCATCAAGGATACGGAGAAAATACTTATCAATATCTCTGAAAAACCGTTCGATCCGGAAGAGTTATTGTACCTCGAGGAAGATGCTGATTTTTCCGAGTCTAATCTTCAGCAAACATCATCTACTCTTAGCAATAGAACAGAGATAGTTGAATATAAACCAGAGCATGTTCGCATGAGAGTCGAGTCACGGGACAAGCCGTGGTTGTTTTTTTCAGAAGCCTATTTTCCTGGTTGGAAAGCACTCGTAGATGGCCAGGAGACCAAAATTTATAAAGCTAATTTTGCTTTTAGGGCCATTCACCTGGAGCCTGGTGAGCATGATGTCGAGTGGGTCTATGAGCCGACCAGCTTACGACTGGGTTTACTTATCAGCTTACTTTCATTATTAGCCGTATTGTCCTATTTGATCTGGTATAGGTTTGGTCAAAAGGCGATGTCGATTGGTTAAGTCTAGTCAGCGCACCTACACATTTGCGCTTTTTATTTTCTTTATTTTACTTTTCATCGCTATATATCCTGATGTTTTCTTCTTCAAGATGTCCTTCATGAAACGTGATATATTTCGGTACTATTTTCCGATATGGAAATTTTCAATAGACCATATTCGTGTTGGCGAATTTCCGCTTTGGAACCCATACAGCAGTTACGGAGTGCCGTTTTTTGCCAATATACAAAGCTGCGTCCTTTATCCGCTTTCCATTGTGTTGTATTTACCTGACTACGCTTGGGCGTTCAATTTTTACATTTTGCTTCATTTGGCATTATCAGGCTTTTTTGTGAGCGTGTGGATGGCTTCATGCGGAGCGTCTAGGACGGCTCAATTCATATCTGGCCTTGCTTATTGTTTGGGTGGGTATGTGATGTCTTCTGCTAACGTTACGATCTCATTGTGCGCACTTTGCTATTTTCCTTTGGTTCTACTGTGCTTAAAAAAAGCGTTCAATACCAAGGAGTTTCGCTGGAGCGTGGCCGTTGCGTTGATGCTTATGTGCCAATACTTTGCCGGTGACCCGGCTGTATTTTTTGCCAGTATCCTTGTCATATCCTTGGCTGTTATGTATGAAACTTTGAGAACATGGTTCAGAGCCAAACAATGGGATCTTCGTTATTTCAAGGCATCCGTCTTGTCTGTTACAGTTTTTTTGGGTTTAGGCGCGTTTCATATTTTAATGTTCGTCGAGTTTTTGTTTCATTCCAACCGATCCGCCGCCACAACGGAGACGGCCTCCAGGTGGAGTCTGTATTACAATGACCTTATCTCGATCGTGATCCCTCATTTTTCTGACATCAGCGCTTACTTTATGGATTATTGGTCTAGGCAAAGCTGGGTTGAAAACAATTATGTGGGAGTGACCACGATGGTCTTAGCAAGTATTGCGATACTCGCAAAAAAGTCTTCCATGACCAAACGCCATGTATGGCTGGCTCTATTTGGACTTCTTTTATCTTTGGGGCCGTGGGGAGGTGTTCACAAGGTTTTGTATCTTTGTTTTCCTTTTTTTAAATTTATTCGCTACCCGGCGCGTTTTATGTTTATTTTTAGTTTTGCGATCGCTTGTCTAGCGGGATTTGGGTTGGATGTTTTGCTGGCTTCCAAAAAGGATCATAAAAATGGCCCGCTTGTGTGGCTTATACTTGTTTTGGTTGGCACGGTGGCTGCGTACTATTTTCTTCCTGAGTCAATGATCACGAAATTTTATGACTACGCCAAAAATTGGCTTGAGCATACCACGAGATTGGAATGGACACCGGAAGTCGTCCGATCCTGTGTAGGGCCTTTATTATCCAACGTAGCCAGAAGCGTTATTTTTCTCGTGCTCACGTTGGTTTTGATGTGGCTCACACGCACACAGGCGGCGAGGCGGTATCTGATCATCGTATTTTTGGTGATCATCGTATTTGCGGATCTTGTTGAAGCGAATGTGGTTGAACATCGAGTGGAGTCTAATTTTCTTACATTTTCATCACGGTCGGCTGAAGTGATCCGTAAAGATCCTGAGCTGTTGCGATACGCGGCTTCACCCAATACCATGCATTTGTACCGAGATGCTCCGCGTTATGGCAGCTTACAGGAAGCGCTATGGGCTTTATCGGATGGCATGGCTCCCAATTTCCATTTAAATAGCCGCATACCCTTCATGGGCGGTTATGATTCTATTTATTTGAAAGAAGGGGTTGATTTGAGCAAAATGTATCGTGATGCCACTCCTGCCCAGTCTGCGGCGTTTATCGATATGGTTAACGCAAAATATATGATCAATTCAGATCGTTCATTTTCGGAGCATTATCGGAAGGTCGGAGGAACCGCGCTTGGAGATCTGTGTGTAAACGAAAGCGTGCTGCCCAGAGCATTTTTGGTCGAAAATGCTATTTATTTAGAATATGAAAAAACGCCGAAAGCTATTTTAAGCGGCGATTTTGATCCTAAGAAAGTCGTGTATTTGGCCGATAAGTCTTTCGAGGGCAGTGCGAGCAACGCAGCTGCTAGCCCGGCCTCAGAAGACGGCGTCAAGATCGTTCATTATGGTCTCGATGAAGCAGTCATGGAAATAAGATCGTCCAAGGATCAGTGGTTATTTTTCTCAGATTCTTATTATCCCGGGTGGAAAGCTTCTATTGATGGCCGGCCAACCAAGATCTATCAGGCCAATTATGGATTTAGGGCCATATCCGTGCCGGCTGGTTTCAGCAAAGTAGCATGGAAGTATGAGCCGATTTTGTTTAGAATAGGAGCTATCATAAGCTTGGGTTCTTGGGCGGCTTGTCTTTTGGCCCTATTTAAAAAAAGGCGACGATAGCATGGGTTCATCCAAATCTGCTAATTTTTGGGAAGCAATATCCACGCGATCGCTCAAACGCGGCAGCAGTGACACGGAATATTTAACATGCGACTTTACACCATTTGGCGCTCTGCTGGCTGATGTCGATATTTCGTCAGGCGTCACCAAGATAAAGCGCTATTCCTATCTAGAAATAGATCCCGCTTTGACTGAGGCCGAGAAAAAAAACGCCTACCTTAGTTTTTTGACAACTCTTGGCGTTAAGTCCTACCCCAAGATCATGATCAGTATGGCAGAGGGTATGACTTGCCGACAATTAAGCGTACCGGAGATGCCGTACGAAGATCTGATCAAGGCTATTGCTTGGGAGCTCAAGAAAAAATATTTTTTTAATCCTGACGATAACCATTTGGGATATTTGGCTGTGATGGATGTGGAGGGGGTTGAGGGGCAAGAGAAGCTTTATGATATTTTTTATTGTGAAAAGAAAGTGGCCCAAACGCATTTGGATTTTGTTCAATCTCTCGGGCTCGAGATCGACTCGCTGATCCCCGCACAGGCAGTTTTGGGCGCATATGCTGAAAAAGTAGAGCCCACAGCTGATAGCGACCTGATCGTCTGTGAAATATATGAGAGTATCGCTCGTATTATTGTTGCCCGTAACGGCAAAGTCATGTTGTCCCGCAATGTCATATTGGGCCAGGCGGGCGGAGGAGTGACGGATGCTGTATTGGATAAAGTAGCGCAGGAGATCAAAGTTACGATCGATTTTTATGACAATCAAAAAAATTCTAGGCCCATAGAAAAAGTTCTTTTTGCAGGAGGTGGTTACGATGTGGTTCATTTGCATGATTACATGTCAAAGCACCTTTCCATAAAAGTTATCCTTCCCAATCTAGAAGCATTTGTCTCTGAGTCGTGCACGCAAGCGGACAAGGAATTTATTTTGGGCCACCCCGGCCTTTTTAGTTCGGCACTTGGACTTCCGCTTGTCACCGAGCAGACGATCAATTTAGTCCCGGAGGACATCAAGACCAAGCACCGTATCAAAAAAAATTCATATATTTTAAATATAGGCCTTATCGTGTTGGGTGCATTTTTTGCGCTCATTATTATTATGAGTTCTATCCAAATACAGTGGATGAAGAATAGGCTTGTGGAGTTGCGAAAACAGCATGATGCTATCAGCAGTAAAAAGGAGTTACTGCAGTCGATGCTCGCTGATTCTAGAGTGAGGCGCTCGGCGAGAAAAGGAAATATTCCAGTCAGAGGGCTGCTCAAGGAGCTTAGCTTGAGAACACCCGCGCTTGCTACGTTGAAAGATATTCAATACAACCGGCAGGGTGGAACGTTAAAGATCATGGGCGAGGTGGCGATAGATCCTAGCCGTGACAGCATGAAAACGGTGGATCAATACGTAACAAGCTTGGGAGAGTCTATATTTTGCTCCTCCGCCAAAAAGATCAGTGCTGCGAATGACGATCAAAATAGTGTGCTTAAGTTCGAGATCAGCTGCGAGATCAAAGGATTTGCTTGATGAATATCAATGATGAGATAAGACAATTACTAAAAACGCTCACACGCCAAAAAGACATGAGTATTTGGCTGCTCAAGTATGGCGTATTGTTGGTCATTTTTTTGGCCATTTTTATCCCGGTCAGCCAAAGGCTTTCCAGCTATTCATCCACTCAAAAATCTTTGATGAATGAAATAGAAAATACCGAAAAGATCAGTGAAGGTTATTTGAATGATAAAGAAATTGAGGCTATGCGTGAGCGCAGTAAGGTATTTCTTGCCGGCCTCGTAGATGCCACCAAATCCGCCGATCTTATTAACAAAGTCTCGGATCATGCGATCAAAAATCACATAAATATCATTCAAATTTACTCAGATGCACAGGTTCCCATCAAGAATGACAAGGGTGAGGATTTAGCTCTCTCGGGAAAAAAACTTAATTTACTGCCCGTAAGCTTTAGGGCGGATACGGATTATAAAAATCTGGGAAATTTCTTTTATTCGCTGTATGAAAGCTCCGACGAAGTTTATATGGTGGAGTCTATACACATACAAAAGTCGGATCCTTTATCAGAAACTTTACAGTGTGATATCACGCTGAGTTACATCTCCGTATGACGGTCGATAAAGCTAAATTAGCCGAAAAGCAGAAGAAACAGTGGGTGATTGCAGCCGTATTGGTTGTGGTCTTTATCGGCTCATTTTCAAAAAACGTGCTTTTGAGAAAAAAAACACCCCAGGCTGCTTCTGCGCCATCTAGCGGACAAACGACGACACAAAATCTGACAGATGATCTGCTTTTTATCACCAATCTTCGCATAAAAGATAAGTTATTGGCGGATCAGACAGCGCTTTGGGATAAAGAATGGGGAAGAGACCCGTTCGTGCCTCAAGCGACCCTTTCGACCGTGGTGAAAGCCGTCAATTTAACGCTCAAGGGTATTTTATGGGATGACAAATACCCAAGGGCGATCGTGAATGATAAAACGTTGGTGGAGGGTGATGAAATCTATGGTTACACTCTCATGAGCATCAACCGCAAATCAGTTATTTTCAGAACGGGAGAGAAAAACTTAGAGCTGCAGGTTTTTAGCTCCGTCTCCCCAGAATAACCACTCCCCAAGAATCCAAGCCTTAGATGATAGTCTTATGAAGTAAACCGTCAACCGAAGGCTTTCTACCGGCCCACCTGCCTGCCGG
>CAYODQ010000023.1:0-14575 GCA_964402785.1 uncultured Planctomycetia bacterium
TCTGGGTTATCATATCACCCTTCTTTAAGTGTCCACTTTATCGGGGGAAGTCCACGGAGGCCGTACGAAGGCTGAGCCTTGTCGGCTTGGGATGCTTGGTCTCACTTGAAGGCCGGAAAGTGTCTTCGGAGGGACGTTAAATCGACGAGTGGCCATGGTGTCTCCTCTGGGTTTTACGCTTTTTTTATTCAATTTATATAGAAAGGCGAACGAGGAGATTTCCGAGTCCGATTTCTCTGGGTGGGAGAAATCGGACGGTCCCGGAGAAGATACTTTCCGGCTTTCAAGCCTGAGATTGCTTTGAGAAGTTTTCGAGCTCCGTGGATAGTTCGAGCCAGATGTGTTCGTAGTGTTCGATGAGTTTGGTGAGTTCATCGTAGCGCTTTTGTTTATCGCGAGACCACAGAAACGAATCCTCCATGAAACTTTTATGGATAGCATCATGCTCGGTTTTATAAACGGCAATTTGCTCTTCGATCTTCTTCATACGGCTGGAGATCCTACGCTTCTCGGCCTCAGTCTCTTTTTGAATATGATAATTGGACTTGGGCTTCTCTTCGACTTTGACGGCCTGCTTGGCGGCTACTTTGACCGGCGCTTCTTTGAGCTCTTCCCTTAATTGATTTTCTAGATGATACACATAATCTTCGTATGTTCCAGGATACCGCTTAACCTGCCCCCCTCCCACTTCAATGATCTCGGTGGCTACAAGATTCACAAATGTACGATCGTGGCTGATAAAAAATAGAGTGCCGGAAAAACTTTTGAGCGATCGGCCGAGTGCTTCCACCGTCTCAAAATCCAGATGGTTCGTCGGTTCATCCAAAAGAAGCACCTGGCTCTTGGTGAGAAGCAGGCCCGCCAAACAAAGCCGCGCCCTCTCGCCTCCGCTCAGAACTCCAGTTTTTTTGTAAACATCATCCCCTTTGAAAAGGAAACTGCCGGCTATGTTCAATGTCTCTTGGCGAGTCACCTCAGGTGCCGCCATACGAGACAAATGCGTATACACATCATCATCTGGATCGAGGGATGAAAAAACATGCTGCGCATAATAACCCACTTTAAGGCCGTAACCCCATTTGAACTTACCTCCTTTGGAGGCTAATCCATCGGCGATGGTCCTCAAAAAAGTTGTTTTGCCCTGACCATTGTCTCCCAGTACCGCGACGTGTGCACCCTGAGTTGTTTCGATATTGATCTTACTTGCCACCAATTTCTCTGGATAGCCGATCGCGAGATCCTCACACACAAACGCGATCCCATTCTTACGCTCGACCGCGGGAATCTTGATATGCACATTGCTAAGGGGATGACCGACTTCGATTTTTTTTAATTTCTCGATCTGTTTCATCTTTGATTTAGCCTGACTGGCTTTGGAGGCTTTGGCACCGAAACGATCGACGAAAAGTTGCAGCTGTTTGGCTTTGGCTTCGACATTTTTATTGTAATTGAGCGCCTGCTGGGTTTGTTCTTCCTTAAATATCAAATAATCCTCGACCGATCCGGGATACAACGTACATACACCATTTTCAACTTCCAGAGTCTGATCGCAGGTTTTCTTCAGAAATTCCCTATCATGCGAAACGATCAAAAACCCGCCGCGGTAGTCTTGAAGAAATTCTTCCAAAAGAATCAAAGTTTTGAGGTCGAGATAATTCGTAGGTTCGTCGAGGATCAGGAAATTGGGCTCCGCCAAAAGCATAGAAGTTAATTTTACGCGCGTCCGGTAACCTCCAGAAAGAGACCCAATAGTGGCATTTAGAATGTCGCCTTTGAGCTGAAAGCGCCCGGCGATCTTGCCGCAAAGCCACTCTTCTTTGCCGGTGTAACGCATAAGAAAGCCGAGCACAGTTTCGTCCATTTTGTAAGGATCATGCTGCTCCAGATAGCTGAGCCTGAGATCGGCGCTTTTGGCTACGCTACCTGAGTCAGCCTCTTCTTCACCAGTAACGATCTTACAAAGAGTGGATTTGCCTGCACCGTTTCTCCCAATAACACCGATCTTCTGGTTCTCCAGAAACGACACACTCGCGTCATCCAAAATGACCCGCGCGCCATAGGCTTTTCGTACTTCGTTGACCTGAATGAGAACTTTCATGGCTGACAGCTTAAACGCCCGGGACTGGGGCGTCAATGGGATAAAATTGTAAAGACCTGCGCCTTGACTATAGACCGCGACTCGTTGCCAACTGGCCTAAATAAGTCATAAACCACCTAGATGCAGATTGAGCCACTTTCTCCAACGTACCCGGCTCTTTAAATAAATGGGTTGCGCGCGGCACTACGACCAGTTCTTTGTGTGTAGCTGGGACAAGCGCCAGCCCCTGCTGGTTTATCTCCAAGACTTCCGGATCATTGGCTCCCACGACAAACAGCGTGCTGGCTGTCACACACGAAAGTGAATCTTCGCCCGCAAGATCAGGTCTTCCACCACGGCTAACAACTGCTTGAATCGTATCCGGCCGTTTTGTTGATGCGATCAGTGCTGCCGCAGCACCCGTACTTGCACCAAAATAACCTATCGGAAGTGAATGAACGGTCCTTTCTGAAAACCAATCGGTCGCACCCAATAGGCGCTTTGTTAAGAAGGGGATATTAAGGCGCAACTCACCCGTCCGGGCATCCACACGCTCTTCTTCGACTGTAAGTAGATCGAAAAGAAGCGTCGCCAGCCCCGCTTGATGGAGGAAATCCGCAACGTAACGATTCCGAGGACTCAGGCGGCCACTACCACTTCCATGCGCAAAAAGAATGCCACCGACTGCGTCTTTAGGAATCCGTAAGATCCCTTTCAAAAGGGCTTTGCCGACTCTGATCTCAACCTCACTTGAAAAAACTGGGAACATAATCGCCTCCTTTTAGACCGCCAAGCACTTTTCCAAAAGCCGTTTTTTATGAGCGACGAATCCTATAAATGCAGAAAAAGACCAAACAGCAGCATCAGAAGTATGAGCCAAATATGCTTATCTACATGAATAATCATACTAACCTCCTGTTTCGACAGGCCGCTCATCAATTCACAATTCAAAGATCACCCTTTGAACAACTCCCAAGCATCACTCTCCACGCCACCAACTCTTCCGCCCTTTCTTGGAAAGGGCTAAGGCTTCTGGCATTGCCCTGACGGCGATATCCCGATCGGTCACGAGCCCCGCAAGCGTCTCTCCGACATCTACGGGCAGCGCCCCCACATGACGATCCCTCATCAAACGCGCCGCCTCTCCGATGGTCGTCGTAACTTCTACGGTCTCGACATCACGTGTCATCACATCTGATACCTTATCCATGGCCTTAACCCCTCCCCTTTAACAACTACCGACCTGACTGCTCCCTGACCGCCGCCTCAGCCTTAAGCCAATCCTCGCGGTCGTAACCGTGCTGGCAACCGCGGTCGACGTAGTACTGATACGCCAATTTCTCTACCGCCTCCTTGCTGTTGCCGGCACTGTTACCGGATCCGTTCGCCCGCTTGTTCCGCTGAAGCACCTGATTCGTACCCATAGCCCTCCTTTGTTATTGGTTCGTTATTGGTTCGTTACTGGATCTGCACTTTCACTTCTTTGGATCTTGCACTCTCGTCTTTCGGCAGCGCAATTTCCAACACACCATCTTTATACGTCGCTTTCACGTCCGATGCCTTGACAGCAAATGGAAGTTGGATCGTTCTCACGAACGAACCTTCAAAGCGCTCGGAGTAATAATAATCTTTCTCTTTTTTCTCCTGAGCTTCCTTGCGCTCGCCCTTCAAGGTCAACACATCCTCTTTCACCGATATCGACAGATCATCTTTTTTAATTCCGGGAATATCGGCCTTGACGATCACGCGATCCTTCTCATCTTTAACATCGACATCCGGCGCAAATAACTCTTTGCCGCTAAACAACCGCCCCGCCGGCACCAAAGAGCGGCCAAACGGCCTTTCCATCTCCTCCCTCATATCCCTTACCCAGTTGAAGGGATCCCAAACATCTGCTGATCTGGGTATCAATGAATTTCTCATTTTGGAGCCCTCCTGCTTCTTCGACTGCCTTCAAGAAAGAACTAAGTGGGGAACAACTTCCTACGGTTTGATTCTAGGATAAAGCCCGGAAAATAGCTGTGACGGGAGTCACAATTTTGATTCTTTCAAAGCGGCTTCATAAACCTCGCGAGCTGCCTTGAAGTTGATGAACGCGATCCCTAGGCCCACGACGAGATCGGGCCAGGCATTGGGAATGTAGATCGTGATGATAGCAGCTGCGACGATGGCGAGGTTTGCGAACACATCGTTTCTGGCCGATAAAAAAGCGGCTTTGGCCATGCTACCGGCTCCTGAGCGAAATCGAGCCAACATAAGGGAGCAGGATAAATTGATAACAAAGGCTCCGCTCCCGATCAGAGATAATGCTAAAGGAGCCGGAGCCACCGGCGAGATGATCTTCTGCCAAGCCATCCACAATGCCGCAAACCCGGGTATCAACAGTGTCGTCGCCAGAAACATCCCCACCCGCGCACGCTGGATCATAGTCCAACCCAGTGCAACCAGAATCAGAAAATTAACACATGCATCTTCTAAAAAATCGATACCATCCGCAAACAACGAAACCGAGCCAATGAACATGGCCGAACCGAACTCGACAAAAAAATACCCCAGATTCAGGATAGCGACCATGAGGACGATCTTTTTTAACTCATTGTCATGAAACCGCTTTGGATCCAAATCAGCCAAGTCGAACTCCCAGCATCGAAATAGAACCCCCGTCTATGTCTTCATTAAAGAAAGTAGCAGATTCATTTTCGATTTTAGCACCCAGTATTAAAATAAACGGTAAATAGTGCTCCGGCGTCGGGATCGATAAATGTGCATCCGTACCCATACGATCATAGTTGATGAGGGCTTGGTGATCTCCGGATCGGATCAACTGGATCGCCTTATCCTGAAAACGTGCCGCCCAGTCATACGGCTTAGAAATAGACTGTCCCCAGGTATATTGTCGTAGATTGTGGACGAGGTTGCCGCTGGCAAATATCAAGATACCCTCATCACGAAGCATCGCCAAACGGCAGCCAAGGTCATAGTGAAATGAATTGCTCCCGCGGCTGTCCAGGCTGAGTTGAATAACGGGAATATTGGCTTTTGGATAAAAGTGGGTCAATACAGACCAGGTGCCGTGATCCAAACCCCAATCCATATCTAGCGAGACAGATGTATTCAATATTTTCTGGACATGCCGAGCCAGGATCGGATCCCCCGGAGCCGGGTATTCGAATTTATAAAGCGCTTCCGGAAATCCGCCAAAATCATGGATGGTGCGTGGTTTATCCATAGCTGTGACCGCCAATTGCGGAACATACCAGTGAGCAGATATGGCAAGGATAGCTTTGGGTCTTGGAAGGCTCTTCCCCAGCTTAGCCCAGGTCTGGGTATAAGCATTCTGGGAGACGGCATTCATCGGATTGCCATGTCCCACGAACAGTGCCGGCATACGGGTAGACATGGATATATCGTATCATGCCAATGTATCAGCCCGTCCACAGCCGGGTCAGAACGAAGCCGGTAGCCGCATAAAAAACAAGCGCTCCGCCAATGATCCCGATACGTTTACGGTGGCTGACTTTTCCCGATGTCAAAAAGCCTGTTCGTTCTTTGAGCTTATCCATGAGTCTTTTGGCCCACGGAAATTCCGTGGCCAATATCGCCAAGCCGGCGAGCGTCACCGGCGTGCCGCCCGGCCCAGGCACCGGCATAAGAATGATCCCCACCACCGTGACAAGCGCACCAACAACAATTTTTAAATACCGTTTCACTTTTTTCATCAACATATTCCCCGCTTCATCATTATGAGATCGTTTTCTTTGCGCTCGCCATACGTATTACGATCTGAATGAATACAGCCGTCAGTACCAAGTTAAGAGCCAAACTCAAGCCCGCCGCCGTTGTGGCGACCCCTGTGAATCCATACCCTATGGCTACCAGCAAGACTCCTGCACCGACTTCTCCTCTTGGAAACATGGCAACACTAAGAGCTATCCTTTCTTTGATGGATGCCTCGGCGCGATAGCAAAATGCGGGAAAGCATTTACCCAAATTACTCAGCACGGTCAAGGCTAAGACATGAGAGACCAACAGCCAAACATTCATATCTCCGACCGCAATTTTTGGAAGAGAGCATCCGACAAGAAGCATAAAAACCCCCTTCACGGCCTGATCGAAGCCTATGGAGAGTTTCGAACTCTTTTGGTCATGCGCGTGGTATACGACGCAGCCGAGAACAAATGCAGGAAGCAGCACCTCTAGATGAGCCTTGGTCGTGTGCTCTAAGAGCCCACACAGGACGACCAGGACGATCCCATATAAAAAGATCCAAAAATTCCCCACAGGCAGACGCAATACATGTAGATATCTGTAAGCTATCCAAAGCAAGATACCCATGACGAATACGATGAAAAATAGCTCCGGCTTAAAGCCCACCAGCATCATTTTGAGTGGGATCATAAGGAGTATCGTGTCCAGATCATCAAAGATCGCCAGCACTCTGACTTTTTTAAATAACCACGTCGTACCGAGCCCGGCCGCCACAAGCATTGCAAATAGTATGCCGGCGGATGTGGGTGCGGCAAAACGACCCAAGAGAAACGCTTCGGTCATCGGTGTTTTGAAGAAGAACATGAAATAAGCCGCACAAAATATCCACGGGAACGCCGCGGCCGTCATCGCCACTGCGTAGTCCCACCCATAAGCTTTGAGATTCTTCTTATCGATCGTAAACTCAAGGCCCACGTGGATCATGATATATGCCAAAGACGCCATCGTCAGTGTATTAAGCACATCACGTGCAGCTGAGAAATCGAACACCTGAGAAAGTACGATCCCAACGCAAAGGAGAGCACTGTAGATCATGACCAATTTCATATTTTTCTAACCCTTTCATACTGTTGGAACGCTATGAACATCAAAGTGAATGCCGTAAGAGGTATCACAAAATACCCCAATGTCGCGCTGAACACCGGCAAAGCATCATGCTCGGCAGACCTCATCAGAAGATACGTTGTATATAAAATATAGTAAATAAAAAGAACTATCCCTTCTCCTCGTGTGATCTTGTGACCAGAAAAAAATATAGGCAGGCAGGCCACTGATACCGCGATCATGATCGGGATGTCGAACTGGAGCAAGGACGGGGCCACGATGGCGCCATGACCTGATAGGACACCGCACAATCCCCCTATCCCAAGGATATTAAAAATACCACTACCAACGACATTTCCCACAGCGATATCTTGCTCGCCCTTGATCGCCGCCATGACGGATGTGGCGACTTCAGGCAACGATGTACCCGCCGCCACGATCGTGAGGCTGATCACTAGATCACTGACACCCAAACTCCTGGCGATCGAAATAGAGCCGGCAACGAACCACTTGGACCCCCACACCAGAAGACCCAGCCCTATCAACACGGCCAGTATCTGCGCGCCAACGAACCATGCTCCTTTATGGGTACCGCGTTCTGCTCCAAATTCTTGACGATATTCCTCTTGCACAGCCATATTCTCCTTCTGGCTCATTTTTATAGTGATGATCGTATATATCACGAGCCCCAGAAGAAAAGTAGCTCCATCAACAAATCCTATTTTTCCATCCAGTGCGCAGAGGTAAAAAATGACCGCAACTGCGATCATGACGAGAGTATCCATCCAGATCATGCGGGCCCTAACCGACAGTGACCGCAAAATAGCGGCAAAGCCTAGAATGAATAAGATGTTAAAAATATTACTACCTATGGTATTTCCAAACGCAACATCATGCTGATTTGATAGTATCGCACTGGCACTCACTGCGACCTCGGGGGCGCTTGTCCCGAATGCCACCACCGTCATACCGATCACCAAAGAAGAAACTCTCATGACCTTGCCAATCTTTACACTGGCCTTGATAAGTGTCTCCGCTCCCACAACTAAGAGCAACAACCCGCCCGATAGCTGCAAAAATGTATCCCAAGCCATTTTCTATTTACCTCTCTGGATCATATGCAAAGCCATGACAGTTAAGATCAAGCCAGTAGCGAGTAAAAGGAATAGTCCTGACCCGCTACTGGCCCACTGGATCTGATCCAAGTACATCCAAACACTTCTAAAGACAAGAATGGATGAGAGAAGTAAGACGACCTCCCATATGATCACTTTTGCGTTTCCATTCGGTCTCATTTTATTTGGACGCACTCGCGGATACGGGGCACCCGCCCATCATGCTTGAAGAAGACCATTTTTCGCATGCAGCTTGTGTCACGCAGCAAGCGGTTGTGAGCGCAGCTATGATCATCACGATCACACCGATCGTCTGCCCAAGGATCTTAAGACCCTCCTTGGCCAGTGATGCCTGATAAAAGACCAGGTACCCCAGTGACAACGCGATAAGACATATAGCGACTGACATAACGACCTCCTTTTATTTGACCCCATGATAACTAAGGATCTGATTGGTAACGATATCCGATATAGCTTTATCGATCATCCTGGACTCATCCGGTATCAAGTATCGAACGGATTCTAAATGAGCGGAGATCCGCGATTTTATGGCCTTATCTTCGGCGGTCCTTGAAATAGGCTCCATTTTTTCGAACACCATCATGTATACGATCGCGACAAAATAGGCGTCATCCAGATACCCGAACAACCCGTTATCCTTTTCCGGCAAAAAATCCATCGGATCATACAAGTAGATCAGCAGATACTCCGCCACCCGGCGAGCTTCAGACCCCTCCTTTTCCTGCGAGACCATCTTGTCGATCCTAGAGACAACCGAGGGCATCCAAAGAATGAACTCCTTCACTTTTGCCTCAAAATTCTCGGTCGCTTTTTTTCCTATCCTTGCGCGAACGTGATGATGAAACAGATCGTCCGGGTCGGCCAGGAGTCTCTTTAGGTTTTCCTGCAATACGCTTATCATCGCGACACCATACGCGGCCCTTTCTGCTTTATTCATGAAAAACCACCCGCCTGCAAAGTGACCCCCTATTTCCTGCTCAAAAGTTCCTCAAACATCTCTCTCTTGCCGCGTATCAATTGCTCTATCAGCGCGTCGATCTTTCTTGCTTCCTTTGGGATCACTTTCCTCACGACCTCAAGCCCATCTGTTAAGTCCATCGTGAGATCCTTGGCGGACGCGGATACTTGCTTATCCGTAAGAGCACGAATGCGCTGATAGACTTGACCCACAAAATACGCGTCATCCAAGTACCCAAATAACCCACCCGTATCATCAGGCAGAAAATCCACAGGGTGATAGAAATAAACCAACAGGAACTGATTCAGCCGTCTTATCTCCGAAGGAAGGCTTCTGTCTTCGGATGCATCCCTGACCTGGGCGATCAGATCCGGCATGGTCATGATCAGATTCAGTGACTTGCTGATAGCCGCCTGAGCCTGCTTGCCTTTTACGCGGCTACGAATATGCGTCGCAAACGCCGCGCCATTTTCAATCGCCAAGAGTGATATCTGACTTTTCATTGCTTTTAGCATCATCCCCTCCTTGTGATGGACAAATTATGCTCGTCCGCGACATAGTTGTAAAATGCATAATATCTAACTTATCTATTGATTTTATCAATATATTATCCCGCTCAATTACCACCATCTGTATTATTTTTACATGCTCACCAAACCTGAATGACGGGCAACCCATAAAGGACGTGGAATTGTGACGTGACGATGAGGCGTGCTAGATTGCACGCCGAAGAGGAGTAACGCAGCAGATAGGCTTCCTGCTGCAAAAAAACATGGCGAGGCCAAAGGGATTCGGCGCCCTGCGCCTCATGTGTCTTCGATGCCTCCGGCATCTCAGCACATTCGGCTCCGGGTCGGCCATTCGCCGAGGCGAAGGAATTGTCGAGTGCCTTTATGGCACTCGACCTATAACTGCGGGCGCCTCGGCTCTCTTCGAATCCCATTGGCCTCGCCCCCCTCATTTTTTCTTATTATCGGCTCAGATGCAAGGCGCGGACCTGCGACCGCGGAGGCGCTATGGAATAGCGTCGCACAAGGGAGCAGGGAAGCAACGCAGCAGGTGAGCCGATAATAAGAAAAAATGGCGAGGCCAAAGGGATTCGAACCCTCGATCTCCTCCGTGACAGGGAGGCGCTTTAAGCCAGCTAAGCTATGGCCCCAAAATTTTTTTGAGGTAAGATCTACCGGCAGCAGATTTTAAATAGAGCTCTTGTTTCCGCGCTGCGCGGGCCGAACTAAATTCTTCGTAATAAACTAAATCGAACGGCTTATTCTGCTTCGTCCATGCATTAGAGCCACCGTTATGCTCTTCCAGTCTTTCTGCCGGACTTTTACGTGTATAGCCTACGTAGCGTTTGTTATTTCGCTTACTCTGTAGAACGTATACCGTATGAATCATCTCTTAAGCCCCCGCCTCCGCCATGCCTTAAACGGGCGGAGGACGGGTCCGTCCTTCGCCGGCCAATTATATGGCGAAGGCGGAAGCTAAGCTATGGCCCCAAAACTTTATGAGGACTGGTAATTTAACCGATTTTGTCCGTTAATACAAGTACGCGGTTATTGAGCACTTCGAGGAAGCCGCCCTCGATCTTGACCGTCGTGGTTTGCCCATCGGTGCCTCGATAAGCCAGGTCACCCTTCGAAATGGGCGTTACGAACGGCGCATGATTCTCTAAAACACCCAAATAACCATCAAACCCAGGCGCCATTACATGCTGGACGTCGCCTTCGTAGTAAAGTTCGTTGGGTGTGACGATCTTAAGCTTCATCCTTGGAGTTTGGCCGCGTTTTCGATGACTTCTTCGATACCACCGCACATATAAAACGCCTGTTCGGGGTACTGATCCATCTCACCATTGGCGATCTTCTTAAAAGACGCGATATTTTCTTTCAAAGTAACGTATTTACCTTTACGGCCTGTGAAGGTTTCGGCCACGAAGAAAGGCTGTGACAAAAACTTCTGAATTTTACGCGCGCGAGCCACGGTGACTTTATCCTCTTCGGACAACTCATCCATACCCAAAATCGCGATGATGTCCTGAAGATCCTTGTAACGCTGAAGGATGCGCTGTACTTGGCGAGCCACAGCATAATGCTCCTCACCCACAATGAGCGGATCCAAGATACGGGATGTGGAGTCCAGTGGATCAATGGCCGGATAAATACCCAACTCCGCGATCTGACGCGAAAGCACCGTCGTCGCATCCAAATGAGTGAACGTCGTCGCCGGAGCCGGATCGGTGAGATCGTCGGCCGGCACATAGATCGCCTGCACGGATGTGATGGAGCCCTTCTTGGTTGACGCAATACGCTCTTGAAGCTGACCCATTTCGGTGGCTAGGTTGGGCTGATAACCCACGGCAGACGGCATGCGGCCTAAAAGTGCCGACACCTCAGAACCCGCCTGCACGAAACGGAACACGTTATCGATAAAAAGAAGCACATCTTGTTTTTCCTCATCACGGAAATACTCGGCCATGGTGAGTGCCGTCAAACCAACACGCAGACGCGTCCCGGGGGGCTCGTTCATCTGACCGAACACCAGACAGGTCTTGTCCAAAACACCGGATTCTTTCATTTCCATATAAAGATCATTACCCTCACGGCTTCTCTCTCCCACACCGGCAAACACGGAGAATCCACCATGTTGAGCAGCGATGTTGCGAATAAGCTCCTGGATAATAACGGTTTTACCCACACCGGCACCGCCGAAGAGACCGACTTTACCACCCTTGGGGTAGGGTGCCAGAAGATCCACGGCTTTGATACCGGTCTCAAAGATCTGAGTGGCCGCCTCGCGGTCTTCCAGCTTCGGGGATTCCCGATGGATCGAATAGGTTTTCTTGGTCTGAGGAGCCGGCTTCTCGTCGATAGGACGACCCAAAACATTGAACATGCGTCCCAATGTCTCGCGTCCTACAGGCACATTGATGGGCTTGCCTGTATTGACCGCTTCCATGCCACGCACAACGCCATCCGTGGATGAGAGTGCGATCGCACGCACGACATTGTTGCCCAAATGCTGAGCGGTCTCGACCACGAGCTCTTCATTGGCAACTTTGATGATGATCGCGTCTAAGATCTCGGGAATTTGTCCAGGCTCAAAACGCACGTCGACCGTGGGACCAATGATCTGCACGACATGGCCGATGCCGGTCTTGGCATTGCCGGCTTGTGCGGGCTTGGTTTGATTCTTTTCTTGGATGTTCGCTTGCATAAGTCTCCTTTATACCAGTACACTTGCGCCGCCGACGATCTCGGACAGCTCACGAGTGATGGTCGCCTGGCGTGTTTTATTTTTAAGTAATTTCAAATGATCCAAAACTTCTTCGGCGTTGTCCGTGGCTTGTTTCATCGCCAACATACGCGCCGAGCTCTCCGATGTCAGAGACTCGAGAAGTGTCATATAGATCTTACCTTCGAGATAACGTGACAAAAGTGTCGAAAACACCGTGTCAAAATCCGGCTCGAGGATATACTCAACCGGCTCTTTCTTTTGAACTTTTGAATCTTGGCCTTGATGCATAAGATAAGCCAAACTCAAAAAAGGGATTTGTACGACACGGCCAGCGGTTCCCGCTTTGTAGGCACCATACAAAATATCGATCGAGTCCACCTGACCGCTTAAGAAAAGCTGTTTCAGGTCCTCGGTCACCTTCTTGGCGAGGGTCAGATCCACTTGCGCCTTCTCAGGGTAACCCAAAAGAGTCGCCACGTGTTTCCTGCGGCAGAACTCCGTCGCGATCTTCGCCACTGGAATGACCACCGGCTGATAAGCTGCATTTTCTTTGAGCCATACGGTCATCGCTTTGATCAAATTGGTGTTGTACGCTCCGCACAATCCTTTATCACCCGTCATCACCACGAGCGCTTTTTTGACGATCTTGCGCTCGGTAAAAAGCGGGTTGTTCAGATCCGTCGCGGCGCCGGACAAATTCCCCACCATCTTTTCCATCTCTTGGAAATAATTCCGCGAGCGTGAAAAACGGTTTTCAGCGCGTTTAAAACGAAAGGTCGCGATCATCCCCATGGCTTTGGTGATGCCATGGATATTGTGGATCGCTTTCATCCGTTGCCGGATCTGACGTAAGGATGCCATTGTTGACCTTTAGCCCTTTAAAAATTGAGCTTTGAACTCAGCGCCTGCCCTATCCAATCGTTGCATCAACGAATCATTAAGCTCTTTGCTCTTATTGATCTCGCTCACGACATCGGGATATTTCTCGGCGACGAATTTATGAAAACCCTTCTCAAATGCCTGCACTTTGTCCAACGGCACTTCATCGATAATGCCTTTGGTGGCAACGTAGATGATGCTTACCTGCTCCGCTAGTGAGAACGGCGTATACTGGCCTTGTTTCAAGATCTCGACAAGACGTGCGCCGCGATTGAGCTGATCACGCGTGGATTTATCCATGTCCGAACCGAATTGCGCAAAAGCCGCAAGTTCACGATACTGCGCCAGATCCAAACGGAGTTTACCGGCCACCTTCTTCATGGCCTTGGTCTGTGCATTGCCACCGACGCGGGACACAGATAAACCGACGTTCACGGCGGGACGCACACCGGAGTAAAACAGATCACCTTCAAGATAGATCTGCCCATCCGTGATCGAAATAACATTGGTCGGAATATAGCCTGACACGTCGCCGGCCTGCGTCTCAATGATCGGAAGCGCGGTCAAACTGCCGCCCTTTAGGTCATCACGCATCTTGGCTGCGCGCTCAAGCAAACGAGAGTGCACATAGAACACATCACCAGGGAACGCTTCACGTCCTGGGGGACGGCGAAGTAGAAGCGAAAGCTCGCGATACGCGGCTGCATGCTTGGTGAGATCATCATAGATCGCAAGTGCATGCATGCCGTTGTACATAAAGAACTCACCGACTGCGGCACCCGCGTAAGGTGATAAGAACTGAAGTGTCGCCGCCACATCCGCAGGCGCACTCACCACGATGGTGTACTCCATCGCACCGTATTTTTCGAGCGTTTTTACAGCTGATAAAACGGTCGATGCCTTCTGACCCGTCGCGACATAGATGCAATACACATCTTTGCCTTTTTGGTTGATGATGGTATCAAGCGCAATGGCTGTCTTGCCGGTTTGACGGTCACCGATAATAAGCTCTCGCTGGCCACGGCCGATGGGGATCATGCCATCGATAGCTTTAATACCCGTCTGAAGCGGCTCTTTGACGGATTGACGAGCCAGCACACCGGGAGCTTTGAACTCAATAGGCCGGCTCTCGGTAGACACGATAGGTCCCTTGCCATCCAACGGACGACCCAGTGGATCGATGACGCGGCCCAGGAGCGCTTTGCCCACAGGAATAGAAGCGATCTTGCCGGTACGTTTGACCGTATCACCCTCTTTGATATTTTTGCCGGATCCGCAAAGCACGGCACCGACATTGGACTCTTCAAGATTGAGTGCAATACCCAGCTCGCCGCCGGGGAATTCAAGCAGCTCGCCCGCCATACAATCATCCAATCCATACACGCGAGCAATACCGTCGCCGACGGAGAGGATAACTCCCATCGACTCCATCTTGATGCCGCCTTCGTACGATTTGATTTCCTGTTTCAGAATACT
>CAYODQ010000023.1:14675-32900 GCA_964402785.1 uncultured Planctomycetia bacterium
ATGATCTTGTTGCGCACTTTTACCATCACGCCACCAATAAGCGTAGGATCCACTTTATTTCGGACAGTGATCTTGTATCCCGCGATCTTCTCCAGACGGCTGGTGATCGCAGACTGCGCTTCCGGCTTGAGCGGTACCGCTGTGCATATCTCAGCCACTCCCTGCCCCTGCGCTTCGTCTGCAACCCTCTTAAAATGAACCGCGATCTCGTGGATCAAATAGAACCGATTCTTCTCGAACAAAACGAGAAAAAAATTCAATAAAATATCATGCACCGGTGTAGGGCCGGACAGCACCATCTCAGGTTTTGCCGGCCGCTCTTGATACAAACGACCCAAAAAAGCCCTTTTCTCAGAAAGCTTCAGACGCGGATTGGTCAAAAACTTCTCGATCTCCGGAGACGCCTTAAGCGAAGCTGACAAAGACTCCAACTCCGCCTCGATCACTTCGTCTTGATGCGTATCTCGCGCGATCTCAAAGAGCGCCTTCGCATACCGATGAGCCGCCAGGAGATCTTTGACCATTAGCTGACCTTCTCAAGTTCCTTGATGAACTTCTCGACCAGCTTGTCATGCTCCTTGGCATCTAGCTTCTCGCGGATGACCTTCTCCGTGATGAGGCTTGAGATCTCAACGATGTCATTGCGCATCGAAAGACGCGCTTTGGCAATATCTTGATCGATCTCAGCCTTGGTGCGGTCATAGAGTTTCTGCGCATCGATCCTCGCTTTTTCTTGTATGTCTTTGGCGAGCGTCTGACCGATCTGCGATGCTTCCTGGATACGCTCACGCGCTTCTTGCTCGATATGCTCGAGGCGCTTTTTATACTCTTTCTCGAGAGCTTCGATGTCTTTCTTCTTCTGATCGACAGAGCCTAGCTCGTCCGAGATATGTTTGCGCCTAGCATCAATAGCGCCCAGGATATTGGACCAGGCCAGCTTTTTCAGTACGAAAAAGACGACCGCAAATCCAATGATCTGGACTGCTACTTCTTTTAATATTTGACTGTTGTCCATTTTTTATTACGCAATTTTCCCAGATAACACGAACACAACGATCAACACATACAGCGTCAACGCTTCGATCAGCGCGCAACCGGCCATCATGTTGACCAGGATCTTACCGGAAGCTTCCGGCTGACGAGCTGTGGCGTCCATGGCGCTGGAAACGGCTTTGCCAAGACCAATAGCGGAACCGACCGCTGCGATACAAAGTGCCAAGGGTAAAAATATTGCGAGTGCTGTCTGGTATGTCATTTATTTCTCCTTTTAGTTTAATGAATTAATGAGCTCCGTGAGCAGACTCACGCGACTCTGCATGCGCCCCACCGTGACTCTCGTCATGGTCATGCGGCAGCATCATCGCGATATAAACCGTGCTCAACAGAGTGAATACAAAAGCTTGAATCGCACTGGTGGCGATCTCAAATATCAAAAACGGTGCCTGAAACGGGATGAACATGGACGCTACACCCATGCCAATAAATACCGCCACCAAAATATGCCCGCCCATGGTATTGCAGAAAAGACGGAACGTCAAACTGAAAGGTTTGGCAAACTCTCCGATCACGTGTATCGGAAACATGATGGGTGCCATGACCCAACCCAGTACATCGCGAGGCATGCCGGCCATATGATCCAAATACCCGAGGAAACCCTGCTTTTTGATGCCGATACATTGGATCGTAAAGAAAACAATAATAGCCAGTGACACCGTCGTCGTGGGTATCGGAAGCGCCACCGGACCCTGCAATGTGATGGAGTTGGCGGTATTTGATTTCATAAGAGGTACCAAACCGATCAAGTTCATGGTCAGGATGTATAAAAATAATGTCCCCAAGAAAGGCGTGTACTTGCGACCTTCAGGTCCCAAGATCCCGCAAACAAACCCATCCAGTCCCTCAACAATAGACTCGCAAGCGCACTGTAAACGGCCCGGCTTAAGCTGTATATTGCGGCTGGCAAAATAAAAAATAGCGCTCAAGATCAGGATCACGAGCACACCAAAGAAAATATTCTCGATGCCTGTCAGAAATTTGGCGACATTCTCAGGTACATAGTGCGAAATAAGCCCCAGAAGATTGGTCGTGTGCAAAGAAGCGCCGCCGCCATGCTCTCCACCATGTGCATCGCCATGGGCGTTTCCATGAGTGGCGACAGCTTCGTGAGTTTCGTGCGCAGGTGCATGGTGAGCGTCGGAAGCAAAAGCTGGGGATCCTAGACTATAGACAATAGACAATAGACCAAAAATAAAAATCGAAACCACGCGGCTTACTCCGGGCTTATTTGTCATCCAAGTGACGCCCAGAGCTAACATAAAAAGAGTGACGCCCGTAAGAAGGCTTGATACAGGAAAATATCGGCTGCTCAAAATAAAATAACCGGCAAGATAGATCACCGGAAATTTAAGAACGGTCAAAACCAGCAAGCGTCCGGGATGTTTGGGCTGTCCGGCATTGGCTCCCATCACTAAGAGTTTGAAGAGAAAAAATAAATTGAGGAACATCCAGCAAGCTGCTGTCAGCACACCGGCTGATGAGGATGCGCCGCGCCAAAAGAAGAAAACGACCGCTGTGATTGCGGACAATCCAAATCCTATGAACGCCGTTCTATCAAAAAAGTTTTTCTGCAAAATTTAATTCTTTTCTTTGTCGTTTTTAAGAACTTGTTTTAAAAGACGTATAACTTCGCGGCCAGATGCCACGAAACCCAACGTCACAAACAGGATCGTAAACCAAGGATAAAGCTGAAATTTCCGATCTATCCAACTTCCCGCAAAGTAGCCGACAAAAGCACCCGAAAGAAGAAGAATAGGAATTGCTGTAAGTGCGCCTATTTGCTTGACTTGTGACGAATAGGAGTCATTTTTTTCAGCCATAAATTCCAATGGATTGGCGCCATTCTAACATAGATTTGGCGGATGTCAAAAACTACTTGGGCTCCTTGCCAAATGCCTGCGCATAGCTTTCGCGCATCTCTTTCAACTGATTTGTTTCACCTGCCAACTGTTTGGTGAGCTTGGCCACCCACTGTTCCTGCGTTTTGATAGCTTGGAGTTTGGACTGAGCTTCAGAGAGATTGGTGGTGGCAGCCGGCACGGAGGGCTTTGCTGTCGATGGAGCCTTCGCTACCGCCTCTGCCACAACAGGAATAGATGCAGTAGCCGTCGTGGGAGCCGGTACGAGATCTTGAGTTTCTACAACCTCAACGGATTTATTTTTAACAAAACTCGTCACATTTGATTTCGTTGTGCTGTTTGTTTCGGCAAATGAAGGCTGGTCATAGACTATAGACGATAGACTATAGACAAAAACGAAACCCAATAAAACCTTCCTCATAATTCCTCCTTTTAGTTATTTTTTAAGTCGGCTTTGGCGGCTCTTGCGTTCAGCATCTCGAGCTCACCCTTGATATCTTTTAATAAGCTGATCATTTGAACATTTTGGTAATACAGCGCTTTCCAGTCTTGCTGTTGGTAGATCACGTCACTGGCAGCTAGGCTATGCGCCTCAACAGCTTTTGACTCAGCGTCTTCGAAAGACATTTCTGCGAAAACCATTGGAGATTGTAGACTATAGACTATAGACAATAGACCGATCACAAAAAATAGAGCTGAACGACGCGTCATTTTTTCTCCTATATGTTTATATTGTACCAAACTAAGCCGCTGAAACCTGTTTTACCTGCTCCCACATCAGATCCTCGATCAAAGTAACCAGCTGCACCATGACCTTATCGGGCTCGCCTTCCTTATATACAGACACATGCACCTCGAGCGGATCTGAATCTTCTATCGTTTCACGCTTGACCCGCCACAATGCTTTATTGAGCTCCAGCGGTGGTTTATCCTCTGCCGGGATAATTTGTGTACCCAGTTTTGCAAGCTGAGCCTTGGTGTAATTGAGATTGATCACGCGCTCCATTTCGGACTGAGCTAGGTTCATAGCTGTGATCATCTCCAAATTATCATTGGTTGAATAAAGTGAATTTGAAAATAGCTGCATGATCGGTACAAATAAAAGAGCGATCACGGTCAGAGTCATTAGGATTTCGATGAAAGTGAATCCTAGTTCGGAGTTGGGAGTTCGGAGTTGGGAGCAAGAGGAATGTTTTTTACTCCGAACTCCGAACTCCTGACTCCGAACTTTTTTAAAATACATTGTACTGAAGCTGCAGCGTTTTTTTCGTTTCATTGACGATGCCTGTGCAAGTGATCGATGACTCGTTGGGATTGTACACGACCGTGTACCCGCCCTCTCCGAGCGGAAAATAAATGGGGTTTTCATTTTCGTCCACAGTTGTCGAGAGATCACCTCCGCCGCGCAACTCATGCAGTGCATGCGCGATACCTGCTTCGGCCAAATAGCGGGCTTTGGTCTCATCCAAAATATTCTGCACCGAATAATTCACTGACGACGCCAGCTCCGCCAAGGAAGCCCCGATCAACGCCATGGTGAGCATGATGATGATAACAGTAATGAGTGATACACCACGCTCTGATCTCCGAACTTTTTTTCTCATGGCCTGATAAATAACCCCGCTCCTTCGATCGTCATCTCCGTCACAAATAGATCCACGCTGCCTTCCAGCATCACCGTATCGTCCACATCCTCATCATCATCGTAATCATACAACCCATCATTGCCCAGAAGCAGAAGATTCACACCCAACTCCACCGTGCTTTTGGGATAGTCGGTGAAGACACTCTTTTGCTGTGGATATTCAACATCGATCTTATCGATCGTGGGTTTGTTGCTGCCATTTCGGTCGAATGTGATCGTCACTCTCCAAGGATGCCCGGATTGCGGCACGGCTTCGATCTGGATCACATCATTGTTGGAAATACCCTGCAAATTGGTGATGAGAAAGGCTTTGATATTCTTTGAGTCAGGGATTTTGATGCGCATGTCTTTTTTGAGCGTGAGATAACCCGTGCGCATGGGCGCGTTGCGCAAATTGACGAAACGCACCAGCTTTTGGGTGTATTGGCCCAGCTGCGCCTCGATCTCCACTTGCACGCCTGAGATCGTCTGCAATTCTTCCTCATCTACCCAGTCGCGATCCGTCACAGGTTCATTGCTGTTGGTAAAATACCTAAACTGCACATTCAAGATCTCGACGCCAAAAAAATTCTTTGAGATGCTGTCGATCGTGTCGCCTTGCTCCATCAAGATCTCTTTGGACTTGGCATCCCAGATGATCTTATGCACGGTGTCAGGCTCCGCTTTCCAGTCCGGATGATAGATAAAACGCAGATCACTGCCTTCGGGGACAGATAAGGTCAGCTTGGCCTGGGTGGTATCCCCTTTTTCGAGAGGCACGATCTCAACCGGCACCAAGCGCCATTTTTGGGTCTCCGGCATCTTGATCTCACCCAGCGGTACGGGAGCGCCGGACTTTATTTTTTTATTCAGGGTGTAAGTGAATTCGCGATTGGCGGAGGCATGTGTGTCGTCCACCCAAGGAGGGATGAATTCCAATCTCGTCTTCCCGCCAACCGTGATCTCGAGGCTGTCCTTTAAACCATAAGACCGGGTCGTGCCGCTGATCACTTTGTCCATGGTCTCGGCGAGTACTTTTTGAAGGGACAACTGGTCACGGCAATAGCCCCACGAATCGAGCGCACTGTCGACAGCAAAATACACGGCGGATGAGATGATCACCACCAGGGCGATGGAGATAATGAGTTCAATGAGGGTGAAACCGGACCTGTTACGAAACGATGAGCATGAAGCTAGGTTCATCCGGTATGATCTCCTCTGAGTCTTTGTAAGCGCCCTGAAGAGTTATCTTACCAGCTGAACCTTTTAAGACCAAGTGGCCATCTTTGCGATTGAATACCGCCAGATCCGATGTGGATGCAGGCTTGATCGTCCCGTTGACGAAATTATTCGTGGACACGGTGGACTCGTGTTTACCGCCAATCGTCAGGGAGCTGACCTCGAAATTTTGTCCGACTGTCACGGAGGCGTCTCTTAAATTGATCATGGTATCATCCGAGGCCTCAGGAGTAGCGGCTGGATTCCAGTTGGCATCATCGAACCAGTCGACTTGGTCGCCGGAAGCGTTCCAGGATTTTTCCGCGCACAGCGCGGAAAAAGTCCATAGACCACAGTCCATAGTCCATAACAACACAAAAACAATTAAGACCCGCTGTGGACCGTGGACTGCCGACCGTGGACTGCCGACCATCATCTGTTTTTTCATATTCTAATCCTTCGTCTCTCTGAGCATCAGAGTGCCCACGCCGCTTGCACCTGCGCGGCCGAATATCACTTTACCGTTTATGACCTTAAGCCCGTATTTGGATTTGGCGGAGATGGTCACCGATTCTGCTTCGGAGTCTCCGATCACGATCTTAGCGACACCATTTCGAAATAAGACCGGCTTTCCAAGCTCGGATATGAACACCGATCCATTGGCGTTTTCTTCTTCAAATAGGATGGTCACAGCCAAGCTGTTATCCTTGATGCGTTTGCCTTTGGAATCCAAAAGCTGCACTTCCACCACCGTGGTGCCCACAGGTGCGCTGGTGTTGGAAACCTGTATCGTCGCCTCTTTGACCTCAAATTTGCTCGACTCGACCGTCAGTGCATCAGCGGTGTCAGCGACCTTGATATCATAGTCCCCTGCTGTGCCGGCGGTCATAATAAATACTTTCTGGCCCTTATCGGCTTCTGTGAATGTATATTGGGATGGCAGGCCATTTAAAGTGGCTCTTGGTGTCAAAGACACTGTCCCTTGAAAATTCTCGATCGGCAAGCCATCGTCGCCTTTTACGGTGACCGTAGCTTGTATATTTTCACCTACATAAAAAAACTCTCGGCCCGTCGGGGCCAGTATATTGATCGCCAAAGATCGCGGTGAAAATAAAATATTGTCTGTCACGCCCTCGGTGGTGGTGTGAGTTTTGTCCTGCACTTTGATGTTCACCGTACCCCATCGATTGTAAAGCGCATTGAAAGTTGCAAGGCCATCTTCAAAAGAACTTGCCTCCAGCGTCGAAGGGTCGAGTGCGCCGCCAGAGGTAGACACCGGACTGACGCCTGTGACGGTCACGACGGCCGGGCCCTTGTAATTGGGTGTCACATTGCCCTCAGCGTTGAGAGCGGCCACGGTCACAACAAAATTTTTATTCACCACCTGCGAAGCTCCCGCTTGGATCGTAAATTTATCCGGCAGTATGATCAGATCGGATGAGTAACCAAGCTTGGTGGACTCAGTGCGATCACGCACGCCTATTTTGATGGTGCCTGCGTCAGGATAGACAAGCTCAATATCTTTGACACCATTGACGAAACCGGAAGCAAAGTCTGGTGTGATGATCTTGGTGCCCGTGGTAGGAGACACATACATGGCAAAAATATCCACCGTCCCGTTGTACGAAAAATCCGGCTCGCCGCTGGAGTTTTTGGCGGTGATCTGCACTGTAAATGGCTTGCCGGCCACTTGTGGAGACGCCGCGATAATACTGAAGAACTCACCCTCATCAACAACTCTCACTTCCTGCGTCGCATCCGTCCATCCACGGTCGGGATATTCGTTGACGCTGATCGTGGGCTGGCCCTCCACCGTGTCCCTGTAGAAAAATGCGATCTGCTGAGAGCCCTCTGATAAGGTGATCGACTGGATCGGTGTCCAATTATCCTTATCCAAAGAAAACTCGCCTGTGGTGCTGGAAGATCTGAGTTCTAAAGTGACATCTTTCCACGCTGTCTGCGGCTCGGAGTTGGAATTTTGAAGCTGCACAATCGTGAGAGCAGATGGATATCCTTTTACGATAGTCTGGGGAGAATTCAAGAATTGAACCCTATCCATGTAATGCACCACCACTTCATCCACCAATGAATCCGCCGTCCTTCGGGTATTGTAAGAGCCTTTGAATCCGACCTGTGACAATGAACTGATCGTGTTATCGATAAAATTAAGATTCTGTTTATCCGGCACAAAAGGTGTCTTCGGGGTTCCCGCACGCTCGCAATAAAGATCGTACAAATGCGTGGAAAAATCCGCGCGGATAATGATCCGGTACCAGGTATCGGTCGTGTAGGTTTTGCCGATAGAAATCCAGCTGCTTCCATCCGATGCCATGATCTGCCCGGTGGATGAAAATTGGATGGCAGCGATACCCGTTGTTGGCATCTCTCTGGGCTCGGCACCCATCCCTGCTTTGACGGTGTACTCGATCCACGTCGGTGAAAGATTGCCATAGGTCGCCGTGCGGCCGACTTCGGGAGTTGTTGCGGCACCCACTAATTTTACAGCTTTACCCGTGCCGGAGGCTGTGTTGCCAGACTCGATCATGGCATCATTCTCATCCCCCACAGCAACGGCCCAAGAGTCTTTGCCGTTGATGGTCGCGCCGTCGGCCATGGAATCAAAGGTTTGCTGATAGGTGTCGGTGACGGCATACACAGGCGTAGGATTTAGACAATAGACAATAGACAATAGACTATAAACTAGAAAAAAACTCAAGAAGTGGTCGGATGAATTATTCTTTTTTGTTGGCTTTTTGTCTATGGTCTGTGGTCTATCGTCTATAGTCTGCATATGTGTCCTTAGAAATACGTTAAGAATCCCTGTGCTTTATTTCCAAAATCCCAGTTTTCGTTGTTTCCACCGTCGGTAGATGTGCCATCTGCCGCCACCATTTCAGCATACGTTCCAAAAGGCCCGGCGTTGCAGTCGGATACACTGATATATGAAATTGACTGCGAGGCGATCGCATTGTCTGCCTGCAAATTCCACGATGAGCCGGGCGTGGTTGAAGCTAAAGTTAAAAGCTGTCCACTGGAGCCCGTAAATGTCACCGAGCCGCCAGAGGCTATGGTTTGCGTCGTGCCGGCTGTGAAATTAATCGCGCGAGCCGCGGAGGCTGTGGCCGCTAAATTGTAAAATGTCGATGAGCCTGCCAATGTTTGCGTGCCCGATCCGTCAAAAGTGACACTTCCCGAGCTATGCGTAAACGTGCCGGTTTTGGTCCAATTGCCTCCCACCGTAAAGGCTGCTGAGTTAGAGGCAGTTAAAGTTCCGCTGGCCGCAATCGTAACATTGCCATTTACGTCTAGCACCGGATCATTGGTTGTCGCATCAAAAGTGCCGGTGTTTGTGCCATTTCCAATCGTAAGATTTCCACCCACAGTGAGCGTGCCCCCTCCCAATGCGGTATGAGTGATGGAGTTAGCCCCTGGCTTGATTTCAAGGTGATTGTAGGTTGTCCTAGTAATATTCGTTGCAACAGTACCGGTGTAAACAAAAGTAGATGTGTCCGCTGTAAATGTTCCTGTGCGAACAAAGGGAGTTGTGGGCGCTCCATCGGAGTCGGATAAAGTATATGTTTTGGATCCGGCATTTAAAGTTTGATTGGCGGCTATAGTGAGAGTTTCAGAAACCGTGATTCCGCCGGAGCCTGTGGCCGTAGTAGTCGCTGAACCTGTTCCATCACCAAAGGTCAGAGAATCAAAAGACCAAGCCGTGCTGCCTCCAAAGTTGCCGGTGCCATCTACCAAGAATATGCCGCCCGTGAGACTTATAGTGCCGTTTCCGGTGACGTCGGATGAATTTGTTCCGTGTAAGGTGATATTCTGCGTGCCCGATAAAGTACCTGCGGTGACAGTCAAAGATCCGCTCATATTTAACTCACTTATGACAACCCATCCTCCTCCCGAACCATTAAGTGTAATGTTGTCCATCGTGCTGGCGGGAGCATGAAGGTCATGCCCGGTTGCGGTTGCGGTAAGAGTGACCGTTTGTCCGGCTGAAACAGAAATAGATCCGTTATTATTGTAAAAATCGCCTCCTACAGATACAGCGTTGGTACCTAACGTAACCGATGCTGTGTTGTTGATATAAAAATCTCCGTCCCAATTGGTATCAGAACCATCATTGGACACAGATGTCGTAATCGTTCCCCCGGGCGTGTAAGCGCCTATCATAAATAATCCTGAACCATCCGAAACTGTTAAAGCTCCGGATGTAACAGTATAATGAACATCCGCATCACCTCCGGAATCAAATTGATCCAAGTTTGTATTGGTCATGGCAGAGGCACCGCTTATGGCATCGATAGTCACCCAGTTGATATAAAGATGCTCATCCGTAATATTGCTGCTACCATTTGCTGGTTTCGTAACCGTTGTTGCCTTTTCCGTCTCCCCATCCAGATAAATACTCACAACATCGTTCGCTGAGACAACTACTCCGGAAAAAGAATAAGAGCCGTTGGAGGGAGCATTGGAGCACTCAACAGTCGTTGCCGAGCCTCCGTTTACCCTTATAGCCACCGTCCTGGAAGTGCCACAGTCTAATGGAGTAGTGCCATCATTTTGATAGATGGTGCCGGAGATCGTGATACCGCAACCACCCACCGTCCACGTCGTATCCCCTGAGATAGTAGAAGTATAAGCAATAAGTGTGCCGGTCTTAGTCATATCATCGACGTTGACGTTTCGGATAACGAAGGTACCGGCTCCGGTGTTGTCAGACCAGTCGCGGGTCGTGTTATTGACGGTGGAGTCTATGACGATATCATCTGCTCCATCCGTACACTGAGAGCCGTTGTTGGAGTTCATGGTGACAGTGCCTGAGTTTAAGACATTGCCTGAGAGAGTCACATCTCCTGTGCCGGTATTGGTCCAAGAAGCTGTGGAGTTCACAGTGACAGCGCCGGATGTGAAGTTAAAAGTGGCGCCTTGATTAAAGGTAGAAGCTGAGCCATCACCTATCGTGGTGGTGCCTGTGACAACGAGATTGGCTCCGAGAGTAAGAGAAGATGTACCGGCTGTGCTTAAGTTGCCTCCTATAGATGTAATCACAGGTGCGGCTGAAGCGGAGCCTGCCATGGAGAAGTTGCCATTGATAGTAGTAATACCTGTCATGGTTTTGGTGCCAGATCCTGAGAGACTTAGATGATGATAGGTGTGAAGGGATCCTGCATCAGGGTCTTTGATGGTGGCTGCTCCTCCGGTGTAGTTCACGGTGTTGGTCGAGGTGGATGCAGAGAAAGTACCAGCACCTGCAAAGGGAGTACCTGAGGCTAAAGTAAGAGTAGAGCCACTGGCCTGAGCCCAATTGCCGGTTAAAGTAAGGGTGCCTGTGACCGTGGTTGTTCCACCGGTGTAACCATTAGAAGTAGTGCCAGATCCGATAGCTAAAGCTCCACCCCATGTGATGCCACCTGTTCCGGCTCCGGCTAGATTGCCGACTAGAGTAGAAGAGCCCGATCCTATATTCATGAGAGTAGAACTAGATTGAGTTATACCGTTACCAAAGCTTGTGACAGGATTCTGTCCTGAGAGATCGAAAACGCCTCCTGAATTGACAGTGACAGCTCCCGTGAAGGTGCGAGTGCCGGTTCCTCCGGTCACCGTGTCTAGGGTTCCTGTAATAGAGGTTGTGCCTGTAAAGGTGTGTGCGGCATTCTCCATTCTGAAGGTCCCGGCTGTGACCGTGAGATAGCCTGAGGTTGTCACAGCACCGCCTGTGACATAGATCTCTGAGCCGTTGTTGACGGTTAAGTGATGATAGGCCGTTGAGGCTGGGATGGTGGTGTTGCCTCCGGTGTTATTGCCGGTGAAGCTAAAGGTGGAAGTATCGGCTGAATCGTTAAAGGTTCCACTGATAACAAAGGGTGTGCCGGTTGTTCCTGAGAGAGTCCAGGTTTTACCTTTGGCGTCTAAGGTGTCGCCTGTGTCTATGGTTAGGACACCGGAGACTGTGATGCCTCCCGCACCAGTGGATGTGGTGATGGCATTGCCTGCGGCACCAATGGTTAGATTGTTAAAAGTCCATCCTGTAGCGCCTCCGAAGTTACCGGCGGTGTTGACGGTGAAGGTGCCTCCTGTTCGTGTAATCGTGCCATCACCCGTAACATCTCCGCCATTAACTGTTACGCTGCCTGTGCCGGAAAAAGCACCTGCCGTAACCGTTAGATCATTGGCAATAGTGATGGTTGCCGAATTAGACCAGCCACCGCTGGCGTTATTGAACACCACGTTATAGAAATTGGTGGATGAAGCGATGGTTTTTCCGGTTGATCCGGCATCAAATGTCACCGTACCGCTGCTGTGGGTAAAACCGGCTGTAGGGGTAGACCAATTGCCACCTACGGTGAATGCGTTCGATGCGTGGGCAGTGAAAGCAGAACCGTTATTGATGGTAAAGTTTCCATCCACGTCCAACGTGACGCTATTCACACTGGCGTTTATAAGCGCCGCTATGGTTCCATTTCCTCCGGTAAAGTTACCCAAAACAGTTGTGGTGCCAGCGGCAAATCTGAATGTGGATGCTCCTCCTCCGGACGTAGGGTCTATGGATAAAGTATTGTAGGTGGTGGCAGCGACATTATACGTTGCGGCGGTGGCCGTTCCGCGATACCGAAACGTCGAGGCATTCGCGGTAAAAGCACCATTAATTACAAAGGGTGTGCAGGGGCATCCATCAGCATCGTTTACGGTCCAAGTCTTGGATCCGGCATCCAATGTATCGCTTGTGTCTATGGTTAGGGTTTCCGTTACCGTGATAGTACCTGAACCTGTGGCCGTGTAAGTCGTGTTGGTGGCACCGCCTATGGTGAGACTATCGAATGTCCATCCCGTATTTCCACCGAAATTGGCGGCTGGTGTGCCGGAGAGTGTGAATAAACCAGTGGATAAGTTGATGGTGCCATTTCCCGATACGTCACCACCGTTAACATTCACGGCCGTGGGAGAGCCGGATAATGTTCCCGCCGTCACCGTTAAATCTCCCGAGAGGGTTGTTGTGCCACTCACTGTGTAGGTTTCCGAGGCGTTGTTAATTGTCACATGGTGATAAGCTGTAGAAGCTGGGATAGTGGTGTTGCCTCCGCCATTATTGCCGGTAAAGCTAAAGGTAGAAGTATCCGTTGAGTCATTAAAGGTTCCACTGATAACAAAAGGTGTACCGGTTGTTCCGGAGAGGGTCCATGTTTTTCCTTTGGCATCCAAGGTGTCACCCGTGTCGATGGTTAAGACACCGGAGACGGTGACACCTCCTGCGCCGGTGGTGGTGGTTGTGGCATTGCCTGCGGCACCGATGGTTAGATTATTGAAGGTCCATGCTGTGGCACCTCCGAAGTTACCGGCAGTGTTGACGGTGAAGGTGCCTCCGGTGAGGTTTATGGTTCCATCTCCCGTGACACCTCCTCCGTTGACAGTGATATCGCTACCATCGCCGGAGAGCGTTCCTGAAGCACTGACCATCATGTCACCTGTAATAGTTATCGTGGGATCATAGGTTGCTGTGGATGCCACAACGGCATTGGTGCCATCTCCGACGACAAAATCACCATAAATCGAAAATGTTTTGCCGGATGCCGTGCCAAATGTATACGTGGGTGAACCAGAGGCTGGTTTTAATTCCAAAGTGCCATAGCTAACAAGATCATCATCAGCGGGAATGGTAATACTGGATGTGGATTTAAATCTCACCACACTGGTATCACTAAAATGTTGAAGAAAACCGGATGTTGCCCCCGATCCTTGGATAGTCAAACTGCCATAAAGCTCCAATGTCGACGAAGCACCCATATTGTATGTTTGATTTTGGTCGATAATCATATTTCCATTAACACGTATGGTTGTAGAGTCCACTTGACCCGTCGTCGCCGTACCCGCGCCATTACCAATAGTTAAATTATTAAATACCCAAGTAGGCGCGTTTGAGCCTGCGCCGAAATTGCCGTCGCCATCCAACGTAACTGTGCCGCCTGTAAAATTCACAATAGCATTCGCGTTGTTGTCTCCGATAAACCAACTTGAGCCTAAGGTAATATTGGTTGTTCCGGAAAGCGTACCAGCATGTATTTGAATCCCACCAACCGTATTATTGGCATCCGTAAAAGACCAACCGCCACCCAGCCCCAGATCCTGAAATTCTGCGCTGTCGAGTGCACTACTTCCCAACGTAATCACATGACCCGATGCTTGCGCATCAAATCGAGTCGTCTGAGAGCCTGAAAAACTAAAGGTCCCGGCATTTACAAAATCCCCTCCCACATAGATAGTGTTTGAGGCCATGCTCAGAGTCGCTCCAGATTGGATCGTGATGTCTCCGTCTACATTTGAATCTGTGCCATCCGTAGAAGGATCAAGCGTAACAGTGCCTCCTGGAGCAAAGTTGGTGGCCGTAACCGTGCCATTATCATAAAGAAGAATCATGGAGCCATCTTCGACTGTAAGATTATTGGTTGTCACGGTAAAATTAATATCTGAGTCATTTCCGTTGTCGTAATAGTCAAGACCTGAGGTACCACCAGTTCCATTTGTCATAGCCGAAGCGCTGGTTTCTGTGCGGATGGTTAGGCGGTTTTGATAGATATGAAAATCAGTATAGCTTTCAGACGCAGTACCGACTTTTGTGACTGTCACGCCATAGGGTGCAGCATTTTCATTGATAAAGACGGTGATGACATTGTTTTGTGCAGTCGAGGCAGGGCCTGTGATAGAGAAAGTGCCTCCAGCTGCGGTGCAGGTCGTCGTATAAGAGCCGGCTCCATTTACCTTGGCATCAATGGTCAGGTTGTTGGAAGAACAGTTATAGACTGTCGTGCCATCATTTTGATAAACGGTACCGGCGATGATGATGCCGCAAGAACCCACCGTCCAAGAACTAGTTGTAGCAGCAGAGGTGTAGGCTGTGACACTTCCGGCCATATTGGTGTAGGCCACATTGTAAACAACCATGGCTCCTAAACCAGTACCCGTCCAAGTCCGAGTGGCGGCAGCCGTGATCACAATATCATCCGTGATATTTACACATTGAGAACCGGCGCTGGAATTAAAGGTGACGGCTCCATTGTTTGTTACATCTCCTCCAAGAGAGATGTCTCCGGTACCTGTGTTGGACCATCCACCGGAGGTATTGATCGTAGTGGTGGTACCGACGGTTAGGTTATATGAAGCTCCCTGACTTAAAGTATGGACACTGCCTGCGGCATTACCAATTGTGAGGGTACCAGCTGTGACCACAGCGCCTGTTTGAGTGTAGGTGACGGTGTTAGCGTCATTTTGAGTTCCTATTTCTAGATTGCCGTAGGTGGCTGCGATGACAGATGTAGCTCCCGTCTGGAGATATCGGACAGTGGAAGAAGCTCCGTAAGTATAGAGCCCGTAGCTGGCTGGATATGCAGAAGTACCCGACATCTCAAAGAAGGCGCCATTGTCTACTTGGAAGTCATCATCGGCACCGTTTCCTGTGACGGAGAAGCCTCCATTTTTAAGCGTACCGGCTTGGACTCTTATACCGATGACACTTCCACCTGTGCCGTCTGTTTCAAGATTGGCTCCCAGTGTCCAGGCTCCGCCTGAGCCATTAAAAATAATCTTTGAGAAGTCAGAGGTGCCGGAGAGAGTGCCTCCTAGGGTATTGTCGGTGTCGGTGGCCGTGAAGGTAACGGTTCCGCTGGAGTTGGTAAAAGTTCCACTATTGGTGTAATTGCCTCCGATATTAAAAGCAGCGGATGCCGAGGCTGTCAGGGTGGCGTTGGCAGCGATGGTGACATTGCCCACGATAGTTGTGGCCGGATCATTGGTGTCAAAGTTAGCTCCAGCATTGGTGGCATTGCCTACCGCCAGAGAGCCGTTGATTTGTAAAGTGCCTGAACCCGGTTCCTGAGCAGAGGCGCCGGAGGGCTTTAGGTTTAAATTGTAGTAGCCATTGGTACCCGCGGATCCGGATAAAGCAGGGATACCGGTTGCGCCATTACCCGTAAACTCTGTGGTGCCTGTGGAGTATCTAAAAGTTCCAGAGTTACTCAAAGGCGTGGATGTGCCCGTGAGAGTCAGCGTGTTCGAGCCATTAAAATCCAGCTCATGGGATGCAGCTATGGAGACAGATGTGGCACCCACAGATCCGGTTAATTGTATTTTGGGTGTCGATGTGCCTGAAGCAATGGAGACCACACCTATATCTTTGGAGGCGGCATTGGCATCGGACCAGTTTTTGGTGCCAGCAGGTCTAAGGTTAATCGTTGCGGGTAAGTCACTCTTGGTGAAAGTGCCCAGGTTGTTGGCTAGGGTTAGATTGCCTGTGATATTGATGGCAGGGTCGTAGGTGGCGTGATTCACCTGCAGGCCATTGGAGCCATTTCCAATCGTTAAATTATTGACGGTGATGGTTTGAGAAGAGGCCGTGCCTAGAGTATAAACAGGCGTCCCGGCAGGGATCAGAGATAAATGATTATAGGTAGTGGCTTGTATTTCGGTGGCGGAGGTGCCGGTGAATTCGACGGTACCGGTTCCGGGAGTAAAAGTGCCGCCTGCGACTATTTCGAATGGCCTTGAAGTACCAGCACCAGAGCCGGTGAGAGTCATCGTGTGAGCACCCATGGTCAACCCAGTGCCCGATGCAATCTCAAACGACTCTGCTTTGATGGACGAGCCCAGGGTCACGACGGTAGAGCCACCCGTAGCCAAAATTCCTAAATTTTGTTTAGTTCCATTGTTATCAATGATATCCGCCGCATTCGACAAATTATCGATCAAGATATACCCGGTACCGTTGGGCCCGGTGAAAGTTGTATTGTTATTGATCGTAATATCACCCGTCGTGTTACCGCCTAAAAGGACAACGGGATCATAAGTCGTCATATCCACGGTCACGGCATTGGTGCCATCTCCCACCACTAAATTGCCATACATCGGTAATGTATTGCCCGTGCCTGTTCCAAAGGTATACGTAGGAGATCCCGAAGGCGGCTTAAGTTCAAGAGTGTAGTACTTGACTATCAGATCTTCATCTGTCGGTATAGTCGTAGCACTTGTACCCTTAAACCGTAAGATACCGGTGCTGCCATCAAACGCACCCGATGTGGCACCTGAGCCGTTGATAGTAAGCGGTGTGCCCGAGCCCGTCAGCTCTGTAATGCCGGCACCCGAACCGAGAGTTTGATTGGCCGCTATCGTGAGTACATTGGTAATAATGATCTTTGTGGTCTCGGTGGTGCCATTAACAAAAGTGGTTGTTGCCGTACCGGTGCCATCACCCAAAGTCAGATTATAAAAGGTCCAATTGTTGTTGCCGCCCCCTACGTTGCCGGCGCCATCCACCAGCACCGTGCCTGCGGTAAAATTAACAAATACATAATCGTTGCCGTTGCCGGTAAAATATCCTTCTGACACAGTAAGATTAGTAGTACCGCTTAGTGTCCCGCCTGCAATCAAAATAGAATCAACCGTGTTATTAGCGTCTGTGAATGACCACCCACCGCCTAGAGTGCTATCATCAAATTCTACGTAGTTAAGCACAGCTCCGCCTAAAACGATGGTGTGCCCCGTAGCTGTAGCCCAAAAGTAGGTATTATTAGAAGCGGTGAAAGTGCCTGCATTAGCAAAATCACCGCCGATCGTCAGATCCTCGGCAGCACCCAGAGTCATAGTAGCTCCGGCCTGTATCGTCAAGTCCCCATCCACCACGGAGTCAGTGCCGCTATTGGAGATATCGGTTGTGACCGTGCCTCCCGGTGTAAAACTTGTGGCTGTAGTGGCATTATCAAAAACAAGAAGCATGGAGCCGTCCGACACGACCAGCGTATCCGTGGCGGCATCCGTAGCACAAAATTGGATATCGGCATCACCAGTGCCGGCACTGCAAGCCGAGTCATATTGATTAAGGTTCAGTATGGTCATAGCGGATGCGCCGGTTTCAGTACGGATGGCGACACGGTTTTGATAGAGATTCATATCGGTTATGTCGACGGCTGATGAGCCGCGCTTAGTGACAGTGACGGCTTTTTCTGTTTCACCGTTTAGGAAGACTGTGATGACATCGTTGGTGGCCGTTCCGGTGATACCGGATATAGAGTATGTTCCACCCGCTGCGGTGCAAGTATTCGTATATGAACCGGCGCCATTGACTTTGATGACAACATCTAAATTGGTACTGGAACAGTTGTAGACAGTAGTGCCGTCATTTTGGTATATCGTCCCGGAGATGGTCATCCCGCAATTCCCCACCGTCCAGTCCGTAGATGTGAGAGTCGACGTATAAGCCGTAATAGTGGCCGTACCGTCGGTCATGTTGGTGACATTGACATTGCGCATGGTGTAGGTACCTCCTCCATCCCAAGTCCGAGTGCCGGCGGTAGAGGTAATGACAATATCATCTGCGCCTTCGGTACATTGATTGGTGTTGTTGGAGTTCATCGTAACCGTGCCTGAGTTGGACACATTGCCGGAGAGCGTGACGTCTCCCGTGCCGGTGTTGGTCCA
>CAYODQ010000024.1:0-19955 GCA_964402785.1 uncultured Planctomycetia bacterium
CACAGAATCATAATTCTGAATGATCGTTTCGGATATAGGCTCAGCATGCTCCGAGGGAACAACTACGATCAGGTCATCTCCCCCCAGGTGCCCCACAAAACTATCCTTGGTGCCCTGATACCGCAAGGTGTCCTGGATAATATTGCTCAAACGAACGATCACCTCATCGCCGCGCGCATCCCCATAGGCCGCGTTAAAAGCAGACAAGTTAGACAGATCGATACAGCAAACAGCAAAACTTTTCCTCGAGCGGATGGCACTTTCGATCCTGAGAACACTCGATCGCACACCCGGCAGGGACGTGAGCGGATTAATATCCAGCTCATTGTGATTTTCCTGAAGAATGGCTTTGGCATGCTTTGAAAAGACGCGCCGAACCATGTCGTGAGACAAATAACAATCGATGCGAGTTTGATCACTGCGAACGATGATATGAGATTCGCGCGCAATCAAGATGATCGGGATATATCGAAGCACCATATCTTCTTTGATCGCGTGAGAAAGCTCTTCCCCATGCCCATCTTGAAAATGCTCGTCCACCACGATGAGATGCGGCACCTCGTCAAAAACGCTTTGGACCACGTTTTCCTGGCTGAAAATAACCGTGGTGTTCATTTTCTTGAGCTCGACCTCAAGGAATTTCTGCAGCGATTTATCCGCCACCATGAGCAACACTTTGCTCTTTCGTTTGTTTGAGGTCATACGATCTTAGGCGCCTCCAAAACTTTGACCACGATCATGGTCATATCATCATGCTGGTCTGCTTTGCCTGCAAATTGTTTGACGCTTTCGACGGATACATCCAATATCTCCTGCGATGTCTTATTGGAATTTTCTGACATCACTTTTTGAAGCTGCTCCACCCCAAACTCATCTTTCTTGCGATTCCGGGCCTCGCTGATCCCGTCTGAGTAAAAAGCAAACGATTGACCAGGAACGATCGGCACTTCGATGTTCGCAAACGGCACACCCTCCATGACACCTACCGGCATGCCACTATCCCCCGTGATCAATTCGGAGTGCTTGTCTGAAAAAGTCGTGACCAAAGGCAAATGCCCTCCATTCGATAAGGTCATCTTCATATTCTTGAGGTCAAAAACTGCATAAGCCAACGTTACGAACAGTCCCCCTGTTGATTCAGCAGAGATCGAGTTGTTTAAATTGGTCAAAACTTCTGCGGGATCCATCCGATCGCGCGCAGAAAATTTAAATTCGGATACAACCTTACCCATGAACAGCGCTGCTGGCGTTCCTTTTCCTGAAACGTCCCCCAACATCACCCCTATCTTATCATCTGAAAGCTTTAAAAACGCATATAAGTCACCACCGACGTGTTTGGCGGGCTGCATGAAAACCGAAAGCGCCAAACCCTTCACCTCAGGAGGTGCTGCCGGAAGAAAGCTTTTTTGTATTTGGCTAGCGATTTTGAGCTCAGTCTCCATCAGCTCTCTTTTACGCATCTCAGTGACAATGCGCGAAAGAGTGGTCAGTGTGTAAATGCCCACCATTACCAGAACGGGGTAGAACAGATCCAGCCAAATCCCATAAGCAATGAATAGATTGATTGTCGTTAAAACAAAAATTGAAATAAGCGACACGGCGTAGGCAAACGATTTAACCGGATTTTTGCCGTAGGCAAGACGTATCAATACCGCACACAATGCAACCAGAAGGAATAGATTAAGGCTGCGGCTGGCTCGGCGAATAAAATCCTGAGTGATCAATGAATTGAGCACATTGGAGTAAGTGCCCACACCTGGATACAATTTTTCAAGCGGATTTGGATAAACGTCTGATGTGGCTTGAGCAGTCAAGCCTACAACGCAGATCTTATTGCGCAACACGGACAGATCCATGACAGGTTTTTCGCCCAGAGTGGATGCATTGTACGCCTGCAAGATATTTACGTAAGAATAGTGTTTAAATCCGTTATCAGCACCCCACAATCCCGAATAATTGACGATAAAACTGCTTTCGTCATCGAGCGGAACTTTTAATTTGTCTCCAAGCTCCAAAGAATGACCCACTTTGAGCCGAACTTCCTCGGGTTTTACGCCTATATAGTCCATATAAAGACGGAAAGCGACCTGGATCAACATTTGATTTTTATACTGAGAGGGTGTGTCGCCATAGTAACGAATAAGCGGCATGACCCGTCGCCGCTTTCCGTCTATATCGGCCTGATTATTAACAAAACCGGTACCCTTGGCCGCTTTTTCAAAAATTTTTTGTAAGACAGCTTCAAAACGATCAGCGATCCATCCCTCCGGATAAAGATCCAACCCCCCTAACCCATACACAAAATAGACATTGCCAGCTTTTTTGGCCATCTGCGCCATCAAGCCATCCGAATCAGTAGGCTCGGCAAACTCAATATCAAATAAAACAGCGCGCGCACCCGCTCCTCTGAGAGCATCGATCAAAGCCGCATGGTAACGCCGGTCAAAAGGCCAGCGACTGATCGCGTCCAAGGAGTCGTTGTAAATATCCACATGCACGATCTCAGGGGACGTATACCTCTCGCCGCGAAGATGAAAACGCCAATCATAGGTCTGCAATTCATAGCGCTCAAAGGATCGATGATAAGAAAAATACAGAATTAGTATCGAAAGCGCCGCCAGCAAAAAAAACCGCGTGTTTCGGGGAGAGAAAACCTTTGAAAAAGGGACGGAGGCCAAGGGTTATAGGTTAAGTGTTATCGAGCCGGTCCAAAATTTTTCTTGGTCGCCCCTAAGCCGGAGGTTGCGCCTGATGAGCCGGTGGAGGATGCTGATTCTATAGCTATTTCAGGAGTATATTCCTTGCCTCTTTTTTTGGCGCGTTCCACACGGCGGGCTTCACGCTCACGTAACATCTGATCTTTTGAAACCTCTTTGCCTTTCATAAGCACTTTCCAAGGATGAAACTTCACATCTTGGCTAAAATCATTGAAATTTTCAGAGGTTTCTTCGAAATTATCAAAAATACTATTCAGTTTAGGTCTATTCTCCTGCACTGCCTCGTCAACGTGATTGGCGACCTTGGATATGTCCTCGGCTGTTGTCCCGATCTTCTTGGCGGCATCTCCGATATCGCCGGCTACCTTCTTGCCGATATCGATCAATTCTTCCAGGCGCACAGGGTCTTCCCCTTTGATCATATCTCCCTTGGCCGCAAATTCAGTTGATGATCCTGACTGCAACTCAATATACTTCTCACCCATGAGACCCAGTGTTGAGACGATGGCCTTTGCATCTTTGCGAACCAGCGTGCCCTCCTCGAACCACATATCGATCTCAGCAACCGTTTCGGTACCCTCGTTGATCAATTTGATCGCTTTCACCTCACCCACATCGACCCCGGATAAGCGCACGGGAGAGCTTTTCTTCACACCTCCCGTAAAATGAAACCGCGTTTTAAGAATGTAGCCTTCTTTGAACCAGTTAAAATTCCCAACCTTGATCAATAAGCCGACAAGAGCAGCCAGGCAGATCAGCACCAATACGCCGGTTTTGGTTTCGTTGGATATTTTAAGCCCCATTCTTATTTCTCCTTATTTTTTTACTGAATTACCCGACGTCAAATGCTCTAAATAATCATCCCCTGTCTGAAAAAAGGATATCGGACCCTCCGCGTCTCCCGAAATAAACTGCTGGAGAATAGGATTTTTGGAACGGCGGATCTCATCGGGTGTGCCGATCTCCAACACATTGCCCTGATGAAGCATCACGATCCTATCGGCGATCCTAAAAACACTGTTCATATCATGCGTCACCACGACGGACGTGATATTAAGCTTCTTTGTGAGATCGATGGTCAACTTATCAACAACTCCCGTCATGACAGGATCCAGCCCTGCCGTGGGCTCATCATAAAAAACGATCGTTGGATCCATCACGATCGCACGCGCCAAACCCACACGCTTTTTCATGCCGCCCGACAATTGAGACGGCATCAAATTCTCGAAACCTCTCAACCCCACAAGCTCAAGCTTCATCTTGACCACGATATTGATGATGTTCTCATCCAATTTCGTATGCTCGCGCAAAGGCAAGGCTATATTTTCGCCCACGGTCATAGAATCGAACAAAGCACCTGACTGAAACAGCATCCCGTATTTTTTTCGAACCTCATGCATGTCGTCGTCGGACAACTTGGCGATGTCCTTTCCGAACATCCAGATCTCGCCGCTATCAGGACGGATAGAGCCGATCAAATGCCTCAAAAATGTACTTTTGCCACAGCCGGAGCCGCCCATCACGACCAAGGTTTCGCCTTGGTAAATATCCAAAGACACATCGTTTAAAATGCGCCTGGGGCCAAAATTCTTGACCAAATTCTTAACGCTGATGACGACTTCTTTTTTAGTCATTAAGTTTTCGCAAAATAAAAAATTGCAGTTAAAACGGCGTCCGCCATGATGATCAAAATAAAAGATGTCACCACACTGCGCGTCGTGGATCGTCCCACTCCCTCCGCCCCGCCCTCAGTGTACAAACCTTGATGACAGGCGATCAGAGAAATGATCATGGCAAATACCGTTGTCTTAAGAAGACCTGTTAAAATATCTTTGCGGGTCAAAAACTCAAGCGTGGTATCGATATACAACCCATGCCCCAAGCCCAACTGCGTCACACCCACCACGTACCCACCGAACATGCCGATCAAATTACCTAGAATCACAAGGCATGGAAGCATCAAAACCAGAGCCAAAAAACGCGGTGCCACCAAGTAGCGGACAGGATTAAGGCTTATTGTCTCCAGCGCTTCGACTTGCTCGGTCACTTTCATGGTCGCAAGCTCGGCCGTGATCGCAGCGCCCACGCGACCGGCGATCACAAGTGAGGTGAGTACAGGGCCAATTTCACGCGTCATGGATACTGCCACAAGAGCTGCTACATAAATAGTAGCTCCAAGCTGCTCCAACTGATAGGCCGACTGCATGGCAAGCACCATGCCAATAAAAAAATCGACGAAGAAAACGATGACAATGGAATCTAAACCGGAAAAAATAGTCTGCGCAAAAAAATTCTTACGCGAAACCATCTTACCTCTAAAAGGACCGACAAAAAGCCAATAAACAGTTTGCCAAAGCAGAGACAAGATCTCAGACGTTTGGCGAAAAATGGATAACGTTGCGCGTCCGAGGTCAGTTACAAACAAAGGATTGATTGAACCTTATTTTACCTTTCCCACAGCTTCATCTTGTGAACTTGCGATCAAAAAAAGTTTATCTAGCTTGGTGATCTCGAACAAGCTCTTGACCTTGTCAGACATCGCTGCCAAGCCTAAGCTGCCGCCAGCGGATCGAGTCTTTTTGAGGATCTCCACCAATGTGGCCAACCCTGAACTGTCGATATAAGAAACCTTCTCTAGATCCACCACGATCTTCTTTGAAGGCTGTTTCTCAAATTGCTTTTTAAGCTCCGGAGACGTGCTGATATTGATCTCCCCGTTCACTTGAAAAACAAGAACCCCTTCTTTTTCCATCGTCTTGACGTCCATCCATCCCCCTTTGTTATTTAAGATTCTTGACCATGACCAAGCTGTTTCCCTTGTCGTTGTACGACACTTTATCCATCAGCTGATGGATCAAATACACGCCCCGTCCGCGGTTGCGGTAAATATTCTTTTCGTCCGTACAATCTTCCAGCTTCTTGGGATCAAATCCGGGTCCCTGATCCTGCACCGTGATCCTCACTTCACCGGGCTCACACTCGATATCCAGATCCACAGGCAATTCTTTTTTAAGGCCGTTGCCGTATTTCATTGCATTGATAAGCGCTTCTTCCAGACAAAGGCGTATATCGAACAAAGCCGCCTCGTTGATCGAAACAGGTTTCAAAAACGCCAGCACATCATGGCTGACCTTTTGAACCTCGGCGAGGTCACTCGCGACTTGAAACTTTTTTTTCACGACTTTTCTTTTCAGCTTTGGGTTGTGATTTTTCGACGACCTTGAGAGATGCGCAAGATTCAAAAGCGCCCATTTGTCTGAATTTTTCATATCGTTCTTGGATCAACGTTTTACGATCCCAGCTCTGGCTGTCTTTAAGAAATTTGAGCAGCGAATTTTTAACGGTCTCAGCCATCTCAGCCGGATTTTGATGAGCTCCACCCAGCGGTTCTTTCAAAACTTCATCGATCAACTTCATCTCAAGAAGATCTTTGGCTGTCAGGCGCAGCGCTTCGGCCGCCTCGGGCGCTTTGGTGCGATCTTTCCACAAGATCGCCGCACAACCTTCGGGGGATATCACAGAATAATACGAATTTTCAAAAACAGCCACTCGGTCACCGACGCCTATACCGAGCGCGCCGCCCGACCCGCCCTCGCCGATCACGCATACATAAATGGGCACGTTGACGCGCGCCATATCCCGGATATTCACCGCAATGGTATAAGCTTGTCCGCGCTCTTCGGCGCCCACACCCGGATAAGCGCCCGGCGTATCCACCAGCGCTATGATCGGAACTTGAAACTTTTCAGCCATCCGCATCAGTCGAAGCGCCTTGCGATATCCTTCAGGATGAGCGCTTCCAAAATTGCGCATAATATTTTCTTTGGCATCACGGCCTTTCTGATGGCCCATCACCATAAAAGACTGTCCGTCCAATTTAGCCAAACCTCCCACCAACGCCTTGTCATCCGCGAACGTGCGGTCGCCGTGCAACTGAACAAAATCAGAAAAGATCATCTGGATGTAATCAAGCGTATAAGGCCGCTTAGGATGACGAGCTATTTGCACCCGCTGCCAAGGCGTCAAATTCACATAGGTCTCTTTTTTGACATGCTCCAAACGAGACTCGAGCTTTTTGACCTCGCTGTCCAAATTCAGATCACCACTCGTGGACAAATTTCTAAGCTCCGTGATCTTTTTTTCGAGCTCAACGATCGGTTTTTCAAAATCCAAAACTGTCATCATGTGATTTATTCCTGAATAGTTACTTTCGTTCGTGAGGGAATTAAACTATAAAGCTCTTCCACATCTTCATTTTTCATTCGCACGCAGCCTGCTGACACAGCCTGACCCAATTTTTCGGGTTCGGTGGTTCCATGGATGCCATAGCCTTTGGCTGTAATGCCCATCCACCGCGTGCCAAGCTGATTTTCTTTGTCCCCAGATGGGATCACGGCCCCCGCGTGGTACCAAGTGGGATCCACCAATTTATTGGTTATCTCAAAAACACCTACGGGAGTAGAACCATTGAGGCCCGTCGAAACGGCATAGGTTTTCAAAACATCGCTATCCCCAAGCAAAAAAAGTCTATTTTCTGATTTATCGACGAGAATACTGAGCTTGAGTGTGGGAATTTTCAATGTTTTGCCAGCCATCAGATTATCATTTGGCAAGGAGTTGACCTTCTTCAGAAGATCGACCGTGACACCGTGTTTTTTGGCGATCAGCGCCAAGCTGTCACCCGATCGGACTTGATAATTAGTAGCCTGGGTAGCCAGGTTTTGGACCAGAGAGACGCCTTCTGCATGAAGCGTGCGCGCCTCAAATGAAACCATGAGGCATAGCATGAACAAAAATACGCGGCTGAGTAAAATCAAAATACGCCTCTATAAAAAATAACAGCCATCAAGACCCCCAATACTCCCCCCGCATAAACTTGCACCGGCGTATGACCGATCAGCTGCTTAAGCGGCGCTTCTTGAATACCCTTCTTGGCGTACAAATCTTCCATGATGCGATTAAGCGCCTGCGCCTGCCGTCCGCTATGCCAGCGTATCCCCTGAGCATCAAACATCGTGATCACAGCAAATCCCAACGCCATGGCAAACAATCCCGAATCGAATCCATAATAAAGGCCTATGGATGTCGTCAAACACATCGATAAAGCCACATGAGAGCTGGGCATCCCACCCGAGCTGATAAGCCACTTAAAATTAAAGCGCTTATCCCGCAATACCCCGATCACGACCTTGAGAACCTGGGCGGTAAACCAGGATGTCGCCGTCGCAATAAAAATACGATTTCGGCCTAATTGGGCCACAATAGAATCTGAGGTTTCTAGCACTTAAATGATTGTAACGCCTGTGTTTTTTGATGCTTATAAGGAATTAATTATAGCGGTTGACGCTTAAAAGGGCAAGCTCTGTAAAGATAGTATTAGCTAAGTATTTATTTTATTTACCTATACAAAATTTCTGAAATATGATCTCCAGAATGTCATCAGTGATCACCTCCCCAACGAGTTGTCCCAAATGTTGAATGGCACTCGATACATCACTGGCAACAAATTCATCGGATAGATTTTTTTCGCAGGCAACGAGCGCACTGGACACATCTTTTGAAACTTTTTCCAAAAGCTCTTTTTGCCGAACCGTGGTTACCATCCCCTCGGCAGCAGGGGAACTCAAACCCTTCCTCATAAAAGACGCAATAGCATCTTCGAGCGCACGCGTACTATCATCCTTGAGACAAGATAAAGCGAAAACAGGCTGCGACGTTATTTGCTTTAACGCACGCGCATCTATTTTTTGAGAAAGGTCTGATTTATTCACGATCAAAAAATAGGGCAGCCCTTTCAATGCGTCCTGAAGATGCTTGTCTTCCGTCAGCCAACCTTGGCTGCCATCCAATACAAACAGAACAAGGTCAGCCCCCTGCACAACCTTTTTGGATCGCTCGATGCCTTCTTTTTCGATGGGCTGCTCCGTCTGGTGAATACCGGCCGTATCAAGAAGGCGAACCGAAAGGCCTTGCAACGAGATCTCTTCTTCCACGATATCCCGCGTCGTTCCGGGATAAGGCGTCACGATCACGCGATTTTTTTTGACAAGCGCATTGAACAAACTCGATTTACCTACATTGGGACGGCCCCAGATGACCACATTCATTCCCCGTTTGGACAACAAAGCAAGGTCGGCGCCTGATAACAACTGCGCCACTTGTATTGCGACTGCATTTAGCTTCCCCTGGATTACTGGTCGGGAATCCGTCTCAGGAAAATCATCCGGAAAATCGACCCCTGCCTCGAGATGGCTCAATACCTCCATCAGCGTATTTTTAATAGTCTGCATGTGGCGAGAAAGTGAGCCTTCAAGCTGCGCAGATGCCCATTGGCGGTTCTTTTCGGTTTTTGCATGGATCACATCCAAAACAGCTTCAGCCTGGATCAGATCCATGCGGCCATTTAAAAATGCCCGTTTTGTAAACTCTCCCGGATCGGCAAGTCTGGCACCCGCTCTTACTGTCAAAGCCAATATTTCCTGAAGAACGACCGAGCCGCCATGCGCTGAGATTTCCACCACATCCTCGCCGGTATAGCTTTTGGGAGAGCGCATCACCAAAACCAGTGCATCATCGATCTGTTTGGGTGGCGATACTGTTCGGTCCAAGATGACACCCAGACGCGCTGTAAAATTTTTTTGATCCCGCACGGACTTTTTATTTTTGGGCGCAAAGATCTTATCAGCGATCTCAACGGCTTGTGAACCGCTCAAGCGGATCACGCCAATACCGCCGTCTCCGGGAGGTGTGGCGATCGCCACGATCGTATCACTGGGATGATGAAATTGGCTTTTCATCAGAATGCGCCGCCACACACATGGTCACGTATTTCTCCGACAAGATACAAAGAGCCTGTGACCAAGATCAGATCCTCTGCTGCCGCAAGAGAGCGCGCCTTCTCCAAGGCCTTATGAGGATCTTCCTCCACAAAAAGCTCTTTATCAGTCAAAGACTCCATGCCTGAAAAAATATTTTTAGCTGAAGCGGCCCTTGGACTATCAAATTGCGTCAAGACCACGCAATCCGTATGTTTCCAGATCTCCTTCAGCATGCCGTCTATATCTTTATCTTCGGCGGCCGCAAAAACGACAACAAGATCTTGAAATTGAAAGTGCCTAGGCAGCGCCTCGAAAGCCTTTTGAATACTGTCCACATTATGAGCGCCATCCAAAACGATTTGCGGGCGCTCTGAAACTTTTTCCATCCGGCCCGGCCACTTGGCATCTAAGATGCCCTGGCGTATTGCACCTTCAGACACGGTCATACGTGTTTTCTTCTCGATCGCCTTGGCAAGGCCAATCGCGGCTGCGGCATTATCTAGCTGATGACGACCCAAAAGCTCTGTTTCCAGATCATAAAAATGACCCCAGGGCGTGCGAACATCGAATGATTGTGTGTTGGAAGCGGTCTTTCTTTCGGTCACTTTGATATCTTTGCCCACTCGAAATAGCTGCGCCTCTCTTTCTTGCGAAGCATTTTCGATCACCACAGCGGCCTCGCTAGCCTGGATCCCGGAGATCACAATCTCCCGGCCTTTGATAACACCGCATTTTTGTACGCAGATCTTGGACAAGGTCTTCCCTAATTTATCGGTGTGCTCCAAACTCACCGGCGTGATACCGACCACTTTGGCAGGTGCAATGTTGGTCGAATCATAGAGACCTCCCAACCCAACTTCCAGCACAGCGATATTCACCTTCATTTCTTTGAAATGTAAAAACGCGATCGCCGTAAGAGCCTCAAAATAAGTCGGTGGATTTTTTCGAAAATAAGCTGCTTCTATCGCTTTTTGGAGCTTGGTGACATATTCGGCGAATTTATTGTCACTGATATGCATCCCATTCACCTGAATGCGCTCTCTCAAATGACTCAGATGCGGTGACGTGTAAAGGCCTACGCGCCAATTATCCATCCTGAGGATCGAGCTTAAAAATGCGGCTGTTGAGCCCTTGCCCTTGGAACCCGCGATGATGACTGAATCATATGCGTTCTGAGGATTGCCCAACTGTTTGGCTAGCTCGAACATCCGATCCAGCTTGAACGCTTCGGGATAGGCTGTCGATCTTTCGCGTTCGTAATTAACGAACGACTCTATATATTGGAGCGCTTCATTGTATTGCACGAAAAACTATCTTTCTGATCGGGCTATGGATTTGGGAGAAGCTAGACTACTCGGCTGGATCTGAATCTCTTTTTTGAGCTCATCCAATTCTTCGGACAATCGCCAACGCGTCATCTCCAGGTCATGTTTTTGTTTGGTGATCTCCGAGATCTTTTTTTCTTTTTGAAGATTTTCGACCTCGACCGTCTGCTTGAGCATCCAAACATGATTGCGATCTTTTTCGAGTTGGCGGATCTTAAGATTGAGCTCTTCGACCGTGGATCTTAACTTATCCACTTCACCTGCTTTTTTCTTGTGTGAATCCAGATAATCACCTCGCGTATCGTTGAGCTCAAGCAAAGCGAGGGTCAGCTTCTTTTGCAAACCGGCCGCGCGCGCATATTGCCATGAGAACGCGGCAACCCCGACCATGGCGACGGCGACCAGCCAAGCCACCATGGCAGGGTTGACGGTCGAACGCACTTCGATGACTGCGGGCGCCATTCGAGCTGAGGTTTCAGGTTTCGGCTCAACCTCTTGCCCTTTACGTACATTACGCGCTTTCTTCAGCGCTTCGTGAATGGCGCTCATAGATTACTTTTTGCAGCTTCCTTCTTTGCAACAAGGGCAGATCGGAGCGAATATACTCAGAAGCTTGATCACACCCGCCACACCAATGACGCCGTACACGATCTTGCTGGCCGTTGTCATCCCACCAAAGATCTTAGTCACCAGATCCAGCTGAAAAAATGCTAAAGTGCCCCAGTTGATCGCGCCGATCGCCACGAGGATCGTGACTAGTTTACAGATCACGCATTTTCCTTCTTTCATGAGACCTCCCTTTGTTGGTAGAACTAGTGCTTGAAGTGTCTGACTCCGGTAAACACCATGGCGATACGTGCTTTATTGCAGGTATCGATCACATCCTGATCCTGGATAGATCCACCCGGCTGTATGATCGCTCGAATACCTTGTTTCTTGGCCAACAAAATTGAATCGCTTTTAGGGAAAAACCCATCCGACGCGAGTACGGCGCCTTTGGCTCGCTTACCTGCTTTACGCAGCGCCACATCGCACGAATCCACGCGCGATGTCAGCCCCATACCCAGGCCTAATGTAGCGCCTGATTTGGCAATAACAATGGCATTGGATTTCACAAATCGGCAAACTTTAAATGCGAACAATAGGTCGTCGATATCCTTTTTGGTGGGCTTGATCTTGGTCACACATTTGAGATCTGCCGCCGTCACCGACTTCATATCTTCATCCTGCAACAACAGCCCGCCAGAAACCTTTTTAAAATCAAAAGCGGGGCCTTTTTTCTCGGGCTTGGCTTGGATCAAGCGCAAATTCTTTTTTTCCCTAAGAAGCTTCAACGCGCCCGCTGAAAACGACTCCGCGATCACACACTCCATAAAACCACTTTTAATGATCGCTTTGGCCGTGTCTTCGTCGACGGCTGAATTAAGACCTATGATCCCGCCAAACGCGGACAAAGAATCACAGGCAAATGCCTTTTGAAAGGCTTGCTTGGATGAACCGGCGACCGCAAGACCGCAAGGATTTGTGTGCTTTACGATCACGCAGGCATGCCCCGAAAATGCCTGAACGTTCTGCCAAGCAGCATCCAGATCCAGGATATTGTTAAATGAAAGCTCCTTGCCACCCAATTTTTCTCCGGCTACCGCACCCGCGCGAACCGATCTCTCACGGTAAAGCGCGCCCGACTGGTGGGGGTTTTCACCATAACGCAAATCCATCACCTTTTCAAAATCCAACGACACGCGATCCGGAAAATGTGCCGCCGCACGGCCTGATCCGCCGGACAAATACTGATGGATCAGATTGTCATAATAGGACGTAAGCGCAAAAACTTTCGTAGCTAAAGTCCGACGAGTGGCGTCGCTCAAACCTTTGTTATTGGTTTCCAATTCTTGGATGATCTTCGGATAATCCGCCGGATCGCTAACCGACGCCACGAACCTGAAATTTTTGGCAGCTGATCTCAGCATCGACGGCCCACCGATATCGATCATCTCGATGATTTCCAACTCATCTGATTTATTTTTGACCGCATCCCAAAATGGATAAAGATTGACCGCAAGAAGATCGATGGGTTTGATATTGTGCTCCGCCAATGTCTCGACATGATGATGATCATCGCGAAGCGCCAAAAGACCCGCATGCAAATTAGGGTGCAATGTTTTTACGCGGCCGGATAACATTTCGGGAAATTTGGTTATCTCGGATACTTCTTTGACCGGCAAACCTTCTTTTTTTAGAAGCTGCGCCGTACCACCCGTCGAGATGATCTCGACATGCATGGCATGCAGCGCTTTGGCAAATGGCACAACGCCCGTTTTATCATAAACACTGATTAAAGCTCTTTTGACTCGATGAATCGACATTGTTTGAAATCCGCTGCTAAGGTTTTTGTTGTTAAGCCCGGGACACCCGTCCCAATCACCCGGCCATCCATCTCTATAATAGGCAAAATCTCGGAAGAAGTGTTAGTCATAAAACATTCGTCGGCATTGTAAAATTCATGACGCGTCAATACCGTCTCACGGACCAAAAGACCCCTTGCCTGCGCCAATTCGATCACAAACCCCCGTGTGACACCTTTTAAAATACCCGAACCGATAGAGGGTGTCAAAAGTGTTTTATGTTTAACAATAAAAAGATTGGATACGGTCCCCTCCGCCACCATCCCGCTATTGGATAAAAAAACGAGCTCATGCGCTGGTAGATCTCCTTTATCCACATAGGCCAGCACTCCGCTGACATACTGAGATGCTTTGACCTGTGGATCCTGAGCCTTGAGTGTCCAGCGCTGAGACACCGTTGTACGCACCGACACACCCTTTTCATACCATTCGTCAGGATGAGACAAGAACTCACGGATCATGAGCACTAGACAGCCCTGGGCATTGTCATAGTGATGCACTGAAAGTCGAACGGTGGCGTTCGGATAGGTGCTGGATACCAACTCTTTCACAAGCCAGTCTGCGATCTCGCTTTTACTCAGAGGCAACTTCTGTCCAAGTGCCTCGCAGGAAGCCTGCAATCGACGAAGATGCTCATGCAAACGAAAAAAACGACCCTCATACGCCCTCAAAGACTCAAAGGCGGAGGCTTGGTCGAGAAAATCAACGCTTAAGGCCGCATCGTCTGAAAAAGCGGGATACTTCGTCTTTTCCGAAGACGGCGCAAAGAACTGCTTCTGCTTTATGTAGGGTTTCTTCATATTCCTTTTCCGGGATAGAATCCGCAACAATACCCGCACCGACATGCAAACTGGCTTGCCCCTTACGGATGACCAAGCTGCGGATCAAAATGTTCATATCCATATTGCCAGAAAAACTCAAATAACCCAACGAACCTGTATACGGCCCGCGGCGCACCGGCTCCAGCTCGTCGATGATCTGCATCGCCCGGATCTTGGGCGCTCCCGTGATCGTACCGCCCGGAAAAAAAGCCTTGAGCGCATCGACCGCATCCAAATTGTCACGCAAGACAGCTCGGACATTCGAAACGATATGTTTTACATGCGAATAATTCTCCAACACCATCAACTCGTCCACTTCCACACTCCCGAATTTAGCGACCCGGCCCATATCATTGCGTTCTAGATCCACCAACATGATATGCTCGGCTCTTTCTTTGGGGTTCAGAAACAACTCCTGAGCGATCTTTTTATCTTCCGATTCATTTTTACCGCGCGCTTTCGTTCCAGCGATCGGCCGCGTTTCAAGTAAGCCTTGATCTAGTTTAAGTAGTCTCTCGGGTGATCCGGACAAGATCTGAAATTCACCCGTATCATACAAACCGAAAAATGAGGATGGATTTAGCGCCCGAAGCTTTTGGTATAAAGCGCCGGCAGATTCCTTCACGGGAAAACTAAGCCGTTGCGCCAAGTTCACCTGAAACACATCCCCTTTTTGGATATATTCTTTGACTCGGATGACGGCCTGCCGAAACTCCTCAAAACTAAACGAGCTTTGGATCGCACGAGATGAAAGGCTGTTTTTTTTGATCTTTGCCTGATCACGCAAATGAAATGCTTGATGGTATATTTTTTGATAAAAGCGGCAAAGCTCTTCGATGCGTTTTTTGCTGAGCCTCTTGAGACCTGAGATGACCAATATCGTTTCGTTCTTGGCGTGGTCTACAACAACAACGTGATCAAATAAAGAAAGGTGGGCCAAAGGCGGCAGGTCCTTATGGGACGTGCGCGTGCTTAACGTTTTCTCAGCCCAATCTTTACATTCGTATGAAAAATATCCGATCAGGCCGCCCTCGAACGGATAAGCCCCGCCCCCCTTGGCGCTGTATTGTTTGAGATAGCGCTTTATTTTTTTCCAGCTATCGGCCTTCGCGGATGATCCGGCGGCGATCGAAACTATTTCAAATGGATTTGTAGCAATAAATGACAAGCGTCCGGATACTCCTTCAGCGCGAGCGCTCTCAAGCAAAACGCGTGCTTTTTTATTGGGAAGCAGATCAAAGAATCGGAATGGGTCGCAAGCTTCCCCCAGCGGGATCAACTGGGTTTGATTATCGAAGGAAACCAATTTTTTGTTTTTTGAGACGGATGCGAAGCTTCAGCTCTTGAATTTCTTCGGCAAGAGGCCGGATCTTTTCGGATAACATCAACACCCGCTCCTCCCATTTTTGACGCTCCGCTTTAGAAAGCTGTATGCCTTTAGCCTCCCGCAAGACCTTGTTCACATCTGCCGTGGTTTTTTGATAACCATCCAACTCAGCTTGTTTGACCTCCAGCGATGCTTGCGCGGCATCAATGTCCTTTGAGAGCTGATTGCGATGATTTTCAATCTGCGCACGAAACTGATCGATCTTGGTATTTTGGGATTTGGCATAGACATCATATTCGGAACGAAGCTTCTCGATCTGAGCATCCATGACCTTTTTCTTGCTCAACAGATCATTTTTTATATATCGAATATTATTATGAGCCTGGTCACGAGCGGCTATCATTTGCTTAAAAGACGGGTCTTCCTTTGTAAGACGATCCAGCTCCTCCGGGCTCTCTTGCGTCAAACAACCGGACAGGACAAAAGAAAATAGTGCTAGGAAAATAAAACGACGCTTCATGAAATTGACTATATCAAAGCTATCTAGATGTGGCAAGAACGGGAGATTGCACAAAAACAATAGACCATAAACAACAGGCTCTATTAAACGCTTTGGTTTTGACTACGATCTATTGTCTATGGTCTATCGTCTTCTATTTTTTTGACTTAAAACTATCGATCAGCTCCGCCACATAACGTCCGGCCATGTCTTTACAGCCCAAGCCGATCGCTAAACCGACGCCGAGAGCAAATGCAGCCAAGATCGCCTTGATCAAGAGCTGAATAATCGATGTATCGATCTTCAGCTGATTAAGAGCCTCGATGATAGTGAAAACAACGATGATCACCTGCACAAACTGCCCGAGGGACCTTGCCTGCTGGATACCCGCATTGGCCGCCGTTGTTCGCACGGTGTTGGCCAGGACGCTGGCAAAAAATATACCCAGCACCAGGATGAACACGCTTGCAATAACATTGGGCACGTACAAGATGACCTGGCTTAAAAGCTGAGATGCAACCTCTAGCTGAAGCGCATTCACAGCCATCAAAAAGACCACTAGCATGAGCAGCCAATACACCATGACCCCGATGATCTCGGATAGGGTGTAATTGATATCACCCTTGGTGAGGATGTTGGCTATCCCTATTTTTTCACTGACCGAGTCCAACCTGGCCAATTTAAAGAATCGCGTGATGATCTTCTGAGCCAGAGCGGCCAGCAGCCACCCTACGATCAGGATCACGATCACCGATATCAAGGTAGGAAGAAAACCCATGATACTCATCCACATGGACTCGACGGGCTCAAAAACGGTTGTTTGCCAATCCATCATAAGACACCTCCGCCTTTATCTTAAAATACGTTAAATTATCAATCTTAACTGAATTTTATCAATAATTGACAATTACGTCAATTGTTTCTTGGAGATGATTTTGAGGTTGGCGTCCATTTGATAGATGACAGGCACAGCTGTGGCAAGATTTAGCTCTAGAACCTGCTCTTTGGTAAGCTTTTCAAGCTCCATCACTATAGATCTAAGGCTATTTCCATGAGCAGCCACGATCACATTGCGCCCCTGCTTAAGCTCGGGAAGGATATGTTTTTCAAAATACGGAAGCGTTCGTGCGGCTGTATCTTTAAGACTCTCGCCCTTGGGGGGTGCGATATCATAAGAACGGCGCCAGATCTTGACCTGCTCATCCCCAAACTTTTTGGCTGTCTCCGCCTTATCAAGACCCTGCAAATCGCCGTAGTGACGCTCGTTCAACGCCTGATCTTTGTGTATAGGGATACCGGACTGTCCGAGCTTCTCCAATATAAGTTTAAGCGTATTTTGAGCCCGCTGAAGAAGCGATGTATAAGCCACATCAAAATGAATATTTTCTTTTTTAAGCCGCTCCCCTGCTCCAGCGGCTTCTCCGACACCCTTTGGAGACAAAGGCACGTCCACCCATCCGGTGAAACGGTTTTCAAGATTCCACTGCGACTCTCCATGACGAACCAAAACCAAATAAGACATGCAAAATTCCTCCGCTTTTAATTACAAATAATAAGACGTTTATTCTTTGGAAGCTGCTCAGCAATGGTCTTGAGCACTTCCCCTCTCAGCATTCTTTCTAAAGCGCCGCGGCGCGTTGCTCCGATCATAACGGTATCCAAATTAAGATCAGTGGCTGTTTTAACAATAGAAGCTCCCGCGTCTTCGGCCAAATTCCATAACGGCACCGACGTAATGCCGCGCTTTTCAAACGCTTGCACCGTCTGGACCAAAACTTCGACCGCTTTTTGAGAGGGTGCCACTTCGGTTGGATACGCCCAGCCCGGAGGCTTCTCTTCTACATACAGCGAATAAACAACGCTCTCACCCTTGCCTTTTGCATGCAGCACCGCTTCCTCCAGCAAGGAGTCACTCAAAGACTTGATAGCGACTAGAGTAGATCCATGGTAAAGAGGCATCAGATCCTTCGCTTCTTCCGTGGTCAATACGTCGATACCCAGCACCTCTGTCTCTGCAGCCTTTTTGGACTCCACCCACTTGCCGGTGGCGCGCGCCATCAACCCAACAGCCAGGACGCAAATAGCAAATATGACTGCATTGTGTTTCTGAAAAATGATCGTGGCCTCAATAAAGAACATGATGATGGCAGCAAATCCCAGAAAGAATCTCTCGGTCTTCTTGATCGCAATATCTTTATTGGTACTGCAAGCGCCCAGGTTGATGGTAATAGCGCCCACCACCCCGATCGCGTACAAAGCCGCCAAATGCGTGACATCGCTTTCTACCATCAACACAACGATGGGTGCTGTGGCGCCCACTAACAAACTAAACCACGGCATTCCATATCGATTGAGCGAACTAAAGATCGGTGGAAGCTCTCTATCCTTCGACATCAAAAAGGTCACACCGATCAATCCTTGAATAGCGGTGTTGGCCGCAGAAAGCAGCAAGAGACCAAGAACAATGGCGATGATCTTTCCAAAGGTCGGGTTCACATAATGCTCGGCGATCGCACGGATCATATCTTCAGTGCGGCCTGTAAGCCCCGGGATAGCATTCATTGCCGCGCCCAAAACAAGGGATATGACCGTGACTTCCAGCATCACCGCCAAGATCGCCTTTTTAGCCGTCTTCTTTACCGGCTCGACCATGATACCGGTCACATTGGCGATGGCCTCAACACCGGACAAAGCCAAAACGATACCGACAAAACTGGTCCAATTCGATATAAAAGATCCTTTGGGGCGAGTGATCTCCACATGGGTGATTGATGGGATTACAAATATGGCCAAAACCACCAAGATCCCGGCAACAGCTACTGCAATGGCCAGCGCAGCATTGCTGCTATTTTTAGGCCCGAAAACATTGATAGCGGCAATGATGATAATGGCTCCAATAGCCCAGCGGGTAGGATCGTGAATACCCAGGTAATGAAAAGCTTCTATCGCGGATATGGATGCGGTGATCACATAGTCGGCGATCAAAAGGAGGGCGCCGATAACAGCAAGATTTTTGGAGCGATTGCGGACGGCCGAATAAACACCGCCGCCATCCGGATAAACTTTACAAATGATCATGTAGCAATAGCCCACGATAAGCGTCAATACACTCATCGCCGCCAAAAAGAACATCGACGCGTGGCCGGCGATCGCAAATGCGATACCCAACACATAAGCCTTGGACGTACCCCAGTCGCCATACAGCATGGCTGCGGCTTGATGCCACTTGAGCTCTCTGGGCCTATCGACTTTTTTTAGGACTAAACTCATAAAATCCTTATATACGACAAAAGGGAGCCGGTTTTAACCCCAGCTCCCTTCGAGAATCCTATCGTAGTATTCTTTTAATCTCTTCTTTTTCCAAAAATCCTCAAAAGCAAAATGAACAAATTGACAAACGACAAGTAGAGCGTGAACGCCCCAAATAGTGCTAATTTTTTTGTCATCTCGGGATTCTGAGCACCTTGCTGATACAGCGCTTTCAACTCCTGGGTCTTGTACGCAATAAGACCCATAAAGATCGCGACACCCGCATAGGTCACAATCCAATAAAGCGCAGTGCTTTTCATGAAAATATTGACGATGCTAGCCAAGATCAAACCCCATATAGCCATCCCACACATTTGCCCAATTTGTGTCAGGTCCTTTTTGGTCGCAAATCCATAGACGCTGAAAAAAAGAAATGTCCCGGCAGTGATCGCAAACGTTGTCATGATCGAGGCGCCCGTATAGATCAGAAAAATGGGAGCTAACGATACACCATTCACAAATGAAAATAAGCTAAAGCTGATGATCGCAGTGCCCATACTCATCGTGAAGAGCTTAGCTGTGAACCAGATACACAGGCCCATCAAGAGAGCAAACAATCCGATCATCATCCATGTGTTGGTAAAAATAGCTTTTAACATCATCGGCTGAGACAAGATCCAATAAGAGCCCGCAGCGGATATGATAAGCGCTACTGCCATCCACATATATACTTTTGAAAAATAGCTGGATAACGATATTTCGGATTGAGAGATCGTAACTGTTCTTTGATCCAT
>CAYODQ010000024.1:20055-32634 GCA_964402785.1 uncultured Planctomycetia bacterium
AATAGCTGGATAACGATATTTCGGATTGAGAGATCGTAACTGTTCTTTGATCCATGTAGGTATTTTCCTCCTTAGGTCATTGCGAGGAGCGTAAGCGACGAAGCAATCCAATCAATTAGATTGCTTCGCTCCGCTCGCAATGACGGTTGCTATTCTATCGGTAATTGGATCCGGGTACCCTTTTTAGGCTTGTTCGGATTAGAGATCACATCCTGATTGAATTCGTATATTCTTTTCCACTGCTTGCCATCGCCGTATTCACGCTGCGCGATGCCCCACAAAGTATCACCGGACTGGATGGTGTATTCTTTGGTGCTCACACGCACTTGGCCTTCAAGCTCTTGCTTCTCCTCGATCTGCTTATCCTCAAAAAGATCCGCCTTTTCGGCTGGTATCATCACTTCTTCAACTTCGGCGATCATAAATTGAGCATTACGGTCTTTTTGCATACCGACAAGGTCACCCTTGGGAGCCATGGCGTCCAGCTTACCGCGACTCAAAATACGCACACGGTCGGGCGCGATCCCTTGATCTACCAACCAGCCCTTAACAGCATCGGCGCGCTTAGCACCAAGCTTCTCATTGTACTTCTCAGAACCGCGAGTGTCGGCATTTCCCGTGATAAGAATATCGGCTTTATCATTGTGCTGCAGAGTGTAAACAGCTTTCGATAAAATATCGACCGCGTCATCCCGAAGCTCAGATTTATCATAATCAAAAAATACACGGACGTTCTTGATGATCCGCTTGATCACCAAAGACGGCTTCATAGGGCCCTGAGGAGTCTCCACGGTCTCAGATTTGTAATCAAAAATGATCTTACGCACATAGATCCAGCCTTGATTGCCCCAAAGGCTATTGCCGCTAGCACTAGCACCTGGCTGCTCAGGCCACCACCAATATCCGCTGCGGCTTTGATCTTTAACAGGAGCCGGTTGGGCATCCGTGGGCCACCATTGAAACTTACGAGCCAAAAGCTCATCCTCTTTGGTTTGAACTTTCGGAAAATCACCCTGGAAACCTGAGGTATTAGAACCTGTGCTACCAGCGCTAAACTGGTTGGTCACACCAATAGGCCCAGTCGGAGTAATATTGCAATTGGGTCCTGTCATGGGCTGAGGTGCAATAGGTGTTGTCTCGATAGCAGGAAATTGAGCAGCCGGCTGAGGCTCAGGTTCTGGAGCCTGCTGTGGTTCAGTATAATCCGGATCCACATCAGCAAAAGCAGGTGTAAAAGAAAATTGGGCAGCCGTAAATAAGCCCAAAACCAAAAGCAACAAACCAGTCGCACGCTTCATAAATCGTCCTTACTTTTGATGGGTTGATACATGAAAAACACAGGCTTTACTATCGGAATAGGATACTAAATGAACCCTGGTCGGTCAATCTCATCATTTAAGCATATTTAAGTGGTCTATGAGGAGCCTAAGCCTTGCATAGTTTGAGCGATCAAATCGAAACACGATCCTATCCAAATTGGGATCTTGGTCGTCATCCTCTGTGATATCAGCCAGCCTATCGATGGTCCCACCCGAAAGAATATCCTTAAATTGAGTCTGGATCGCACTCAACTGGGCGTTGGTAAGCTTCTTTTTGACTCGGATCAGGTATTTATCCTTAAGAAACCGAGACGAGTCATAATTTTTGTAAAAGTTCACCAGCTCACAAGCGGCCTTTTCGGGATCCTGAAAATGCCTCATGAGTTTAAGATCGTGTTTAGAGATCAGCCCTCCCCCCTCGAGATTTTTTTTCAAAAGCGAAAGTGTGGATTTCCAAAATGTGCTTTTGGGGGTGTCCACCAATACCAGCGGCCTGGGCTTGGCCTTGCCGGTTTGGACGAGTGTAAAAGACTCAAAACCCTCATCAAACGTACCAAATCCGCCCGGAAATAACACCGTGGCTTCGGATTCTTTCAGGAACATGAGCTTACGTGTAAAAAAATATTTAAAGAAGATTAGCTTCTCATCTCCGTGAATGGTCGGATTGGCCTGCTGCTCAAATGGTAAAAGGATATTCAAACCAAAACTATTTTTGGCGCCCGCTCCTATCATAGCCGCTTCCATGATCCCACTAGCTCCGCCTGTGATGATCATCCAGCCTTTTTTGGCAAGCCTCTGGCCGAACTTAACAGCCATCTTGAAATCAGGGTGATTCGGCTTCGTTCTTGCCGAGCCGAATACGGCAGCTTTGGGCACGCCGCGGTATTTTTTGAAAACCGTCAGCGCATAGCGGAGCTCAGAAAACGCTGTACCCAGAAGTTTCAGCTCTCCGATATCCAATTTCTCTTCCCGCAAGCGGCCGACATTGTACAAAAGCTCCCGGTACATTTCATTGTCGGCACCCTGAGGGAAATCTTCTTGCATGAGCTCCAATAGATCATCTTTAAAAGCACTTAGGTCTTTGACGCGGCGAGACATTAGGCAACCTCCTTAAAAAAATTAGGCACTGGCGACTCACAGATCATCCAGTCGTTGTTTTTGGGGTGATGAAATCTTAAATGGGTAGCATGCAAAGCAAGCCGGGGTGTTTTGAGCCTCTGCAGCATCACATCATTCAATCCATTCGTGACATATTCTCTAAAAATATTGAGATCGATATAAATCTTATCCCCGACGATCGGATAGCCTAAAAGTGCCATGTGCGCTCGAAGCTGATGGGTGCGCCCCGTCTGGGGAGTAAGCTCCACATGTGCATACGCGCCACGCACACTCAATACACGATACCGCGTCAAAGCTTCTTCACCGGCCTCATCATCTCGCACGCGCACGGTTTGAAAGCCGGAGCTCATATCATATCCAAGCTTGATCGCTATCTCGCCATGAGCAGGGACAGGCTCACCAAACACCATCGCCTCATATTTTTTTTCAACACGTCCCTTCAAAAACTCGATACCTAAAAAACGCGCTGCTCCCGGGGTCTTGGCGGCCATGATCACGCCGCTGGTCTCAGAATCCAGCCGATGGACAAAGCGGATCGAGGTATTTTCCCAGCGGGGATCTTTTCGTATCAGTGAATGGAGATTGAGCTCAGAATAAGCGCCGACTGGATGGACGGCTAGAGGTGCCGGTTTATCCAAAACCAAAATATCATCATCCTCATGGATGACACGGAAAACCGTGTCGATGATGAAATTGTCGCGCTCGACTGGAAGTGCGGGCACTATTTCTCGAGGACGTAGGCGAAGATCAGGGGTGCCACGATCGTCGCATCCGACTCGATCACAAAACGGGGTGTGTTGCCATCCAGCTTGCCCCATGTGATCTTTTCGTTGGGAACTGCACCACTGTAAGAACCGTAGGATGTCGTGCTGTCCGAGATCTGGCAGAAATAACCCCAGAGCTTGCACTCTTGTTTTAGATCTTGAATGATCAGAGGTACCACGCAGATCGGAAAGTCGCCCGCAATACCGCCTCCCACCTGAAAGAAGCCGACGGAGCTGGATTTGGTGTTGGCTTGATACCAATCGATAAGCGCATCCATTTGCTCATGGCCAGATTTAACCACCTGGAAGGTGGACACATCTTTACGGCGAACATTGGCCACAAAGATATTGCCCAATGTCGAGTCTTCCCAGCCTGGCGTAAAAATGGGGATATTTTTTTCGCAAGCGGCCATCACCCAAGAGTCTTTGGGATCGATCTGGAAGGATTCATTGATCACGCCGCTTTTCAAAAGCTGATACATGTATTCGTATGGAAAATAGCGCTTGCCCTCTTTGTCGGCCTTTTGCCAAAACTTGAGCACCTGTCTCTCGATACGACGCATCGCTTCTTCTTCGGGGATGCAGGTATCTGTGACGCGATTCAGTCCCTGCTCGCGCAGCTCAACTTCTTCTTCACTGGTGAGATGACGATAACCAGGTACGCGGCGGTAATGATCATGTGCCACCAAATTAAAAATATCTTCTTCGAGATTGGCGCCCGTAGAACAAATCCCATGGATCTTCCCTTCGCGGATCATCTCTGCCAATGAAATACCGAGCTCGCCGGTAGACATAGCACCTGCCAATGTGACGAACATCTTGCCACCATTATTCAAATGATCGATATAGGCTTCGGCCGCATCCACAACGACGGCGGAATTAAAATGGCGATAATGATGCTTGATGAATTTTTTGACGGAGATCCCGCTTGCAAGTGATCCGACAGATGCGGTTTTAGATTTGCTCGGTGTTTGAATATGTGTCGCCATTTTTCCTCCGTTCAGCGTGATTTAGATCCATCAACCAAAATAGTTATAACACGAATACCAGGGGTAGCCAATGAAAAAAGGGCTATTTTCCGCCCATCAAGTTCAATGCCGAACCGGCCTTGAACCAAGCGATCTGCTCGTCCGTGAATGAATGCACAAGAGAAATGGTTTCGGTTTGGCTGTTGGAATGACGGATACTCATATGAAGCGTTTTACCCGGAGCCAGCGATGTGATCCCCTGGATAGAAACTTTGTCATCTTCTTTGATCTTCTCGTAATCCGCCGGATTTTCAAAACGAAGTGCCAGGATCCCCTGCTTCTTTAAGTTGGTCTCATGGATACGTGCAAAACTTTTGGCAATCACCGCTTTGGCACCCAAGAACCTTGGAGACATCGCAGCGTGTTCGCGGCTGGAACCCTCACCATAATTTTCATCCCCGATCGCCACCCAACCCGCTCCGGCCTTCTTATAATCACGAGCCGCTTGAGAGGCTGTGACGATCTGCCCGCTCGATAGCCAATTTTTTACTTGGCCCGGTTTATCGGTGAAGGCGTTATTGGCGCCCAAAAACATATTGTCGGATATTTTATCCAGATGGCCGCGGTATTTAAGCCATGAGCCTGCCGGTGAAATATGATCCGTCGTACATTTGCCTTTGGCTTTGAGAAGTACAAAGCAGTTTTCAAAATCTTTGCCATCCCACGCTTTGAAAGAATCCAATTTTTGCAAGCGGTCACTGGTGGATGCGATCACGACCTCGATCTTTTTACGCTCAGCCATGGGTAGAGGAGCAATATACCCCGCCTCACCTTTGGCATAACCTGCAGATGGTAGCTCAGGAGCTGATGGCGCACTCAACATAAATTCTTTGCCATCCGCCAACTTGAGCTTGTCCGTCATCGGATTAAAGTCCAAACGTCCGGCGATCGCCAATACCGTCACGATCTCGGGAGATGCGATGAATGAAAATGTTTCGGGGTTGCTGTCATTGCGTGCCGGGAAATTACGATTAAAAGAAGTGATGATCGAATTTTTTTCGCCGATCTTAATATCGTCACGCTTCCACTGGCCGATACAAGGCCCGCAAGCATTAGCCAAAACGGTGCCGCCGATAGACTCCAGCGTTTTCATCTGTCCGTCGCGGATGATGGTGTTTTGGATCTGATCCGAACCAGGCGAGATGAGGAAATAACTTTTTGCTTTTGCGCCCAGTTTAAATGCCTGTCCGGCGACGTTGGCTGCACGGCCTATATCTTCGTACGAAGAATTGGTGCAGCTTCCGATCAAAGCGGCCTTAAGTTCTGCGGGATATCCTTTTTCTTTGATGTCTTTGGCAAACTGAGAGATAGGGCGTGCCAGATCGGGCGTATGAGGCCCGACCACATGCGGCTCAAGCGTCGAAAGATCGATCTCGATCACTTCGTCATAGTATTTTTTGGGATCCTTCTCAACTTCAGGGTCAGCCACCAAAAATTCACGATATTGATCCGCGGCAGATGCGATCGCAGAGCGCTCGGTCATTTTAAGATAGGCCGCCATGCGGTCATCGTAAGGAAAGACCGAGCAAGTCGCGCCCAGCTCGGCACCCATATTGGCGATAGTGCCTTTGCCGGTACAGCTGATGGAGCGCGCACCTGAGCCAAAATACTCCACGATCTTGTCGGTGCCGCCTTTGACAGTCAACATACCGCAAAGCTTGAGGATCACGTCTTTGGCGGACGCCCAACCATTTAAACTTCCTTTGAGATGCACACCGATGAGTTTGGGACATTTCACTTCCCAGGCAAGACCAGCCATCACATCCGCCGCATCCGCGCCGCCCACACCGATCGCCAACATACCGAGACCACCGGCATTGGGGGTGTGAGAATCGGTGCCGATCATAAGGCCGCCGGGAAAAGCATAGTTTTCAAGTACGACTTGGTGAATAATGCCAGCGCCCGGCTCCCAAAATCCCATGCCGTAGCGTTTAGAAGCGGATCTCAAAAAATCATAAACTTCGCGATTCGTTTCTTTGGCAGATTTGGTGTCTTCGGCAGCGCCAACACGAGCCAAAATCAAATGATCACAATGAACCGTCGTAGGAGTCGCAACAGAATCTCTCTGAGCCAGCATAAACTGAAGAACCGCCATCTGCGCCGTAGCATCCTGCATCGCTACACGATCCGGCCTGAGAGACAAATAGCTCTGTCCGCGGTTAAAATCTTGAGATTTGAGATCGACAACATGAGCCGCGAGAATTTTCTCGGCCAACGTAAGAGGCCGGCCTAATTTTTTGCGAAGCTGATCGGTTTTATCTTTAAACGTAGCGTAAAGCGCTTTGACCTGCGTCTCGTATTCGTTCATCACATCCTCCAAACGCGAAAGTATATCACAATTCTCTCCCTCAGTCATAGACTCCAGGCGGTAGTCGTCCTCGCTTTTGCCCACCCTTGCCCTTTTTACTCCCATTGAAGGCTCTCTAAATATCTGGGGATGCCCCCTACCTGCCGGCAGGCAGGCTCGCCAAAAGTCCGTTTGCCGCCGAAGGAACTCCTGTATCTACTCGTGCGGCATCAACGAGTATTACTTGGGCTTGAACGCCGGAAAGTGTCTTCGGAGGGACGTTAAATCGACGAGCGAGGAGATTTCCGAGCCCGATTTTTCTCGGTGGGGAAAATCGGGCGGTCCTGGAGAAGATACTTTCCGGGGTTCAAGCCTCACTCAAAACTCGTACAATCCTGTGCGGCAGGCGTGGAACATGTATTGCTGGACGTAGCCAGCCATGGGACCCCAGCGTTGGCGGCCGAAGGCGTGGACTTTTTTTTCGTCGACTTTGCGATTTTTGAAATAAAACTTTCTCATGGCACGCAATATCCATACGTCGACAGGAAATGAATCCAATCGGTTGAAGCCGTACAACAGAACACAATCCGCTACTTTTGGGCCTATCCCCGGAAATGCCATCACCCTCTCCACCGCTTCTGCATATTCTGATTCGCGAACCGCTTCAAGATATTCTGGGTTATTCGAAAGAAATTGCGCGGTCTTGATCAAGAACGGTGCGCGGTATCCAAGACCCAGCTCTCTTAAGATCCTCTCATGGCTTTTGGAGATCTCCATCGCAGACGGAAAGCCCAGGCGATCGCTATTGCGCCTCCTTGTAAAATATTCACACATATTCTTGTGAATACCCTGGATCCTCTTCACGTTATTGTTGGATGATAAGATGAAGCAGGCCAGCGCCTCCCAAGGATCTTGGCGTATCAACCTGAGACCATGAAATTTTTTGAGCGGCATCCCAAGATCCGGCTCGCATCGAAGGATCCTATAAAATTGGGCCAGATCCCGATCCAGATCAAAATAATGTCGCACGCGGCTCTCGGGTATACGAATCGGAGACTTGAGCGATATGAAATTCCCTTCCTGAGATAGCTCCACGGGGTTTCCGAATAATATCCCTTGATGGTAACCCTCCTCAGCATGAAACCCAAATATCTGCCCCGAGTCGAGGGTCGCCTTTAAATTAAAATCATCGCACCGTATTTTCATGTCCACATAATATCATGTTATAGAAAGAATAAATTTTTAGACTGGAAGGGGTGACGCGGAGCCAGAGCGCTTATTTTCTGGCAAGGCGAAGCACTTGCCTGAAAATGAGCTGGCGCAGCGGCAGGACCCGTTCCAGTGTAAAAATTTATTCACCCTTCTCCGTTGATTTAGTTATGTGCTGTTGCTAAACTGTTTTCAGGTTTAATCATAAATAAGGAGATCGTATGCCCGAAGCTTCATTAGATTCAACAACGCTGATCCTGTTCGGATTGCGCTGGTTCCATTTGATATTTGGTGTGATGTGGATCGGATTACTTTATTTCTTTAACTTCGTCAATATGCCCTTTGTTAAAACGATCGATGGGCCCACAAAAAAGCTGGTGGTTCCCCAGCTCGCTCCGAGAGCCCTATGGTGGTTCCGATGGGCTGCCATGGTCACCTTTATCACCGGCTGGTGCTATATCGGAGCAAGACTTCACCTCAACGGCGCCAAGTTCTTCGGTGAAAATGGCCTACTGACCACCACTTGGGGACAATGGATAGGTTTAGGAGCTCTTCTTGCTAGCATCATGTGGTTCAACGTATGGTTCATTATCTGGCCAAACCAGAAAAAACTGATCACTTGGACCAAAAAAAGGTGAAGCGCCCACGGAGATGGCGGGTGTTGCGAAAAAAGCGCTTATCGCGTCACGGCTCAACTGCTATCTTTCAGCCCCCATGTTGTTCTGTATGGGTGCCGCAAGCCATTTGCCGATATTCAACCTGGTGTATGTGCTAGTAGCCTTCGGCGTGGGATTCTTGCTGATCTATCATTTCATCGCTCAGTTATCAGTGAAGGTCGGTTCAAACTTCTAGAGGTTTTTTTCCGCTGGTCATTGCGAGGAGCCTAAAAGGCGACGAAGCAATCTAACGAGACACACTCATTAGATTGCTTCGTCTACTTCGTAGACTCGCAATGACAACTATCCAGCAAACTTAAACTCAATATCCTTCGTTTCATTCGCCGCAACCGTGATCTGCTGGGTTTGAACGCCCAGCTTCTCATGCCAAGCCTCAATCGTATACTCCCCTGCCGGCAAATTGGGTATTGAGAAAACTCCTGAAGAATCTGAAACCGCAAAATAAGGATGCTCAAGCACACCCACATACCCCAACATCCAGGGATGCACATCGCACTTGAGAGAAACCATCACTTCCGGCTTATCAAATTTCTTGGCCTGTTTCATACCTTGTATGGGCAAACCCAGATTAAAACCCTTGGAAACCTTGGGATAAGAGTGCACATTGTGGAGCGTTGAATCTGAATTGATATACAGGATCTCCTGCCCAACCATGGCTCCCACCACATGCGGGACGTACACACAGCCCTTATTCTCAACCTTCACTTGTTCTTTTGGAATATCAAAAGTGCGGCCCTCAAGTCCGGATTTCACATAAACAAAAGCGTTCTGAAGCATACCGTTGTTCACGACCAGCTCTTCTGAAGCGATCTGGCCATTCTTATGGAAGGCAGCGCATTCGGGATTTCCCTGCACAGACAACATCCTTGTTTCTGCCGGCGTTCCTTCGAATTTCACAACGCCTTTCAACGAACCAACCTGCGAAAGATCCACCGGCTGAGAACTGGTCGCCGCAGCCGCTTGAACCGAAACAGCTGCCCCATCCACTGTCGGAGCCACGGCCACCCCTGCCTCGTTCTTCGCTTCATTGCAACCACTAAAAAAAACAACAGAGATAAACAGCAAAGATAATTTTCTTTTCATTTCTATCCTCCGATAATAGTTTTATTTGAGTTCGTTATTGAGTATCGACGGGTGACTCGGTGCGGGGTTTCAGCACGCGGCAGCCTGCCGGCAGACAGGAACCCCGAACTTTACTCAACCTTTATGGTTAATATGAGATCACCTGGGTGATCGCAAGTTTGACACATCTTGCCTTGTCGCGATAAACGCAGTTTCTTGCCTGTGGTAATGCCCACCGGAATTTGCACTGTTATTTTTTTGCCTTCGCGAGTTGTAAAACTGACTTCTCCGCCCTTTTGGGCACGTGTCTTTGAGATCTTAAGCGAGACGTTTTCATCGGAAGATATTTTGGCTGCCGAGACACTGGACTCTGCCTCAAAGTCATCTTCGTCACCCATCCCACCAAAAAGACCTTCAAAAATATTTCCCGCGCCGCCTGTGCGCACACGGAACGAACCCCCTTGCCCGCCAGCCTGCCTGGAAAACGCCCTCAAAATATCGTCATAATTAAATCCTTGGGCACCCTGGAATCCCTGGCCTCCTCCAAAATTCTGAGAATATCCGGATTGTTTGTACTGATCATATTCACGGCGTTTTTTGGTATCACTCAAAACGTAATAAGCTTCGGACACTTCTTTGAATTTTTCTTCGGCGGCTTTGTTATTGGGGTTGGCGTCGGGATGGTATTTCTTAGCCAGCGCGCGGTAGGCCTTTTTAATTTCGTCTACCGACGCGCTGCTAGAAACTCCCAGTACTTTGTAGTAGTCTTTCGGGTCAGCCAAATTTACCGAAGCGCTTTGGCTTTTACTTGTACTTTGTCACGACCGCCGTAGCGGGAGAACCAAGGCTTGGCACCCTTGGCCAGCGTGGCGTTGAGCGCTTGGATATTCTTCACACCGCGATCCAGCATCCAGGCTTCGAGAGCTTTTCCACCCTCTTTAGCGTACACGGGAATACCGTCTTTCCATGTTGCGCGGCCGCAAAGAACTCCGGCAAAATCCACACCGGCTTCAATGGCCAGTTCAAGATTCTCGCGGAAGATCTCATCCGAAACACCCGCAGAGAGATAAATGAACGGAAGGTTTGTGCATTTATCCTGGCGCTTGAAGATCGCCTTGGCCTGCTCCCAATCATAAGCCTGTTGAGTCCCGTTGTAAGCTTTGGAGCCCTTGAGATATTTCACATCAATGGGGATCTCGACCTTGAGCACATCCACCTTGTACTTCGGCTTTGAAAACTCTTCCATGGATTTGATGACGATCTCCGGCTTGAGTTTGGCGTATTCGAGCGTGTCCGTTGTATTGGACTTGGGATCATATCCGACAAATTCAAGAAAGAATGCGATATCTTCTTCGGCGCATTCATTGCCGATACGCTCCATGATCTCTTGCTTCTTAGCGTTCACCTCAGGCCTGTCAAAAGGCGTGTAATAAAGGAGTACCTTCACACAATCCGCACCCTCTTGGCGCAAACGCTTGGCAGAGTAACCATCCAGAAAATCTGGGATACGACCTTCCATGGTCGCATCATAACCGGTCTTTTCATACGCCAGCAAAAGGCCTGCGTTCTTGGAGCGTGCTTTGGAAGCCGGTAAACCAAACTCCGGATCCAACAAAATAGCGCTGGCATAGGGCGTCAGGACTTTGGTCACGATGGTCTTGAACTCTTCCATCATAGCGCGCGTGACTTGATTGTCGGGCACACCCTTGGCTTTCGCGATAGACTTCTGGAGAGATCCGCGCTGATCCATGGCGGCAGCGGTAATAACACCTTGTTTGTTGGATACGTTTTCTAAACTTTTGAGTTTGCCTTCAGAAATTGTGACCACTTTGTACTCCTCTAGTTTGGGTTGATCGGAAATAACGAGCCGGACTATTTTAGCGCAGAGAGCGAAAAGTGCAACACCAAAACTCAACTCGCCAAGAATCCAGTCCTAAGATGAGAGATGCTCGCACAAGCCGACAAGGGATAACCTTCTACGGGCGCACCTGCCTGCGTGTAGACTGTCATAGTTTCGGTAACATCGTGCTATTTTTTCAAGCTTCTCAAAGGGCGTTTGATAGTGAAGAGCCCTACGTCGACGCCCGTAATTATATCTATAAACTACTTCTCGATACGATCTTTTAATTCACTATAACTTAGACCCTGTTCGATTCGAGCAAGACATTCCTCATTCAGAGTTCTCCAAAACCTCTCTATCTTGCCATTGGTCTGGGGTTGATAGGGTTTTGTGAGGCGGTGTCTGACGCCAAACATTTTAAGTGTTGTTTCAAAGAAGTGGGTCTCTTTGGCCTTTTGGCCGGTAAAGGCGGTAAACTCTATCCCATTATCCGTCATCACTTCTTCAGTCTGAATTCCATGGGCTCAGAACCACTTCATACCCCTAAACACAAGCACCGGTGGTTTCAGAGGCTGTGGGGCGCCTTATTAGTTCCACGTATACAAGGTCGATAAGACCAAACAGCCAATGCTTTTGCCTGTCAGTAACGATTGTTTTTGCCAGCCCTTTATTATCTGCATGAAGCATCTCTCCCGGATATTTCTTCTCACAGCGTTTGATCGCTTCTTTTCTTTGCTCATTTAGCGGATAACGCTTAAATATCCGATAAACAGTTCGGACTGAGGGTGGAACAGATAAATAGGGTTTTACTAACTCTAATGTCTCAAATAGGCTTATGCCAAGCCGACGTCGCTCACTCACCAAAAGCCGCTCCTCGTGCTTGGTGAGTTGTCGAAGTAGGCCCTCTCTAGGTCCACGCTTTAAAGGGATTAAGCTTTCATTGGATTTACCAGACCTAACCCAGCGCTCGTAATACTTTCGGATGTCCTTCCGATGAACCTGATAAGCCTGACAGATCGCGTCCACACTATCAAAGCATTGGCTTTGTCCGATCTTCACCTTTTCATATTCACAAAGAACAAGACGCCACTTGCTGGTTAAGATCTTAACTGTTGTCTTGGTCATGGCGACACCCCCATAGATTCATCATCTTAGGATGTTACCGAAACCTTGTCACTCTACACGGCAGGCAGGCTTCGGTGCGTCTCCGGGGTCTCAATGGACTTCCCCCGATTTAGTGGACACGGTTAATGGTCTCATATTGCTCTGGGCTC
>CAYODQ010000025.1:0-29921 GCA_964402785.1 uncultured Planctomycetia bacterium
CGAAGATCAACCAAAGACACGCCAAAACCTTAAAGGCTCTGGCCAAATAAATTCTCGTGAAAACACCAGATTTTTTGACACTGGCCGATGTTATTGAAATCCATAAGAACCAGATATCGCTTTATGGGGGTGAATATGGAACGCGGGATATGCGTCTTCTCGAATCAGCTTTGGCTCAGCCAGAAGCGAGTTTTGATGGAGAGTGGCTTCATGCGGATTTATTCGAGATGGCTTCCGCGTATGCGTTTCATATTTGTATGAATCACCCTTTTGTAGATGGAAATAAACGGGCTGCGCTTGTTGTAGCGCTGACTTTTCTTGAAATAAATGGTATCTCTATCTTAGATCCAAAAAAAAGGTTGCTTACCGCCATGCTTCAAATGGCCGATGGTCATGTAGCGAAGAAGGATTTTGCAAATCTCTTAAAAAGCCTCCCAACAGAATAGTCATATTCAACAAAGCTTCAGGTTCGTCCGGTTATTCAACTGGTGCAGATTTTATTGCATATGAATAAGTAAAAATAGTTAGAATTGTTAAGAAAAAAAATTGGAAATTTGACAGTAAAATATTGTCATTTTTCTTGCCTTCGGGCAAACTTAATATAATTCTCTAAGGGTATTTCTGCCTTGGGGTTACAGACCATCATAAGCTATCAAACAAGGATTATTTTGTTGCCCGATATTGCGAAACTTTTAAAAAGCCGTAATCGCTTTAGTCCTTTTTTAAGGACGACTTCCGCTTTATTAATTTGTGCTTTCCTTGCACAGGATGTGGTGTATGCGAATCCGAATCTAGCGGATAGCGTACAAAAATTAGCGTATAGCGTGGAGCGTATAGCAGATAGAAAAGATTCACAAAATTTGCCGGAAGAAATTGGGACGGTCGAAGAATCATTTGTCACACCCTATCCGCTATCCGCTAAACGCTATACGCTATTTTTGATCCAAGATGCTCACGTGAACGAATCCGCGCAGCGCAATATCGCCAAAATCATTGACCACCTGATAGACACAGAAAAAATCCAAACGGTTTTTCTGGAAGCGGGTACCGGCGATGATTCACTTTCGGATCTGCGGCCTTTGGCGGATGCTAAAAAGAGACGGGATGTTTCTGAGCGTTTTTTAAGAAAAGGGTATATTCAAGGTCCGGATTATCTGGATTTAAATTCTGATAAAACCTTCCGGCTTTGGGGTGTTGAGGATAAAAGTCTCTATCACGAAGGGCTTATCCTTTATCGCGATATCCAAAAAAATCGCGATGCAGCCAATGCGTTTGTGGATAGGATTGCGCGGGCTCTTAAGACACTCAAAGTTCGACAATTAAACCCGAAACTTTTGGATTTTGACAAGAAACGCGAGGCTTATCTCCAAAATACATACACGCTCACCGATTATTTCAAAACATTGTCTGAGCAAGCGACTCAAAACCATGTCTCACTTTTGGCCTACCCCAATTTTTTGATGTTGAAAGACGTGCAGGCAAAAGAAGCGGCGATTGATTTTCAAAAGGCCAATGAAGAGCAGCAGGCGGCGATGGCGAGTTTACCGGCTCATGATCAGAAAGAGCTTCGAGAAATCTTAAAATCGTCTGCCAAAGGTCTTGAAAGGGTGGGAGCAGGAAATGCTAAGAAGCTGGGAGATTTCTACGCAAGATTAAAGCAAATCTTGGTCACCAGGTCACCAGGTCACCAGGTCACCGGTCAAGCAGAGTTAGAAAAATACTTTGCATATCTCAAAGCGGTGCAAAAAATACAGCATGAGAGTTTGCTGAAAGAACTTGAGGAAATCGAAGAGCAAGTTTACGCGGCTCTTACCACCACGGACGAAGAAAGATCGCTTGTTGAGATCACACGCATTCAAGAGATTCTCGACAGGCTTGTGAATCTCAAAGCCACTTCATCGGATATCCGTCAAATCCAGCAAAACCCTGAAAAATTTACGACCATCCAGGTGGGCGGAGCGCTCAATCGGCAGTTTATGCTCATGCAAAGTCATTATGAAGATGTGATTTTGCTGGATGATAAGTATGACAAAGTATTTGAGCAAGCCAAACAATTTTATGAGCTCACCCAAAAGCGGGATGAAGCGTTTGTTCAGAACATTATTAAATACATGGATGGAGATCCTAAATCCAACAAGGCTGCTTTTGTCGTGGGCGGATTTCACGTCGAACATTTGAAGCAGCGTCTTCGTGAAAAAAATATCTCGTATGTGTCCATCATGCCACGCGTGACGTCTGAGACGAATATGAAGAAATACGAGAAATTACTGCTCGACGGTATTCAGTCTATAGACTATAGACAACAGACCATAGACCAGAAAATACAATTTCCAAAAACAATCGTAAGAGCCGAGTCCCTGAAAAAAATGTGGGGAGTTAGGCCCGCGCGGCAAGCTATGGTGGTTGAAAATGGCGCACGGTTGGCGGTGTGGGAGGAGCTTAGAAAGGAGTTAGGGTCACCAGGTCACCATGATACCACGTCACCAGTTAGACAAGTCACAGAGTCACAAGGTCACAATGGAGCACGATTGGCGGATGTTGAATCTGCTGAGTGGCTTGAAAGAGAATCCGGCTTGGCTGATAGAATGGCGAATTCAATTCCGTATCAAAAAGTTTTTGCGACTATCAAAGCTCATTTAAATACTCAGAGTGATTCAAGATCAAAGGCCAAAAAAAATGTGGTTTATATAGAAGGTGTGCAAACTGCAGGCAAATCAACCTTTTCGCTTGCGCTTAAACAATATCTTGAGAAAAGTGGTAACACCGTCCACATCGTAAGAGACACCGAATTTGCAAGGTATCCATATCTTAAAGTGGATTTCTGGGAAGGAGTTTGGGTTGCGGCACGAATTATCTTTATTCAGATAAAAGGATTTCTAAGTCCTGATAATTTCCAATCACTTGCGCAATACGTTAGCCTGATGTATGACCGTCAAGAAGCAGCATCGTTCAGGAAAGACCTTTTATCCATCCAAGAAGGCGACAGAGGGTGGCACCCCAATGGAGGAATCATCAGCTTCAAGCCACGCCGCTCTGGTCCATTTCAACGCAGCGACCCTGTCAAAAAAATATCGGTTGACCGTACAGATGTCGTCATCCTCGAAGCGACGCTTGCCTCTGAACTATTTGGTTCTACCAGTGCCGAAACGAGAGTGCTTCTTGATCGCCCATTCTCAAAAGATGAATTTGCTTCTAGGTCTCAGAAAAAGGACGGACTTCATTGGCTTAAGTCCTGGGTAGCAGCGTACTTGATTCCCAGCGCTTTGATAGAAAAAGATTACCGCGAGTTTTTACAACTTTATGATGTCGTTGTGGACGTACGCGATCGTCAAAATCCTAAAATTATACAAGTGTCAGATCCAGGCGCGCGGCTGGCGGTTGGCGAGGATTATGAAAAAACTGCAATCTACGACAGGGCCAGAGCGCACGTATTGCTGAATGGGAGGAATTTTTCAAAAGATGAAATAGGACCAATTCTTAATTTTTTGATGGCTAGATTAAACAAAATTCCGATTACTAATGGCCAACGATCGGACATCTTTGACCTTATAACCGGAAGACTATACCCCTCCGCTGAATGGCAATTTTCAGCCTCTCTGCAGAATTGGCTTGGAACTACCATCGAGAGTTTAGGCATAAAATGGCTGCCAGAGCGCATTTACCTGGGTGATGTGACTAGAAAACAATTTAATGAGCGCATCGGAAATATAGTGGGGTTGGCCATGAGATTCATATTTACACCGTCCTCTTCAAGTGAGATTTCTATTATGGATAGAGCGCAGGGTGCGCGTTTATCCGAAAGTCCTGCCGGCGAGCCCAAATCGAGCAGCTTGATAAAGGGTCTTGCTCCCATATACGAAGACACAATAGAATTTGTAAATGACTACCCGAATTGGAAGAATGAGCACCCTGATTCAACTGTATTGCTTATTGCTAGGCATGCGGAGTCGTACTTAAATGCAATGCAAAGGGTCCAGGGATACAGTTCTTTTTCGCCTCTTAACTCTGCGGGTCGCCAGCAAGCTTCTTGGTTGGCGCGCCTCCTCGAAAAATTCAAAGAGCAGGGCTTTCATCTCGACTTTGTTTATAGCACTCCACATGAAAGAACCTATCACACCGCATTGCTGTCAGCACGTGTGTTTGATACAACGCCCACGGTAAAGTCTGGACTGCGTGAAGTGCAATTCTATCCTGAAGAGACGAGTGGTCAAAAAGTGATCTTAGCAGATCGGACTTATCCGGATGCTTTTTCACAATTTGCGCGAGATCCATTTGATTTTTCTATTCCCAATGGATATTCCGGAGTGACAACAAAACTTGCTTTGGAAAAAATAATGCGTGAAATAGAAGCAGCCACCGGTAAAAACCATATGATCGTGATGCATGGCCGCACCTTGCAATGGATGCTGATGACACTTCTCAACATCAATTTGGATCAATACGAACCTCTTGCGTTCTATTTGAAACAATTTACGCACATGGAACGAGATCCTGAAAATGCCAGTGTAACTGCATTTGCTTATAACCATAGGACTCGCAAATGGAGCCTATTGGTATGGGCGGATGCACGCTATCCTATACAAATGGGAGAAAATTGGGGAATTGTTGAGCGCACACCGCTTGGCCTGCAGAAAATTGAGTATTTGTACACGGCGCTGGCCCGATCAGTTCAAAAGCAGTTCGGCCATCCATCTCCTATGCCCGTTTCCGATTATTGGCCTGATATGAGAACTATCCTTTCGGTGCTTTTGACCAAGGAGGGTGCTCGACTAAGCAACTCCAAGCTACTCCCTTTTCTTGGGATTTTTTTTATTGTCGGTTATGGGTTACTTTGTCTTGATCTTATATGGCCGGAAGCTTTTAGGTTGCAAAAAATAAATATTGGTTATGAGCAGCCGACAGATGAGCAGGACATATCATGGATGACGGCATCTGATTGGGATGCCGAGGGTGCTTTATGGAGGGTGCATCAGCTCTTAAATAAGAGTAACAGTAGAGAAAGTGAATATAAAGTAAAGGGTAATCGGGCATATCTTAAATCGCATTTGCTTCGCGCATTTGAAACAGAAATAGACCAAATAGCTCGTTTGGCGTCGACTGACGGTCAATTGAATTCACAAAAATTCTTCGAAGAGGTAGATCAGTATTTTTCAAAGGTTTTGGATTTGGCTGTCGGTTTAGACATCGAACCAGACCTACTTAAAGAAATAGCCCTATTTGCCGGCAAATGGAATGCATTGGCGGCTCAAAAGTCAGAAGAGCCTGTTGATATTGAAGCAGCAAAAAAGACATCAAAGAATTTGGCCGATAAAATTCCCGCCGAACGAGTGCCCCGAACAAACAATAAACCATCTCCCGGAACTGATAATCCAAAAACCTCATTTGCTTCTCGGGATCTGGGCGCATCTCTGCTTGGAAGCCGATTGGCAGGGATAGGCATTGAAGAGCCAAGTCTAAAAAAAATATGGTCTTTGTTTTTCGTCTCATTCGGACTTTTATTATCAGGCACTGTTTTGATATCTATCCAAATGGCTTATTGGCTGTATAGCCACCCTGATGAATTTACTCTGGTTGATTATTTGTCGGGCAGCACGGGTTTATCTCTGCTTGCAGGTGGATTAGCTTCATTGGTTTATTTTATAATTCTACAATATCAACGTCACACTCAGAGAAAGATGCTGCGCTATCCATCTATAGCCATTTATTTAGATGATACTCATGTCCATGCCGGTTATGTAGAAAAAGCTACCGATATACCGGTTGTACCGGCGATTGAAATCTTGGCTCCATCCAAAGACTCGGGGGTTCGTGCGCTTTTACAAGCTATTACAGACGCAGTGGATAAAACCATAAAATCTGCCAATTTTAATCCATCCGATATACGTGATCTTATTGTGGCCTCTCCCGGTGATTTGAAAGATGCCAATTTGGTAGGCCTTTTAAAGACTGAACTTCAGCAAAAAGGTTATGCATCCATCCGTGTCGGAGTGATGAGTAATTTTAAATCAGAAGACGGCCTGAAAAATCTTCTGAGCTATTTATTCGGCGCGCGGTTGGCGGATTTGTCTGGAGACAAGAGTCGGACGACAGAAGTCAGAGGTCGGAGGTTGGATAGGACAGGTGCGCGGCTTTCTAATGTAACTAGATTACATTTTGATAAGACTCGATTGCCAAGTGTTTTCTCGGTTGATTCTAAAGGATATCAGATAGCTCTAAATGGCGAAGGTGATAGTATTTTGATTTTTTCTCCCGAAATGTCGGAACCTTATCTCTTAGTCGAAGGCCGTCTATACTCTCCAGGTTTAAATTCAAGAGTAAGTATTGCTCTAAATAAGCAAAGTGCTGGTGCGGTGACCATAAGTGTAAGAGCTCCTAATAATGCCATTGTGACAGTGGAGCACGAAAGAAACTCTCAAGTTGTAGATCAAGAAGTAGCTACTTCTACTGGGAGCAGTAAACCAGTAGGCGAAGCCCCTCAAAAAATTCAAAAAAAACAGCCCAAAGATGCACAATATAAAAAAACAACCCTTCTATCACCTGATGAAATTAGGATTCGGCATGTTGAGGAGTTTATTTCGAAAGCGCCGGTTCCTGAAAAAACCAGAACTTTTGTGAGAGGGCTTGTTAGGAGAGTGGCTTGGAAAATAGAAGCACGGGATGTCAAAAATATTCTTTTGATATTGGGAAATCCTACATTATCAGATGATGCGATTCGTCTTATTGAAAAGTACATTCACGTCCAAGGGATTTCAGGGATGCTTGTGAGAGTGAGCTCAGAAGGTCCGTCCAATATTGTAGGTGCACTTTTTGAGCTTCAAGCGGCTCAGTGGCTTGAAAAGAATCATTATGGAAAGGTGGTAGCTTTTGGTTACGAAATAAAAGGTGACGGAAGAAGCTCGGAAATAGACATCATTCTAGATAAGAACGGAGCAAAAGTATTCGTAGAAGCAAAAAGCAGTACAAAAGAAATTTTAAATTTTGACGAACCTCGAAGACAGCTTCGTAAGGCGCTGAATGACTTGTATACACATGGTGAAAAAGAAGGTCTACTAGCAGATCTGTCTGATGCAAATGTAGAAGCAGTTATTGTTTTAAGTGAGCCCCCACGTTGGATTCCAGATAAAGATCGGAGCTCGTTGCCGCCACCTCAAGAACTAAGTTTGGCCCGTGATAAGTCGATAAGTCTAAGATATGTAAAAGTCCCTCGCTCCAAGTTGTTCCGACCACGTGCTGCAGGTTTTGAGATTCAAATGACCAAGCGTCCAATGAAGAGGGATAGATCCACACACTTGACGGTTGCTCAAGAGAGGGGATGGTCATCATATAAAGCGAAGATCCGTGGTACTTACGCAAATATCATGGGCGCGAGGTTGGTGGATCGTATCCAAGGAGCCCGGCTTAGCAATGTCTTGCCTACAAGTGATTGGCGCGCTTATGCGCTTCGAGAAGCGCTTGAGCAGGATGGTGTTCCTGCAGAGAAGATTACATTTTCTATGATTAGGACGTTATTGGATGCACTCGTACTTTGGGACTCCACTCCAAATCTTTCAGCGGTTTCCGGAGCTATTAACACCGTTTTCAAGTCCAATCAAATTGTTCCTGCGCGCACCCTGACTGGCAGAGACCGAGCAAGAAAATATAGAGAAATGGTCTTGCCGGAAGGTAATTTTAAACGAATGCTAATAGTACCATTGGGAGACTCGGATATTTATGCTCGTCTCAAGCTGATCATAGATAGAGCCAATCTCAGGATTGGTGATTTACCAGATGATTTTCCAACATACGGTGACCTTGAAGGTCCGGTGATACAACATCAAAATTTTGTAGCGACGGGGGTTAAATATTGGAATATTCGATTCAAGCAGATCTCGCTTGACAATCCGCCTGAATATTTCAGTTATATTTATACCACTTTTTTTATGGCGCATATTGTTACGAAACTTCTCAGTTTTAATACAATCCCAACAATGGAAGGGTCAAAATATTCACCTCTTGATGTTGATAAATTGATGAAAGGTTTAGGCTATTTTACTGCTTTATCGGCTCTGCATGCCATACGATATGCCAGTGAGCTCGGTCTTGATGAGTCAATTGTTACGAGGCTTCATCATAGAGTGGTCGAATCTTTTGCAAAAGCTTTTTTGGTGAAAAAAGGGATCATACGGCGCAGCTTGATCGTTGATGAAACCGTGCGTCAGGCGCTCAAAATTGACTCAGTGCTTGATGCCGAATTCCTTCGTTACATGAAGCTGGTGGAGCCAGCTCTTCGTGTGGATATGTTTGGCAATATTATTGTTTCAGAGAATCCTGAACTTATCTCAAAAGTTGTGCAGGATATCCTGGCGCAACCAGGTCCACTTTTAGCTGAGCCAGAGCTACCTGAAAAAATACCGGCAGCGCCTGCTGTAGCCGTGAAGATTAGTCTTGGGACGGTAAATGGCAAGGAGTATACCCCTCCATCACAGCCATTGGCATCATCTACGACGTCTACATCGTCTATTTCAACTGTGCCTTTGACAGATGAAAAAACTCAAGGGCCCGCTGCGCCCTTAGTGTCTCAAGAGACAAAGGCTGCGCTTCCTCGTCGGACAATGCAGGGATCCCACAGGCGAGTTATCGCCGAATATATAAGGACAGATCATTCTGGTGTTGAGATCACAGATGGTCTGATAAACAGTGTTTTTGATCTTCTCTATCCCGAAAATAGCCCGCAACTTTCTAATACTCTGAGAAAAAGTAAAATAGCCGAACTTCTGGGAACGTCGAAGTCGCGAGGCCCCCTAATTCTTAATGATTTAAGAAATTTAATAACTCTGAAGGTTAGAGCTATCAACCTTATCAATGAACGACTTAAGACATCGCCTATCAAAGCGCGTTATTTGGGGCAAATGGATGATTGGAATGTCCACATTGATTTAGCGGATAAGCAGAACCTAAATATTAAGTACGAAACGCAGGATAATTATGACCCATGGATCAATGGAGTGATTTTAAGCACCCCTGATCTTGATGATGATGCGTTGTTCGGATATGTGATTCGTTCGCTGACTTTTGTGGAAATCGTAAACGGAATTGTCACTGCTCCAAATACAGCCTATGCCCAAGAGCTGCTAGATGTTCTTATGTATGAGCATAGGTTAGATGTCTTGACTGATGCGCTGATGCTACGCAGAGCAAGGCTTTTGAGATGGACTCCTGATGAGCTGAGCAGATTACGCGACAAAGTTACCGAAGGCATGATCGATTTTGCATCGGCCAGGCAGGGCCAGGAAGTGTTTGCGGAAAATATCGAAAGAGAATTTCAAGAATATGCGGTTCTTTTTGAAAACGCCTCTTTGGATCCGGATCGTTGGCTGAGAGATATCCGAAATAGTAGTGCACTTTCAGACTATTCAATTTTAAAAGATATTGTAGCTACGCATTCTGTTTTCGATGCTGAGTATCGTGAGACAGAAAGATCTGTCTATAAAATGGTTATTGAAAATGAACAGATGATTCGGCTTACGGGCGCCTATCGCCTGGGTTGGATAGATACAATTCCAACTGACACAGATATCAAAAAGATCCGTAAATTGCAAAAGACCCTCCGAAGCCTATATCAAGAAATTGAAGATCCGTTGGATTTTGATCAAGTTTCTCAAAAGATGCAAGAAAATCCCGAGCTAAAGATGGATCCTAGCGAAATGGTTAAATATATGACTCTGCTTGAAGCCCTGTCTTATGCTGAATTTAATACAAGCGTCAAAGACAAGACGCGGTTTACCCTTCACTACAAAGCTAAAAAGGGTGGGAGACGGGAGAATGCTGTCCAGATCGATTTTTCTACTAAAGGAGTCTCGTCGCGTCAGAGTTTTTACCTGGATGACCAACCTGATTTCCTTCTGAAAAAAATAACGTTTATTCCGAGTGATAAGGATCCTGACGAGGATATCATTATGTTGGATGGCGAGGAGGGGGAGCAATTTTTGGTTAGGCCTAGTGGAGAGTTTTACGAGGTTGATTCTAAAAGAATAGAGCTTTTGGCGGATGGCCCGCAGGTGATTCACGCTAAAAATATAGAGTCAGTGCCGCAAGATCTACGAGAGCTTATGGTGCAAGTGGGGGGCGCGAGGTTGTCGAATTTATCAGGAGGCAGTGTACAGGAGTCAGGAGACAGGAGACAGCGTACAGGAGACAGGATAACTGACACAGACACCTCCGCAAATTTGGGTCTCAAATCTTTAAGCCAAAGTTTTAGAAGACTTTTAGCCGGATTAATTATCGGTGTGGCGATGGCTCACCCGGCTGCAGAAGCAAAAATACCTTTAGATGGAGATGTGATCCCCTTTCGCAGAGAAGGCTCCACGGTCGAAGCTGTGTATCGAGGGGATGTTATAAAGGAAAATATATCATCTCGCACTATGGCCTTGCGCCGCCAGCAAGCTAAAACCGAGGCTTTGCTTGATGCCAATATTTCGGACTCCGCCGATGAAGAGGAGCTTATTCGCACACTTGAAAGAATTCCTTCTAATAGACTCAACAAAACACCCGATCTTGTGTATTTGGATACAGCTTATTTTGCGAGCGACCCCAAGGGATTAGCTACCAAATTTGCCGATGCGTTAGCGAAAAGTTATGCCGACGGTCAGGTGGATGATCTGTATTTTACATTTGTCGTAGGAGAAGATAACCGAGCGGCGGCAACTGAATTGCAGAGTTACTTTGAAGGATCTAAAGCCTCCCGGTATTTCGTCGATATCCCTCAATTGCCTGCTAGATTAAAGAAAGATGATGTGGATGTGATCAATACGTTTGTATCATCCAATGATTCTTTGATCATGGAAAATAAACGTAATATCCCTCTTGCGCCGCTGTCACCGACGTCAGAGATCAATCCCAGTTTTTTTAGCTTACTAAAAGCTGCCGGCGGCGTTTCATTTAACGTCACACCTATACCGTTTTTAGTCGGGTGGGGTAGAATGTCGGGTGTAATTCCAAGCCAAGAAATCATGCGTCAACTTTTTACAGGGAATCCTTTTTCGGGTTCGCAACAGTATCATATATATCCCCACCCTGTGAAACCGGTCGATTTAACCAAGCACTTCAAAGGCGCCCGCATGTCGGAGCGAGCCGCATAATTTCTTTTAATATAGGCTCGAGCAGATCCGCCGCGCTTTGTGGCGGACCGGAGCAAGCGGCTTGACGTCTTATTGTCGGTAGGATATACTTTTAGTATATACCGGAGGTATTATATGAAAGTTTTGTCGCTTAAGCTTCGAGAGGAAATTTTTATTGAAGTTGAAAAGGTGATCAAAAAGATTCACGTTTCAAGAAACGCGTACATTAACCAGGCTCTTTTCTTTTATAATCAAGTCAATCGGCGCAAATTACTAAAACATCAGCTTCACTTAGAGTCCAAAGCTGTGAGAACTTCTTCACTTGAAGTGCTGCGTGAATTTGAACGGTTGGAAGATTAAAACGGCCCTTGTGTGAAAATTGAAAAATTTCGAGTGTATTTGGCTGACTTGAATCCACGTTTTGGAACCGAACCGGGCAAAATGAGGCCTGTTGTCGTTGTCCAAACAGACCTTTTAAATGCGGCTCATCCAAGCACGCTCATCTGTCCATTAACCACCAATATAACCCCGGAAGCGTCTATTCTCCGTGTTCGTATCCCAAAAGGTGAGGCTGGGCTAAACCAAGAGTCGGATATTTTGATGGATCAATTAAGAGCGATTGATAATAAACGTTTTATTAAAATGATCGGAAAAATCAAAGCCATCCATCAGAAGAAAGTGCTCGCCAGCCTAACAATGCTTCTTCTGGAATAAAATCCACACAATTACTCATTTTCCGTTTTTTGATTAATTATATCATATATGATATAATTAGATATTATGGATATTGGACGAAAGTTATCTTCAATAAGAGTGGAGCGTGGGATCACACAGGTGCGTCTGGTGGAGCTCTCGGGCATCCCGCAAGCGCGTATATCCGAAATCGAAAAGGGCAAACGCGATATGACGGTGTCGACCTTGGTGCGATTGTGTCGGGCATTGGATATAGCGCCCGCAAGGTTATTTGAAAACGACAAGTCTATTTTTAAAAAAGAGTCGTTTTCTCGTGAGCGGCTGGAGCGGATCGCGCGGGCCGTATGGGATTATTCACTGGCCAAAAGTGACGCCGAGAGGAAGACAGCTGAGCTGCTAGCGCATATCGTCCCTATCCATAAAATCAAAAAATCTCGCAAAGCCATATACGAGGCTTGGCGAGTCTTGAGAGAGCATTACAGCAGCATCGAGATAAAATCGTTGGTCGAGCGCGTGAGAGATGAGGAGCAAAGGCGTCATGCAAAAAAAGACCATTGACCGATTTTTTGTCACACTGGCCAAAAAAATTGAGCATCCGGCTGAGGTGATTGTGACGGGTGCGTGTGCGGGTATTTTATATGGGCATATTCGACCGAGTAGGGATATCGATTTTGAAATTCGTTTTAAAAACAAAAATAACCAAAAATTCTCTCAAGGCCTTGATGCAGCCATCCAATGGGCATCAGAGGAGATGGGTGTTGCGACTAATTATGGTGAAGATATCGGTCATTGGTCGATGATCGATTGGCTGGATTATCGTAAACATGCGATTCCTTATAAAAAGATAAACACTTTGGATATCCGCCTCATGGCGCCGGATTATTGGACGATAGGAAAGATGGGGCGTTTTTACGAGACCGATATACACGATATGATGACGGTGATGCAAAAAAAGAATATGGAAAGTGATGATCTGATCCGGCTGTGGGCCAGGGCATTTCGAAAAAGCCCGATCTCTCTCGAAAAAAGGCAATTTATCCAGCATGTGCACACCTTTCTCGATAGGTACGGGCATAAGGTGTGGGGCAAACGCTTCCAACCGGACAAAGCCATAGCCCTTTTTGACTCCCTGGCGGGTCTGGGCAAATAGTGCTATACTAGGGGGCTTATGCAGCGCACCAAGCTAAACGAACTCATAGAAGACGGTAAAAGTATTAAGGGCCGGTGGACGCTCACGCCCCACCATGAGCTACAGTATCTGGCCCTGGATGACGAGAAGCAGATCCGGCTCAAGGGCACTTTGATGGGCGCTGAGCCGGATGCGCTGCTGTTTTCTTATTTTGAAAAGGAAGCTGCCGGTAAGACCATCACGCGGCTTGCCAAGCTGCAAGGCAACTGGAAAGCCAACTCCAAAAATCAGATTGTGTTCGATGTGGCCAGACAGTCAGGGCGCAATGACGAGCTGACGCTCTCCGGCACTTGGAAGGTCAGTAAAGCTCATCAGATCGAGTATACTTACGATACCCTTCAATTAAAAACCAAGAAGAAAAAAACCCAGTCCATTGTGCTAAGCGGGGTATGGGACATCACAGAGAAGAACCGCATCACCTATCTTGTGGGAAGTAATTCCGACTCCACGATGCGTTTTCGCGGCGCTTTCCAAACCAAAAGTATATTGGCTAAAAAAGGGGAGATTCGTTATCAGGTGGGCGTCGAGGGTAGCGAGAAGCAGTCTCGTGGTAAGAAAACTGTCGCGATTGATCTTTTTGGTAAGTGGAAATACTCGGACCAAGTAGGACTTTTCTTCGAAGTGGAATATCAAAAGGGCCAAAGACCCGCACTGATATTTGGCGGAGACTACGCGCTGGCCAAAAACGGCGCTGTCGAAGTCTCTCTTAAGACGCGTCAGGAAGAGTCGCTGGGTGTGGATGTGATCTTAACCAAAGAGATTTTTAAAAATGCCGATGCCTTTGCGCGTTTCCAACGATCCCTTGATGAGACACGCGTCGAAGCCGGCGTAAAAATGTCATTCTGAAGAGCCCTTCGCTTCGCTCTGGGTCAGGATGACGCGAATCTTAGCGGCCATCGCGGCCAAGTCGGAGGGTGCAGCATCCCGCTGATTTCTAAAATCCAATTCACCCGGCGTGCCGTCTACGGGTATCAAATGCACATGCGCATGGCGCACGGCTAAACCGTATACGACCACAGCCACTTTTTCACAGCCGGTGGCTTTTTTGATGGCATCGGCTACTTTTTTGCAAAAAGCCATAAGACCGTTCATGGTTGTGGCATCCAAATCAAAGAAATAATCAACCTCGGTTTTGGGGATCACCAAAGTGTGGCCGGGCTTTAGCGGGCGTATCTCCATAAACGAAAAAAACCGGTTATCCTCCAAAACCTTATGACAGGGAATATCGCCTTTTATGATTTTTGTGAATAGTGATGGCATATTAACCTCATTTAATTAAAGATCATGAAGATTACACAGATTTTAAATCAGATAAAGCAGATGTTGGTAAAGGCTAAGGCAAGGGTCAAGAGGCCAGTATGGGTGAGGGTAAAGGTAAGGGTTTATGATTTTAGCCCTGACCCTAACCCACACACTATACTGGCATCCTAACCCTAGCCATTACCCTTGCCGAGATTTATCTGTATTATCTGATCTAAAATCTGTGCAATCTTCCTATTTTTTGTTTTTTTACCCTAGTATTCGCTCTTGCCCTATACTACAATTTGAGTAGGACTTATACAAATGAGATTATACGCATGCAAAAGTAAGCAGGTATTGAGGATACGTCACGGGGCTGCGCAGTTTTTACATGACTACAGCACCAATGCTCTCAAATACCCTCAAAATGCCTTTGTCGATGCTCGAGGCAAAATCGTGGCCTTTTTTGACCAGCATGTTTTTAATGATAATGAAGTCTGGATCGTCATGGAGTCGGAGTTTGTCGAGCGGCTTTTGGAACATCTAAAGAAATACCTTTATATCACAGGCACTAAGATAACGCCGATTTCAAACTTGCGTGTTTATTGGGATATAGAAAGTGAAGCCAAATGGGATCATGGGGGCATTTTTATTCCGCAAAAAGAAGGCAAGCTATGGCTCAGTCCTTTTTTGTTTCCGTCGACTTTTTCTGAGACTGAATTTAAACAATTTCGCGTAAGCCTGGGGATCCCGCTACAGGGGGTGGATTTTGATGAGGAGATGATGCTGACGGTGGCGGATGAGGATCGGATATCGTACAAAAAAGGTTGTTTTTTGGGGCAGGAGATTATAGCGCGGGTCAAATACCGTGGGGCCCCTCCCCGCAAATTGGTGGTCAAAATGGATAAACATTGCACGCAAGAGCAAAAGTTTGCGATGACCTCACGCGTCACCGATCCGTCCAGCGGCGAATTTTTTGGTTTTGTGTTTGAGACGACCGCCGTGTAACATGGACCCTACTTGTGGATAAATTAAAACCCAAACATAAGATCCTCGTCGCCGAAGATAATGAAGATGATTATCTTCTCATGCGCGATGCTGTGGAAGAAAATCAGCTTCATGCGGAGCTTGAGTGGGTGAAAGATGGTGTGGAGCTCATGGCGCGGCTTCAGTCCGGGCCCTATCCGGAGCTCATCATCCTGGATCTTAAGATGCCACGTAAAAACGGTGCCGAAGCGCTCCAAGAAATAAAAACACACCCCAAGCTTAAACTGATTCCCGTCATTATATTTTCAACGTCAAACTCCGAAACCGATATCCAAAAATGCTATGAGCTGGGAGCCAATACGTATATCCAAAAGCCGGTGGGTTTTGTGCTTTTTGCGGAGACGATGCAGACGGTGTACGACTATTGGTTTGGGTTGGCTAAAAAAGTCTCTCTTAGATGAAGATTTTCTCCTCGCATCTGTCAAAAAATAAAAATTGGCGAGAAGCGCTGGCCGAGATTTCGGCTCATATTCGTAAAGATTTGACCGGTAAATCCTGCGATTTGCTGCTGGTATTTTTATCAGAGCCTTATGATGATTTTGATGCGCAGGCGTTTGCGCATGCGGTGACACATCTGATACCTGCCGGGACGGTGCTGGCTTGTAATTCAAGCGGTGTGATCGAAGGCAAGCGTGAGATAGAGATGGAGCCAGCGATATCGGCGATGGCCATGCATTTACCGGGAGTGACGATTTATCCTTTTCAGCTTTTTGAAGCGGATATGGCCGGTGTGAAAACCGGAAGTGATTTGATGAAAGTGATGGATATTTATCCCACAGACAAACCAAAATTTTTGTGCCTATCCGACCCCAATACATTTGATGTGGTGCGTCTGATGCAGCTTTTTAATGAAGGCTATAAGGGACTGCCGGTGGTGGGTGGTTTGGCCAGTGGCGCGATGATGAATAAACCCAATTGGATATGTCTCAACGGTAAATCTTATCACGAAGGTTTGGTGGGATTGGCACTTGTGGGTGATGTTGAATTTGATATCGTCGTCTCGCAAGGCTGTCGGCCCATCGGCAAGCCCTATGTGGTCACCAAAGCCGAGCAAAATGTATTGTACGAGCTGGCCGGAAAGCCGGCGCTCGATGTGGTGCGTGAGCTTATCGAAGGGCTATCCGCCAGAGATAAAAAACTGGCCGAGTTTTCGTTGTCCGTGGGACTGGTGATGAATGAACAGCAGACGACATTTAAGCGCGGAGATTTTTTGATCCGCAATCTTGTGGGATTTGATCCGGATTCTAGTTCGCTGATGATAGGCTCGCTTCTGAAGGTGGGACAAACTTTGCAGTTTCAGGTGCGCGATGCGGAGGCATCCTCTGAGGATTTTGATCATATGCTGGAGAAAATCACATCCGAACGCAGGAGTGGTCCACGAGGGGGGTTATTGGTTAGCTGCTGCGGCCGTGGCAAGAATTTCTATGGAAAACCCGACCATGATGCCAAATCCGTCCAAGCCATACACGGCCCCATTCCCTTGGCCGGGTTCTTTGCCAACGGCGAAATAGGCCCTGTAGGCTCCAAAAACTTCGTTCATGGCTACACGTCTAGCCTCGCCATCATTAAGTGACCAAAAATTTAGCGTACCGGGTTCAAACCCGGTACTGTAAACAGTGGGCTCCAAAAACTTTGTCCACGGCTATACGTCGAGCCTTGTCATAATTAAGTGACCAAAAATTTAGGGTGCCTGGCACGAGCCTGGCACCGCCCCTACGCTGGTGCCAGGCTCGTGCCAGGCTCCGTAATTAAATTAAATATTTTGTCGATTTACGTTAAACCTTTGTGGGTTTCGGCAAGTCTAACCTAGTAGATAAATCAATGCAGTTAGTGGCAATATTGAAGGAGGAATAAAATGGAAAATAGAATAAATAAAACGATCTTGATGGCTCTGGCCATGGTTTTTGTATCTAGTTTTGGCACATTGGGTTATGCCGAAGAAGGCCAAGAGGGTGAAGGTCCGGATGTGAAGCCGGTCAAGGGTAGTGCGCAATATTATAAGGATCTCGAAAAGCTCAAGAAAATGAAACAGGAAAATCCTGAGGCTTTTCAACAGGCTGTCCAAGAGAGAAAGGCCAAGCTAAAAGAGAAAATGGCCAATCTCAAGGAAACCGACCCTGAGAAATATGAGCAGATGAAAGAGAAGTTTCAGGAAAACCGCCGCGAGCGTTTGCAGAAATTAAAAGAAGAGAACCCTGAGAAGTTTCAGGAGATTCTCGAAAACCGCCGCGAGAAACTACAGGATTTAAAAGAAAATAATCCTGAAAAATACCAAGAGTTTCTCGAGAAGCACCCCCGGTACACCGAGCGCATAGACAATCGCCGCGACTATCGTGAAGATGTGCGGGATAATCGCGAAGATTTCCGTGACCGTCGTGAAGACATCGCGGATCGTCGTGAAGATATCTATGATGCGCAACACGATGGCGGTAAATGGGATAAAATCGAAGACCGCTTGGACAGGCAAGAGGATTTCCGCGATCGTCGTGAAGATGTGAGGGATAGACGGGAAGATCATTTTGACCGGTTTGAAGATAAACATCCTAGAGCAGCGGATAAAATGGAAGATGTATATGATCGTCGTGAAAATGTCCGTGACCGCAGAGAAGATATCCGAGATAAGCGCGAAGATGTTTGGGATGCCAAGCACGACGGCGGCAAATGGGATAAGATCGAAGATCGTATGGATAAAAGAGAAGATTTCCGTGACCAACGTGAGGATGTGCGTGATCGTCGTGAAAATGTCCGCGATCACCAAAACCAAGGCGTAAGAGACCATGGTCGCGGCGAAGGCCGTGGCGATGGACAGGGCCGAGGCAATGGTGGTGGCGGCAATAGAGGCGGCGGCCAAAGGGGCGGCGGACGTGGACAACGTTAAGATTGACGAAAAATTACTGATTGAACGCGCGCGGGGAGGGGATACGGATGCCTTCTCCGCGCTCGTCGAGCTTCATCAAGAGCGCGCATTGCATGCAGCCAATGCCTTTGTAGGCAATATAGAGGACGCACGCGATCTGGCGCAAGAGGCATTTATCAAAGCCTATGAGAATCTTGACAGCTTCAAGCTGGATAGTAAATTTTATACTTGGTACTACCGGATTTTAATGAACACATGCAAAGATTTTTTACGCAAAAGGAAAATGCGTAAAACATTCTCATTTTTCTTTGGCAAGGATGAAGAGGGTAACGAAGCGGATCCCGTTGCCGATATTGAAGACAAGCCGGAAAGCGTGCGTGAAGGCATGGATCGTGAACATTTTGGGACGATGGTTCAAGAGGCTCTTAACCATCTGCCGTTTCGGCAAAGAAGCGTCTTTGTTTTAAGGTATATGGAAGGCATGCCGTTGGATGAAATTGCGGAGAGTATGCAAATCACTGTAGGCGCGGTGAAAGCCAATCTGTGGCAAGCGCTACAAAAGATGAAGATGTTATTAAGAGAATGTCATCCCCACGAAAGTGGGGATCAGGGTGGATTCCCGCTTTCGCGGGAATGACAGTTAAGAGGAGATACTCATATGAACGATAAAGACTTTAAACAACTCGATGATGCCATGATGAAGCAGATGTCTTCGCTTCGTGAGCAAAAGGTAAACGAAGGCATGCTCAAGGGCTTCTCAGCATCGGTTGAGCGTAAAATTCAGTCTCAAAATACACCTGTGCTGCAGCCGGTACGCCGCTGGGCCCCAGTGTGGGCGCCGACATTGGCGGTGATGATTTTGGCATCTGTGGTTGTTTTGAAGTCGCCTATGACGAGTCAGTCGCCTTTATCTGGACTCTCATCGTCGATTGAATTAGCGCAGCTTGTGAGTAGCGATGATATTCAAAACGACGTGGCGATTCTAAAAGAATTGGGGGAATTGACGGAAGAAGAAGAGGCGTTATTTGTGGGGGATGATTTGGAAATATTTACCGATATGGAGTCCGAGTTATCTCAGCATTTACGTCAATCCAATATTGCTTAAAAAAACTAAAAAGGTACCGGGTTCGAACCCGGTACCTTTACTGGGCAAAACAAACCGTGAACGGATGATTTTTTTAGTTTTTACCATAAGAGAGAAAAAGCTGAGAGTTGTATCGGCTAGAGATCAAAATCGTAAGGAGAGAGATATTTATGAAAAAGAATCGTCCAAAGCATCTTAAACCCATACCGCGTTTTAAAAGTGAGGCAGAAGAAAGGCGTTTTTGGGCCAAACACGACTCCTCCGAGTATGTAGCCTGGGATAAAGCCGCTCGCAATGTCGCTTTTCCTAACCTTGGACCCTCTGTTCACACCGTGTCTTAGCGTTTGTCGGATTCGCTTTTAAACGACCTCAAGCGTTTGGCCCATAAAAAAGATGTTCCATACCAGTCTCTGATGAAGGTTTTTCTGGCTGAGAAAGTTCGAGAAGAGGCTGCTTAAGTACGCTTAAAATTAATAAAGTTATTTAAGAAATAGTTATATTGGTCTCGAGTCTACCCGAAAAATAATTGAAATTTTTTGATTTTGAAACTTGTCAGTTCGTTTCCCCTCAGGTATTATCTATGTATATTTTTTCGCATTCATTTCGTACATTAATACACATAAAATTCGCACCCATTTTTTGTAATTTTTTTGAATTCTTGTAGTAGGTTGTTTCAGAAGTTTTTTAAAAACAATTACCCAATAAAATGAGGGTCACATGAAAAAAACGCATCTTGTTTTGCGCTTCATTTCCATAGTCCTTTTACAAAGCTTCATTCTCGAACAATTCGCCTTTGCTGATGTCATAAAACCCTCTAAACAAGATCTCTTCTCAAAGCCCATGGTGTCTTTGGGACTGCCTGAAACAGTTGCGACGATAGAGGACGTTTTCCTTGGGTCTCGTCAGATTGCTTCGTCGCCCGATGGGCTCCTCGCAAAGACCAGCGGAGAAAAAACTCTATATTTAATCCAAGACGCTCACACCAACGAATCTGCTCAATACAATCTAGCCAAAACGTTGGATATTATTCTTAAAAAAGAGAATTCTGGTTCGGAGTCAGGAGTTCGGAGTTCGGAAAAACCCTTAGCCACTCACTCCGAACTCCGAACTCCCAGCTCCGAACTAAAGTATGTCTTCACCGAAGCCGGTATTGGCGACAACTCGCTCGCTTTTCTTCGTCCCTTTAGGTCTCTCACCGAAAGAACAAAGCTAGCCAAGTCCTACGTAAAGAAAGGTATTCTCCACGGAGCTGAATATTTAGACCTGACATCCGAGCACAACTTCACTCTTTGGGGTGTGGAAAATCCCGATCTTTACATCCAATCCATCCAAAGCTACAAAGCTGTCGCAAAGGAACGTGACCGATTTGACCTTTACCTTAAGAAGATAGATTCTACTCTCGAAATCTTAAAGAACCGTCTCATGAACCCGGCCCTTCAAACTTTCTCCCAGGAATCCAAGCTTTACCATCAGGACAAATTGGCTCTCACCGAATACTTCCAAGCCTTACTCAGAGAGTCCCAGATCCACAACCTCGACATCAAGAAATACCCACATCTCAACAAGCTCAAAGACTTAAAGGATAAAGAAGAGAAGCTGGATTTCCAAAAAGCCAATCAAGAGCACATTAAAGCTGTTCAATCACTTCCGGCTGATGTTCAGCAAGAGTTGAAAGAAATATCGCAGGTCAAAGCAGGGAAGGTTTTGCAAAACAAAAAGGAAGAACGTGCTTATTTTCAATACCTAGAATCCGTCATTGCGAGCGAAGCGAAGCAATCTCGTGAAACCGGTCAGATTGCTTCGGGGACTCCATCCCCTCGCAATGACTATCCTGAGCTTACCAAATACTTCCAATATCTAAAGATGGCCAAAGACATCCAAGCTAAAGAGATCCTGACTGAGCTCAAAGCCTTTGAACAAGACATATTCGCTCTTCTTGCCAAATCAGAAGACGAGAAAACTCTCCTCAAATCCGAACAAGTACTCCGATATCTGAATAAACTCTTTCACTTCACCTTAACACCAGAGGAATACCGCGATTATAAAAACCTTGTAGGCAGCTCCATGCCAACATCTGCGACGGGTGGCGCCGGAGGGGAGGCCTCTGCCGCGCGGAGTGCCATTGGACACGAGCACGGCGGAGTACCGCAGGTTGACAGCCTGCCTGCCGGCAGGCAGGGACCCGTCGCTCATTTTGGCATAGAGCATCTCACCGGTTTTCTTAATAAGAAAATCATGGATCTTGAAACCTACTATGAAAGATCACTCTTCCTTGAAAAGGGCTACGAGGATATGGTTAAGCATGCCGAAGAGTTCTACGAGTTAACCTATCAAAGAGACGCCTACTTCCTGACCACAGCGCTTGAGAAGATGGACAAAGAAGGCCAAACCAAAGCCGTCCTCATCACCGGCGGATTCCACACCACAAACCTCAAAGAAATCCTCAAAAAACAAAACATCTCTTTTGTCTCTATAACACCCCAAGTGCTTCAAGAGACTAATATCAAGAAATACGAATCCATCCTTTTAAATCAGGTACAAACTCTTAAGAACCAACCGATGACTCTAAAGCCCACCGCTTCCACAGCTATGACAGCCCTTGTCTCAACGTTTGTTCTAGGTGGAGCTGAAGTCAATACAGGCGCTATTAAGGACTTCGGCGCCAAAAATCCTGCAATCGAGCAAGTTGTTGGAGCTCGTTTGTCGCAACAGAGACAACATAATACCAAAGAGCCTAAATTCACTAAGATTCCTAAGGTTTCCGAATTGATGGATGATAGGCGTATGGGCCGATATTTGACCGATGCTCGTATTCTTGGTGAGGCATTTGTAGGAAATACAGAGAATGAAAGTAGAGCTGATGCTATAAATCGTATATTCAAAGAAGACGAGCTGCCCTTCGAAGCTATTGTTGATAAAGGTGATCGGCTAAGAATTATCAAATCCGGCGCGCGGTTGGCGGGTATGGAGACAGTTAATGCCGTTTTCAGTATAGTTGCCACAGAAGCGGGTATGAGCGATGCTGATGATCTTCTTTATGATGACCCTTTGACCCATATAAATGGTTTAGGAAATAATGCATTACGAGTCCAAAGACTCAAATTGTCTTTAGAAGAATCATTCGGGATCTCTATCCCAGATGAGATTAATCTTAGTTCAATGACCATCGGCAATATCATTGATCTAGTTGAATATCTGTCGGCAGAGGGCGAGTCTCTTGATCCATATAGCTTAGGCTCAACTTTACAGGAAGGAGACCGTGTTCGATATACGGTCAGAGGTTTCACAACGTACTTTGGCAAGGTCACAGATTTAACCAATCAAGGATTTAAACTACGGTTTAATGGGGTCGATTCCAACATCATCACGTTTCGTGAAATTCAAAGTTTAGTAGCTGCCCGCCAAGCAAACATTGCACGTGTAAACTTCGGTGCGCGGTTGGCAGGGGAAGAGAAGTTCGGAGTCGGGAGTTCGGAGTTCGGAGCAACGCAGACGAATCCCGCACTCTCCGAACTCCGAACTCAGGACTCCGAACTAAGTGGCGAAGCCACTTCCTCCGGCACGCGGTTGGCCGAAGCTTCTGAGAAAATTAGTCAGGCGGTGAAGATTATGGAGAGTGAGATTTTCATAAATGGTGCATTTAGACCAATAACTACCTCCTTAGAACAAATCATTTATCAAATCGATAAGGTCGATGATGCCCCAATTTCATTCGATGGCTTTGGCCGAATCGTTGCTGAACTGGAAGCACAAGTTCGGAAATTTACAGACGATACCCGCTTTCAGGCGAAAGAAGCGGAACCTGCACTGGTATTGCTGCGCGATGCCGTCTCTATTCTCAGGAGTTATGATGTGACGCCCAAGCTTGTTTCCGGCGCGCGGCTTGCTCTTTCATTGGATGTAGCTGCTGAAAAGGTATCAACTTTCGCTAACGCCCATCGGCAATATTCCTACAACGCGAAAATTCTAATTGGTACATCTGAGCCTCAGGGGGTTCGTAATTTCAGCGAGACGAATCGTGGTGTTGTAAAGCAGCTTTTAATCGATTCCTTACCTCGGGACACAGAGCGTGTACATGTCGAGGAATTTAATAAGCAGGACGGCGGGTCTTTATTGGTGGTTTTAGCGGCTACTGAAAGCTCAGCCGCACTTCTAGAGATAGTGAAGCGAAGTGTGGATGGTGATGAATATAAAAATAGCCGCGTACCTAGGGATCCAGCAGAGGTGTTGGTTACTAACTACCTACGCACTGGCCAAGGCTCCCGGCTTTCGGCAGCATCAACTGAGTTGGATCCAAAATCTCTTTTTGATGAAGGCAATATGCGATCAAGATTGCTAACAGAAGCAGCGATATTAGGTTTGTCAGGAAATTTAAAAGATCAGCCCAGCGACAAGTTAGCTCTCATAGTTTTTAAAGCTCAGGGTGAAAAGGGACTGGAAAGATGGCAGGGCACCGGATTTTGGACTCAAGAACAGGTCCAGTATTTGTCCTCCATCGACGCGCGGATGGCAGCTGAAGAGGATATTTTAGCTGTCCTGAATCAAACATCTCAGGCGGGTGAAGCATATGGCCGTCTTTTGGAAATTGCTGAAAATAAGCCCGATGTCCTTATTGGAATTAGGAAGTTATATCAGACAGGTGAAATGGATATGATGGGTTTTGACCGGGCATCCGGAGTGATCAGCATCATCGATGAAGTATTGTCATATGCGCGCGGCGCGCGGTTGGCAGGGGAAGAGAAGTTCGGAGTCGGGAGTTCGGAGTTCGGAGCAACGCAGACGAATCCCGCACTCTCCGAACTCCGAACTCAGGACTCCGAACTAAGTGGCGAAGCCACTTCCTCCGGCGCGCGGATGGCGGGGAAAGGGGATCTTGGATTGCCGGATCGCGGATCGCGGATAAGTCCACTATCCACCAACCACTATCCACCATCCGTCGGCAAAGCCGACTCCGGCGCGCGACTGGCAGGCATCTATCAAAAATATCTTTCTGACGGACGATTGAGTGAAACATTTAAAGCAGCTTTATCTGCACTGATGGATAAGCTTAAGGAATCTGAGAAAAAAAGTATAGCCGAACAGCAGGCTGCTATCGATCAATTTAAGGCAGGATCGTTGGAGGCGGTCGGGGAAGAGGTTTGGCGCATGTTTCGTGGAGTTGATCGGAGAGATGTGGAAGAAAAATTTCAGACATCCGATGGTCTATTAGAGGTTCAGTTCAGACTACAGGACCCAATGGATTTAGACTCAACCAACGGAAAAGTCTCGAAGATGAGAACTTTAGGTACTTGGACTACGCAAGAGAAGGAGGCTTGGCATATTCTCGAAGCAGCGTTTGCGCATAATGCTAAGGTTCAGCAGGATATCGCGGCTGAGCGAGAGCGCCTGATCGGGACTGACGCATCAGTAGCAAGTATCTCAAAGCAGATTAATCTTGATGGCAGCCTCTCACTTTTGAACGGTTTGAATACTCGCATTTTTTACGTCCTAACGGGTAGGCAAGTAAACACCATTCGACAATTAACCCAAATGACCATAAAAGATTTGTTGAAGTTAAAGGGTATCAATGTTGGTACAGTGGTACATATCATAAAGGTCTTAAAAGCATACAATCTTAATCTTAAACCTCTTTCTGATGATGAATTTCGGAAACTCTCCCCTCGTGTAAAGCGCGCCCTCGCAGCCATGGTTGCACGTGATGAAACGGACCGGCCGACTGGCGCGCGGCTTAGTTCTATTCCAGAGCGGCTTGGTGGCACGGCTCATTTTCAGAGTGGATCAGTAAAATATACAGTTGAAGTGAACTTAAATGACGCGGAAGGGGATTATGATGTTTCGGTTCAACCCTCCGGTGCGATAGCTACGATAAGTCTTCCAGCAGACACGACAGAGCAACAGGCTGCCGAACAGATTGCGACCGCGTTGAAAGCTTTCTTACAAAAAGATGGACAAAGAAACGTTATTGATTCAAATAACCTAAAAGCAGTATTGGGTAGTTTGGCATGGCAGGCAGAAACGCAGCAAGTCCAAAACGATTTGGATGCACGTGAAGCCGAAAGGCGTATTGCTGGCTTTTTGACTGGCAATGAAGGCTCCCGGTTGGCGGCCAAGAGCCAGCTGCGTGATGAGGAGCTTTTTGAAATGATTGCCGATATTGCGGGAGTTCATATTAAAGACGTCACTTCGAAAGCGACCGTCGAAGGGGATCTACTGTTCGACGAGCGGGACTTTATGGATCTTGTGGAAAGATTAGAAAAGAGGACTGGCATCGAGGTTCTTGATTCAGATATGGAAAAATGGAATACGGTTGCCGATATTGTGAATTTTGTGGCCGAAAACCAGCAGGCCGGCGCTCGTCTTGCCTTGAGGGAATATAAAGAATATTTGTTTACCCCTCAAAGTGAGATTCAGTTTCATGGAGCCTTTCGGCCTGTTGCAAAAGCTTTGTATGGGCTGATTGCGCACCATCCCAGAACCCAGCGTAGTCCATTAACTCTGTCACAGCTTAGAGATCTTTACGATGAACAAGGATTGACAGCAGATGAGCAGGATTTAGTTTCAGATTTTAAATTTGAAGATGCTAAACGTCTTCTCTCATATTTTGTATTCGGCAGAAATCTGTCTGACCGAGAATTTGACTCGTCTTTTGCGTCATTAAATGAGGAACAAAAATATATATTGTTTGCCTCAATCGATGTTCTTTATCAAATACAAGAACTTCCATCGGATTTTGTTTCATTCGATGACTTAATAAGAGGCCTTGACTTAATAAGAGGCCTTGATCAGTCACTGCGCCAAGATCTGGATGAGGATAGCGATACAAATTTTATCAAGCCCCAATATCACGATCGCGTGGTATCGCGGGTGCTAAATGTGTTTGCGACTGTAGGCGAGGTTGAATTTAGCCAGGATGTTCAGTTAACTCCATGGCAGGGTTCTCGGTTGGCGGAAAGATCAGAAGCCAGCGTAGAGGAGTCAGCGGACAGGAGTCAGAATTCAGGAGTCAGGGAGCGTACAGCTGGCAGCTTGCAGCTTGCAGCAAAAGATGGGGCGAGGCTGGCGGAAGTGCTTGATGCAGCTGAACGTGCAGCTGTACGATCTGAAGAAAGTTTTCGTATTGGCAATGAATGGAAGCGTGAAAATGAATATGTTTTTGGTGGCGGCTTTGGGTATGACATTCGCATCAAAAATGTACGCAAGAATCTAACTCAGGTTCAAGCTTTGGCTTACAATTTAGGACGAACTTTAGGGGCGGTTCAACTGAGTGGTCAAGGACGGGCTTTAATTACAAATGATCAGCGTGACACTTCTGACCCGTTACGACGTTATTTAATTCAGGGACTTATTGACTCCGGTATCAATGTCGATACTCAAGAGGATGAGACTTTTATTACGACCGGACTTACGACGCGTAAGGGTTTGGCGGAGGATTACGATGTAGTTATCCAGGTTTCGGGCAGTCACAATGTTCCAGAAGACAATGGTTTTAAAATCACGGTAAAAGGCAAGCCGTTCTATGGCAATGACTTACTTGAACTTTCTCGTGCGATGGAGAACAGGGTTGAGGTGGTTCAAGAGGGGAATCTAATCAAAGATGGAAATATTATCACAGAACATGTCGAAGCGTTAGATGCGGTTCTTCCTGCGATTGGCACTCGTCAATTTTGGATCACAGATTACAGGAATGGCGCCGCTGCCGATGTAACTCTGGGCGTGGCTAAAAAAAGAGGGTATCACGTAGTTGTCCTTGATTCACCGGAGTCCCCACTTCCGGATGAAATTTTTTCTACCGAACACTCTACCATGATTGCTATACATACGATACCTGATGGATCTATGCCAGCTGGTATTTGGGACCCATCTAAACCCGAAGCTTTTAATCAGGTTCGCGCTTTACAACGCAGGATTGAAGCGGATCCTCGAAATATAAATAACTTGAAATATGCGGCAGCCGTATTTGATGGGGATGGAGATAGGGGTGGTTTAAAGACAGAACATATTTTAGACAAAGATGGTGATCTTGTCATGCCTGAGCGCATGTTGATTGCTTATTATCGTGATTTTATAGAATCGAATCTTGATGGTATTCGCGCATTGAATAAGTTAGGCCATGTTGTCCGGTTGGCGCTTGATGTACGTGCATCATCTATTATCATTGGCGTGCTTCAAGAAATTTCAGCCCAATTTGGCGTACAGGTTGAAGGGGATTTTATAGCCGCGGGTTACCCAAACCATCGCTCTTATGTTTTCAAAGAACTCACAACTATCCAAACGATATTAAGTGAGCGTGGAAATCAATTGAATGATGCAGAGCGCAAGGCCGTGCGTCAATTGATGTTGTCTTATACATCCGCTGAGGCGTCCGGGCATTTCTTTTTCAATGTTATTGACCCTGAGAAATTTCTTGAGAAAAAAATTGTGGTTGATGACGGCATCGCAAGTTTTTACGTTTTCCAGGCTCTCATGGGAAAAAAGTCGTTTACGGTTAGTCAGGTCGATCAGTCTATCCCTTCTTTGCCGGTTACAAATGAGGTGCGCCTGGATGATGCCCCTAAAGATGTATCTAAAAAACAGGAGTTGGCCGAACGTTTGATATTTCGTTTTGCCGAGCTTCACCCAGAGCTCATACCAATGACGGTATCTGAATTAAAAGCTAAAGTTGCAAAAGCTCGAAATAATCCTCCCGAAAGACAGAGCGCAAATGAAAATCTTCTCCTTGTGGACGGTATACGCCTGAACCTAACAAACGGAGCGTGGATTCTTTTCAGAAAATCAAATACATCAGCGGTGATTGTGTTTAAGTCAGAAGTAAACTCTCAAGAGCGGGGAGATGTGCTTATTGATACGATGACACAGTTAAAACAAGTATTGGAAGAGGTTAAAGGATCTGACCCCGCTTTTTCCGGTTTAAAGCTAGAAGCATTTGGTAAAGAAAGTCAAAAGATTCAAGCAAAGTATGGCTCCCGCCTCGCAATGACGGCTGAGGAGCGTACCGCTGTTGAACTCCGCAAAGAATTCATGGCGCCTGTAGGTAAAAGAGGGCGGTATGAGAAGTTATTCAAAGATCCTGAGGCAGGCAATGCTGAGAGGGGTGGATGGACGCAGCGCCCTCTGGAAGTCCTACAATCGACCATGCCTGAAGATATTGAAGCAGAAGTGCTTGAGCTCCGAAAGGCCGGAATCGAAAAGCTCGGTGTGGTGGCTATGGGTGGCGAAAACACCATTATTGGCCCCACAGGGGACAATATTATCAATATCAGCAATACGGCTCCTGCAAAATTTAGACGATTGGTTGAAGGCGAAGATCTCTTCAAAATCAAATGGCTTGTTATATCCAAGTCCGGCTCTACACGGGAGATGTTGGATAATCTCGAATATTTGCAGCAGTTGTACGGAGATAAAGCGAAAGATCATATTATTATCGTAACGGATGTTAATGATCCCAAGAATACTTTTGGAAATAAGATGAAGGAGCAAGGGTATCGTGTAGTTCCGCGAGAGCTAAATGGCGCCATCAATACCGGTGGGCGTAATACCCTCATGAATTGGCCTACTTTGCTGGCTTATGCATGGAGGCATCAATCATACGCAAACCACGGGATTGTTCGTCGTATGGTGCGTGCTGTTGTGGAAGAGCATTTTACGCGACCTGCTGACAGTGTGGATCCATGGATATTGGCAGCTGTGCACGCAGCTCAGTATTCGGATCAAAATCGCTATAAGCTTGTGATTGTTCAACCGGATGGGGTGGCTGCCCAACAATCAGTTTGGCAACAACAGAATCTCGAAGAATCGGTCGGTAAAAATAATAAGGGTTTTACGGTTTATACCAATTATCCGCCCATGAAGAGTCTGGATGATCATACGATTTTGGTCGTATTTGATGATGGCAAGACACGTACATCTAGACAAGAAGCGTACATTAATGGCGCAAAAGCCAAACAAATTCCTATTATCTTTATTCCTGTTAAAGATCAAAACCCGCTTACACAAGGACCAACGACAGCTTATGGATTGATGGAATTTGTAGCAAGTTACGGCGCAATTAATGATATCAATTTCTCCGATCAACCGGAGGTGCAAGCGTATAAAAGGCTCATGAATTCTGGGCAACTTGACCTGACCACGGATGCGGTTAAACCGGCAGGTGAGTACAAAGTCAGTGGGGGTGGAGTCACTCTTTTGCTTGATGGGGTTGTCACGTTTTTATCGGATGATCAGAAGAAAGACCTCAGTCGATCTATTCAGAATGGGCTTTCGCCTGCGCAAATTTATAGAAAGGTTTTGGATTGGACTAAGGATCGTTTTGATGCGCAGACATTGGCTTTTTTTGACGATGTGAGTCCGGGAGTTGAGACAATTTTAGATAAGTTTGCGGTCGACCTGGGTAATACATTTGGACATACTTCCAAATTTGGTGAAGGGTCAGGAACCATGCATGGTCTCCATGTGAATCATGCGGCCGGTCCAGTCCATCAATTTCCTGTTCAAATTGTTTCCAAAAAGCATGTTGGCTTAAAAGTACCTTTTATAAGAGGGGCTCAAACCTTGATGGCGACAAATGTGGCCGCTCATCGCTCGCTAGTCAATAGCGTATCTCCCCGAGCATCGATTGCGATTATTGTCGATGAGCCTATTTCATTTGGCGAGAGGGGCCTCCGAGATTTGCAGAATTTTTTTGGACAGGTGATATCCGGCTCTCGTCTCGCGGCGGTG
>CAYODQ010000025.1:30021-31774 GCA_964402785.1 uncultured Planctomycetia bacterium
GAAGAAGGGTTTTCTTCGGCTGGTCATCGGATAAATGGAGTATTGCAGGATGTCAGGACTCAAGATAAATCGATGTTAAACAAAGAATTGGTCCCCGCTCTGGAAAATTTATTGCAGGTGATAGGCTCAGAATTGATTTCTATACGGTTGCAAACGGATGCATTTTATCAACCATTGGTGGTTGCCAGTGGTTTGATAGATGTCCGTGGTGATTCGGATATAAAGCGGGCGGTCAATGAAGCTCTAACCAATGGCCAAGAGCGAACTCTAAATGGGGTGTATAAAGCGATTGCGATACTCAGTGGAGTTTTATCAGAATTGGAAGATGAGGATCCGTCATCAGAAGCAGACAATCGACGACGGCTAGCTATTACCAACGCCAAAAATGGGTTAGAGGGTATTTTTAAACTTCCCTGGAGCGGCTCTCGCCTTGCGGCGGTGCGGCCGATGATGAGCGCAGAGGCTATTCGTACCAAAGTGGAGTTTATTGGCGGAAGTGTGTGGACATTTAAGGACATCGAGGATGGCAAATTCTCATGGGCAAATAGACTTTATCCTATGGATCCATATAAAAAGGATGATGAGCAATCTGACAAAGTCATCACAGGCGTTGTAGGCATGGTTCAAGTGGAAAATGATTCAATATATGTAATGCGACAAATTGGCGATGGCTCGGTCGTATACACAGAAATCACTCGCTGGGGGCAGTTTGATAGGAAGTTTGAAGTGCTTCCCGAAAAAGTCAAGCATGCGTTCGGGGTTGCGGGCTCTCGTTTGGCGGGTGAGGCGGATACTGCTGCTAGGGATAATCGCCTAACTGAAATACTTGGGCTACTTGATCTATTGATGAATGAATCTCAAGACAAAGAATACGAAGCCGCATTAGCCTTGCTTCGATTGTATGTTATAGCATCAGAAAGCGATGGATATCTCATCAGTATTGCAAGAGATGTGTTGTTGGGCAGATCAGGTTCTGCAACATTAGCGGGCGGGCCGGTTAATGCTGAGGGGTACTTGGATAAGTTAGAAGAAATACAAGATGATATTCAAAAGAATCGCGCCGATGGAAAAAGTACGCTAATTTGGGCGTTGAATGTTGTCAGAAATGTCGAACCGAATGATGAAGCCGATTTATTGGATACAGTAGATCGCGCGTTGGTTGTTACGAAGCGTGGCGACAGCACTGTTAGGGAAATTGTGAGAGTATTGGCCAGTAGCAATCGGTTTGCGATGCCTGGTGCGCGGTTAGCGATTACCGCTGCCAATCTGGTGATGGTCAAGTCGGTTTCTGTAGAACGAAAGAGTGACTCAGCTGTCGTGAGAGTGCATGTGACGGAGCCCGGGCCAAATGGTCAAACCGAAGTTTTAAGTATTGCACTTGACTCAGGGTTGCCTGCTGAAGCCGATCAATTAATTCAAGCTCTGGAGGCATTTATAGAAAGTGGCGAACATTCAACAATTGCTCAGTTGAAACAAAATATCCAGCAGCGTTTCAATCGTTACTACCGTCATCATGAGTTGTCTGTAATTCTTAAGGAAAGACGGCGCGAAATTGTTCAAGCAATTGAGGAAGAACGTATTCCACGCGGCTCGCGGTTGTCGGCGGCCTCGCTTTTTGGGCGCAGCGTGGGTCAAACACCTTATATTCCGGAATCTCTTCGTGGGCTTATTCGAAGAGCCGGGTCGTTTGCGGTGGGCACTGCGATTGCTCAGGAGTCATTTATACAAGCAAATCCTGGTCGAGAGATGGCCA